>DASRQS010000041.1:0-8360 GCA_035696365.1 Gaiellales bacterium | reverse complement strand
GATCCAGGCCCGATCGAGGAGACGGACGGCTACTTCATCCTGCGCCTGCTTGATCCCGATCGGAACCTCGTCGTGCTCGCCAGCGCCGAGCGGGAATAGGACTCGGCCTTGGTGAACAAATCCGGGTCAGACCCCGATGGGTGCAGCCACCGCTTCAGTCGGCGGCTCCCCGTGAGGACTGGCCTGAGCCGGGGGTCCTCACGGGGTGCGCCGGTACGTGTTCCACTCGGTGGCCGCCCAAAACCGGAATCCACCATCCGCCGGCAATGACTACCTGCGTGCCTCGCTCTGGGGTGTTGAATCCACCTCATGCGTCACGACGGTGCCCACGCCGTGCAGGAGAGCGTGAAGAGCGAGCGCGGCTTCCGCACACAGCTGCCGGCGCGCCGGCGCTATCCGGCCGGCGGGGACCTGGCGATCGACACGGGGTGAGCCGATGAGTTTTGCTCCGCCGGGCCGTCCGAGACACCGACCGGCAGGCATTCGAGCCGGAGATCCGAGCGAAAGGGCACGACGATGAGAAGGCTGATCGTGAGCACCTTCCTGAGCCTCGACGGAGTCATGCAGGCCCCGGGCGGACGGCAGGAGGACGACAGCGACGGCTTCACCCTCGGTGGCTGGTCGTTCCACTACTGGGACGAGAAGATGGGTCAGGTCATGGGCGAGGCGATGAGTACGCCGTTCGACCTCGTGCTGGGACGCAAGACCTACGACATCTTCGCGGCGCATTGGCCGCACGCCTCGGAGGACGAGGGTGCCAAGCCTCTGAACGACGCCACCAAGTACGTCGCCTCGCGCAGCCGTCCCGCGCTGGAATGGAGCAAATCTGTCCTGATCGAGGGCGACGCGGCGGACGGCGTCGCGGCGCTCAAGCGGGAAGACGGGCCAGAGTTGCAGGTGCATGGAAGCGGCAACCTGATCCAGACGCTCCTGCGCCACAAGCTCGTAGACGAGTACCGCTTGTGGGTCTTCCCGGTCGTCATCGGCTCGGGCAAGCGCCTGTTCTCGGACGGCGCCGTCCCCTCGGGGCTGAAGCTCGTCGACAGCACCGTGTCCTCCACCGGCGTCGTGATCGCCACGTACGTGCCGGCAGGCGACATCGTCACCGGGTCGTTCGCGCTGGAGTGACGGCGCGGATCAGGCAGATGCGCGGATCGCTTCCAGCATGCCGTGCAGGTGCGCCGCCGCCAGCTCGATCTCCTCGTACTTGCGCTGGCCGGCGCGGGACTCGGCCGCGGGCACGGCGCAGCGGTGCACGTCCTCGAAATCGCCGTACGGGAACTTGTAGCGCTCCTTGGTGCCTTCGGGATGGCTCCGATCGATTCCGAGATGCCACCTCGCGTAGTCCTCGGTGCCGTGCTCCCTGATGAACCCGTTCTCCTCGGCCGCCGTCGGCTGATGCTCGCTCCAGTCGTCGCGCTCGTCGAGGACGACGTGGCCCTCGCGCGCGAGCTTCTGGGCGTGCTCGTATCCCGATCCGTTCAGCTGTACAGACATCGCTCGTCGTCCTCCTGCGTCCGCGTTTCGACTCCTAGACCCCCCACGGGAAGGTCTCGGGCAGCTCGCCTTGCTCCCACTGGCTCGTGCGCTCGAGCGGCTCCAGCGCTCGCGTCTCGTCGATGTGGATGACTGCGTCGAACTGCAACGCCAGCCGGGCGTGGAAATAGTGCGAGTGGCGCTCCGTCTCGGGGCGGTAGATGACGCCGATGGCTCGCTCCAGCCGGCGTCCGCCCATCGCCGCCGGCTCGAGCAGGAAGCGCGCTACGCCGCGTTCGTGCAGGAGCTCCTCCCAGCTTCCCGCGAGGGCAGGGCGGACGTGCTTCCGCTCAGCCGGACCGCCCCACTCCGAGGCCGCGGTGACCGTGCCCGTGAATGTCGTGAACCCGACCAGCACTGCATCCGCGCCGTGACGCTCGCGTACGAGCTGCCCCACGTTCAGCTCTCCCGCCTGGCCCAGCTCCGTCGCCCTCGCGTCGCCGACGTGCGAGTTGTGCTCCCAGACGACCGCCTTCGGGGGACCGTGCGTCCGTCCCAGGTGGTCGACGAGAGCCTCGAGCGTCTCGGCCATGTGCAGGTCGCGCAGGTTCCAGCTCTCGATCCCGCCGCGGAACGCCGCTCCGTAGTACTGCTCGGCGTTGGCCACGAGGCGAGCGTTCTGCTCGGCGTAGAAGTAGCGATCCTCGCTGACCCGCCCGTCGCTGCCGGCGAGCTCGGCCCTCCTCCTCTGCAGCTCGACGAGTTGCTCGACCGCCTGTCGCTCACAGGGCTCGGCGCTACCGGGGCCCGTCTCGTAGCCGGAGATCTGGGGGTCGCGGCTGAAGTGGTCGAAGCACGCGAAGCGCTCGCGCGCTCGCTCGGCGGCCGCGGGATCGACCTGCTCGAGGAACTCGACGACGGCCTCCATCGACGCATGCATGCTGTAGAGATCGAGTCCGTAGAACCCGACCTTGGGCGCTCCCGAGGGCAGCGCGTCGTTCCACTCGCGCAGCCACGTGATGAATTCCGTCACGTCGCGGTTGCGCCACTTCCACGCCGGGAAGCGGCGGAAGTCGCTCAGCGCCTCCACGGGGCCGGGATCCTCGCCGGCGCCGCGCACGTAGCAGTTGACCCGATAGGCATCGGGCCAGTCCGCCTCGACGGCGACGGCCGTGTACCCGGCCTCGGCGATCAGCCGCTTCGTGATCTCCGCCCGCTCGCGATAGAACTCGTGGGTTCCGTGCGAGGCCTCGCCGATCAGGGCGACGCTCGTCGCAACGGCTCGCTCCACCAGGGGGTCGTAGTCGTTCGCCGCCCCCGTCAGCTCGCGGATCGTGCTCGGCAGGGCGGCCCGCGGCGGCTGCCGCGCGCGCCCGAGCAGCGCGCGCACCTCGGCGTCGCTCGTCTGTGAGAAGTCGTCGTACCAGCTGCCGACCGCCTGGAAGTCGGCCGGTGTGAGCAGGCAGATCATCTCGTCCGCTTTGTGTCCGAGTGCCGCGCCGACGTCCTGCGGCGCCACCGGCACCGCCACCACGACGCGCGCAGGATGCTCCTGCAGGACGGCCCGGATGGCCGCGAGCATCGTCGATCCCGTGGCGAGCCCGTCGTCGACGAGTATCACGGTCCGCCGGGCGAGGTCGGGAGGCGGTCGTTCCCCGCGGTAGTCGCGCTCACGGCGCACGAGCTCTCGGCTCTGCTTCGCCTCGATTGCCGCGAGATGATCGGCCGGAATAGCGAGCGCCTCGACCAGGCGCCTGTTGACGACGCGGGCGCCGCCGCTGGCGATGGCGCCGAGCGCGAGCTCCTCGTGGCCCGGTACGCCGAGCTTCCGTACGACGAAGACGTCCAGCGGCGCGCCGAGCGCCCGGGCGATCTCGGACGCGACGGGGACCCCTCCCCGTGGCAGCCCCAGCACGATGACGTCATCACGGCCGGCGTACTCCCTGAGGCGCTCGGCCAGCATGCGACCGGCCTCGGCCCGATCGCGGAAGCGACCAGTGGCCGTGGCCGTGGAGACTTGCGGGTGAGAGTCCATGGCCCTCCATTCCCTGCGGCGGACGCACTACACCTTGCTCGGAAGTAGGCCGTCGCGGCCTGTCGTCCAGCCGCGACGGCCGTCCTCGGCTTCCTTCTATGCGCTCTCCGCTGCCACCTTGCGGCGGGAGATGCGCGGGATCGCGCGAGGCCATTCGGGCATCCACCAGTTGGCGTCGCCGAGCAGTCGCATCAGCGCCGGGACGAGCAGTGCGCGGATGACCGTGGCGTCGAAGATGATCCCGGCCGCCAGGCCGATCGCGAGCGGCTTCACCTCGTAGCCAGGGCTCGACGAGAGCACGAGGAACGCGAACATGAGGATCAGGGCGCCGCTGGTGACGAGCTTGCCCGTGCGCGCGAGCCCGAGCTCGATCGCGTTGTTCGTGGAGCCGGTCTCGTCGTAGGCCTCGCGCATGCGCGAGAGCATGAACACCTCGTAGTCCATCGAGAGCCCGAACAGGAAGGCGAAGATCATCATCGGGATCCAGGCGGTAATGGACTGGGTCGCGTCGATGCTCCAGAGCGAGGAGCCGTGTCCCTGCTGGAAGATGAAGACGACGATCCCGAAGGCCGCGGCGAGCGAGAACAGGTTCAGGAGCACGGCCTTGATCGCCAGCACGATCGAGCGGAACGCCCGCGCCAGCGGATCGCCGTCAGCAGCAGCACCAGCGCGAACACGTACGGGAAGCTGCCGAACAGGGAGTGCAGGAAGTCGCGATCGACTGCGGCCACGCCTGTCAGCCTGCCCCCGGTGCCCTCGAGGGCGGCGTTGCTGCGATCGATGATGCCCTGGATGCCGGGAGCGGCGCCGTCGATCGCAGGGAACGCCTCGACCAGTGAGGTCTGCCCGCGCTGCCAGGTCGAGGGCGCGCTCGCGCCCGCCACGCCCGGCACGCCGCGGAGCCTGGCCGCGACCTGCTGGGCATGGCCGCCGTGCTCGACGAGGACGTCGAGCGGCTTCATCACGCCGGCGCTGATCCCGGCGGACGCGAGCTGGTTGCGACCGTCGATGGCGGTGCCGCTCCCCGGGAAGTTCTTCAGCTGCGCCTCGCTCGCATTCAGCTGCGTGCCCAGGCCCGCGAGCACGCCGACGATCACGAGGCCCACGGCCGCGACCGCGACCGGGCGCCGCAGCACGAAGCGCGCCCAGCGGCCCCAGGCCCCGTCCTCGGCATGGCCGCGGTCGATCAGGCGCCGCGGCATCACGCGAACGCTGTTGATCCGCTGTCCCAGAACCGCGAGCATCGCCGGCAGCAGGGTGAGCGAGGCGAGCACCGCGACTGCAGGGATCAACACGCCTCCCAGGCCCATCGAGCGGAGCAACGGCAGTGGCAGCGCGACCAGCGCCAGCAGACCGATCGCGACCGTGGAGCCGGAGACGATCACGGAGCGCCCGGCGTGCGTCATGGTCTCGACGAGCGCCGACTCGACGTCGTTGCCTTCGCGGAGCTCGTCGCGGAAGCGACCGGCGAACATGAAGGGTGATTTCCAGGCCACGCGCCGAGGTGATTTCACGACATACCGGCGGTTGCTAGCCTCCGGAGGCTCGGTAACGACCGGCTCGGGCTTCTCGTGGCCTCGCACGGCAGACCAGTTGCAACGACCAGGGTGAAGTACGGGCGCGACACGGTGCCCGAAGCGCCACTCTCACGCCACCGAGTTGCACCGACGGAGGCAACGAGGGGAGGACGATGGCCTCGAGCCCCATGTCGACGACCGCGCCAACTCCTACTCCACGGTCGCCGACGCCCCCGATGACCAAGAGGTGAACCGACTGTGAACACCGCGACGCCGATCCACATGGAAGGCGCCCGGCGATGACGAGCGACTACGACGTCATCGTCCTCGGCGCAGGCTCGCCAGGTGAGCACTGCGCCGGCAGACTTGCCGACGGAGGCCTGCGCGTGGCCGTCGTGGAACGCGAGCTGGTGGGCGGCGAGTGCTCCTACTGGGCCTGCATCCCGTCCAAGACGCTGCTCCGGCCGGGCGAGGCCGTGCATGGCGCGCGCGACGCCGCAGCAACCGCCCAGGTCGACGTGGACGCGGCGCTGGCCTGGCGCGACTACATGGTCTCGAAGTACTCCGACGCCGGTCAGGAACGCTGGCTGGCGAGCGTGGGCATCGATCTGCTGCGCGGCAGCGGCCGGCTCGCCGGCCCTGGCGTCGTCGAGGTCGACGGCGTGCTCCACACCGCCTCGCACGTCGTCGTCGCCACCGGCTCGGATCCGGTCGTCCCGCCGGTCCCGGGCCTGCGCGAGCTCGAGGGGATCTGGACGAACCGCGAGGTGACCGGCATGCAGGCCGTCCCGCGGCACCTGCTCATTCTGGGCGGCGGCGCGGTCGGCGTCGAGATGGCGCAGGCGGTGCGCCGCCTCGGCGGCGAGGTGACAATCGTCGAGGGTGCGGAGCGCGTCCTCGCCCGGGAGCCCGCGCCACTCGGCGTGGCACTTGGCGAGGCACTGCGTCGCGACGGCGTGGCGCTCGCCCTTGGCGTGCACGCGAGCGCTGCGCGGCGCGACGGCCAGGACTACGTGCTGGAGCTCGACAGTGGTAGCGACGTGCGCGGTGACCGCCTCCTGGTCGCGACAGGCCGGCGTCCGCGCGTCGGCGGGCTCGGCCTCGAGAACGTCGGCATCACGGCCGCCGACGATGGGATCCCGGTCGACGCCCACCTGCGCGCGGCCGAGCGCACATGGGCCATCGGCGACGTCAATGGCATCTGGCTGCTGACCCACATGGGCAAGTACCAGGGCGAGGTGGTCGCGGCCAACATCCTCGGCGAGCCGCGAGAGGCCAACTACGAGGCGGTGCCACGTGTCGTCTTCACCGATCCCCAGGCCGCGGCGGTCGGCGCGGGCGAAGCCCGCTTCAGCGCCACAGCGCCGCTTGCCGAGGTGCCGAAGACTGCGACCTATACCCACGCATATGCCGAAGACAACGGCTTCCTGACGTTGCTCAGCGACGGTGAGCGTCTCACCGGCGCCTATGCCCTCGGTCCCGAGGCCGGCGAGTGGCTGCAGCAGGCCACCCTGGCGATCCGCGCGCGCGTGCCGCTCGCGGTGCTGCGCGACACGATCCAGCCCTTCCCCACCTTCTCGGAGATCTACGTCGCAGCGCTGAAGGCACTTCACGGCGAGATCGCATCGACGGCCGCGAGCAACTCCTCCGGCGAAGGCTCTCAGCGGAGCGCGGCCGCCGCGAAGAGCGCATAGACGGCGCCGCAGCGGCGCATCGCCGCCTCGTCGATGTACTCGTCCGGGCCGTGCGAAACGTCCAGTCTGCCGGCGCCATACGCGAACGCGGGGATGCCGAGCTGCGCGTACCAGCGGGTCTCCAGCACGCCGGGGCACAGCTCGAAGCGCGGACGTTCGCCCTCCACGGCCGCCACGCACGCTCCGAGCGCCAGCGCGGCCGGGTGGTCGCGTTGCGTGCCGGCCGACGGCTGCCGCTGCAGCAGGTCGATGTGCACGCGTGCGCCGATGCGGCTCGCGGCGTCCTCGATCGTGCGCGTCAGCCGCTCGACCTCCTCGTCGAGATCCTCCTCGGGGTTGAAACGCCGGTCGACCGAGAACCACGCGCTGCCCGGCACGACGTTGAAGTTCGCGCCGCTCCCGGACGCGCCGCCCACCACCAGCATCGAGCCGCGCGCCTCGTCCCTCTCGAGCGGATACGCCGTGCGCCGTTCCAGCAGGTCACGGGCGAGCTGCGCGAGCGGGCCGGCGATGGTGACCATCTGCTCGAACGCGTTGACCCCGAGGTGCGCCTGCCCGACGTGCGCCGGCCGGCCCTCGACCTCGACCCGCAGCGTGATGGCGCCACGGCTCGCGTGCCACACGACGCCGCCCGTCGGCTCGGGCGTGACCATCGCGACGGCGCGTGCGTCGATCATGCCCGCTTCGCGCAGGTGCCCGGAGCCAGTCACGCTGCCAGTCTCCTCGTCGCACACGAGGTGCAGCACGACCGTGCCATCGCCTAGCAGCCCGAGCGCTTGCGCCGCGGCCGCGCCGTAGAGCATGCTGACGAGGCCGCCCTTCATATCCGCGCTGCCGCGGCCGGTGATCCGGCCATCCGCCCTGCGCGCGCGGAACTGCTCCCGCGACTGCGCCGGGACGACATCGAAGTGACCGTGGAAGTAGACCGTGCGTGCACCCGCGCCGGCGCTCCCGCGCACGATGCAGGGCTCCTCCAGCTCGCGCGCCGGCGGCAGCGCGATCAGCTCGGGCGAGAGGCCCAGCTCCGCCATCGCGTCGTGCAGCACGCGCCCGCACAGCCCGAGCCCGCGACCCGGCGGATTCTCGCTGTCGATGGCGACGAGCCGCTCCAGCAACGCCGCCATCTCGTCGCCGCGATCGTCCAGCCAGGCCTGCACCTGGCCGACCCGACCCGGGAGAGCCGCCTCTTCCGTCGCCATCGCCAACCCTCCTGAGACCTGCGCTGGACGCAGACCACGATAGAGCCGATGACGGTCAGTACGACTTCGGCATCCCCAGCACGTGCTGGCCCAGGTAGCCGAGGATCAGGTTGTTGTGGATCGGCGCCGCGATGTAGAGGCGGGTCTCGCGGAACTTGCGCTCCACGTCGTACTCCTCGGCGAAGCCGAAACCGCCGTGGGTGTCGAGGCACGCGTTGGCCGCTTCCCACGACGCCTCCGATGCCAGCAGCTTCGCCATGTTCGCCTCTGGCCCGCAGGGCAGGGCGGCGTCGAACAACTCGGCCGCCCGCCGGCGCATGAGATCGGCCGCCGAGACCGATGCGTGCGCGCGCGCCAGCGGATACTGGACGCCCTGGTTCTGGCCGATCGGCCGGTCGAAGACGATGCGCTCGCGCGCGTACGCGCTCGCGCGCTCGAT
>DASRQS010000040.1:0-8653 GCA_035696365.1 Gaiellales bacterium | reverse complement strand
GGTGCCGCAGGCGGTGATCGTGACGCGCTCCATGGCGACCAGCTGCTCGTCGGTCAGGCCGAGGTCGAGCACGACCTCCCCGCCCTCGAGGCGCTCGCCGATCGTCTCCCGCAGCGCGTCGGGCTGCTCGTGGATCTCCTTGAGCATGAACGTCTCGTAGCCGCCCTTCTCGGCGGCGGCGGAGTCCCACGTCACCGTCTCGGCGGCGCGCTCGATCGTCTGGCCGTCGAGGTCGAGCAACTGCGCACCCTCGGGCGTGATCACGACGAGCTCGCGGTCGCCGACGAGCTTGGCCTCGCGCGTGTGCTCGAGGAAGGCGACGACGTCGGAGGCCAGGAACGTCTCGCCCTCGCCCAGGCCGATCACCATCGGGCACTGCAGGCGCGCGCCCACGATCATCTGCGGGTGCAGCGGCGAGACCACGCAGAAGGCGAAGTGCCCGTGCAGGTCGAGGAAGGTGAGGCGCACGGCCTCGGCGAGATCGCCGTCGTAGTGGGTCTCGAGCAGATGAGCCACGACCTCGGCGTCCGTCTCCGAGCTGAAGACGTGGCCGTCGGCGATCAGCTGCTGCTTGAGCGCGACGTAGTTCTCGACGATGCCGTTGAGCACGACCGAGAAGCGCTTGTCGCAGCCCGCGAGCGGGTGCGCGTTGGCCTCGGACGGCCGGCCGTGCGTGGCCCAGCGCGTGTGCCCGATGCCGGTCGTGGCGGGCGAGCCGTTGCTTCCGGCCACCGACTTCAGCACACTCAGGTTCCCGACCGCGCGTACGACCTCGAGCTCATCGCCGTCGATCAGCGAGATGCCGGCCGAGTCGTAGCCGCGGTATTCCAGGCGCTCGAGCCCGCCGATCAGAAAGGGCTTGCAGATGCGCCCGCCCGTATAGCCGATGATGCCGCACATAGGGTGACTCCTCAGTCGCGGGCCGTGGATGCGCCGCAGGCCGAATACGCCCGTAGACAGCGGCAATCAGGCGATGCCGAGCTCCCGCTCTACCTCTGAGGCTAGCGCATTCGCGATCCGATGCAATTCTCCCTCGTCCTCGTGCTCGACCATCACCCGGACGACCGGCTCGGTACCCGAAGAGCGCAGCACGATGCGGCCCGACCCCGTCGCCGTGAGCGGCTCGCTCTCGCGGCCGACGGCCTCCCAGACCGGGTCGCAGTCGGCGAGGCGGGTGCGGTCGGCGCGCACGTTGATCAGCACCTGGGGGAAGCGCCGCACGATCGTGGCCGCCTCGGCCAGCGGCTCGTGGTGGCGACCCAGGGCATCGAGCAGCAGCACGGCGGTGATCAGCCCGTCGCCTGTCGTCTGACGGTCGAGCGCGATCACGTGCCCGGACTGCTCGCCGCCCAGCACGGCGCCGTGCTCCAGCATGCCCGCGAGCACGTAGCGGTCGCCGACATCGGTCACGACGGTCTCGATGCCGAGCGCGCGCATCGCGCGATGGAAGCCGAGGTTCGACATGGACGTGACGACGACCTTGTCGCCCGGCAGGCGCCCGGCGATCTGCAGGTCGCGCGCCAGCAGGGCGATGATCTGGTCGCCGTCCACGACCGTCCCGCCGGCATCGACCGCCAGCATGCGGTCGGCGTCGCCGTCGAACGCGATGCCGAGATCGAAGCCTCCCCCGCGCACGCCGCGCGCGAGCGCGTCGAGGTGCGTCGAGCCGACGCGGTCGTTGATGTTGACGCCATCGGGCTCGGCGGCGGTGATCAGGTGCTCGATGCCGAGCTGCGCGAAGACCAGCGGCGCGACCGTCGAGGCAGCGCCGTGCGCGCAGTCCACGAGCACGCGCAGGGAGGGCACCTCGATCGGCGTCCCCCCGCCTCCGGCCGCCCAGGAGGCGTAGCGCTGCGCGGCGCCCTCGAGCGGACGGGAATCGCCCACCCCGGCACCGTTGGGCCGCGCCCGCTCCTCGCGCATGAGCTCCTCGACGCGATCCTCTTCCTCGTCGCCGAGCTTGAAGCCGTCCGCCCCGAACAGCTTGATGCCGTTGTCGGGGAACGGGTTGTGCGAGGCCGAGATGACGGCGCCGAGGCTCGCGCTCTGCTCGCGCACGAGCCAGGCCACACCGGGCGTCGGCAGCACGCCGGCACGCAGCGCCAGGCCGCCCGCTGCTGCGATGCCGGCGCACAACGCATCCTCGAGCATCGGCCCGGAGCGGCGCGTGTCGCGCCCGACCACGATCACCGGCGGGCCGGCGCCTCGCTCGCGGGCGTGCATCGCCGAGGCGCGCCCGAGCGCGAGCGCGAGCTCCGGACTGAGGACATCGCCGTTGGCGACTCCCCGTACGCCGTCCGTGCCGAACAGCCGGGCAGCCATGCCCGCTGCTAGCGCTTCGAGAACTGCGGCCGGCGCCGAGCCTTCTTGAGACCCGCCTTCTTGCGCTCGACCGCACGGGCGTCGCGCGTCAGGAACCCGGCTCGCTTGAGGGAGGTGCGCAACTCAGGATCGGCCTCGCACAACGCACGGGCGATGCCGTGGCGCAGGGCGCCGGCCTGACCGCTGATGCCGCCGCCACCGAGGCGCGCGCGCACGTCGAAGCGCTCGGCCTGGTCGGTCTCGATCAGGGGGGACGACACGACGGCGCGGAGATACCCGCGCGGGAAGTACTCGGCGAACTCACGCCCGTTGACCGTGATCTTGCCGGTCCCCGGCTCGAGAATCACTCGTGCGACCGACGTCTTGCGCTTGCCGGTGCCGCGATAGGCCGCGGTCTCTGCCACCTGGTTCGTCCCTTTCCTTCGTTCGCTACGGCAGCGGCGCAGGCTGCTGCGCCTCGTGTGGATGCTGCCCGCCGGCGTACAGCTTGAGCTTGCGCAGCTGCGCGCGGCCGAGTTTGTTGCGCGGCAGCATGCCGCGGACGGCATGCCGGATGACCTCTTCGGGCCTGGCGTCCAGCATCTGGGCGAGCGTGCGCTCGCGCAGGCCGCCGTGATAGCCGGAGTGCCGGTAGTAGATCTTCTGCTGCAGCTTGTTGCCCGTGACCCGAATGCGCTCGCAGTTGACGACGACGACGAAATCGCCGGTGTCGACGTGCGGCGTGTAGGTGGGCTTGCGCTTCCCGCGGAGCGTGTCGGCGATACGCGTCGAGAGACGCCCGAGAGTCTCGCCCTCGGCGTCGATCACGTACCAGCGGCGCTCGATCTCGCCGGGCTTGGCGCTATAGGTCGTCTGTTGCGGCATAGGAAGAGGGGGTCGAAGATGCGGCCCGTGCACGTGCAGGGGCAGGCCGGCACCCGTCCGGCCAGCAGGCAGACTAGCGAGAACTCGCCGGGGAGGCAACCGGTTCGCCCCGTGGCGACCGCGGCGGGGCGCGGCACCCGGCCCGTATCGTAGTCACTCGGTGCGCTCCCGCAACGCCACGATCGCGCTCTACGTCGGGGGCTTCATGGGCCCCTTCGGCGGCGCTGTCCTGAGCGTACTGGTGCCGGAATTGCAGCAGAGTTTCCACGCCACGCGCGATGCCGTGGCGGCGTCGATCCCCGCCTACCTCATCCCGTTCGCCGCGCTGCAGCTCGTCTCGGGCACGATCGGTGAGCGCCTGGGGGTCACGCGGGTGGTGCGCATCGGGTTCATGGCCTACGCCGTCGGCTCGCTCATCGCGGCCGCCGCGCCGACGCTCACGATCTTCGTGGCCGCGCGCTTCGTGCAAGGCGCCTCGAACGCCTTCCTGACCCCGCTGCTGCTCGCCACGCTGGCCGAGATCGTGCCGCCGCAGCACCTCACGCGCGCCGTGGGCACGTTCGCGAGCGTGCAGACCGGCGCGCTCTCGCTCGCGCCGCTGATCGGCGGCCTGCTGGCCACCGTGCACTGGCGCCTCGCGTTCGTCGTCAGCGCGGTCGTCGCGGTCGCGCTCGCCGTGTTCACGGCCCGCACCTCGGGCGCGCCGGTGGCGCGCCGCGCCCGTCCCAGCATCCGCAGCCTCGCGACGAGGCGGCTCGGATTCCTCTGCATCGCCGCGTTCCTGGGCTACGGGGCCGTGGCCGGGGTCGGCTACATGGTCTCGTTCTACGCCCGCGACCGCATGGGGCTGGGCCCCCTCGAGCGCGGGGTCGTCCTGGCCTGCTTCGGCGCCGCGGGATTCGTGCTGGGGCGGCCACTCGGCGCCGCCGTTCAGCGGATCGGGCGCGTTCCGTCGGTCATCATCGGCGCCGTCTTCTCTGCGGCCTGTGTGGCCCCGCTCGGTTTCAGCACTTCGGCCTGGCAACTTGCGGCTCTCTGGATGCTGGCCGGAGCCGGCTCCGTGCTGCTCTGGACCGGCCTGAACACGCTGGCGCTGGAAGCCGTGCCCGAGAACCGCGGCGGGGCGACGAGCGTGTTCGGCGCGTTCCGCTTCGCCGGCAGCGCGCTCTCGCCGTACGTCTTCCTGCCGCTCTACAACGATTCCCCGTCGCGTGCGTTCGTGGCCTGCGCGCTGGCGGCCTCGCTGATCGTCCCGCTCGCCATCGCCATCCGCACGTTCTCGTCGGCACCCGCGGCGCAGCCGTATCCTTCCGGGCTGTGAGCGACTGCATCTTCTGCGGCATCGCGGCGGGGACGATGCCCGCCGAGCGCGTCCACGAGGACGAGCGCACGATCGCCTTCCTCGACATCTTCCCGGCCTGCGACGGGCACCTGCTCGTGATCCCGCGCGCGCACGCCGACGACATCCACGGCGCCGATCCGGACGACGTCGCGGCGGTCGCGCAGACCGCGCAGCTGATGGCCGGGCGTGTCAGCGGGGCCCTGGGCAGCGACGGCGTCACGATCCTGCAGGCCAACGGCCCCGCGGCCGGGCAAACCGTCTTCCACTACCACGTGCACGTGATCCCGCGCTTCGACGGCGACGGCGTGCTGCAACCGTGGACACCCGGGCGCGCCGCTCCCGAGGAGCTGGCCCGCATGGGCGCGTCGCTGCGGGGCGAATAGCGCGTCTACGCCGGAACGGCGTCGTCGGCGAACGCGGCCATGCTCGGGAAGGTCGCATCGGGATGCGCGTCCACGTCGATCGAGGCGCCGCCTCCGCGACCGGCTCTGCGGTCGATCCAGACCGACGTCATGCCCAGCGCCTTGGCGGGCACGTGGTCGTGGAAGAGACTCTGCGCGACGTGCAAGACGCGCTCGCGCGGCTCGTCGATGCGCTCGAATGCCAGCAGGAAGCCGGCGTCGTCGGGCTTGTAGCTCCCGGCCTGCTGCGCGGTGATGACGTAGTCGAAGGCCACGCCGAGACGCCGCTCGGACTGCGCGAAGAGGTCGTCGTCGCAGTTCGTGATCACGGCCAGCTTGAAGCGCTCCTGCAGGCGGCGCAGCGCCTCGCCGGAGTCCGGAAAGGCGGGCCACTGGCCGACCGACGAGCCGAATCCGGCCGCCTGGGCGTCGTTCACCTCGAAGCCCAGCCGCTCCCCCATGCCCCGCAGCGAGAGCGCGAGCACCTCGCGGTAGGTCTTGTACGGCACCTCGGCCTCGTGCTCGACGGCGGCGAAGGCCGCGATCAGATCCTCGTCGGAGAGCGACGCGACGGCGTCGGCGAGATGCGCTCGCGTCGCCGCCACGAGGCCGGACTCCCAGTCGATCAGCGTGCCGTAGCAGTCGAACGTGAGCACGCTGAAATCGTCGTACGCGATCACTCCCACTCGATCGTCCCGGGCGGCTTCGAGGAGATGTCGAGCGCCACGCGGTTCACCCCCGAGACCTCGTTGATGACCCTGCTCGAGATGCGCTCGAGCAGGTCGTACGGAAGCCTTGCCCAGTCGGCCGTCATCGCGTCCTCGCTCGTGACGGCGCGCATGATGATCGGGTACTCGTACGTGCGCGCGTCGCCCATCACGCCGACCGACTTGATCGCGGGCAGCACCGCGAAGGACTGCCAGATCTCGCGCTCGAGGCCCGCGCGGCGGATCTCCTCGCGGATCACGGCATCTGCGTGGCGCAGGATCTCGAGGCGCTCGGAGGTCACCTCGCCGATGATGCGGATGGCGAGCCCGGGTCCGGGGAAGGGCTGTCGCCAGACCATCTCGTCCGGCAGCCCGAGCTCCTCGCCCACGCGCCGCACCTCGTCCTTGAACAGCCAGCGCAGCGGCTCGCACAACTCGAGATCCATGTCCTCGGGCAGGCCGCCGACGTTGTGGTGCGACTTGATCTTGGCCGCCGTCTTCGAGCCTGACTCGATCACGTCGGAGTAGAGCGTGCCCTGCACGAGGAAGCGCGCGTCGTGCAGCTTGAGCGACTCCTCCTCGAACACGCGGATGAAGGTCTCGCCGATGCGCATGCGCTTGGTCTCGGGGTCGGTCACCCCGGCCAGCTGCGCGAGGAAGCGCTCGGAGGCCTCGACGTGCACGAGCGGCACCTGGAAGTGGTCGCCGAACGTCTCGACGACCTGCTCGGCCTCGCCCGCGCGCAGCAGGCCGTGGTCGACGAACACGCAGGTGAGCTGCTCGCCCACGGCGCGGTGGACGAGCAGCGCCGCTACGGCCGAGTCGACGCCGCCCGAGAGGCCGCAGATCACTCCGGCATCGCCCACCTGGGCGCGGATCAGCTCGACCTGCTCGTCGATCACGGCCAGGGCTGTCCAGGTCGCGGGCGCGTGGCAGGCCCGCGAGAGGAAGTTCTTCAGCATCTCGGTGCCGCGCGGCGTGTGTTGCACCTCTGGGTGGAACTGCACGGCGTAGAGGCCCCGCTCGGGGTCCTCCATCGCCGCCACGGGCGTGGACGGCGTCGAGGCCGTCACGCCGAAGCCGTCGGGCGCGCGCACGACCGCGTCGTTGTGGCTCATCCAGCACGAGTCGACATCGCTCACGTCGTGCAGCAGCACGCCGCCGCGGACGTCGAGCCCGGTCTTGCCGAACTCGGCGCCGCCGGTGTGCGCGACGTCGCCGCCGAGCGCCTGCGCCATGGCCTGCATGCCGTAGCAGATGCCCAGCACCGGGACCCCGAGCTCGAGCAGCCGCGGATCGAGCCGCGGCGCGCCCTCGGCGTAGATCGAGGCCGGGCCGCCGGACAGGATGAGCCCGTAGGGGTTCTTCGCGAGCACTTCCCCGGGCGTGATGTCGTGCGGGACGAGCTCGGAGCGCACGCGGCACTCGCGCACGCGCCGTGCGATCAGCTGGGCGTACTGGGCGCCGAAGTCGAGCACGAGCACCGGGCGGTCGTCGAGCCCGACACGCGCCTCCGACTGCGCGCTCACCCCGACATCCCGACGCCCTGCTCGCGCTGCAGCTTCTTGCCCTCGGTCTGGAGCGCCGGCGCGAACATGATCTCGGCCTTCTGGAAGTCGTGGATCGTCTCGTAGCCGGTGGTCGCCATCGACGTGCGCAGCGCGCCCATGAGGTTGGTCGTGCCGTCGTTGTCGAACGCGGGGCCGAGCACGATCTGCTCGAGCGTCCCGATCTGGTCGGTCTTGACCCGCGTACCGCGCGGCAGGGAGGCGTGGAACGTGGCCATGCCCCAGTGGTAGCCGCGGCCGGGCGCCTCCTTGGCCTTGGCCAGCGGCGAGCCGATCATGACGGCATCGGCGCCGCAGGCGATGGCCTTGGCGATGTCGCCGCCGGTGCGCATGCCGCCGTCGGCGATGACGTTGCAGTACTGGCCCGTCTCGAGCAAGTGCTGGATGCGGGCGGCCGCGGCATCGGCGATCGCCGTGGCCTGCGGGACGCCCACGCCAAGCACGCCGCGCGTGGTGCAGGCCGCGCCGGGCCCGACGCCGACGAGCACGCCGGCGGCGCCAGTGCGCATCAGGTGCAGGGCCGTCTGGTAGCTGGCGCAGCCGCCGACGATGGTCGGGATCGGCTGGCTCGCGATGAACTCCTTGAGGTTGAGCGGCTCCACCACGGAGGAGACGTGCTCGGCGGAGACGACCGTCCCCTGGATGACCAGGATGTCGAGCCCCGCCTCGAGCGCGGTCCCGTGGTACTCGCGCACCCGCTGCGGCGTCAGCGACGCGGCGGCGAGCACGCCCGCGGCCTTGATCTCCTGGATGCGCTGCGCCACGAGCTCGGGCTTGACCGGCTCGGCGTACAGCTGCTGCATGAGCTTGGTGGCCTCGCCCGGCGTCGACTTGGCGATGCGCTCGAGCTGTTTGTCGGCATCGGAGTAGCGCGTCCAGATGCCCTCGAGGTTGAGTACCGCGAGGCCGCCCAGCTTGCCGAGCTGGATGGCGATCGTCGGCGAGACCACGCCGTCCATCGCCGAGGCGAGGAGCGGGAGTTCGAGCAGGTAGGGCCCGAGCTTCCAGCCGATGTCGACATCCTCGGCGTCGCGCGTGCGCCGGCTGGGCACGATCGCGATGTCGTCGAACCCGTATGCCCGGCGTCCTGACTTGCCGATCCCGATCTCGACTTCCACGGTCCCTCCGGACTGAGATCAATGGGTCGACTCCACGCTCCGCTCCCATCCGGTCGCGTCGCTGTCGTCTCCCTGCGTCACCCCTGGAACTTGCCAGGATACCGTCCGCACCCGGCGCCGCCGGGCTTGCGTCCGGCTGCGGCAACATGGAGCCCATGTTTTACGGTCGCGACCAGGCGGCGATCCATCACGCACGGTTCGGGGACCTCGCACGCGACGCCGCGCGACTCGTGTTGACCGAGCTCCACGACGCGGGGTTGGACACGGGCACGGTCGTCGATCTCGGCTCCGGTTCGGGGATCTTCGCCGACGCGCTGAGCGCCGCGGGCTA
>DASRQS010000039.1:0-14395 GCA_035696365.1 Gaiellales bacterium | reverse complement strand
CTTCTCGTTGTATGACGTAAGGTCTCGCAGCGTGAAGCCGTCGTGTGCGGTGATGAAATTGATCGACGCGAACGGCGAGCGTCCGTCCTCCTGGTAGAGGTCGCTCGAGCCGGTGAAGCGCGTGGCGAACGTGCGGAGCGGCGCCTCGCCGCGCCAGAAGTCGCGCATCGAGTCACGGTAGATGCCGTTCCACTCGCTCCAGAGGACCGGGAAGTTGCCTACCTGGTAGCCACCGGGACCGACGTCCCACGGCTCGGCGATCAGCTTCACCTGCGAGATGACCGGATCCTGCTGCACGAGATCGAAGAAGGCGCTCAACCGGTCGACCTCGTGGAATTGCCGCGCGAGACTCGCAGCGAGATCGAAGCGGAAGCCGTCGACGTGCATCTCCTCGACCCAGTACCGGAGCGAGTCCATGATCAGTTGCAGCACGTGTGGGCTGCGCATGAGCGGCGTGTTCCCGGTGCCCGTCGTGTCGTAGTAGAAGGCCTTGTTCTCGTCGCTCAGGCGATAGTAATTGGCGTTGTCGATCCCGCGGAACGCGAGGGTCGGACCGAGGTGATTGCCCTCGGCGGTGTGGTTGTAGACGACGTCGAGGATTACCTCGATGCCGGCGCGGTGGAGGTCGCGCACCATCGCCTTGAACTCGAGCACCTGCTGGCCCCGCTGTCCCGAGGCGCTGTAGGCGTTGTGCGGGGCGAAGAAGCCGATCGTGTTGTAGCCCCAGTAGTTCGAGAGGCCCTTGTCGATCAGGGTGGAGTCCTGCACGAATTGGTGCACTGGCATCAACTCGATGGCCGTGACACCGAGCGCGGTCAGGTGCTCGACCATCGCCGGATGGCCGACCGCGGCGTAACTCCCGCGGATCTCCTCCGGGGTGCCGGGATGCAGCTTCGTCAGACCCTTGACGTGGGCCTCGTAGATCACCGTCTCGTGGTAGGAGCGGCGCGGGGCGCGATCCTCCTGCCAGTCGAAGAACGGGTTCGTCACGACCGCCTTTGCCACATGTGGCGCGGAGTCCTCCGTGTTGCGCACCCCGGGAGAGCCGAGTTGGTAGGAGAAGCAGGCGGGCGCCCAGTCGATCGCACCCTCGACGGCCTTCGCGTACGGATCGAGCAGGAGCTTGCTCGCGTCGCAGCGGTTGCCGCTGGCTGGGTCGTACGGCCCTTGCACGCGGTAGCCGTAGCGCTGCCCGGGCTCGATTCTCGGGAGATAGGCATGCCAGATCAGGGCGTCCTTCTCCACCATCGGAATGCGCGCCTCGGCGCCCTCGTCGTCGAACAGGCACAACTCCACCGCCGCGGCGACTTCCGAGAACAGCGCGAAATTGGTGCCGGCGCCGTCGTACGACGCGCCGAGTGGATACGGACTCCCAGGCCAGACTTCCATCGTGCTCCTCAGGTGCAGCGGCTGTTCCCGAAGGGGCGCAGGCCTGGAACGATAGGCCGCTGTACCGCATCCGCAGCCCGGTGAAACCCGAGAGCCGTTTTGGCTGCAGGGCCACCTGGGCATGCCTCCCCGGTCGTGTCCCATGGGAACGGCGGTCAGGCTCGCAGAGGTGCGCGGCGGTGTCGGCAGCCCGACGCCGGACGTCCAAGACCGCCAGCCGCTTCCCGAGCCGGCTGCTACTGCAGCTCGAGCGTGAACACCTCGCAAGCGACGTCGCGATCGACGTCGAGGCCGCTCATGAACGCCACGACCTGCCTGCCTATGGCCTCTTCGGGACAAGCCCAGCGAACGAGCGACTGCCACACTGCGCCGGTTTGCACTTGACGCAACCGCACGCGATGGGTAAGTTGCGCGCCTGGCGGGGACCACTCCCAGTGGCCGATGCCGGGGCGCTCTTCATAGAGGTGCTCGACCGGGACGAGTGCTCACTCCGTGGAGTCTTGGCGGCTCCCCCATGATCCCGTGGAGCCGCGGCAGACCGCTGGTCGAGATCGTTCCCGCCGGGCCCGGCGGGAACGAAGCGTTGCATCGAAGGCGGCAATTCACGGCGATCGGCGCATGGGCGCCATGGCGAGACGGCTCGCCCGGAACGATGCGACCGAGCACGGGCAGACGCGACCCGCCCCCCTGCGCGCGCCCGTCGTCCCGTCAGCTGATTCAGCTCGCCGCGACTCCTCTTGGTAGCTTCCGCGGGTGGACTTCGACGCGGCGCCCCCGGACGCCGTTGCGTGATCGGGATGCGCTATCCGAATCCGGTGGAGCCCGCCCGCAGCGGTTCCCGCGTGACCGCCGCCGGCGCCGTGCCGTGAACGCCTGTCGCCTCTGCGCCTCGCCGATGTCGAGAAACGATCTCCTGCTCCGACCACCCTCTGAACGGCCGCCCGACGGGGGCGCCGAACGACAAGGAGCGACACCGTGAAGTACATGCTGCTGATCTACGAGAGCCCCGGCACGCGCGAGTTCTTCTCCGGCGAGGAGGGCAAGGACCTGATGGCACGCGTCGACGCGATGATGCAGGAGCTCACCGAATCCGGGGAACTCGTCGGCACCGCCGCTCTGGCCGAGCCCTCGAACGCCAAGAGCGTGCGCGCGGGCGACGGCGCTCCGACGATCACCGACGGCCCGTTCATCGAGGCCAAGGAGCACTTCGGCGGCTACCTGATCGTCGACTGCGACCTCGACCGCGCGCTCGACATCGCCGGCCGCTGGCCCACGACCGCCGCCGGCGGCATCGAGGTGCGGCCACTCATGCACGAGTCCGGCGCAGAGATGTGAGCACGGAAGCGCACGTCGAGGACCTGCTGCAGCAGCTCGCGCCGCAGGTCCTCGGCGCGCTCGTGCGCCGGCACGGCCAGTTCGAGGCGTGCGAGGACGCTGTCCAGGAGTCGCTGATCGACGCCGCTGCGCAATGGCCCGTGCAGGGCGTGCCCGAGAATCCGCACGGCTGGCTGGTCGCGGTCTCCTCGCGCCGCCTGGTCGATCAGTGGCGAAGCGAGCACGCGCGGCGGCGGCGCGAGGAGACAGCCGTGACGCTCGAGCCGGCGAGCACACCGGAGGCCGCACCACCCGGCGAGCCGGCGCCACAGGATCGCGACGACACGCTCGCGCTCCTCTTCCTGTGCTGCCACCCGGCGCTCACGGCGCCGTCGCAGATCGCCCTCACGCTACGGGCGGTCGGTGGCCTGACCACGCAGCAGATCGCGAGCGCGTTCCTGGTGCCGGAGGCCACGATGGCCCAGCGCATCAGCCGGGCGAAGCAGCTCATCAAGGCCGCCGGCGGCGAGTTCCGCATGCCGGTCGAGCCCGAGCGCGGCGAGCGCTTGCACGCCGTATTGCACGTGCTCTACCTGATCTTCAACGAGGGGTACACGGCCAGCTCGGGCGCGGATCTGAGGCGCGGCGAGCTGACCTCCGAGGCGATCCGGCTCGTACGTATGGTGCATCGACTGCTGCCCGGCGACGGCGAGGTGACAGCGTTGCTCGCGCTGATGTTGCTCACCGACGCCCGCCGTGAGACGCGCACGACGCCCGACGGCGGGCTCGTCCCGCTGTCCGACCAGGATCGCGGCAAATGGGACCGCTCCGCGATCGCGGAGGGCGTCGCGCTTCTGACCGCCGTCCTCCCCCGCGGGCCGACCGGGCCGTACCAGCTGCAGGCGGCGATCGCTGCCGTGCATGCCGAGGCCGCGAGCGCCGAAGACACCGATTGGCCCCAGATCCTGGCGCTCTACCTGCTGCTGGAGCAGGTTGCGCCCAACCCGATGGTCACGCTCAACCGTGCCGTCGCGCTCGCGATGGTCGACGGGCCGGAAGCCGGGCTCGAGCTGCTCGCGACCTTGGATGCCGACGCGCGCGTCGTCGACCACCACCGCCTCGTCGCGGTGCGCGCCCACCTGCTCGAATTGGCCGGTGAGCGCGCCGCCGCGCGCGGGGCCTTCCGCGAGGCCGCGCGCCGCACCACCAGCCTGCCCGAGCGGCGCTACCTGGAAGCGCGGGCCGCCGCGCTCGCGGACGGGCAACCGCCGCCGCAGGGCGCTTCCTAGCCGACTTTTCTGCTCCTCCCGGATCCATGTCGAGAACGCGCCGGCTGCTCCGACCAGTCGTCGAAGGGTCGCCCGGAGCGACTCCCACTCGACGACAAGGAGAGAAACGTGACGGCCGCCTCCCGCACCCGCCCGTCCCAGAGCAACCGCTGGGCCGCGCTTCTGGTGCTCTGCGCCGGGATGCTGATGATCGTCCTCGACATGACGATCGTGAACGTTGCGCTGCCATCGATCCAGGACGACCTTGGCTTCTCGGGCTCGAGTCTCGCCTGGGTCGTCAACGCCTACCTGATCGCGTTCGGCGGGCTGCTCCTGCTCGCCGGCCGGCTCGGCGATCTGATCTCGAGGCGCCGGATCTTCCTCGCCGGCCTCGGCGTGTTCACCGGCGCGTCGCTGCTGTGCGGCCTGGCGCCGAACCAGGGCGTGCTGGTCGCAGCCCGCTTCGTCCAGGGCGCCGGGGGCGCGATGACGTCGGCCGTGATCCTCGGGATGATCGTCACGCTCTTCCCGGAGCCGCGCGACCAGGCGAAGGCGATCGGCGTCTACGCGTTCGTGGCCAGCTCCGGCGGCTCGATCGGCCTGCTGGTCGGCGGAGCGATCACCCAGGTGCTGGACTGGCACTGGATCTTCTTCGTCAACGGCCCGATCGGGATCGCCACGGCGCTGCTGGCCGCGCGCCTGCTCGAGCGCGATACCGGCCCCGGCCTGCGCAACGGCGCCGACCTCCCCGGTGCAGTGCTGATCACCGGCGCGCTGATGCTGGCGGTCTACACGATCGTCAAGCCGGCAGCCGAGGACGGTTGGGGCGCTCGCGCGACGCTCGCCTGCGGCGCGACCTCGCTGCTCCTGCTGGCCGCCTTCGTCGTGCGTGAGGCGACCGCGCGCTCGCCGCTGATCCCGCTTCGGATCTTCCGCTCGCGCACGATCGTGGGCGCGAACCTGACGCAGGCGCTCGGCGCGGCCGGGATGTTCGGGACGTTCTTCCTCGGCTCGCTCTACCTCCAGCGCGTGCTCGGCTACGACGCGCTGCAGATCGGGCTCTCGTTCCTGCCCGTCACGCTCGTGATGGGGATCCTCTCGCTGCGCTACACGGACCGGCTCGCGATGCGCTTCGGCGCGCGCCGCACGGTGATCTACGGTCTCGTGCCGATCGCCGCCGGCCTCGTGCTCTTCGCCCAGGCGCCGGTCGACGCGGCCTTCGCGACGGACCTGCTGCCGGTCATGCTGCTGCTCGGCGCAGGGGCCGGGATCTGCTTCCCGGCGCTCATGAACCTCGCGATGTCGGGCGCGACCCCGAGCGACGCAGGGCTCGCGTCGGGGCTCGTCAACACGACGGCGCAGGTCGGCGGCGCACTCGCGCTGGCCGTGCTGGCGACGCTCTCGAGCTCGCACACCGAGACGCTGGCACACCGCGGCGTGCCCTCGGCAAGCGCACTCACGGGCGGCTATCACCTCGCGTTCTGGATCGCCGCCGCACTCGTTGCCGCGGCCATCGGAGTGGCCGTCGCGATCGTGCCGCGCGCGACGGGCGAGCGCGCCGCTCCCGGCGGCGCGCACACGCCCGAGCCGCTCGCGTCCGCATCGGGTGTCCCGACGGCGGCGGCCTGAGCCGGAGATCCGCGTCGCCGGAAGGTGGGCGACGCGGATCGCCGGATCCCCATCGGTCTTACGAGTTCCTGTGGCCGCGCCACAGGTGCAGCGCGCCCTTGAAGCAGACAGTGCCGAACACGTTGCCCGGCGTCGGGATGGGGCAGGTGTCGAACCGCGCGTACTCCCCGGTCACGCGCGCACCTTTCAGCCAGCCGTCTGTGACGACGCCCTGGATCGTGGCCGTGATCGACGTCGGCGTCCTGTCGTCCTCCGTGATGTACAGGTCCGCGCTGAAGAAGTGCCTGTGGCCGTGGAACTCGTAGCGAGCGCGGGCCAGCCAGAAGCCGGGCATCGATGCGGTGTCGTCGTCGAGCACCTCACCCGCATAGCGCCCGCGCCCGACATCGCCCCCGACCACGCCGGTCATTTGCACTCCGGCGAGCGTCGACGAGCTGGCCGGGGGAGTCACCACCCACTTCGTGAAGGTCACGTCGGCGCCTCGCTGATGAGCGAGCGCCGGGGTGGGAGAGAATGCGACCGCGAGCGTCGCAGTGACCGCCGCCGCTGCGAGCGCGAACGCCGTCCTCCGAGCCTTGCCGGCTCGGGCATTGCCATTCAGTGTCGTCATCGCCCCTCCTCGAGGCCGAGCGTTACCGACCGGCAGGCGAGCCCGCGAATTCGGGCACGGGCGTCACCCCCGGCTCCCTTCCCTGCAGTGACGATGCCGAGCCGGAGCCGCCGGCGCAATACGACACATGTCGGATCCTGGGGCGCCTGAAGCGGTGCCTGGCACCGATGTATGCAGCGTCCCGACTCGTCGCACTGCCCAGCCTGGGCAGACGGAAGTGTTGCGTTCCGGAAGCATCTCGGGTGCTTCCACACGGAAGCGTGCATCCTGTTGCTTCCAAGGAGGTCGTGATGGCGCGCCCGCGCCCCCTCACCCATGCGCAACGGATGGCTGCTCGCGACGGCTACTTCGCTCCCGAGAGCGTGATCCGGCGCGTCGGCAACTCGCCGGTGGCGCCGTTTCTCGGCGGAGGCGCGGCTGTCCTTCTGCAGGTCGCCCATCCGCTCGTGGCCGCCGGCGTCGCGGCCCACTCCGACTACCGGCGCGATCTGTGGACGCGGCTGATGGGAACGCTGCGGGCGCTCTACCTGATCACCTACGGGAGCAAGTCCGAGGCGGAGGCGACCGGCGAGCGCGTGCAGGCGGCTCACCGGCACGTGCGCGGGCACACGACGATGCAGCTCGGCCGCTTCCCCGCGGGCACGCCGTACGCAGGCGACGACCCCGAACTCATGCTGTGGGTGCACGCGACGCTCGTCGACGTCTCCCTCTCGTCCTACCAGCGCTACGAGCACGCGCTCTCGCCCGAGGAGCAGGAGCGCTACTACCAGGAGATGAATGTCGTCGCACAGATCTTTGGCACGCCGGCCTCGGTCATCCCGGGGACGCTCGGCGAGTTCAGGGAGTACTTCAGCGCCCAGATCGCCGGGCCGACCATTGAGGTCACGCCGCCGGCCAGGGACATCGCCGAGGTCATCCTCGCCGCGCCGCTGCCCGCGCCGATGCGCTTCATCGTGCCGGCCCATCGCATGGCGACCCGCGCGCACCTGCCGCCGCGGCTCCAGGCCGAATACGGCCTCAGCCAGAGCACGCTGCATGCGCGCATGCTGCCGCTGGCCGCTCGCTCGCTCAAGCTCACCGCCTGGCCGCTCCTGCGCGCGTCCACGAGACTCTCGCCACCGGCTCGGCCGCACGGCTCGCGCCACACCTGAGGCAGACTCCGTCACGTGCGCCAGACCTCGCGAGTGCTGATCGTGGACGACGATGCCGGCGTGCGCCGAATGCTCGCGCGCACGCTCGAGGCGGAGGGCTACGGCGTCAGCGTGGCGGCCGACGGGGGGAGCGCGCTCGTCGAGATCGAGCGCTCGGCGCCGGATCTGATCCTGCTCGACATCACGATGCCGGGCATGGACGGGCTCGGTGTGACGAAGCGCCTGCGCGGCAAGGGCGATGCGCTGCCCGTGCTGATGCTCACCGCGCGCGACGGCGTCGCCGATCGCGTTGCCGGGCTGGACGCAGGCGCCGACGACTACCTCGTGAAGCCGTTCGCGACCGACGAGCTGCTCGCGCGGGTGCGAGCACTGCTGCGCCGCGGCCGCGCAGCGGGCGACTTCCTGAGCGCAGGCGACGTCACGCTCGACCTGCAGGAGCGCTCCGCCTCGCGCCGCGGGCGCGACCTCGACCTCACGCCGCGAGAGGCCGACCTGCTCGAGCTGTTGCTGCGCAACGCGCGCAGCGTGGTGTCGCGCGAGCTCGCGCTCCAGCAGGTCTGGAGCGAGGGCGGCGTCACGTCGAACACGGTCGACCGCTATGTCGCGTACCTTCGCCGCAAGCTCGGCGACCCGCCGCTCATCCGCACCGTGCGCGGCGTGGGCTTCGTGCTCGATCCATGAGAGCCAGGAGCCTGCGGCTGCGCGTCGCGCTCGCGGCGGGCGCCGCGATCGCGCTCGCGACCATCCTGCTGGGCGTGGCGGTCATCGCGCTCTCGGAGCGTGAGGAATCCACTTCCCGCGACGCCGCCCTGCGCGCGGGCGCCACGCAGGTCGCCCAGCTCAGCGCGTCTGCGCCGGCGCTGCTCACGGCCCCGGGTGCGCTCGAGGGCCGCGTCGGGAGCCGGCGACTGCAGATCGAGGTCGTCGACCGCCGCGGGCGCATCGTGGCGCGCTCGGCGTCGCTTGGCGGGGCGACGCTCGCGACGCCCACGCAGATCGCCGATGTCATCAAGAGCGGCCGCGCCCGCTACTCGAACACGACGAGCGGCGGCGACTCCTTGCGCGTCTACCGGGCGCCGCTCGCAGCGATCGGATCCGGCCCGGCCGCAGGCGGCGCCGTGCTCGTCGCGACCAGCACCAAGGCGGACCAGCAGACCGCACACCACATCCGCATGCTCGTGCTCATCGCTGCCATCGGAGCTGCGCTGCTCGCCATCGGGATCGCGCTCCTGCTCACCCGCCGCGCCCTGCGGCCGCTGACCGACCTCTCGGCCGCGGCGCGCGAGATCGGGGAGACCGGCGATCCCGCGAGGCGGCTGCCTCCCGCCGGCGCGGGTGACGAGGTCGGCGCGCTGTCGGACACGCTCAACGCCATGCTCGCCTCGCTCGAGCGGGCGCGCGAGAGCGAGCGCCGCTTCGTGGCCGACGCATCGCATGAGCTGCGCACGCCGCTGACGGCGCTGCGCGGCAATGCCGCGTACATCGCGCAGCACGGGGCCGATGCCGAGGTGCTGAGCGATCTCGAGGCGGACGCCCGGCGTCTCTCGCGCCTGCTCGACGACCTGCTCGCCCTGGCGCGCGAGGATGCGGCCGGCCCGTCGTCGGCCCAGCCTGTCCGACTCGACCAGCTCGCGCTCGCGAGCGCGACCGACAGGGTCGAGGTCGACGCTCCCGCGCCGGTCACGGTGCGCGGGGATGCGGACGCGCTCGCCCGGGCGATCGGGAACCTGGTCGAGAACGCGATCGTGCACGGTCCGGCGGGAGGGATCGTGCGCGTCGAGCTGCGCGAGACCGGCGGCCGGGCACTCCTCACCGTCACCGACGGCGGCCCAGGCCTGAACCCGGAGCAGGCAGAGCACGCGTTCGAGCGCTTCTGGCGCGCACCCGTGGCGGACGCCCCAGCGGGGTCGGGGCTCGGCCTCGCGATCGTGCGAGCGACGGCCGAGCGCCACGGGGGCAGCGTCTCGGTGGCCGGCGCCACGTTCACGCTCGACCTGCCGAGCATCGCCTGATCAGGCAGCGGGACACTTGGGGTCTGGCCCTTGATGTCCCCTGATCAGGCTGCGGGACACTTGGGGTCTGGCTTCGGTTCTCTCAGAGACCTCTCAAGCGCCGGGGCTAGACATCGGTCTACGACGCTTGAAAGGAGCTCGTCACTTGAACATCCTCCGCACCACTTCGACACGCCGGCTCATTGCCGGCGCTGCAGTCTCCGTTGCGATCGTCGCCGGCGGCGTGGTTGGCGCGATGGCCGCGAGCGGCGGAGGCACTCCGCCGCCCGACAAGCCGCTCGCCGCCGCGATCCATGATTCGCTGGCGGCTCCCAAGCCGACCGCGATCACCGCGCGCGTCCACTTCACGAACAACCTGATCTCGACCGGTGCCCTGCCCATCGGCTCGCCGCTGCTGACCGGTGCGAGCGGCCGGTTGTGGTTCTCCGGCGACCGCTTGCGCCTCGAGCTGCAGTCCGACACCGGCGATGCGCAGATCAGCGTGGACAACGGACAGCTCACGGTCTACGACGCCTCGAGCAACACGGTCTACAAGGCGCAGATCGCCACGAAGGCCGACACCGCAACTGCAGGCACCGACACGACGCATGGCGTGCCGACGATCGACGAGATCACCTCGGCGCTGTCGAAGCTCGCACAGCAGGCGACGCTCTCGGGCGCTCAGCCGACCACGCAGGCCGGCGAGCCCATGTACAACGTCTCCGTCACGCCCAAGCACGACGCCGGACTGCTCGGCCAGGTAGAGGTCGGCTGGGATGCCGCGAACGGGATCCCGCTGCACGTCTCCATCTCCGCCGCCGGCAGCAGCTCGCCCGTGCTCGCCCTCGACGTCACCGACATCAGCTTCGGCAGCGTCGACTCCAGCGCGCTCTCCATCACGGCTCCGGCAGGCGCGAAGGTCGTCGACCTGGGCTCCCTCGGAGGCAACGGCTCCGGCACCGCCGGCTCGCCCGGGCACTCCGTCACGGAGGGTCTGACCGCTGTCAGCGCGGCCGTCCCGTTCACGCTGAAGGCACCCGACACGCTCGTCGGCCTCCCGCGCACCGGGGTCCGCCTCATCAGCGACGGCAAGGACCCGTCCGCGCTCGTGACCTACGGCAAGGGCCTCGGCGCGATCGCCGTGGTCGAGCGCGCCGCCGGCACGCAGAGCAAGGACAACCCGCTCGCGAGCCTGCCGTCCGTCTCGATCGACGGTGCGACCGGGCGTGAGCTGCCCACGGCACTCGGAACGCTCGTCACGGTCGAGCGCGGTGGCGTGAGCTACACGCTGGTCGGGTCGCTGCCGCCGAGCGCCGCGGAGACCGCGCTGCGCGCGGTGCTGGCATGACCGCGGTCGTGGAGGCGCGTGGCCTCGTCAAGACATACGGCGAGATCACAGCCGTCGACCACGTCGACCTGACGGTCGAGAAGGGCGATGTCTACGGATATCTCGGGCCCAACGGGGCCGGCAAGACGACGTCGCTGCGGATGCTGCTCGGCCTGATCAGGCCGAGCAGCGGCAGCGCCCGGCTGTTCGGCCGGGATCCCATGATCGACGGCGTGCGCGCGCTCGAAGGCGTTGCGGGATTCGTCGAGGCGCCGCGCTTCTACCCCTACCTCTCCGGCCGCAAGAACCTCGAGCTCGTCGCCGCGCTCGACGGCGGTGACGCGCGCGAGCAGATCAACCAGGCCCTCGACACGGTGGATCTCACCGACCGGGCGAAGGATCGGGTCGGCGGCTACTCGCACGGAATGCGCCAGCGCCTTGGAATCGCCGGCGCGCTGATCCGCCGCCCGCGGCTGCTCCTGCTGGACGAGCCGGCCACCGGCCTCGATCCGGCCGGCATGCGGGACATGCGCGCGCTGATCCGGTCGCTGGCCGGCAGCGGCATCACCGTGCTGCTCTCGAGCCACCTCATGAACGAGGTCGAGGAGCTGTGCAACCGCGTGGCCATCATCCGCGCGGGGAGCATCGTCTACGAGGGCCGGCTCGACGAGCTGCGCGCCTCGGCGGCGGGCAGCTACACCCTGCGCACATCCGACGACGTGCGGGCGGCGCAGATCTGCGAGAACTACGAGGCTCTGAGCGAGCTCGTCGTGGCGCCGGACGGCAGCATCCGCGTCCGCTGCGACGAGGCCGCCATCGAGGAGCTCAGCCTCGAGCTCGCACGGGCGGACATCGCCCTGCGGGCGCTGATTCCCGATGCGGCCTCGCTCGAGGAGCGCTTCTTCGCGCTCACCGAGGACCCGGTCGAGGCGCCCAAGCCCCTCCCCAAGCTGGAGAGGGTTGCCTGATGCCGCACACGATCTCGGTCTACCGCTGGGAACTGCGCAAGCTCATCGCGCAGAAGCGCACCTACCTCGGCCTCGCGGCCGCCACCATCGCCCCCACGATCTTCGTGATGGCGCTCGCGCTGCAGAACGGCGCACCCAACGACGTCCCGTTCGGCCAGTACGTGCGGGACACCGGCCTCGCCGCGCCACTCGTCCTGCTCACGTTCGGATCGATCTGGCTCTTCCCCCTGATCGCCTCGCTCGTGGCAGGCGACATCGTCGCGTCCGAGGATGGCAACGGCACGCTCAAGACCATCCTCACCCGCAGCGTCACGCGGGGGCAGTTGTTCGCGGCCAAAGTGGGAGCGGCGATCACGTACGCGCTGCTCGCGCTCGTCGCGATGGCGGTCGTCTCCATCACCGAGGCGACCATCGCCTGGGGCTTCAATCCGATCACCAGCCTCTCCGGCACCACGGTCTCGGCCTGGCGCGGACTGCTCCTGGTGATCGCGAGCCTCGGCGTCTACGCGTTGCCGCTGTTTGCGATCACGACGATCGGCGTGCTGCTCTCGACCGTCACCCGCAACTCCGCGGGCGCCGTCGTGGGAGCGCTCATGGTCGCGCTGCTGATGCAGCTGATCGGCATCCTCCCGGGCGTCGGCGGAATCAAGCCCTACCTGCTGACGACACAGTTCGACGCCTGGCACGGCTTCCTGCGAACGCCCATCGACTGGGCGCCCATCACGCGCGGCGGATGGGTCTCGGCGATCTACGCCCTGGTCGCGCTGGCTGCCGCCTACCTCGTCTTCCTTCGACGGGACGTAGCCGGCGGCTAACGACCCCTCGGCGCCGTGGGCCCCTAACCCCTCCCACGGCGCCGAGCGGTCGAGACGATCACCTCGGACGTCGCGATCATCACGCCGGCCGCGACGCCGCAGGCGATGACCTGACCGTCGATCCGGTGATCCCAAGCCGCCAGGGCGCCCAGGACGGTCGCCACCGCGACGATGACCGCGATGCGCCACTCGTCGCCGACCACGAAGTCCCACCAGAACAATGCAAAGCTCCGTAGAAATTTCACGCCGCCACCTCGGATCGAGCTCGCCGCAGGGCCAGCATGCTCAGCTGGGAGCAGGCGAGCCACGCGAGCAGGATGAACGGCAGAGCGATGTCGCCGCCTGGCCACTCGACGGGATTGCGGGGGCTCGCGACCGCGTTCAGGCCCTCGACGAGCCAGAACAGCCCGAACGTCGAGAGCAGCAGCCCGACTCCGTGCTTGATGAGGTTCTCCGGCACGCGGGAGAGCGGGCGGTGGACGGCGATCCCGACGACGAGCACGAGCGCCAGCGCAGCGGCCGCGCCCACGACCGCGGGGCCACGGCCCGCCGAGCCCGCGCTGAAGCCCACGACGATGAACACGACCTCGAGGCCTTCCAGGAACACGCCCTTGAAGGCGATCGTGAAGGCGTACCAGTCCAGGCCGAGCCGCCGCTCGCCGTCGGCGCTCCGCGCGGCCTCCGCCTCCTCGGCGAACGTCGCATCCTCGTCGTGCAGGGCGATATAGCCCGCGCTGCGCAGGATCGCCTTGCGCAGCCACTGCAGGCCGAAGGTCAGCAGGAGGACGCCGACCACGAGCTGGAGCCATTGCCGCGGAACGTGCTGGGTGATCGACGGGCCGATCGCGGCCACGGCGGCGGCGAGCAGCACGAGCGCCACCGCCGCACCCCACAGGCTCGACCGCCAGCCGCGCGTGACGCCGAGCGCGAGCACGATCGTGAGCGCCTCCACGAACTCGACGGCGGATGCGAGGAAAGCGGCAACCGCCGTCCCGAGGCCGGAGATGCCCACCGGGGGATCGTCGCAGCCCTGCCTGACCGTCGCCTGATCAACCCTTCGCCCAACCTGCGTCCGCAGTCAGGCGACCATCAGCCTCGCGACCGGACACTGGCCGCAGGCACTGCCGTGCCAGCCCCGACTGGAGTTCCCCGATGATCGAAGTGCGCGACCTCTCCAAACGCTACGGCGACAAGCTCGCCGTCGACCACCTCACATTCAGCGTGCGTCCCGGCATGGTCACCGGCTTCCTCGGCCCGAACGGGGCCGGGAAGTCCACGACCATGCGGATGATCCTCGACCTCGACCGCCCGACGACCGGGTCGGTGACCGTCAACGGCAAGCCCTATCGCGATCACCGGGCTCCCTTGCGGCAGGTCGGGGCGATTCTCGAGGCGAGCGCGATCCACACCGGCAGATCCGCCTACAACCACCTCCTGGCCCTGGCCCAGACGCATGGCATTCCGCGCAGCCGCGTCGACGAGGTGATCGCACTCGTCGGGCTCCAGGAGGTCGCCCGCAAGCGGGTCGGCGCGTTCTCGCTCGGCATGGGCCAGCGCCTCGGCATCGCCGCGGCGCTGCTCGGCGACCCGAAGACGCTGATCCTCGACGAGCCCTCGAACGGGCTCGACCCCGAGGGCATCCACTGGATCCGCACTCTGCTCCGCTCCCTCGCCGCCGAGGGCCGCACGGTCTTCGTCTCCTCCCACCTGATGAGCGAGATGAGCATGATGGCCGACTGGCTCGTGGTCGTCGGCCGGGGGAGGCTGATCGCCGACACCACGGTCGAGGACTTCGTGCATCTCGCATCGGGCGACGCGGTGCGCGTGCGCACGCCCGACGTCGCGCGCCTGCGCTCGATCGCCGAGACGCTCGACGGCGTGACCTTCAAGGACGACCTCGACGGCGACGCATCCGCGCTCACGCTCCAGGGCA
>DASRQS010000038.1:0-20113 GCA_035696365.1 Gaiellales bacterium | reverse complement strand
CATAGACGCGCGCGGCGCCCAGCTTGAGCTGGATCGGAATCTCGTAGTTGGTGGCCTCGCGGACCTCCTGGATCTTCAGCGAGAGGTCGTCGGGGCCGAGCCAGTCCGGATGCCGCGCGGGTGAGCGCTGATCGATGCCGGCGGGCAACGAGCGCATCTCGGCGACCTGCTCGGTCACCTTCTGGCCCATCAGGTGGCCGCCGAGGCCGACCTTGCAGCCCTGCCCGATGAAGAACTCGCAGGCGTCCGCGAGCATCAGGTGGTGCGGGTTGAACCCGTACCGGCTCTGGATGCACTGGTAGTACCACTTGGTCGAGAGGTCGCGCTCGGGCGGGATCATCCCGCCCTCGCCCGAGCAGGTCGCCGAGCCGGCCATCGAGGCGCCCTTGGCGAGCGCCATCTTGGCCTCGATCGAGAGCGCGCCGAAGCTCATGCCGGTGATGTAGACCGGGATGTCGAGCTCGATCGGCTTCTTCGCGAAGCGCGCGCCCAGGATCGTCTTCGTCTCGCACTTCTCGCGGTAGCCCTCGATCACGAAGCGCGTGAGCGTGCCGGGCATGAACATCAGCTGATCCCAGTGCGGGATCGGCTTGAACATGGAGAAGCCGCGCATGCGATAGCGCCCGAGCTCGGACTTCACATGGATGTCGTTGATGACGTCGGGCGTGAAGATGCCGCTGTGCCCGAGGATGTTGGTCTTGCTGTTGGTGGTCTCGTCTGCCATGGCCAGCCCTCTCAGAGAACGAGCTTGCGCTCGGACGGCTCGAGATTGTCGTAGTTGTAGAGCTTCTTGCCGCACACGAACTTGTCGAAGCTCGGTGGGGTGCCAAGGCCGTAGATGCGGAACTTGCGCTCGATGTACTCGCTGTCCGCGTCCGTCCACTCGCCCGGGACGCAGTCGATGCCGAGCGACTTGACCTTGCCGCCGACGTAGATGATGCCGTCGTACATGGAGTCACCGAGGCCGGGCCCGGCGTCGCCGCAGATGATCTGGCGGCCGCGCTGCATCATGAAGCCGGTGTTGGAGCCGACGGAGCCCATCGTGAGGATCAGCCCGCCCTTCTGGTCGATGCCCGAGCGGGCACCGGCGCGGCCCTTGACCACGAGGTCGCCGCCGCGGATCGCGGCGCCCGTGAGCGAGCCGGCGTTGCCGTCGATGATGACAACGCCGGACATCATGTTCTCGCAGGCGGCCCAGCCGACGCGGCCGGTGATGTGGATCTCGGGGCCGTCGATCAGGCCGCAGGCGTAGTAGCCGAGGCTGCCCTCGAACGTGATCTTGCAGCGCTGCAGGATGCCCACGCCGATCGAGTGCTTGGCGCCCGGGTTCTGGATCGTGACGTCCGTGATGCCCTGCTGGTAGACGAGGCTGCGGAGTTCGAGATTGATCTTGCGCGTGCTCAGGTCCCTGGCGTCGAAGACGGCCTTGTCCCCGTTGATCAGCGACACGTTGGGAACGCTGTCGTCCGGCTCCACGAGCCCGCGGGCGTCGTAGACGATTCCCCTCTCGCCGACTAGCGCGTCCACACGAGCACCTCCGACTCATAGGGGTCGTACGTCTCGATCTCGTGGTCGATGATGGCGCGGATCGCCATCTCCTCGGAGGCCATCGCCACCATGTCCTCGCCCTCGTAGAGCACCAGGGGCTTGGCGGCCATCTCGTCCTTGCAGACGCCGAGCGCGTCCGCGGTCACGCACATGTATGTGAAGACGCCGTCGAGTTCCTCGAGGCTCTGGCGCATCGAGTCCTCGAGCGATTTTCCCTCCGCCATCTGCTCGGCCAGGTACACCGCGATGATCTCGGAGTCGCACTCCGACTGGAAACGGTGCCCGCTGCGCTCGAGGCGGCGGCGCCAGTAGAAGTAGTTCGTCAGCTGCCCGTTGTGCACGACGGCGACGTCGCTGAACGGGTAGGCCCAGTACGGGTGCGCGCCCGAGATGTCGACGTCGGACTCCGTCGCCATGCGCACGTGCCCGATGGCGTGCGTGCCGGCGAAGTCGTTCAGCTCGTACTGCGCCGCGACCTGCTCGGCGTCCCCGAGATCCTTGACGATCTCGAGCGAGTGGCCGATCGAGAGCACCTCGGCCTCGGGCACGTCCTCGACGTAGTCGACCAGCCGCTTGAGGTCGCCGTCGTACTCGAGCGTGACGCGGTAGGCGTACTCGGTCTCGGCATGGCTCGACAGCACCTTCGCGCCGAGCGACTGCATCCTCGACTGGACCTCGGCCTGGTGGCGGTCGAGGCGGTCGAGGTAGTCGAAGTCACGCGGGCTGTTGGAGTCCGCCAGCTTGTAGCGCACGAGCACGCCGGCGCCGGCCGGCCCGTACAGCGCATAGCCGGTCGAGTCGGGTCCGCGGTGCTTCATCGACTGGAGCATGCGCGTCATGTCGCTGCCGACCGACGAGGCTCCGTTCCGATAGATGATTCCTGCGATTCCGCACACAGAAGTGCTGGCTCCTCAGTCGTTCGGGCTAGGGCAGGACGTCGAGGTATTCCTCGCGGTCCCAGTCGCTCACGGTCGCGCAGTAGCGCTCCCATTCGTCGCGTTTGTAGTGCTTGAAGACCTTGTACATCTCGCCCGGCAGTGCGCTCTTGACGACCTCGTCGGCCTCGAGTTCGTCGAGGGCGTCGCCGAAGGTCATCGGGATCTTCTTGACCTGCTTGCCGGCCTCCATCGCCTGGTAGATGTTGCGCTCCTCGGGCGGGCCCGGGTCGAGCTGCCGGTCGATGCCGTCGTCCATCGCCTTGATCAGCGCGGCGAGCGAGAGATACGGGTTGACGGCGGAGTCGACCGAGCGGTACTCGAAGCGGCCGGGGGCCGAGACGCGCAGGGCGGTGGTGCGGTTCTGGAAGCCCCAGTCGGCGAAGACCGGCGCCCAGAAGCCGGTGTCCCACAGCCGGCGGTACGAGTTGACCGTCGAGGCGCTGATCGCCGTGAGGGCGCCGAGGTGCTCGAGGATGCCGCCGATCGCCCACTTGCCGATCTGGCCCGGCAAGCGCTGATCCTCGTCGGGCGCCGGCATGAACTTGTTCTCGTCGCCTTCCCAGAGGGAGATGTTGTGGTGGCAGCCGTTGGCCGACACGCCCATGAACGGCTTGGGCATGAAGCACGGGAAGGCCTGCATCTCGCGCCCGACCTGCTTGCACACCTGCCGATAGGTGGAGAGGTTGTCGGCGGTCCGCTCGGCGATGTCGAAGTTGAAGTTCAGCTCGAGCTGGCCCGGTGCGTCCTCGTGATCGCCCTGGATCATGTCCAGGCCCATCGCGTTCGCGTACTCGATGACCTTGTGGATGATCGGCTGGAACTGGCTGAACTGGTCGATGTGGTAGCAGTAGGGCTTCGACATGCCCTCGAAGGTCGGCGAGCCGTCCGCGTTGGCCTTCAGCCAGATCATCTCGGGCTCGAGGCCGGCGCGCAGGTGCATGCCGGTCTTCTCCGTGAACGCGGCCTGGATCAGCTTGAGGTTGTTGCGGCAGTCCGCCGTCAGGTAGGAGCCGCCGTCCTCGAGATCCTCGCGGCCGCGGAAGCAGGTGCACCAGACGCGCGCGACCTTGGTGTCCCAGGGCAGCACGCGGAACGTGTCGGGCTCCGGCAGACCGACGAGCTCGGCGGCCTCGGGGCCGTAGCCGATGTACTCGCCGTGCCGGTCGACGAAGAGGTTGGCGGTCGCGCCGTAGACGAGCTGGAAACCCTTGCGCGCCATCGACTCCCAATGGGCCGCGGGCACGCCCTTGCCCATGATCCGGCCCGTGACCGAGATGAACTGGTAGTAGATGTACGTGACGCCCGAGGCGTCGATCTGCTCTCGCACCTTCTTGATTTCGTCCTCGCGCCCGGGGGCACTCACGAACCGCTCGAGGTCGGTCGCCACCAACGTCCTCCTGATCTCGCTCGTCCCGCGCTCCACGCGCACCACGCGGATCACCACCGTACTCGCCGGATGTGGCCGAAGTGCACACCCCGCGCGAGGATGAGACGATACACCCACCGCGATCCGGCGGATGATGTGCAGGTTGCACGTACTCCGGGCCGCAACCGCGCGCTACGCTCCACTCATGGCTGCGCTGGGCACAGCCGTACCCGCGGCCGACGGCTCGAGTGCGGCGCAGGAGCATGAGCTCCGGGTCCTCTACGAGATCATCCACACCGTCAACTCGACGCTGGATCTCGAGCAGGTGCTGGGTGCGATCGTGCGGCTCGTCAACGACGCGATCGTCGCCCACGCGACGTACATCTTCCTGAGCGAGGACCGCGGCCGGCGGATCGTGCTGCGCGCGGCCTCCGAGCGCTACGCGCACCTCAGCGGCCGCGTCTCCATGGCGGCGGGCGAGGGCATCGCGGGCTGGGTGCTGCAGAACGGCCAGCCGGTCTTCATCCCGGAGAAGGCGCTCGCCGACCCGCGCATCAAGTACTTCCCCGAGCTCGAGGAGGAGAAGTACCAGTCGCTCGTCTCGGTGCCGCTGATCGCCAAGGGCCAGCGCGTGATCGGGGTGATCGCGCTGCACGCGGAGGCCCCGCGCGTCTTCAGCCCGCAGGACGCGGCCTTCCTGCTGCACGTCGCCTCGCTGGTCGCCTACGCCATCGAGAACGCGCGGCTCTACGAGCGCACGCGGCGCTCGCTGCGCGAGCTCGAGCAGCTCTCGCAGCTGGGCGGCCACATCGCACGGGCCGAATCCGTCGACGACCTGCTCGCGGTCGCCGTCGAGCAGGCGCTCGGCCTGCTGGGCGCCGAGTCGCTGCGCGTCTACCTGCTGGAGCCGAGCGGCGATCGGCTGCGCATGCGCGCGGCCTCGCCCGGCGCGCCGGACGGCCCGGACATCGTCTCCCTGCCCGAGTTGAGCGGCGAGCTGCAGCGCACGCAGGCCAACGGCGGCACGCTCACCTCCGTGCTCGCCGGCACGCTCTGGGGAGCCGCCACCATGCGCTCCGCGCTGGTCGCGCCGCTCGTCGCCGGCGACGAGGTGATGGGCTTCCTGGTCGCGCGGCTGGCCGAGGACCGGCGTGCGAGCGAGCACGCGCGCGACCTCGCCAACTCCATCGCCTCGCAGGCCGCGCTCGGCCTCAAGCGCCTGCAGCTGGTCGAGCGCCTGGCCGAGCGCAACCTCATCAAGGATCTCTTCGACGCGCTCGCGAGCGGCCGCAGCACCAGCGCCATCGCGGCGCAGGCGCGGCGCCTCGGTGTCGACGCCGCCGGCCCCGTCGTGGTCGCCTGGGCGCTGCCCGCGGGGCCCGGCGGCGAGGCGAGCGCGGCCTTCCTACCCGCCGCCGAAGCGTTCGAGGCCGCCGCGCTGCGCGACATCCCGGGCGCGCTCGTCGATCGTGCGGAGGACGTCCTGCGATTGCTCGCGCCCGCGCTCGCGGGCGAATCCGTGCTGGAGCGCGTCGAGGCCATCGCCGCGGCGGTGCCCGACGCGCTCGCGGTCGGCATCTCCAACGTCTGCAGTGGCCCGGGCGCCTGCGCCGCCGGCTTCACGGAGGCCCAGCAGGCGGCCCGTGCGCTGCCCGTCCTGCGCGCCGGCCAGCGCCACCTGCGCTACGACCAGCTCGGCGTCTACAAGTACCTGCTGCGCGTGCCGCCGGGCGATCCCGTGCGCGACCGGCATGCGGACGCGCTGCGCACGCTGGCCGAGCACGACCGGCGCCGCAACGCGCAGCTTCTGCACACGCTCGAGGAGTTCCTGCGGCAGCGCGGACACGTCGGCGCCACCGCGCAGGCGCTCTACGTCCACCCCAACACGCTGCGCCAGCGCCTGCGCCGCATCGAGGAGCTGACCGGGCTCGACGCGCGCGAGGCCGACTGGCTCGTGCTGGAGGTTGCCCTCAAGCTTCAACGGCTCGAGGAGGTCTATCCTCCCGGCCAGCACATCCAGAACGTCTGATTTCCGAGAATCGCAGCACGAGGAGGCGAGGGCGAACCACATGGCAGCAGTGACCGAGTCGCACATGAACGGCCTTGATCGTGAGCTCTTCGAGCCCGACTGGCTCCTGACCGACGAGCAGAAGGCGCTGCGCGAGCGCCTCATCGAGATCTGCGAGAAGGAGATCCGGCCGCGCGCCGCCGAGAACGACGCGACGCTCACGTTCCCGCGCATCTCCCTCGAGGCGCTCGCGCCCGACGGCTTCCTCGGCCTGCTGCTGCCGAAGGAGTGGGGCGGCCTCGCCCAGAACCACGTGATGTACAACGTCGTGACCGAGACGCTCGCCCGCTATGGCGACGCCTCGTGCGCCATGTGTTATGTGATGCACATCGGCGCGGTCGAGGCGCTCAAGCTGCGCGCGACGCCGTATCTGATCGACAAGTACCTGAAGAAGGTCAAGGACGGCTTCATCGGCACGCTCTCGTACTCGGATCCCGAGACGGGCTCGCACTTCTGGTACCCGATCGCCTCCGGCGCGCGCAAGGTCGACGGTGGCTACGAGGTGCTCAAGAAGGCCTCCTGGACGACGTCGGCCGGCTTCGCCGACTTCTACGTCTGCCAGACGACCTCGCCCGACTACAACGGCGACTACTCCAACCTCTCGGTGTTCGTGATCGACAAGGACCAGATCGTCGCCGAGCCGCAGGAGTGGGACGCGATGGGCCTGCGCGGCAACCAGTCCGGCACGCTCCTGTGCGACTGGGGCTTCGTGCCGGAAGAGCAGCTCGTCGGCCCCGTCGGCGACGGCGCGAACTCCAACGACGAGGCTGTCGACCCGTACTTCCTGATCGGCTCCTCGGGCGTCTGGAACGGCATCGCGCTGGGCGCGATCGACATCGCCGTGCGCCACACGACGCGCAAGACCCACAAGGACGTCGGGCTGCGCGTGGCCGACTACCCGACGATCCAGGACGCCGTCGGCGAGGCGATCATGGACACGAATGCGCGGCGCCTGATGTGCCTCTCGGTCGCGCAGGCCTGCGACAACGTGACCGACGGCGCGCAGAAGAACCCCGCAGTCGGGGAGCTCGCGCGCGGTAACTACCTGCACTGGCAGTGGCAGATCAAGTTCGAGGCGGCCAAGAACGTCGCCCACGTGGTGGACAAGATGCTGCACTGCTGCGGCGGCACCGGCTACAAGAAGCAGCCGCTGCAGCTCGAGCGCTACCTGCGCGACGGCAAGGCCGGCTGGGTGATGGGCCCGACCAACGAGGTGCTGCGGCAGTTCGTCGGCAAGACCGCCTTGCTCGGCATGGAGTCGCTCGACTACTGGAACCAGGTCATCAACCAGCGCGCGGTCGACAACGAGCTCAAGAAGTTCACGCCCGAGCAGAAGAAGGAGCTGGCCGAGCGCCTGCTGGCCGAGGCCGGCGGCAACGGCGCGGGCTGATCTACGTACGCTGCCGCTCGGTGCATCCGGCCTCGCCGCCGGGTGCACCGAGCGTGCAGCGGATCAGGCGCTCTTGAGCTTCCTGAGCATGAGGTCGAGCTCCTTGGCGATGCGGTCCGGCACCGCGTTCTCCATCCAGTGCGGGCTCGCGACGCTTCTCCTCCAGCCTCGCTCCCCGTCGCCGTCCGGCAGGACGACCCTGCGTAGGCGCTCTCATCCCGCGAGGTGATCTCGCGGGCGTCGCGTGGGTGCGGCGTATAGTCGCCAGCGACCCCGAGGAGGCTGGCATGGCGGACGAGTTCGACTACGTGGTGGTTGGCGGCGGCAGCGCCGGAGCCGTGGTGGCCGCGCGCCTCTCCGAGGATCCGTCCGTCAGCGTCTGCCTCCTGGAGTGGGGGCCGACCGACGTCGGCAACGACGACGTGCTGCAGATCCGCCGCTGGCTCGGCCTGCTCGAGGGGCCGCTCGACCTGGCGTATCGCACGACGCTGCAACCGCGCGGGAACGCGCACATCGTGCACTCGCGGGCGAAGGTGCTGGGCGGCTGCTCCTCGCACAACACGATGATCTGGTTCAAGCCGTTCCCCGGCGACTGGCAGGACTGGGTCGACGCCGGCGCGACCGGCTGGGGGCCCGACACGATGGAGCAGTACTACGGCCGCATCCCGGGGCCGCACTCGATCGTGGCCGAGAAGGATCGCAACGCGATCCTCTACGACTGGATCGCAGCCTGCGGTTCCGCCCTCGGCGTCGACGAGGGCACCGACTGGAACGCGGCGCCCTTCCGTGACGGCGCCGGCTTCCTCGACGTCGGGTACGACGGTGCGACCGGCGTCCGCTCCTCCTCCAGCGTGATGTACCTGCATCCGATCCTCGATCGCCCCAACCTGACCGTGCAGACAGAGTCGCGCGCGGTGCGGCTCGAACTGTCGGGCAAGCGGGCCGTCGCCGTGCACGTGCAGCGCGAGGGAGGGCGCGTCGATCGCGTGGGCGCGCGGCGTGAGATCGTCGTGGCGTGTGGGTCCGTCGACACGCCGCGCCTGCTGCTCCTCTCCGGCATCGGCCCGCGCATGCAGCTCGAGCATCTGGGGATCGACGTCCTGCACGATCTCCCCGGCGTCGGCGAGAACCTGATCGACCATCCCGAGTCGATCATCATCTGGAAGCTCAAGCGGCCGATGGGGCCCGAGGGCGCGATGGATGCCGACTGCGCCCTGTTCGTGAACCGCCTCGGCAACGACGAACGGCCCGACCTGATGTACCACACCTATCAGCTGCCGTTCACGTTCAACACGGAGCGGCTCGGCTACGAGGTGCCGGAGGATCGCTGGTGCATCTGCATGACGCCGAACATCCCGCGCTCGCACTCGGCCGGTCGCCTGTTCCTGCTCTCGCGCAATCCCGAGATCCGGCCGGCGCTGGACTTCCAGTACTTCACGGACGCCGAGAACTACGACGAGCAGACGATCGTCGACGGGCTCAAGATCGCCCGCGAGGTCGCCGCGACGGGCCCGTTCGCCGACTGGATCGAGCGGGAGATCGCGCCGGGCCCCGAGATCACGAGCGACAGCGCCCTGAGCGAGTACGGCCGCGCCGTCCACCACACCGTCTACCACCCGTCCGGCACCTGCCGCATGGGTGCCGAGGGTGATGACCTGGCGGTGGTCGATCCGTCTCTGCGCGTCCGCGGCCTGGAGGGCCTCTCGATCGCGGACGGGTCGATCTTCCCGTCGATGCCGACGGTGAACCCGGTGGTCGGCACGTTCATGGTGGGCGAGAAGGCCGCCGACCTGGTGCGCTCGCGGTAGGCATGCCGAATGCCGGAAAGCACCGACTAGAGCCGCGCTCGCTGCCGACCGGTCGTGATCCCCTGCCACCCGCGGGGCTACCCGACATCGTCGACGGCGTGGCGAAGTGGGAGGGCGTGACGGTCGAAGCTCTCCCTACGGACGTCTCCGGCCTGCAAAGCCTCGCGTTCTACGAATGCGACCTCGCCGGCCTGTCGCTCGCTGCTCCGCACAGGTCGCTGCGCGTGATCGACTGCAACGCGCGCTTGCTCGACCTCGCGAACACGCGCCTCGAATCGATCGAGGTCGTGAGCTCCTCGCTGCGCGAGAGCCGCTTCATCGGAGCCACGCTCGTCGGCTCATTCCGTGACGTCGTCCTGACCGATTGCCAATTCGATCTCGCGTCGCTGTTCATGTGCAGCTTCAGCCGCACGGAGTTCCACGCGTGCTCGCTCGCCGAAGTCGACGCCTCCGGAGCAGAACTGCGCTCGGTGCTGCTCGACGACTGCAACCTCACAGGAGCCGACTTCTCCAAAGCCGAATGGGAACGCAGCGAAATCCGCGCCTGCGACCTCACAGGCTTCCGCGGCGTAGAAGACCTCGCCGGAGTGCATATCCCCATCTCGGACCTCCTCCTGATGGCACCCCTCCTGGCCACGACGCTAGGGATCATCCCAATCCACTAATGCCTGTCGCGGAAACCGGGTCGGACCCGCAGCGCAACATCGGGGTCTGGCCCGCAACGCGGGGGTCTGACCCCAGCGTTGCGGGACTGACCCCGGGCGTTGCGGACCGTTTCCAAACGCGCCGCAGTGCGCCTACGCGAGTTTCGCCAGGCGCCGGCTGATCTGCGACTTGTCCACGCCGAGATGCCGCGCGATCGCAGCCATGCTGTGGCCGTGCCGGAAATGCGCGGCTGCGATGAACCGGTCGGAATCTTCGGGTAGGAGCAGTGCCAGTGAAGGAGGTTCAGAAGGCCGCGGCGCCCCGTGTTCGTCGAAAAAGGTCGAAAGGACGCCGTCCGCGACCCAGGCTACGTAGGCCTCGGATGACCCGAAGCGCGTTAGAAGGTCTCCCGTCTCGAGGAACGACGGCAGCCGTCGCAGGCCCGCGGTGGCGCCGTAGCTCGACCAGGGCCAGGCTTCGGGCGTTTCGCACAGCCCTGCTCGTACGGGATTCAGAGGCAGATAGCGGGCGAGCTCGAGGAGGTACTCATCCTCCTCGACGAGCCTCGATCCAAAGCGTCCTTGATAGAGATGACCGGAGCGCTCATGGCGTCGATTGAACGATTGAGCGGTGCATGTCCCGAGCCAGTGCATTGCTCGCGACAAGTTCCCAAGCGGTGAGGTGACCAGCAGGTGCGAGTGATTCGGGAGATAGCACCAGGCGTGGCACTGGATCTCGAAGCGAGACACCACTCGCTCGAGCAGCGTGAGCGCGCGTTCGTAGTCAGCGCTATCCACAGCGACCACGGATCTCGCCACGCCCCGAATGAACACGTGGTGCGTGGCGCCCGGGTAGTCCCGCCTCAGAGGTCTAGCCACGGGTCGAAGTTCGCAGACATCACCGTGGAGGGTCTCCCCACCGTGCGCCGGCATTGCGTCAACTTGCAACGCTTGGAACAGGCCCGCAACGCTGGGGTCAGACCCCAGCGTTGCGCGCCAGACCCCGTTGTTGTGTGGGCTCGTCAGCCCGCACTGGTTGTTCACCGGATATGCCCCGGATGGGCCCCAGGGGGTCCGATTGGCTCATTAGCCTGGGACACGTGCGACGGCCGCTCGTACTTGCCCATCGGGGCGCTTCGCGGGCGGCTCGGGAGAACACTCCGGAGGCGTTCCTGCTTGCTTTGGCCTTGGGGGCCGATGGCGTCGAGCTCGATGTGCGGCGGGCCATGCGGGGGGCGCTCGTCGTTCATCACGACCTCGTGCTCGACGGGACGCCGGTGCGCGGTCTCAGCAAGCCGCCGTTGCCGAGTCTTGCCGTTGCGCTGAATGCGAGCTCTGGCGGGCTCGTCGACATCGAGCTCAAGACCGATGGCGATATTCCCGAGGCCGCCGCCACGACGCTCTGCTCCTACTTGCGCCGGCGCAACCGGCACGATCGCTTGCTCGCTTCGTCGTTCGATCCGGTTGCGCTTCGGACGATGCGGGCACTTCGGCCCGACATTCCAACGGCGCTCGTCGTCGAGCAGGAGCAGGAGCTCGGCGCGGCCTTGAGCGAAGCTGCTCGAGCCGGCCATGAGGCTCTCCACCCGGACTGGAGGCTTGTGGATCGCGCCCTCGTCAAGCGCGCCCGGGCGCTCGGGCTGGCGGTTCGCGCCTGGACCGTCAACGATGCGGACGAGCTGCGGCGACTCGCCAAGCTCGGCGTCGACGCGCTCATCACCGACGTGCCAGACGTCGCCCTCGCCGTGCTCTGAACGCGCCAATTGCTTGACATGTGACCAAAAGGTCACATATTGTTCCAGGCATGGACGCGGTGTTCAACGCCCTCGCGGACCCGACTCGCCGGGCCCTGCTCGACGAGCTCTTCCGGCAGGACGGGCAGACGACGGGCACGCTCGCCCAGGGCTTCGCGATGTCGCGCTTCGGCGTGATGAAGCACCTGAAGCTGCTCGAGGAGGCCGGCCTCGTCGTGATCAAGCGACAGGGGCGCGAGAAGCTGCACTTCCTGAACCCCGTCCCGATCCGGCTCGTCCACGACCGGTGGGTGAGCAAGTACGCGGAGCCCTGGACGGCTGCGCTGAGCGACATCAAGCAACGACTGGAGACCCCCGTGGAGAAGGTATTCGAGATCTACATCCGCACGAGCCCGGAGCGGCTCTGGGAGGCCATCACCGACCCGGAGATCAGGAGCAAGTACAACTTCGGCGCGCGCATCAGCTCCGACTGGACGCCCGGCTCGAGCTACGAGATGAGCCACCCGGGCGGGCTGCTCGGAGAGGGCGAGAACCTCGAGGTCGATCGTCCGCGGCGGCTCGTTCAGAGCATGCGCGCGCTCTGGAGCGAGGACGTCAAGAGCGAGGGCACCTCGCGCGTCACGTGGGAGATCGAGCCCATCGGCGAGGACTCCTGTCGTCTCATGGTCACGCACGACCAGCTACGCGAGGGAGGAAACGACCAGATCTACGGCGGCTGGCCGATGATCCTCTCTGGCCTGAAGACCTGGCTGGAGACAGGCGAGCTGCTGACCACGCCCGGGTCGCTCATGTACGCGTGATCTGGACGGCGACCGCCTTCGCGTCCTCCTCGCTGAAGCGCAGGAGGCGCTCACCCTCGGCGGTCAGCTCCTTGATCGCGCGCTTCGGGAGCGCGTGGAACGGCGACAGCTCCAGCGTCGCCGTTCCGCGTTTCCGGGCCACTTCCCAGCTGCCCGCCACCATCCCGTCCCAGAGGAAGGTCGCGCGCACGCGCAGGTTCTTGGTGACGATCGCGCCGCGATGCTCGTCCGCCACCAGGCGCGTGCGGTCGGCGTGTGCCAGCACGAGGTTGTCGAACTCGGGCAGGAAGCGCGCAGGCGCCGGGACGTCGGCGTCCGGGCGCGGCGCGCCGGGCAGGTCGAACAGCTCGCGGCGGCCGCCCTCGCCCTTGAACACGAGCAGCTGCGGCCGGAGATCCTCGAACGCGGGCGCGAGCCCCTGCAGTCCCGACCAGGTCTGCGCGTCGGCCACGCTCGCCGGGCCGAACGCGGCGAGGTAGCGCAGCAGCAGCTGCCCGGACGTGCCGTCACGTGGCACCGGCGTTCCGAGCCACGTGTCGGCGAGTGCGAAGTCGGCCACGGACGGAAAGCCCCAGCGCGCGTCCGTCGGAACCATGACGAGCGGCATGTGCGTGCGCACCAGGTAGCCGAGCGCGCGATCGTTCGCGTCGGGAAACTGCTCCTGCAGCAGGCGACGCAGGTCGTTGAAGCCGCGCGGGCGCTCAAGCAGCAGGGCCCGCGCGGCGGGCAGCACGCGCTCCGGCTCGAGGCCGGCGGCGCGCTCGCCGAGGACGCGCACGGCGCGCTCCATCACCGGCTGCAACGCCGGGCGGAAGGCCGCGTAGTCGGATGCGCCGACCAGGTGCAGGGTGGCGCGCATGAGCGTGGCGCGCACGACCGAGCGGTCGCGAAGCGCCGCCAGCAGGTGCTCGCGATCGAAGCCGGCGAGCCGCGTCCACAGGCCGACGAAGGGCGGCGAGGCCTCCTGCGCCTGCAACCCGCCGAGCCGCGCGATCGCCTCCGCCGGGCCGAGCGGCTCGCGCGCGAGCAGCAACTGACGCGCGAGCGTCGCGCGGTTCAGTTGCCTCGTGCTGAGCGTCTCGGGCGCCAGCGCTACCCCGCGAACGGCGCCACGGCCTGCCCGCGCACACCGGGCACGCAGCGGAAGAGCGCGCCGGCAGCCGGGTCGACCCCATCGGGCAGCTCCAGGCGCGAGGTCGTGATGAAGAGCTCATCGAGATCGGCGCCGCCGAACGTGCAGGCGGTCACTCGTGCACACGGCAACGGGACGACGGCGTCGAGCGCGCCGTCGGGCGCGTAGCGGCGAACCGCTCCGCCGTCCCAGAGCGCGACCCAGACGCCGCCCTCGGCGTCCACGGCGAGGCCGTCCGGCAGGATCGGGCCCGCGTCAACCTCGGCGAAGCGGCGCCGCCCGGAGAGCTCGCCGGTCGCGCCGTCGAACGCGAAACAATCGATCCCGACCATCGAGTCCACGTAGAAGGCCGTCTCGCCGTCCGGCGACCAGCCGAGACCGTTCGAGATCGTGACGCCGGTGAGCACGGCGGCGAACGTGCCGTCGGCCTCGACGCGATACAGCGCGCCGGCTCCGGGACTGGAGTCGTAGGCCATGGTCCCGCACCAGAAGCGCCCTTGCGGGTCGCAACCGCCCTCGTTCATGCGTGCGCCAGGCCCGTCCAGGATCTCGCACAGGAGCGAGGGCTCGTCGTGCTCGTCGAGCAGGACGATGCCCGTCTCGGTCGCGACGACGAGGCCGCCGTCCGCGCGTGGGCGGACGATGGCTGCGACCGGGCTCGGGACGTCGATCACGCGCGTGACACCGGTCGCGAGCGCGGTCGCCAGCACGCGCCCCGCCAGCATGTCGACCCAGGCCACCTCGCCCGAGCGCTCGAGCCAGCACGGGCCCTCGCCGTGCAGCGCCAACGGCTCCGTGATCTGCTCCGTCTGCACGGCGCATAGTCTGCCTGTCGTGGAGGGCGAGCGCACGGTGCTCCTGCGCAGCGGAGCGGTGAAGGTACGGCTGCGGCACTCGTCGCGGGCCCGGTGCCTACGGCTCGTGCTCGTGCCGGGTGTCGGTCCCGAACTGGTCGTTCCGTCTCGCACTGGGACGAAGGCGATCGACGGCGCGCTCACGACGCTCGCGCCCTGGCTCGAGCGCGCGCTCGCACGCCAGCTCCCAGGAGCGCTCGGCCTGGCGCGGGCGGGAGTCGCCTGGCACGCCGGTGAGGAGGTCCCGCTCCGTCTCGTCACCGCGAAGCGCGCGAGCGCCGGCTGGAGCGTCGGCGCGCTCGAGGTGCGCGCGCCCGACGCCGAGGAGGCCGCGCCGGCGCTCGAGCGCTGGTATCGCAGCTCCGCCCGGGCCGCTCTCGAGGCCTCGATCGAGCGGCAGGCACCGGCCATCGGCGTCGCCCCCGCGACGGTCGCCGTGCGCGATCAGCGCACGCGCTGGGGTTCCTGCTCGTCGCGCGGCACGCTCTCGTTCTCGTGGCGCCTGCTGCTCGCGCCGGCCTGGGTGCTGGACGACGTGGTCTGCCACGAGCTCTGCCACCTGCGCGTCGCGAACCACTCGCAGGCTTTCTGGGGGTTGTTCGCGAGCCACCGGCCGGCGGCCGATTCGCGCCCGTGGCTGCGTGCGCACGGCAGCGAGCTTGCGGCCTACCGGCCGGCGGATAGCATCGGCACGCCATGAACATGACCGACTACGAGACAACGTGGCGGACCTTCCGGCTGCAGGTGCCGGACGACTACGAGTTCACCCGCGACGTCGTCGAGCGCTGGGCGGGACAGCAGCCGGGCAAGCTCGCGCTCGTCGCACTCGACCCGCGCGGCGGGGGCCGGCGCGAGATCAGCTTCGGCGAGCTCGCAGGTGCTTCTCGGCGCGTCGCCAATGCACTCGAGGGACTCGGCATCACCGCGGGCGAGCGCGCGTTCGTGATGCTGCCGCGCATCCCGGAGTGGTATGAGCTGCTGCTCGGCATGTTCCGGCACGGCGTGATCCCGATGCCCGCGACGACGCTCTGCACGGCGCGGGACATCGCCCAGCGCATCGAGCGCGCGCAGGCCACCGTGGCCGTGGTCGACGACGAGGCCGCCGCGAAGCTTGCGGCCGTGCGCGACCGCTGCCAATCGCTGCGCCACGTGATCGTGGTCGGTACGCCGGCCGAGGACGGCAGCGAGCGCTACCACGACCTCCGCGCGCGCGCGAGCGACAGGGAGCCGGCGGAGCGGCTCACTCGGGCGGACGATCCGCTGCTCATCTACTTCACCTCGGGCACCGTGGCCGCGCCGAAAATGGTGCTGCACACGCACGCCTCGATGGGCGCCGGGCACGAGATCACGGCGCGCTTCTGGCAGGACCTCACGCCGGCCGACCTGCACTGGACGTTCTCGGACACCGGCTGGGCCAAGGCGGCCTGGGGAAAACTCTTCGGCCAGTGGCGCATGGGCGCGGCCGTCTTCCTGTGGGATCAGCGCGGCAAGCTCGACCCGGAGTTGTGCCTGCGCGTGCTCGCGCGCTCGGGGGTGACGACGTTCTGCGCGCCGCCCACGCTCTTCCGCGCGTTCGTGCAACTCGACCTCGGCGCCTTCGATCTGTCCAACGTGCGGCACACCGTCTCAGCCGGCGAGCCGCTCAACCCCGAGGTCATCCGCGCCTGGCGCGAGGCCACCGGGACGACGATCTACGACGGCTACGGCCAGACGGAGACCGTCAACCTGGTTGCCAACTTCCCGTGCCTCGAGGTGCGCCCGGGATCGATGGGCAAGCCGACGCCGGGCAACGACGTGGACGTCGTGTCGGACGACGGCGTGCGGCTCGGGCCGGGGGAGGAGGGCAACATCGCGCTCGCGACGGAGCCCGAGCGACCGATCGGCCTGATGCAGGGCTACTGGCGTGACGAGGACGCCAACGCCGAGGTCTTCCACGACGGCTGGTACTTCACCGGCGACCGTGCGGTCAAGGACGAGGACGGCTACCTCTGGTTCGTCAGCCGCTCGGACGACGTGATCATCTCGGCCTCGTACCGCATCGGCCCCTTCGAGGTGGAGTCGGCGCTGGTGGAGCATCCGGCGGTCGCCGAGTCCGCGGTCGTCGGCAAGCCGGACCCGGACCGGACGAGCATCGTCAAGGCGTTCGTCGTGCTGGCTCCGGGGCACGAGGGCTCGGAGGCGCTCGCACTCGAGCTGCAGGAACACGTCAAGACGGTCACGGCCCCCTACAAGTACCCACGCGAGATCGAGTTCGTCGACTCCCTGCCCAAGACGATCTCCGGCAAGATCCGGCGCAGCGAGCTGCGTCAGCGCACGTGACGGCGCTCCCGCCGTTCGAGATCGAGCGCTACTTCGCGGTGCACGAGTTCGCCGTGCCCTACCTGCTGTGCGCGTCCGACGTGGAGGCGCTCTCGCTGCAGGAGCTGCTCGCGCACGCGGACGAGGAGACGCGCGCGCTGTGGGACGGCCTCGTGCTCGGCTACACCGAGACGCTCGGCTCGCCGCTCCTCCGGCGCGAGATCGCCGGCCTCTACGAGACGCTTGGCGCCGACGACGTGATCGCCGTCGTGGGTGCCAGCGAGGCGCTCTTCATCCTCGTGTCGGCGCTGATCCGGCCGGGCGATCACGTCGTGGCGCTGTGGCCCGCCTACCAGTCGCTCTACGACCTGGCGCGCGCCCAGGGCGCTCAGGTCGAGCTCGTCGAGCTGCGGCCCGAGGACGGCTGGGCGCTCGACCTCGACCGCATTGCGGCGGCCATGCGCCCGACGACGCGCGCGGTCATCGTCAACCTCCCGCACAACCCGACGGGCATGCACGCGAGCGAGGCCGAGCTCGACGCGCTGGTCGAGCTCGTCGAGCGCAACGGTGCGACGCTCGTCAGCGACGAGGTCTACCGCGGGCTCGAGCACTGCCCCGGCGACCGGCTGCCCGCCGCGGCCGATCGCTCGCCGAGCGCGGTCAGCGTCGGCGTGCTCTCGAAGTCCTACGCGCTCGCCGGGCTGCGCGTCGGCTGGCTCGCAACCCGCGACCGCGAGCTGCTCTCCGCGGTGGCACAGGTGCGCGACTACACCTCGCTCTGCAGTCCCGCGCCCTCGGAGGTGCTCGGGGTCATCGCGCTGCGCGCGGCGGATGCCCTGCTCGAGCGCAGCCGCGGCATCATCGGTCGCAACCTGCCGATCCTGGACGAGCTCTTCGCCGCGCACGCCGGGCGGCTGGATTGGGTGCGGCCGTCGGCCGGCCCGATCGCCTTCCCGCGCTATCTCGGCGAGGAGGGCATCGACGCCTTCAGCGAGCGCCTCGTGCGCGAGCAGGGCGTCCTGCTGCTCCCCGGTCGCGTGTACGACTACGGCGGCGGCCATTTCCGCCTCGGCTTCGGCCGCACGAACCTGCCCGAGGCGGTCGAGCGGCTCGACCGCCAGCTGCGCGCGTGACCGAGTACGACCGCATCGGCGGCACCTACGCCCGCACGCGCTGCCCCGACGCACGCATCGAGCGCCGGATCGAGGATGCGCTCGGCCACGCGCGCCGCGTGCTCAACGTGGGCGCCGGAACCGGCGCCTACGAGCCGCGCGATCGCGACGTCGTCGCCGTGGAGCCGTCCGCCGTGATGCTCGGCCAGCGCGCGCCCGGCATCGCTCCCGCCGTGCAGGCGTCCGCCGAGGCGCTGCCGTTCGAGGATGCCTCGTTCGATGCGGCACTGGCCGTGCTGACGATGCACCACTGGTCGGACTGGCGCGCCGGCGTGGCGGAGATGCGCCGGGTCGCTCCCGGCCGACGCGTGATGCTCACCTTCGACCCCGCCTACATCTCCGAGTACTGGCTCGTACGCGACTACCTCCCGGCCATCGCCGTGCAGGACGAGGCGCGCTTTCCGCCGCTCGCGACCGTGGCCGAGGCTCTCGGAGGCGCGGAGATCGTGCCGGTTCCGATCGCCCACGACTGCACGGACGGCTTCCTGTGCGCCTGGTGGCGCCGCCCGCTCGCGTATCTCGAGCCGGGCGTGCGCGCGAACATCTCGAGCTTCGCGCCGCTCCCCGGCGACGTCCTGTCCGAGGCACTCGGGCGCCTTCAGCGCGATGTGGTCGACGGCACGTGGGCAGAGCGCAACGCCGGGCTGATCGCGCTCGGCGAGGCCGACTTCGGCTATCGGCTACTCGTCGCCGGGCAGGCGTAGAGGCTCAGCCGGCCTCGGGCCCCAGCAGCCGCCGCGCGGCCCGCTCGGCCTGGCGCCAGACGGCGTGAGGGGCCGAGCGGCCGAGCGGGTCTCGGCTGGTGGCGGTGCGCAGCAGGAAGCGCCGGCGGATGGCATTGGAGCGCGCCACGCGCAGGGCGAGGCCGGGCGCGCGCTCGATCGCCGCCTTCGCGATCCAGGCCAGCGAGGTGTGGCGGCCGAGCGCGGCGTCGAGGCGCTCGGGATAGGCCGAGAGGTCGGTGGTGCGGCCCTCCAGCAGGTCGCGTGTGCAAGCCGACGCGACGTGGGCGCTCGAGAATGCCTCGTACATGCCGTCGCCCGAGAGCGGGTCGACCAGGCCGGCGGCGTCGCCGACTGCGAGTGCCCGGCCGTTTGCCACCCGCGTCGAGGGCCCGCGCATGGGCAGGCGGTGTCCGCGGATTTCCGTCAGCGACGACCAGGCGATGTCGTGGCGCTCGCAGACGCGGCGCAGGTGATCGCGGAGATGCGGCCCCTCGGAGCCCCAGCCGCCGACGCCGACGTTCGCGTGGTCGCCCTTGGGGAAGAGCCAGCCGTAGCCGCCCGGGACGTAGCCCATCTCGAGCAGCGCGACGTGCTGCTCGACGCCGGCGCCGACCGCGTCGTAGGCGACGTTGGCCTCGAGCGCGGGGGCGAAGATGCGGCCCTCGCCGAGTTGCAGGGATCGCCCGCAGATGCCGTTCGCCCCGTCGGCCGCGATCAGCACCTCCCCGCCGGCGCGCGAGCCGTCGTCGAAGGTGACGGCCGGCCGGCCGTCCTCCTCGAGCTCGACCGTGCGCACACGCAGGCCGTCGCGCAGGTCGGCGCCGGCGAGTGCGGCCTGCTCGGCCATGAACGCGTCGAGGCGCTTGCGCTGCGTCATCAGGACGACCGGTGCGAGCCCTCCGTGGGCGAACGAGCCGAGATCGGCGTGGCGAAAGCCGATCGTGGTGATCTGGCGCTCGACCACCGGCCCGATCGCGAACGGCAGGAGCCGCGCGCCGCGCAGGGTCACGCCGCCGCCGCAGGGCTTGTCGCGCGGGAAGCGCGCGCGCTCCACGAGCAGCGTCCGCACACCTTCGCCGGCGAGCAGGTGCGCGGTCACCGAGCCGGCCGGGCCGGCGCCGACGACGATCACGTCGAAGCGTTCCACGGCTGGAGCGTACGATCTCGCCATGGGAGACAGCAGCGTTCGAATCGAAGATGCCGGCGACCTGCGCGTGCGCCAGGCGATGGTCTCGCGGCCCAAGTCGGTCTCGCGGGACGCCAGCATCGGCGACGCGCGGATCCTGTTCGCGAACCCGAAGAACCGCCTCCTGCTCGTCGTCGACGACGATGACCTCTACGTGGGCCACGTGCTGCGCGAGGACGTGCCGGAGGCCGAGCCCGACGAGGCGCCGCTGCTCTCGCACGTCCGCCGCGAGGCTCCGGAGATCGGCGCGGACGAGAGCGTTGCGGCCGTACTCCCGCTGACGAGCGATCGCTTCGACAACCGCCTCGTCGTGCTCGGCGACGACGGTCGCCTGGCGGGCCTTCTGTGCCTCAACAAGCGCGACGGCTACCTCTGCGTGGACGTCCGCGGGTGAAGGAGCGTCAGGCGGCGCTTCGCCGCTCGCGCATCT
>DASRQS010000037.1:0-18487 GCA_035696365.1 Gaiellales bacterium | reverse complement strand
CTCGACCGGTCAGCTCTGGATGCTCGACTACAGCGGCACGCTCGAGCCGACCGTCTCCAAGAGCGCGAGCGGCACGGCCTCCTACCGGCCGTCGCTGTACGCGCTGCTGAAGGCGGCCCAGAACCGGCCCAACACGCATCCGTACACGGGGGCGACGCCCGAGCAGTGGTACGCCTTCGACAAGAAGACGCACAGGCGCCTGCTCAACACGATCGGCCAGCCGTGGCCGCCGGGCGCGTCCAAGAAGCAGCTGCTGAGCGATCTGCGCGGCCAGGCCAAGAACGCCGTCATCCTGCGCGCTCCCGCAGGCACCGTCTGGGCGGACGATCCGGTTCCGGCCGCGAGCGGCACGCCTGCGCAGGACCGCTTCGTGATGTTCCGGCTGCCGAGCCAGCAGGACGAGGTCGTGTTCGGCAAGGACGTGCGCGACGCGAAGTCCGACTACGACCCGCAGAGCGGCCCCGACGTGACGATGGGCTTCTCCTCGACCGGCGCGAAGGCGTTCCACAACATCACGCGCGAGCTCGCTGCGCGCGGCCGCCTGACGCAGAGCACCGAGGTGCCGTTCGCGGTCATCCTGGACAACAAGATCGAGGCCACCCCGACGATCTCCTATCAGCGCACGCCCGACGGCATCGACGGCAACGCGCAGATCACGGGACTCACGACGGGCGAGGCCAACCGCATCGCGCTCGTGCTGCAGTCGGGCTCCCTGCCGGTGACGTTCAACACGCTCTCGCAGTCGCAGGTCTCGGCCACGCTCGGCAAGGACTCGCTGCGCCAGGCCCTGATCGCGGGAATCATCGGCCTGCTGGTCGTGATGATCTACCTGGTCGTCTTCTACCGGCTGCTGGGCGTGATCGCCGACATCGCGCTGCTCATCTATGCGGCCTTGTTCTACGGGCTGATCGTGCTGATACCCATCACGATGACGCTGCCGGGCATCGCGGGCATGATCCTCACGATCGGCGTGGCGGCAGATGCGAACGTCGTCATCTTCGAGCGCATCAAGGAAGAGGTGCGTCTCGGCAAGACCGTGCGTGCGGCCATCTCATCGGGCTACACGAAGGGCTTCCGCACGATCGTGGACGCCAACGTGGTGACGCTGATCACCGCCGGCGTGCTGTTCATGGCCGGTACCGGCAGCGTCAAGGGCTTCGCCTTCACGCTCGCCGTCGGCGTGCTCGTCTCGATGTTCACGGCCGTACTGGCGACGCGCGCCATGCTGGGGGTGCTCTCGGGCTTCCACTGGTTCAACAACGCCGCCCTGATGGGCGCCTCGGGCCAGAAGGTGCGCTGGCGCGCCGACATCACCGGCCGCAAGTACCTCTGGTTCGCCATCTCGGGCGTGGTCGTGCTGATCGCCGCGGGCTCGCTCGCAACACGGGGCCTCAACCTCGGCATCGACTTCAAGGGCGGAACGGCGATCGAGGCGACGTTCGTGAAGCCCGCCACGCAGCAACAGGTCATCGACGTCCTCACCGGGGTCAACAACAACCTCACCAAGGACGCCGTCGTCCAGGGCCGCAGCGATCCGTCCGCGCCCGCCGTGGGTGACAAGTACCGCCGGTTCGAGATCAAGGCGCCGGCCAAGGCGCTCTCCCCGGCCGCGATCAACAAGGTCGAGACGCAGCTCAACAACAAGTTCCGGATCGCCCTGGACAAGAACGACAAGTCGCCGTTGTTCGACTCGAAGTCGGTCTCCGCCTCGTTCGGCCGCACGATCCTGATCGGCGCGCTCTACGCGATCATCTTCTCGATGTTCCTGATCGTGGCGTACCTCTCGTTCAGGTTCGAGTTCAAGTACGCCATACCCACGATCGTGGCGCTCTTCCACGACGTGATCATCACGATCGGCGTGTACTCGCTGACGGGGCGGGTGGTCACGGCTGCGACCGTCGCCGCGGTTTTGACCGTGCTCGGCTATTCGCTCTACGACACGATCATCGTGTTCGACCGCGTGCGCGAGAACACCCCGCTCCTGCGCAAGAACTCGTTCGCCCAGATCGTCAACGTCTCGATCTGGGAGACGCTGACGCGATCGCTGAACACCTCGCTGATCACGCTCTTCCCGATCGCCACGCTGCTCGTCTTCGGCGGCGCGACGCTGAAGGACTTCGCGTTCGCGCTCCTGATCGGCATCGCATCGGGCGCCTACTCCTCGATCTTCATCGCGGCGCCGCTGCTGAGCCTGTGGAAGGGCCACGAGTCCGAGTACCGCCGCCGCCAGGCGGTCGGCATCGAGAAGGCGACGCTCGGCACGGTCGCGCCTGGTGTGGCCGGTGGCACCGGCGGAGGCTCGGCGGCGACTGCCACCGTGCCGCAGACCCGGAAGAAGGCGGACGGCCTGGCCGAGCCGGTCCCGGTGCCGGAGCTGAGCGACGAGGAGCGAGCCGCGCGCGAGGCGGCCCGCCGCCGTCGCGAGGAGCGCCGCCGCAAGCAGGGCCGCGGCCACGGCCGCCGCACCTAACCGCTGCCGCACCTAACCTGCCGCACCGAGCAGCCAGAGCGCCAGGCGGATTGGGATCCGCCGGCGCACGGTGTCGTCTCTCGCCCCGCCTGGCGGCGCCTGTCCCCGAGCCGTGCGGACCTGCGTGCAACCATCAAGGGTCAGACCCTTGAAGTTGCGCCCTACGCCGCGAAGTCGGCCGTGTAGACCTTCGCGTGCGCGCGACCGCCGAAACGGCCCGCGGCAATGCCCACGCCGAGCTGCGAGAAGCGGCAGTCCAGCATGATGCGGCGGTGCATCGGGCTGTGCATCCAGGCCCGCACGATCGAGCGTGGACGCGCCAGGGTGCCGGTGGCCCAGGCGAGGTCCTCGCCCAGCAGCGAGGCCGACGGCGCGGCCCGGTGCAGGCGCTGCGGCATCGGCGTGCCTGCGTCGTGATTCAGCTCGCCGTCGGCGAGCAGCAGGCGCGCCTGTCGGCCGGCGGCGCGCGAGAGGCCGAGGTGCAGCCGCAGGGGCCCGCAGCCGTGCTGGGCCCGCATGCTGTTGATTGACGATTCCACCGAGCGCGCCGCCCGCAGACCGCGCGCGTCGGCGCTCGTGGCGCCTGCCGAGAGGGCGAGCGCGGCAGTCAGGAGGACGGCAGCTCGTCTCATACCTCTGGCGTCGGCATTTCGAGACCTCGACCTCAGGCAAGTTCGGCTCGACGATCAGCAGGGTTTCGGCAGGATTCCCTCGCCGCTGTAGGCTTGAAGCATGCCCTTCGCCCGCCGTGCGCGCCGGGTTCCCGGCCTGGCTCCGCGAGGCGGCTCCCGCATCCGCACCGGCGGCGACGCGCTCGCGGCGTTCGTGCTCGCCACGCTCGCGGTTTTCATCTGCTCGAGCGTGATCGCTGTGCTGCACAGCTCCCTGGGCACCGACTACCAGGCGCTTGGTCTCGTCTACATCCCGGCGGTGATCGGCGTGGCCTTCCTGTTCGGCCTGCGCGCCGGTGTGCTGACGGCCATCATCGCGACGGCGATCTTCGACGTCGTCCTGCTGCGCCCGGCGGGGCCCAAGACGCCCGACTCGCGCGTCTGGCTCCTGTTCGCCGCGCTGCTCCTGTCGGGCGTCGCGGTCGCCGAGCTCGCTGCGCGGGAGCGGCGTCGCTCCGAGCAGGCGTACGAGCGCGAGCGGGAGGCGGCTCTGCTCGCGGGCCTCTCCAGCGCGCTGGTCGGAGGGGCAAGCCTCGAGCTCGCCCAGGTCGACGCCGCGCGCGTGGCGGCGGCAGCGATCGGCGCTCCCGCGGCGCGCATCGTGCTGGGGCGTGGACCGCTGGCCGGCCAGGTCGCGCTGCCGCTCGACGTCGACGGCCGCGTGATCGGGCGGCTGGAGCTGATGGGCGCCGACCCGTCCGTGCTCGAGGGCGAGATCGCCCGGCGCGTCGCGCGCTCGCTGGCGGGGGTGCTGGCGCTCGCCCAGGAGCGCGAGCGACTGGCCCACGCAGACGTCGAGGCCGAGGCGCTGCGCGCGTCCGACGCGCTCAAGACCGCGCTCCTGAGGGCCGTCTCGCACGAGCTGCGCACGCCGCTCACCGCCATCAAGGCGGCCGTCGGGGCGCTGCGCGGCGACCAGGTGCAGCTCGGCGCCGAGGCTGTGGCCGAGCTGCTCGAGGACGTCAGCATCGAGACCGACCGGCTCGACCGCCTCGTCTCCGACCTGCTCGACGTCTCGCGGCTGCAGGCGGGCACGGCCTCGACCGCGCTCGACTGGTGCGAGGTCGACGACCTCGTGCGCGGCGCCGTCGCGGCCGCTCGCTCGCGCGCGCCGGGGGCACAGGTCGAGATCGAGGCGGAGGAGGAGCTCCCGCTGGTGCGCTGCGACGCCTCCCAGATCGAGCGCGTGCTCGTGAACCTGATCGAGAACGCGGCGAAGTTCTCGCCGCCCGGGGAGCCCGTCATGCTGCGCGCCCGCGCGAGCGACGAGGACCACGTGGAAATCTCCGTGCTGGACAGCGGGCCGGGCATCGCGCTCGACCAGCGCGAGCGGGTGTTCGAGCCGTTCTACCGCGGGCGCAGCGGCGGTGCGGGGGGTACGGGCCTCGGGCTCGCGATCGCGCGAGGCTTCGTCGAGGCCAACGCAGGCTCGCTCACGATCGACGATGCTCCCGGGGGCGGCACGTGCATGCGCATCGTGCTGCCGGCCATGAAGGTCAGCGAGGAGGTGCGAGCGTGAGCGGCAGCGGCGCACGAGTGCTCGTCGTCGACGACGAGCGGGCCATCCAGCGGGCGCTCAAGGCCACGCTCGAGGCCGCCGGCTACCACGTGGACGTGGTGGGGACCTGCGCCGACGCGCTTTCGCAGGTCGCCCTCAAGCCACCTGACCTCGTCCTGCTCGACCTGTTGCTGCCGGACGGTACCGGCGATGAGGTCGCGCGCGAGATCCGCAGCTGGTCGAACGTCCCGATCCTGCTCGTCTCCGCCGTCGGCGATGAGCGCGAGAAGGTGAAGGCGCTCGACGCCGGGGCCGACGACTACGTGACCAAGCCGTTCGGGATCGACGAGCTGCTGGCGCGCGTGCGCGCGATGCTGCGCCGGGCCGTCGACCGGCCGCGGCCCGACGCCGTCGTGGAGCTCGGCGATCTGCGCGTCGATCTCGCCCGGCGGCGGGTCAGCCGCGAGAGCACCGAGATCCACCTCACGCCGATCGAGTACGACCTGCTGCGGACGCTCGTCGCTCACCCCGGCAAGGTGCTCACGCACAAGGCGATCATCCAGGAGGTGTGGGGCCCGGGCTACGGCGAGAGTCACCTCCTGCGGGTCCACATCGCCGCGCTGCGCCGCAAGATCGAGCGCGATCCGCGCAACCCCGAGCTGATCGAGACGGTGACGGGAGTCGGCTATCGCATTCGGGAGCCTGAGCCCCGCGAGGCCGAACCGGTGTTGCCGTCGTCTTGATATGCCCCAGCGCGGACTTAATACCGGGTTGAGTCCTCGACTGCCAGGATGAGGTAATGCGCTCCTCGACGCTGCTGGGTCCCGAGCACCCGCTCTCACGGGCCGAATCTCGTATGCGAACGCTGCGCGTGCAGTTTGCCGTCACGGCCGTCCTCGGCTTCGCCATGCTCGCCCTCTCGCCTTCGCTCGGCGGCGCCGCGCTGCACCTGGCGATCGGCGCAGCGGCCGTCTCCGGAGTGCTTCTGGTCGCCGTCCTGATGGCCCGCTCCAGCCTGCGCGAGCGCGCCCTCGAGCTCATCGAGAGCGGTCGCGAGGAGCTGCCGCTACCGGCGGTCGAGAGTGAGCGCAACCGTCTCAGCGATCGCCGCTATCGCCGGCAGCTCGCCCGCACGCTGGACGTGATCTCCGCCGACCCGGACCCGCGTGAGTGGTGGTCGCCGATCTATGCCGATCGCGAGGCGGTGCACGGTGCGCACGACGAGCTCGCCGAGATCGCGCGGCTGCTCCGCGAGCTGCCGAAGGTGCGTGCCCGCGGCGTCGCCCTCGTGACGCGCCTGGTCCGCGACGGCGCGACCTCGCCGCTCTACCAGGGCCCCGCGCCGCGCCTGCTCGAGGAGCTCGGCCGCATCCGGCACGTGCTCGTCCAGTACTGACCTGGCAGAGCGCGCAGACCGGGGTCAGACCACAGTTTGTGCAGTGAATAAATTGGGGTCAGACCCCAAGTTATTCAGCGCACAAAGTCGAGTTTGAAGCGGCTGTCCGCATGACCGCGGAGGGCGTACGCAGCGGGGTGTGACCCCGATGTGTGCAACACATTCCGGGGTCAGACCCCGGGCGATGCAGAGGGGCGGCGTCCGGCCCGAGGCTTAGATTGGCTGGGTGCCCGCGACGCTCTCGATCCCTGCCTGCTGCCCCGATGAGGTGCGCAGGCTCGAGGCCGAGCTTGCCGTGCAGCGGGTGACTGCCGAGGTGCTCGTGCGGCGCGGCCTGAGCGATCCCGAGTCTGCGCGGGCCTTCCTCGAGAGCGACGGGCCGCTGCACGACCCGTTCGCGCTGGGCGACATGGCCGAGGCTTGTGTGCTGATCGAGAGCGCGATCGCCGCGGGCCGGCCGATCGTCGTGCACGGCGACTACGACGTCGACGGCGTCTGCTCCACGGCGCTCGCCGTGGAGGTGCTCCGGCTGCTCGGCGCCGAAGTCGAGCCGTTCCTGCCGAGCCGCTTCGAGACGGGCTACGGGGTCGCGATCGAGACAGTGGAGGCGCTCGCCGCTGCGGGAACCGGGCTCCTGATCACGGTCGATTGCGGTATCACGGCGCCCGAGGCCGTGGCGCGCGCCCGCGAGCTCTCGCTCGACGTCGTCGTGACCGACCACCACCGGCCCGGCGTCTTACTCCCGGATGCGCCGATCGTGGCCACGCGCACGCCCTCCGGCGCCGCCTATCCGTTCGCCGACCTCTGCGGCACGGGCGTCGTGCTCAAGCTCGCACAGGCGCTGTGGTCGCGCCGGCACGGCGGCGATCCCGCCGCGCTCCCGCCCGCGCTCGACCAGCTCTCCGACCTCGTGGCGCTGGCGACGGTGGCAGATGTCGTGCCTCTGACCGACGAGAACCGCACCCTCGTGCGGCGTGGCCTCCGCCGGCTGGCCGAGGCCGACCGCCCGGGACTGCGCGCGCTGATGGCGAGCGCCGGCGTCGACCCGGCGCGCGTACGTGCGTCCGATCTCAGCTTCCGGCTGGCGCCGCGAATCAACGCGGCCGGCCGCCTCGGCGATCCCAAGCTCGCGCTCGACCTCCTTCTCGCGCCCGCGCGAGCCGAGGCCCAGCCGCTGGCCGAGCAACTCGAGGGCCGCAACCGGGAGCGCCAGCAGGTCGAGGACACGATCCTGCGCGCCGCCGCGGCCGAGATCGCGCGCAGTGGCGCCCTCGAGCGCGGCGATCGCATCCTCGTGGCCGCCGGGGAGGGGTGGCATGAGGGCGTGATCGGGATCGTCGCCTCCCGTCTCGTCGAGCGACACTCGCGTCCCGTGGTGCTGATCGCGCTGGACGGCGAGCGCGGCAAGGGCAGCGGCCGCTCCGTCTCGGCCTACGACCTGCACGCGGGGCTCGCGGCCTGCAGCATGCATCTGGAGCGCTTCGGCGGTCACCGTGCCGCCGCCGGCCTGAGCATCACCCCGGGCTCCGTCGAGTCCTTCGCGACCGCCCTGCGTGCGCACGCGGCGGAGCATCTGCCCGAGGACGCGGTGGTGCGCAGTTCGGTGGTCGACGCCGTGGTCGCGGTCGGCGAGGTCTCGCTCGACCTGGCCCGGGAGCTGGCGCGCTTCGAGCCCTGCGGCTACGGCAATCCCGGCGTCAACCTGCTCGTCCCGGGCGCGCAGCTGATGGGCATTCAGGGCATGGGCGAGGGAGGCAAGCACCTGCGGCTGCAGGTGGCCGACGCCTCCGCGCACTGCGGTGCGGTCGCGTGGGGACGGGGCGGCGAATCCGAGACGCTGCACACGAGCGCGCGCCACGATGTCGTCTGCCGCCTTGAGGTCAACGACTGGCGCGGGGCCCTCGCGCCGCGCCTCGTGCTGCGCGAGATCGTGCCGTGGCCCGCGCGCGAGCCCATCGAGATCGCACCCGCCGCCCGCCTCGGCGCGGCCTGGCCCGCCGTGGCGGCCGGTGCCCCGGTGCCGGTGGCTCTGGCCGAGCGCTCGGGGCGCGGCGAGGCCGCGCTGGCCGCACTGGCCGGAGCTGGGCGAGCCGCTGTCGTCCTGGTCGCCGACGTGGAGCGGCGGCTGGCCACGTTGCCCGATCCGCGTCGCTATGGCGCTCGGGCGCTGATCGTCTGCTCGCGCCGGGGCGATCCCGCGGTGCTGGAGCAGGCGCTCCAGAGTTTCGGCGACGGCGTCGTCGCCGTGGCCGACCATCACAGCTTCGCGCGCTTCGCGCTCCTGCGTGAGCGCGCCGCCGATGTGCTCGTGCTCGACCCGCCAGCCCACCCGGAGGAGCTCGCGGCGCTCGGCGCCGCCGCCGGGCGCGTGCAGATCGCGGCCGCGGAGTCCGAGGCCGTGTTCACGCGCGCCTGCGTCGAGGCCGATGCGCTGCGCGCGGTCATGGCGGTGCTCTGGCGCGCCGCCGCGAAGGACGCCGTCACGCCGCTCGAGGAGCTGCGCGCGCGCGCCGCCTGGCCCGATGTCCCGCCGCCCGCCGACCTGGTCGATGCGGCGCTGGCCGCGCTGGCCGAGAGCGGCGTGGTGGAGCTGACAGAGGCCGGACTGCGGCCGCTGGCGACCGCCGGCAAGAGCGACCTCGGGGCCTCGGCCGCCTACGCGCTGTACGAGGGGCGCCGTGCGCAGGCGCTCGCACGGCTGGACGCGCTGCTGGCCGGGCGGCCCGCTCACCCAGCCGCGGCGTAACGCCCGCCTCCTCGGCGGTACGATGAGAGGTCCGATGTCGACTCCGGCACGCACCCCCCACCAGATCGACGAGCAGTTCCGGCCCATGGTCGACGAGCTGGTCGCCAGCCTGCTCGAGGCGGGGGACGAGGCGGACACGGTCGCCGTCGAGCGCGCGTTCGCGTTCGCGGCCGAGCGGCATGCCGGGCAGGTGCGCAAGTCCGGCGAGCCGTACGTCGTGCACCCGCTCGGGGTCGCGCGCATCTGCGCCGAGCTGCGCGCCGAGACGCCCGTGATCGTCGCGGCGCTGCTGCACGACACGGTCGAGGACACCGAGACGACTCTCGAGGAGATCGCGGCCGAGTTCGGCGACGACGTCGCGGTGCTCGTGGACGGCGTCACCAAGCTGTCGCGCATCCACTTCGACTCGCGCGAGCAGGCGCAGGCCGAGAGCTATCGCAAGATGGTGCTCTCGATGGCGCGCGACGTGCGCGTCGTCGTCGTCAAGCTGGCCGACCGCCTGCACAACATGCGCACCCTGGGCCCGCTGGCCAAGCAGAAGCAGCTGCAGAACGCGCGCGAGACGCTCGAGGTCTACGCCCCCATCGCGCACCGCCTCGGCATCCACCAGATGAAGTGGGAGCTCGAGGACCTCGCCTTCACGACGCTCCACCCACGCCGCTACGCCGAGATCGAGGCGCTCGTCAGCCAGCGCCGGGCCGATCGCGAGGAGGACGTCGCGGAGGCCGCGCGTATCCTCGACGAGGCGCTGCGCGAGGTCGCGATCAGCGCCGAGATCCTCGGCCGCGCCAAGCACCTCTATTCGATCTACCAGAAGATGGCGCGCGGCGGCAAGGAGTTCAACGAGATCCTCGACCTGACCGCGATGCGCGTGCTGGTCGACTCCGTCAAGGACTGCTACGGCGCGATCGGCGTGCTGCACGCACTCTGGAAGCCCATTCCGGGCCGCTTCAAGGACTACGTCGCGATGCCGAAGTCCAACGGCTACCAGTCGCTGCACACGACCGTGATCGGGCCGAAGGGGCAGCCGCTCGAGATCCAGGTGCGCACGCACGCCATGCACCAGACGGCCGAGTACGGTGTCGCCGCCCACTGGATCTACAAGCACCGCGGCGAGGAGCGGCAGCTGGCCTGGCTCGGCCGTGTCGTCGATGCCGCGGGCCTCGCCGATCCGGCGGAGTTCATGGACTCCCTGATGGGCGAGATGTTCGACGACGAGGTGTTCGTGTTCACGCCGCAGGGCGAGGTGAAGGCCCTCCCGGCCGGCGCCACGCCGCTCGACTTCGCCTACGCCGTCCATACCGACGTGGGCCACCGCTGCGTGGGCGCCAAGGTCAATGGACGCATCGTCCCGCTGCACTCCGAGCTCGCGTCCGGCGACATCGTCGAGATCCTCACCTCGAATCGCGAGCGCGGCCCCTCGCGCGACTGGCTGACGCTCGTGCGCACCTCGCGCGCCCGCAACAAGATCCGCCAGTGGTTCGCCCACCAGCAGCGCGAGGACCTCGAGCAGAAGGGGCGCGACTCGCTCGCGCAGGCCTTCCGCTCGAACGGCCTGCCGAGTCAGAAGCTGTCCTCGGCGCCGCTGCTGGCCCAGCTGATCCGCGAGATGGGCTTCAAGAAGGCCGACGACTTCTACGTCGCCATCGGCGGCGGCAAGGTACAGGTCGGCCAGGTCGTCAACAAGGTGCTGCAGCGCCTCAAGACGACCGAGGTGGCAGAGGAGCAGTCGCCCGCGACGCGCCGTCACACGCGCGCCCGCGTCGGCTCCTCCGCGCAGTACGGCGTCGTCGTCGACGGCACCGCCGACCCCAACGTGCTGGTGCGCATGGCGAAGTGCTGCACGCCGGTGCCGGGCGATCCCATCACCGGCTATATCTCGGTCGGCCGCGGGATCACTATCCATCGCGAGGACTGCCCCAACGTGCGCGCGCTGATGCGCTCGCCCGAGCGCTTCTGCCCGGTCAGCTGGGACGGCGCGGCGAGCCAGTCCTTCCGCGTCGAGATCGCGGTCGACGGCTGGGACCGGTCGCGCCTGCTCGAGGACATCGGGCGCACCTTCGCCGAGAACGGCTGCAACATCGTCGAGTACGGCGGCGTCACGCAGGATCAGATGGCCAAGAACTGGTACGTCGCCGAGGTCGGCGACGTGAAGGAGCTGAAGAGCGTGCTCTCGGCCCTGCGCAACATCGAGTCGGTGTTCGACGCCTACCGCGTCACGCCGCGCGCGGGCCCGGTCGACTGACGCGTGCCGATCCTGGAGTGCGACGACCTGCGCAAGACGTTTGCGGGGGACTTCCAGGCCGTCCGTGGCGTCACCTTCGACATCGAGGAAGGTGAGGCGTTCGGCCTGCTGGGGCCGAACGGGGCCGGCAAGACCACCACGATGCGCATGCTCGGCACGCTGCTGCCGCCGACCTCGGGACGAGCGACGGTGGCGGGCCACGACGTGGTGCGCGAGGCCGGCGCCGTGCGGCGCGCGATCGGCTTCGCGATGCAGGAAGCGGGCCTGGCGCGCTACGCGACCGGCCGCGAGCACCTCCATATGATGGGCCGCCTGTACGGCCTCTCGCGCGCGCAGACGCGCTCGCGCGCCGACGAGCTGCTCGTGCTGTTCGGGCTCGTGGAGGCGGCCGACCGGCAGGTACGCACGTACTCGGGCGGGATGCGCCGGCGCGTCGACCTGGCCTGCGGGCTCGTGCACCGGCCGCGGCTGCTCTTTCTCGACGAGCCCACCACCGGCGTCGACCCGACCTCGCGCGCGGCGCTCTGGGAGGAACTGCGTCGCCTGCAGGGCGAGGGCGTGTCGCTGTTCCTGACAACGCACTACCTCGAGGAGGCCGACCGCCTCTGCGACCGGCTCGCGATCGTCGACAGGGGCGTGATCGTGGCCCGCGGCACGCCCGACGAGCTCAAGGCGGAGGTGGGCGCGGACGTCGTCACCGTGGGGCTGACCGACGGCGCGGCGTCGTCTGCCGCGGCGGTGCTGGAGTCGCTCGGCCGCCTGCGCGTGGCCGGGAGCGGCCGCAGCATCGCGCTCGAGCTGACCGACGGCGCCGCTGCGGTGGCGGGCATCGTCGAGCGGCTGCGCGAGGCGGGCATCGTGCCGGCCACGATCACCGTGGCGCGGCCCACGCTCGACGACGTCTTCCTGCGCTACACGGGCGCCACGATCGAGGAGCACGACGAGAGCGCCGAGCCGGCCGGGCGGCGCTGATGCGGCTCGCGGTCGAGTCCGGCGTGCTCTTCCAGCGCGCGCTGCGCGAGATCCCGCGCGTGCCCACGCGCATCGCCTTCCCGATCATCGGCCCGATCATGCAGCTCGTGCTGCTGACGGCGGTGCTCTCGCACGTGACTCAGCTGCCGGGCTACCCTGCCCGCTCCTCGGTGCAGTTCATGACCGCCGGCGTGCTCTCGCTCACCGTGCTGGCGGGCGCGGGCGGCGCGGGCTTCCAGATGGTGCAGGACATCGACACGGGCTTCTTCGACAAGCTGCGCGTCGCACCGATCAGCCGCGCGGCGATCGTGCTCGGGCTGCTGCTCACGGATGCCACGCGCCTCGCCGCCCAGTCACTGATCGTCATCCTGCTCGCGCTGCTGCTCGGAGCCCACATCGCGACGGGCATCCTGGGCCTCCTCGGCATCCTGGCGCTGGCCGCGATCTTCGGCGCGGCCTGGTCGGGTATCTCGCTCAACGTGGCGCTGCGCACGCGCAATCCGGAGGTCACGGCCGCGGCGGGCGTGCTGACCTTCCCGCTCTACTTCGGTTCGACGGCGTTCATGCCGCACGACCTGCTGCCGCACTGGCTGCAGGTCTTCAACCTCTTCAACCCGATCAACTACCTGATCATTGCCGACCGGGCGCTCATGTCGAGCCACTGGGACTGGCATGCGATCGGCGGTGCGCTCCTGACCTCGCTGATCGTCGGGGCGATCACGATGCCGCTGGCCACCCGCGCGTTCCGGCGGGCCGTCTCGGGCTGATGCCGTCACACCGCGCTGGTACTGTCGGCGCCATGGAATTGCTGGCTGGAGAGGAGATCGTCTGGAGCGGCCGGCCGTCGTGGCGGTCGATGCTCGCCTTCTACATCAAGTGGATGCTCGTGGCCCTCGTGTTCGGGGTCGCGGCCCAGCTGGTCGACAGCCTGACCAGCATCAACGGCCACGTCTGGTGGTTCTGGCTCGTGACCGTCGTGCTGATCGTGATCACGCTCGTGGGCGGCTGGCTCAAGCGCATCGACACGCACTACATCGTCACCAACCAGCGCATCAACATCCGTCACGGCATCTTCTCGCGCGCCGACCACGCGACCTCGTATGAGCGCCTGCAGAACGTCAAGACCTATCAGAGCCTGATCGAGCGGATGCTCGGCGTCGGCCTGGTCGACTTCGACACGGCGGCCGGCGACGATTTCGACTTCAAGTTCGTCGGCATCAACGATCCCGCCGGGCTCGCGCGCCAGATCGCAGAGCTCCAGCGCGCCGCCATGCAGGCCCATTCGCACGCGCCCCAGACGCAGCACGGCGTCTAGACCTACGGCACCCAGTCCTCGCCGCCGGTGTCCCAGCCGACGAGGCAGTAGGGCGCGAGCAGACCGGCCACGCGGGAGAGGTCGGCGTCGAGCTCGCGCGGGGTCTCGTTGCCGAACCAGAGACCGGCGACGGTGTCGCCGCGGTAGACGATCGGCACCACGAGGGCCGGCACGGGCGCTCCGTCCGGCGCCGGGCCGAGCAGAGGCCCGACCACCATCTCCCGCTCCTCTACGAAGGCGATCGCGCTCCAGGGTGCGCCCGTGCCCTGGTGCACGACGGCCAGCGACGCGCGCAGGATCTCGTCGGCCTCCTGGCCGCCGTCGACGATCGCCTGCACCTCGTCGGCCAGGCTCACGCGCTGCCCTCGAAGGCCTTCACCGCGTCGCGCCAGTCGTCCGGCACCGGCGTCGGCTGCCGCGCGGCGCGGTCGATCAGCACCATGACCTGCTCGGCGCGCGCGAGCAGCTCGCCCGTCTCGCAATGGTGGACGGCGTACTCCTGGCGCAGCGAGGTGCGGCCGATCGAGGCGGTGCGGATGAACACCTCGAGCTCGTCGTCGAAGCGCGCGGGCGCCTCGTACTGGCATTGCGTCAGCCGCATCACGAACTCGAGCTGCTCCGGCAGCGAGTGCAGCAGCCCGAGGTGCCGCTGGTACTCGACGCGCGCCCGGTCGCAGTAGGGGAAGTAGCGGCCGTAGTACACGACCGCCTGGGCGTCGGTCTCGTCGAAGCCCACCCGCAGGCGCGTGGAGAACCGGAAGGGCGGGCGCGCCGTCGTCGGGCCGGCGCTCACGAGCGGATCAGGGCCAGCACCTCGTCGCGCCGGCGCACCATCTCGTCGGCCGTGTAGGCCTCGAGATTGAGCCGCAGCAGCGGCTCGGTGTTCGACGGGCGCACGTTGAAGTGCCAGTCGTCGAAGTCGACCGAGACGCCGTCGAGGTGCGTGACCCGGCCTCCCTCGCCGCGCGCTCCGTAGCGCTCTTTCAGCTCCTGCAGCCTGAGCGGCACGTCGGCGACCGTGGAGTTGATCTCGCCCGAGAGGTGGTAGCGCGCGTGCAGCGGCGCGAGCATCTCCGACAGCCGCTTGCCCGAGCGCGAGACGAGCTCCAGCACCACCAGCGCAGGGACGATGCCCGTGTCCACGCTGTAGAAGTCGCGGAAGTAGTAGTGGCCGGAGACCTCACCCGCGAAGAGCGCGTTCTCCTTGCGCATGCGGTGCTTGATGAAGGCGTGGCCGACGCGGCTCGCGATGGCGGTGCCGCCCATGCGCTCGACCGTGTCCGGCACTGCCCGCGAGGCGCGCAGGTCGTAGAGGATCGTCTCGCCCGGGTGTTTGGCGAGCATCGACTCGGCGATCAGGGCGGTGATGAAGTCGCCGGGCACGAACTCGCCCGTGTCGTCGATGAAGAAGCAGCGGTCGGCGTCGCCGTCCCAGGCGATGCCCAGGTCGGCGCCCGTGCGCTTGACCTCGCCGATGATGAACTGCCGGTTCTCCTCGAGGAGGGGGTTCGGCTGGTAGTGCGGGAAGGTCCCGTCCGGCTCGAAGTGGCAGCGCTCGGCGCGCACTGGCAGCCGGTCGAGGATGGGATCCATCATCGTGCCCGCCATGCCGTTGGCGCCGTCGAGCACGACCTGCAGCGGTGCGATGGCTCCGACGTCGACGATCGAGAGACAGCGCTCGGCGAAGCCCTGCAGCACGTCGCGCTGCCCGCGCTTGCCCTTGGCCGCCGGCTCGCGGAACGTCCCCGCCAGCGCGCGGTCGCGCACCTTCTCGATGCCGCCGTCTCCGCCCAGCGGCAGCGCGTTGCGGCGCACGATCTTCATGCCGTTGTACTGCTTGGGATTGTGCGAGGCGGTGACGATCAGGCCGCCGTCGTAGCCGTGCTCGCAGACGGCGTAATAGAGCATCTCCGTGCCGACGAGGCCGATCTCGTCGACGTCGGAGCCGGCGTCGAGGGCCGCCCGGATCGCGGCCTCGCACAGCTCCGCCGAAGTCAGCCGCATGTCGCAGCCGATCGCCATCGAGCGCGGCTCGAATTCGTCGACGTACGCGCGCATGATGCGGTACACGCCGTCGGCGTCGAGTTCGTCCGGGACGATGCCGCGTACGTCGTAGGCTTTGAAGACGGAAGGATCTAGCGTCATGGCCGCAAGTCTAGGTCGGCCCAGGCCGCGGCGATCGCCGCCCGCGTCTCCGAGAGGGCCTGCGGCATCACGCGCACGTCCGCAAGCACGGGCATGAAGTTGACGTCGCCGCTCCAGCGCGGCACGACGTGCAGGTGCAGATGATCCTCGATGCCCGCGCCGGCGGTCGTCCCGAGGTTGAAGCCGACGTTGTGCCCCTGGGCGCCGAGCCCCTGCTCGAGCGCTTGGAGCGCCCGGGTCATGAGCTCCCAGAGTTCCGCGCGCTCCTCGGCGTCGAGGTCCCCGGGCGCGGCGACGTGGCGGAAGGGCACGATCATGAGGTGGCCGCTGCCGTATGGGTAGAGGTTGAGCACGGCGTAGCAGCGCTCGCCGCGGTGCACGATCAGCGCGTCCTCGTCGCTCTGGGCGGCCTGGGCGCAGAAGACGCAGCCCTCCGGCTTCGGTCCGCCGATGTAGCTCATGCGCCACGGTGCCCACAGACGCTCCATGGAGGGAGGCTACCTGCCGTCCCGATAGGCACGGGGCCGGCCGTTCGGCCGGCCCCGTGGGGGATGGATGCGCGGCGGAGCCGCGGCTTGAGAGTGCGGGGGAGACAATCCCCGCGGGTGGATCAGGTGCCCGGCACCTCAGCGCCGTCACGCAGGGCGAAGCGCATGGGCTCGCCCAGCTTGACGCGCCAGAGGGGGGTGGCGAGCAGCGTCGGGAGCGGGGTGTTCCAGGTGGTGCCGAAGACGCGCAGCGTCAGCGGGTCGCCGGTGTGGATCACGCTGGGGTCGACGCCGATCGGCACGCCGTGGCGCCACTTGAGGAACACGGTGTTGCCGTCGTAGTGGAACGTCTGGTGCACGGGCTGGCCGAGCAGGCCGAGGAGCCCGCGCCAGTTGCCGAAGTTCACGTCGACCGTGATGGTGTGATTGGTCGTGTCGATGGCCGACGCCGTGGCGCCGAACAGGAACAGGCGGCCCGCCGGGCGCGTCCTGGCCGAGAGGTCGGTGACGCTGGCCGCGGGCGTCGCGACGAGCGCGGCAAGCGGCGTGTGGAACGGGGCGCGGACGACGACGCGGACGAGGTCGCCTGCGAGCACGGTGTCGGATGCGCCGAGCACCGGCGTGTTGCCGTTCACGGCGATCCAGCGCGTGCCGCGGTCGGTCGTGACCGTGGTGGGCTGCGCAGCGCCGAGCAGCGCCTTGAGGGCGGGGCGGTTGCCGCCGGTCACCTGCACCTGGATCGTCGCCGCATTCGTGCCAGGAGCGACGACTGCAGCACCACGGAACTCGTAGGTGATGCCTCGAACGTGCGCGCTGGCGGTACCAGCAAGGGCGAGGCTCGCAATCGCAACTGCGAGCGCCGCGGCGGTCAAGCGGATCGTGCGGAACATGGTCTCCCTTTCCCTGAGGACTCGGTGCACGTAATCGGTGCCCGATACCCACGCTCGCACCCGGAGGTGAGGGATCAAGGGGCCGCGAGTAAGCATTCACGCCGCACTTGTGAGCACGGAAGCGCGATCTGTATGGAATCCGTGATGCGAGCGCCAACTGCTCTCTGCGCGGGGGATGCTACGGTCCGTCGCGTCGCGCCCGTAGCTCAGGGGATAGAGCGTGCGCCTCCGGAGCGCAAGGTCGTAGGTTCGATTCCTACCGGGCGCATCGCTTAAGCAGGCTGAATTCGGCTTACCTACGCTTTCGATCAGGCTTTCGGAGGACACCGCGCCATGGTCAGGCGTGGACTGGAATGGCCTGTTTTGGTTTCTGAACGTAGACGCCGTGTCCCCGTGTGTGTCCCCACCCAGTCGAGAGCTAATCAGAGCACCGGAGGGCGACTCTCCGAGACGAGTACGAGCCGTCGAGCATTCGTGTCGCCCTTAGCGGACGGGACGGCTCCGGCGTTACGCCGTCGGTCTCCAAAACCGAAGGTCGCAGGTTCGAGCTCTGTCGCCCGTCCCGTAGCCAGGCCGTTTGTGGCATGGGTGAGAGGATTCCGCATGTGCCGTGGGGTTACGAATGACGTCAGCGGTGGACTCAAATAGTCTGATTTGGCCTCCTGATTCAAGCCCGTAACGCCATGCGTAACCCCAAGAATCGGAGAGTGCGAGCTGAAAGCGGAGCGCGGCTCTATTTTGCCTGGGATGGCCGTCCGTGCCGCGGCTGTGCTTGCCGCACGCCGAGCATGCCTCGCTGACGGCGAGGCGGATGTCACCGGCGGCCTCGCCGTGGATGTCGAGGTGCTCGCAGAGCCCGCTGATCGCGCGTCGAGCCGTGGCGACGTTCGCAGGCACCGCGGGCAGAAGCAGGTTGAGACTCGGGGACATGCCGGGATATCCCTGCTGCGGCGTGCGCGAATCCCGAACCACTCGATCGAGGCACACGGCCGAGGGGACGCCTGGCGCTGATGCGTTCGCACCGGTGAGCTTCCCGTGACACTGGTCGGGCGTAGCCTCGTCCTCGTGATCGCCACCGCCAACAGCCAGACCGCGGGTGGCGGTTTCGGCCCTACGGGACGAATGGCGTCGACATGCCGAAGTCCCGGGTTTCCAGCGGGATTGCTGCGCGGGAGCCTCGCCCGCCCGTCGTCAGGGAGCGCCAGGAACACTCACCGAGAGTCCATCGGTTGCCGCGCAGGGAGCCCCGCAGGACCGCGGAAGCAGCAACAACGAGGAGAGCAGCATGCCCCAGACAGACAACTACATCTTCGAGCGCGACGAGAAGCGAGCGCACGGCGGACACCCACGCGTACTTCGTGCCCGTCGAACACACGCTTAGCGCACGAACACCGACCCGGAGCGCGCCGGACGCGTGGCATGCGACTACCGGGGCCGGGCAGTGCGCCCGGCCCCGTCGGCAGGTCAGGCGCTCTTGACCTCGATGCGCTGGCGCTGAGCCTGCTCGGCCTTGGGGACGCGAACGGTCAGCACGCCGTCGCTGAGCTTGGCGTCGATCTTCTTGGGATCGACGTGGCTTGGCAGCGTCACGCGGTAGTCGAACTGCCCGACGCGACGGGTCTTGCGCCGCACGATGCCCTTGCGCTCGCGC
>DASRQS010000036.1:0-12613 GCA_035696365.1 Gaiellales bacterium | reverse complement strand
ATGACCATCAACGCCACCGCCGCCATCCTCCTGCTCTTCTACCAACTGGTGGCCGAGGAGAACGGTGTCGACCCCAAGCAGCTGGGCGGGACCATCCAGAACGACATCCTGAAGGAGTACGTGGCCCGGGGGACCTACATCTACCCGCCCCGGCCGTCGATGCGCCTGACCGTCGACGTCTTCCGCTACTGCAACGAGCGGCTTCCGCGCTTCAACACGATCTCGATCTCCGGGTACCACATCCGCGAGGCCGGATCGAGCGCCGCGCAGGAGCTCGGCTTCACGCTCGCCAACGGCATCGCCTACGTCGAGGCGGCGCTGGCCGCGGGCCTGAGCGTGGACGCCTTCGCACCGCGGCTGTCCTTCTTCTTCAATGCGCACAACGACGTCTTCGCCGAGGTCGCCAAGTTCCGCGCGGCGCGTCGCATCTGGGCCACGGTCATGCGGGAGCGCTTCGGCGCGCGCGACGACCGCTCGCTCATGCTGCGCTTCCACGCGCAGACGGGCGGATCGACGCTGACCGCGCAGGGGCCGCTGACGAACGTCGTGCGGGTGGCGCTACAGGGCTTCGCCGCGACGGCGGGCGGCTGCCAGTCGCTGCACACGAACGGCTACGACGAGGCGCTTGCCCTGCCGACGGAGCGCTCCGCGACGCTGGCCCTGCGCACGCAGCAGGTGCTCCTGCACGAGTCGGGAGTGGCGGCCGTGCCCGATCCCTTCGGCGGCTCCGAGTACGTCGAGGCGCTGACGGACGAGATCGAGCGCGCGGCGGTCGCGCTGATCGCCGAGATCGACGAGCGCGGCGGCGCCGTGGCGGCGATCGAGAGCGGCTGGGTCAAGGGGCGCATCGAGGACGAGGCGTTCGCGCAGCAGCGCGCGGTCGAGCGCGGCGAGACCGTGATCGTGGGCGTCAACCGCTACCCGGATCCGCCCGACTCCGACATCGAGCTCCAGGTCGTGACGCACGAGAGCGAACAGCGGCAGATCGACCGCCTGCGCGCCGTGCGCGACGCCCGCGACGAGGGCGCCTGCACGGCCGCCCTGACGGCGGTGAGCGCGGCGGCGCGGGACGCGTCGGCGCCCCTGCTCGAGCCGTTGCGGGCGGCGCTCGCCGTGCGCTGCACCGTCGGCGAGGTGTGCTGCGCGCTGCGCAGCGAGTGGGGGTCCTACGACTCGCAAGTGTCGGACGGCCGCTGAGATCTACGACCCGCGCTCGCTCTCGAGCTCGTCGAGTTCCGCCAGCAGCTTGCGGTAGGAGGCGAGCCGCTCCGGGCTCACCCCGGCCGCGCCTTCGACCGCGCAGCCGTCCTCGCCTTCGTGGTGCAGGCAGCCCTCCCATTCGCAGTCCACGGCGGCGGCCGCGATCTCGGGGAACGCCTTCTGCAGGTCCTCCGCCGCGACGCCCGCGATGCCGAAGCTGCGGATGCCGGCGGTGTCGATCAGCGCTCCGCCGCCTGGGAGATCCATGTAGCGGGCTCCGGTCGTCGTATGGCGGCCGCGATCGCTCACGGGATTGACCTCGCCCGTCGCGTCGGTGCGACCCGTCAGTGCATTCGTGAGCGACGTCTTGCCAACGCCGGAATGACCCGCCAGGACGGCGACCCGGTCGGCCAGCGCTCCCCGCAGCTCGTCGAGGCCCTCACCGGTGCGCAGCGAGAGCCCGATCACGCGATGGCCGAGCGCGCCGTAGATCTCGCGCACGCGCGCGATCTCGCCCTCGTCGTAGGGCAGGTCGACCTTCGTGAGCGCCATCATCGGCTCGATCTTGCCTCGCCAGGCGGCTACCAGGTAGCGGTCGATCAGTCCCATGCGGAGCGGGGGATCCACGACGGCGGCCACGATCACGAGCACGTCGACGTTCGACGCGACGATCTTCTCCTCGTTGCGGAACGCGCCGCGCAGGAGGGTGCCGTGCCGCGGCAGCACCGCCTCGACGCGCACGGAGCCGTCGGGCAACTCGCGGACCTCGACGCGGTCACCGACCACCGGCCGCGCCCGCCGCAGCCGGCCCGCGATCGTGGCCTCCCGCTCCTCGCCGCCCATGCGCACGACGACGAACTGGTTGTGCACGCTCGTCACAAGACCTTCGCGCGTGACAGAGCTCAGGCGGTGACTCCTCCATCGACGACCAGCGTACTGCCGTGCAGGTACGACGCGCCGTCCGACGCCAGGAAGGAGACGGCGTCCGCGACGTCGTCGGGCGTGCCGATGCGCTGGGCCGGGACCGAGCGCTCGAAGGCCGCCAGGCGAACCGCGTCGAGGCGGATCCAGTCGGCCATGGGGGTGTCGACCAGACCCGGGCAGACGCAGTTGACGCGCACCCCGCGCGGGCCCCAGTCGATCGCGAGGCTGCGGGTGAAGAGCACGACAGCGCCCTTCGAGGCGTTGTAGGCGGCGCGCGTGTGCCCGCCGCTCAGCCCGGCGGTCGAGGCGATGTTGACCACACAGCCCGAGCCGGCGGCCTGCATCGCCGGCAGCAGCGCGCGGCAGGTGAGGAAGGCCCCGCGCACGTTCACGTCCATGATCTGATCCCACTGCTCGATCGTCAGCTCGGTGATCTCGTGCTCGAAGAACACGCCGGCGGCGTTGACGAGCAGCCAGGGCGCGCCGAGCTCCGCCGTGACGACGTCCCGCAGCTCGGCGACGGCGTCCTCGCTGCGCAGATCGCAACCGAAACCCGCCGCGCCCGCGATCCCGGAGGCCGCGCGCTCGGCGTCGGCCGCCGCGCGATCGCTGCAGGCCACGCGGAACCCGTCCCGGGCCAGGCGGGCGGCGATGGCCGAGCCGATGCCGCCGGCGGCGCCCGTGACGAGCGCGACGCGCTCGCTCATTCCTGCTCCCGGATGCTGCGCGTGAGCGCGATCAGCGTGACCCACGTCTTGTACAGCCGAAGCGGCTCGTCGTCCACGATGCGCAGGCTGCGCGGGCCGGTACGCTCGATGCCGTGCAGCCACGTGCCCAGCTCGGCGTAGTCCGAGGTGGTCAGCTGGACGTCGAGCACCGCGGGCAGCGCGATCGCCGGCGGCTCCATCTGGCCGATGCGGTCGAGCGCACGCGCCGCGCCCTCGCGGATCCGCTCGCAGGCCACCTCGGGATGCAGGCTCTCGGCGGCGAAGCGCGTGATGGAGCGCTTGACGACGACGCATTCGGCCTGCGGGGAGAACGGCCGGATCTCCTCGGCAGTGGCGTCGTCGCCGCTGACGAGTGCGATCGGCACCCCGTAGTGACGCGCGACGAGCGCGTTGATCCCGGACTCGCCCACGACGTGCCCGTTCAGCTCGGCGTGGTAGACGACCGACGGGTTGTAGGTGTGCGAAAGGATCGCGGTCTGCGCCGAGATCGAGCCGTGATAGCTGACGAGGAAGGCCGCACCGAACGAGCCGTCGAGCCCCTCCATCATGTAGAGCGGCTTGTGCTTGCCCGAGATCAGCGAGGCGCGCCCGTGCAGACGCTCGGGCCGCAGGTTCTGCATCAGGTAGTGCGCGTCGTTGACGAGGAACTCCGAGGCGCCGGCGTCGGCCGCGCCGTCGATCGCGGCGTTGACCTCGTTCTCGAGCAGCGTGCGGCCGCCCTCGTACTCCGGGCCGTTCAGCACCTGCTCCCAATGCACGATCCCGGCCGTGCCCTCGATGTCCGACGAGATGAAGACTTTCACGGTTCCCTCCGGGGATCGCTCCAGGCGAAATGACAGGCGGCGGTGTGGCCGACGGGCCCCGCGAGCGGCGGGTCCTCGGCGCGGCAGAGGTCGGCGGCGCGCGGGCAGCGCGGGTTGAAGCGGCAGCCGGGCGGCAGGTTGACGGGGCTCGGGGGGTCGCCCACGACGGCGTCGCGCTCGGTCGCGTGACCCGGGGTGATGCGCGGTACCGCGCGCAGCAGCGCCTGGGTGTACGGATGGCGGGCATTCGAGAAGAGCTCGTCGCCCGAGGCCAGCTCGACGATCCGGCCGAGGTACATGACGGCCACGCGGTCGCAGACGTGCCGCACGACCGCCATGTTGTGAGCGATGAACAGCATCGTCAGGCCGAGGCGCTGGCGCAGATCCGAGAGCAGGTTGAGCACGGTCGCCTGCACGGAGACGTCGAGTGCCGAGACGGGCTCGTCGGCGATCAGGATCTCGGGCTCGAGCGCGAGCGCCCGCGCGATCGAGATCCGCTGGCGCTGGCCGCCCGAGAACTGCCGCGGGAACGCGTCCAGGGCGCTCGGCGGGAGTCCCACCAGATCGAGCAACTCGCGGCAGCGCTCGTCCACGCGGTTGCGTGGCACGAGCTTGTGCACCCGCAGCAGCTCCCCGAGCGTCTGGTGGACCGTCATGCGCGGGTTGAGCGACGAGTAGGGATCCTGGAACACCATCTGCAGCCGCCGGCGCTCCGGCGCGGTGCGTCTGCCCGCCAGCGCGTGGCCCTCGACGATCACCTGTCCCCCGGTCGGCTCGTAGAGCCCGACGATGCAGCGCCCGAGCGTCGACTTGCCGCAGCCGGACTCGCCCACGAGACCGAGTGCCTCGCCGCGGGCGACCGTAAGGTCGACACCGTCGACGGCCCGCAGCACGTCCACGTGCCTGCGGCTCACGCGGCGCGCGAGGGAGTCGTTGAGCGGGAAGTGCATGGACAGGCCGCGCACGTCGAGCAGCGGTGTGCCGTTCACATCAGGCACCCTGCGCCAGCTCCTCGTGATAGCGGCACGCCGTCGCCCGGTCGGCTCCGAGAGGGACCAGCGGCGGGTCGACCGTCGCGCAATCGGAGTGAGCGATGTCACAGCGCGGATGGAAGCGGCAGCCCGGCGGCGGCGCGATCAGGTCGGGGGGCATTCCGGCGATGGACTCCAGCTGGGCCCTGCGATCGTCGAAGTCGGGCACGGAGCGCAGGAGCGCGCGCGTGTACGGATGCCGGGGCGAGCCGAACACCTCGGGCACGCTGCCCGTCTCCACGATGCGCCCGGCGTACATCACCGCCACGCGCTCGCAGGTCTGCGCGACCACAGCGAGGTCGTGGGTGACGAGCACCTGCGTGAGCCCCATCTCGGCGCGCAGGCGCGCGAGCAGGTGCAGGATCTGATCCTGGATCGTCACGTCGAGCGCGGTCGTCGGCTCGTCGCAGAGCAGGAGTTGCGGCGCGCAGGCGAGCGCGATTGCGATCACGATGCGCTGCCGCAGCCCCCCCGAGAGCTCGTGCGGGAAGGCGCGGTAGCGCCGCTCGGGGTCGGGGATCCCCACGAGCCGCAGCAGCTCGAGCGCCCGCTCGCGCGACTGGGTCGGGCTCTGCCCGAGCCGGACCCGCGGCCCCTCGGCGATCTGCTCGCCCACGCGCATCACGGGGTTGAGCGCGGTCATCGGCTCCTGGAACACCATGCCGATGCTCTCACCGCGCAAACGCCCGAGGGAGCGCGGCGACAGCGCCGTGCCGTTGAACACGACCTCGCCGCCCGCGATGTGCGCACGACCCGGGAGCAGGCCGAGGATTGCCCGCAGGGTCATCGTCTTGCCGCAGCCCGACTCGCCCACGAGCCCCAGTGCGCCACCGCGCGGGACGTCCAGGGTGACGCCGTCCACGGCCTTGACGACGCCGTGCGGCGTCGGAATCTCGACACGCAGATCGCGCACCGAGAGGATCGCCTCGGCCGGGCTCACTCGGGCGCCAGCAGATCTGCCAGGCCGTCGCCGAGCAGGGAAAGGCCGAGGCCGGTGATCAGGATCGCGATCCCCGGGAACGTCGCGATCTGCCATTGGGTCGTGATCAGCGATTCGCCGTCGGCGATCATCGATCCCCAGTCGGCAGTGGGCGGCGGGATGCCGGCGCCGAGGTAGCTGAGCGTGACGATGGCCAGCACGGACAGCACGATGTCGCTCATCGAGAACACGATCGCCTGCGTGATCACATTGGGCAGCAGGTGGCGGACGATGATGCGCGCGTCCGAGAGGCCGGCGGCCCGCGCGGCGAGCACGTATTCGAGCCGTTTCTGCACGAGGATCTCGCCGCGCACGATGCGTGCGTACGACACCCAGCCGACGGCCGTGATCGCGATGATGATCGAGCGCTGCCCCGGCCCGAGCACGAAGACGAGGGCGAGTACCAGCACGAGGAACGGGAAGGCCACCATGACGTCGACGAGGCGCATCAGGACGGTGTCGGCGAAGCGGCCGTAGTAGCCGGCGACGCAGCCGATGGCCGTGCCGATGCAGAACGGGAAGAAGACGGCGAAGAACGCTGTCAGCAGGTCGACGCGGCCGGCGTAGATGAGGCGTGAGAGCACGTCGCGGCCGAGCTCGTCGGTGCCGAGCCAGTGTGCGCCGCTGGGATGCGCGTACGTGTGCAGCAGGTCCTGGGCGTTGGGGTCGTAGCGCGCGATCAGCGGCGCGCCGATGCTCGCGGCGATCAGCAGGATGAGGATCGTCGCCCCGGCCACGAAGGCCGGCGTGCGGTACCAGCGGTTGCGGAACGTGCGGCGCCTGGCGATGGAGCCGGGCGGCACGACCTCCGGAGAGGCGATCGCAGCCATCAGTCGTACCTCACGCGCGGGTCGAGCATGGCGTAGGTGACGTCGATCACGATGTTCACGATCACGACGAACGTGGCGAACACGAGCGTCACGCCCTGCACGACCGCGAAGTCGCGCTGCGAGATGCCGTCGAAGATCATCGCCCCGACGCCGGGCAGCGCGAACACCTTCTCGACGACGACGGTGCTGCCGATCAGGAAGGCGAGGTTGATTCCGAGCACCGTGATCATCGGCATGATCCCGTTGCGCAGGGCGTGGCGGATGAGCACCCGGCGCTCGGGCAGGCCCTTGGCGCGGGCCGTCGTGATGTAGTCGGACTCGAGCACGCCCAGGAGACTCGCGCGCAGGCTGCGTATCAGCAACGGGACCGTTCCGATCGCAATCGTCAGCGACGGGAGGAACATGCTGACGAGGTGGCCGCCGACGCCGGTGCCGTAGCCGCCGACCGGGAAGATCGTCCAGACCTGTGCGGCGAACAGCAGGATCAGCATGATGCCGAGCCAGAACGCCGGCATCCCCAGCCCGACGATCGGCACGGCCCGCACGCCCTGGTCGACCCACCCGTCCTTACGGCGGGCGGCGAGCGTGGCCAGCGGCACCGCGATCAGCATGGCGAGCACTGTCGAGTAGCTCAGGAGCCAGAGCGTCACGGGAGTGCGCTCGATGACCATCTCCCGGACAGGTACGCGGTATAGGAGGGAGTCGCCGAGGTCGCCGTGGGCGAGGCGCTGGATGAACAGCCAGTACTGCTCCGGCAGGGACCGGTCGAGACCCCACTCCTTGTGCAGCTGGGCGATCAGCTGGGGAGTCGCCCGCTGCCCCAGCACCGAGGCCGCGGGGTCCCCCGGAATGAGGTGCACGAGCAGGAACGTCACCATCGTCACGCCGATCACGACGGGCACGACCTGAACCAGCCGCCTGAGGGTATAGGCGAGACGATCCATGACGTTCCTGCTCTCCCGCTATGCGCCGGCTACTTCTTGAGCCAGACGTCCTCGAGGTGGTAGTTGCCGGTCGGGTAGACCTGGAAGGCCTGCACCTTGTTCGAGTAGGCGTAGCGGAACGGCGAGTAGTAGAGGAACGCCATGAACGCATCCTGGGCTGCGATGCGCTGCACCTTCGAATAGAGCTGCTGGCGCTTCTTGGGGTCGAACTCGCGCGCGGCCGCCTTGGTCGCGGCGATGGCCGCGGGGCTGTTGTAGAAGGTCTGGAAGGAGTGCGCGCCCTGCGAGGGGTCGATCGCGAACGACACGAGCTCGTCGGGGTCGGCGATGTCCATCGTCCAGTAGGAGTTGTTCATGCCCGGGTAGGTCGCGTTGTTCCAGTCGACGTTCCAGGCGTTCGCGTCCTTCTTGATGATGTTGACCTTGATGCCGAGCGGCTTGCCCGCCGCCTGTAGCACCTGGGCGATCGTCGACTGGTCGAGCGATCCCGCGACGGCCTCGAACGTGGCCGTGAAGCCGTTCGGCACGCTCGACTTGGCCATCTCCGCCTTGGCCTTGGCGACGTCGTACTGGAGGCCGGGCGACTCGGCGTCGTAGTACGGCACCTGCGGCGGGAGGAACGAGTTCGCCGGCGTGCCGTTGCCGAACAGGATCGCCTTGACGAGCGCCTTGCGATCGATCAGGTAGGAGATCGCGCGGCGCACGTGGACGTCCTGGAACGGCTTGAAGTGCTGGTTGAAGAGCAAGTAGTCGGTGCGCGTGGACGGGAACAGGGTCATCGTGATGCCGGGCGTGGACCGCAGCGGCTTGACCTGCGCCCAGGGCGGGAACTCGTTGATCTGCGCCTGGTTGCCCTTGAGCTGCAGCAGACGGGTGTTGTCGTCGCCGACGTATGTCCACATGACGCTGTTCAGGTAGGGCTTGCCCTTCTGCCAGTACTTGTCGAACTTCGTGAACTTGACTTCCTTGCCCTTCGTCCAGTGATCCCACTTGAACGGGCCGGTACCGACGGGCGCCTCGTAGAACTGCTTCTTCGTCTTGCCGTCGTAGCCCTTGGGCACGATCGAGTTCGAGAAGAGCGCGATGTCGGCGATCATCGGCGCCCACTTGTACTTCGTCTTGAGCACGACCGTGTACTTGTCCTTGACCGTCACGCTCTTGATGGCGGCGTCGATGTAGCCCCAGCCGTCCTTCGTGGTGCGCGCAGCGTCGAGCGAGAACTTGACGTCGGCGGCCGTCATCTCCTTGCCGGTGTGGAAGAGCACACCGTGCCGGAGGTGGAAGGTGTAGGTCAGCTTGTCCTTGGACAGGTCGTAGCTGGTCGCCAGCCACGGCTTGACGTCCTTGCCGTCGGCGGTGACCGTGTAGAGCGGCTCCATCAGCTGCTCGAAGACCCAGATCGACTCGTTGTCGAACACGGACGTCGCGTCCATGCTGGTCGAGTCCTGCGTGCGCGCGATCACGAGGTCGCCACCGGGCGTCGGCGTGGCGGCGCGCTGGGCCGTCCCGGCGGTGCGCGCCGACGCGCTCGGGCCGATCATCAGCGCCGCGGCGAGCGCACCGCCGCAGGCGAGCGCAAAGAGCGCGGGGAGACGAGTACGTGCGGTCATAGGGCGTTCCTCCCTTGCAGCGGCGGCGAAGCCGCGAGTATGGCAGACGGATCGGCGGATTTGATCAAACGCCGCCGCGGCAGGCCGCGTTCTGTCTGAACGTAGTCCAGCGGCGGCGTCAGGGCTCGCCGAAGTACAGCCGGCGCGAATTCCCCGAGAGCAGCGCCTCGCCGCAGCGCTCCGCCTCGCCGGCCGAGAGCTCGCCGCTCGAGATGAGCTCGCCCAGGACCTGGCCGAGCGTCGAGCGGGCGCGCGCCGCGCCGAGCGCGATCTGCTCGGGCAGGCCAGCCGCGTCGCTCGAGGCCTGCAGGCGGTGCATCGCCCCCACCGCGAGCGCGCAGCGCCAGGCCTCGAGCAGCGCGGCGTGGCCGAGCGGCGGGATGCAGGTCGCGACGTCGAGCGTGACGTTGGAGTAGACCGCCGTCAGAAAGGCGCCCTCGCGCACGTACGGCCAGGCCGCATGCAATACGACGAAGTGCACGCCGGCCGCCGCGTCGCTGGAGAGCATCCCGCGCAGGTGCAGCGGGTTGACGAGGCGCAGGTCGAGATCGCGATCGCCGTAGCCGGCGTGCAGCTGCACGGGCAGGTCGTCCCGGCGGGCGACGGGGAGCGCGCGCAGCAGCAGGAAGTCGACGAGGGCCTGCTCCTGCACGCGCGTCACCCCTGCGGCGCGCTGGCGCGCGAGCGCCTCGGCGGCCTCCTCCGCGCTCCAGGGGCGGATCGCGAGGCCGCTCCGGTAGGCGGCGATGGTCTTGAGTCCCGCGTAGCCGGCAGCCCGCGCGCCAGCCACCGTCGCGTCGTAGCGCTCGATCAGGTCGGCGAAGCCGAGCCCCTCGGCGATCAGGTCGCCCGCCATCGCCTCGAGCCGCAGCAGCGGCGCGACCTCGACCCCGGCGGCGCGGATCTGATCGAGCGGCAAGCTCTCGTCCGGCGGCGGATAGCCGGTGTCGAGTACGAGTGCGATGGTCTGCGAGCGCTCGCACACGGTCGCGAGCCAGGTCAGTGGATCGAGCTCCCGCGTGTGGCGCACGACGGCGCGCTCGTCGGCGGCGCAGCCGAGCTCGTCGGCGATCTGCCGGATGGCCCAGCGGTAGGGGACGAGCTCTGCGACGTGCTCCGACTCGGAAGGCAGCCCCTCGAACCAGGGCCAGCGGTACTCCTCGACGGTCTGCGGGCGCACGCACAGCGGCGGGTGCATGTGGCCGTCGGTGAACGGCACCTGGGAGAGGTCGACCATGTCGCGCGATTCAAGCACGTGCGCGATCTGAGAAGCTCTGCTAACCCGCCATGACGAGCGCATCGGCGAGCTCGATCAGCCGGAAGGTGAGCCAGGAGACCGTCAGGATCTCGCTGCGGTCGCCATGCTCGAGCTCGTAGGGCCAGGTGCGCTCGGCCAGCGCGATCAGCTCGAGCGCCGCCTCGGCCCGCTCGTCGCCCGCCGGGCCGAGCGCCTGGCGCGCCAGCGCGAGCAGGCCGATGCGATCGGGCATCTGCTGCCACACGAGCGGCACTGCCATGACGAGGTACTCGTGCGCGCGCAGGCGCGGGAGGGAGGGGAGCTCCGCGCCCGCCCCGAGCGGCTCGCTCAGGCGCGCGCATGGCTCGCCTGCGAGCAGCCGCTCGGCGCTGCGCGCCGCCACGTCGCGCCCCTGCTGCTCGCTCGCGCCCAGGGCGGCGAGTTGCAGGAAGAGCTTGGCCTGGGTGCCCGCAGGCGTGTAGTACGGCGCGTCCGAGCCGTACAGGATCTGCTCCGGGGCGGCCTCGGCGAGCAGGGTGCGCACGTCGAGGACGTTCCAGAGCGAGGTGTCGAAGCGGATGTTGGGGTGGCGCAGCGCGCACACCGCGTGCAGGTCGGCGATCGCGCAGTGGGCGAGCACCACCTGGGCGCCCGGATGCCGCTCGAGCAGGCGCGCGAGGTCGCGCGCGAGCGGCGGGACGGCCCGGCCCGTGTGCAAGAGCATCGGCACGCGCCGCTCGGCGGCCAGCGCGAAGGCGAGCTCGAGGCCGGGATGCGAGAAGTCGAATCCCGGGAGGCTCGTGTGGAGCTTGATGCCGCGCGCGCCCGCCGCGAGCGCGGCGCTCAGCTCGTCCTGGAACCGCTCGCCGGGCTCGCTGCGGCAGTACGGCACCACGCGGCCGTCGCTCACCTCCGCGGCTGCCAGCACGTCGGCGTTCGGGCCGGCATAGCCCGCGCCCCGCGGCTGCTGGAACGGGAAAGCGCAGGTGCGGGTGACGCCGCCGGCCTCCATCGACGCCAGCAGCTCCGCGAGATCCAGGCGCGAGCCGTCGGACGCATCCTCGCCCAGGTGGGCGTGCACGTCGACGAGGCCGTCGCCGGACGGCACGAGCGGCCGCACGTACGCCCGCCAGGTGCGCTCGAGCGCGGCGGCGGCGTCTGCGAGTTCGGCGGGCACGGCGCGGCATCCTAGCGATGCCCCAACCGGACGTCATTTCCGAGATTTCTCTGCCATGGTGAGAGCGGTCGTCACCCCAACCCCCTGAGTGGCGCGAGAGGAAGGCCCGGCTCATGTTCGAGGTGTACGTGGAGAGCGGGCCCATCGAGGATGAGGTCGCTCTCGATCCCATCGCCGACCGGCTGGCCGCCAACCTCCGGGTGATCGGGCGCGGGGCGCTCGTCGGCGTCGACGTCGTCGGCCGCACGCTGAACTACAGCTGCCGCGTGGATGCCACCGACGCGCGTCTGGCGATCATCATGGCCGCCAGCGAGTTCGAGGCGCACCTCGATCTGCTCGGCCTCAGCGGCATGCGCATCATGCACGCCGAGGCCGACCCCGAGCGGGTCAACACCGACGCCGCCGCAATCCGCCGGGGAAACGCAACGCCGGCCCTCGTCCTCTAGTAGAGGTTGAGAGTAGAGCGCATTTCAGAACTCACTCCAGCGGGAGCAGCTCGGCGAACGCCAGCAGCAGGTCCACGCACTGCTCCATGTCGCCGAGGTGCACCACCCCGACGGCCGAGTGGATGTGCCGCGAGGGGATGGAGACGCAACCGGTGAGCGTGCCGCCGCCGGCCAGCGCGATCGAGCCCGCGTCCGTCGCGCCGCCCAGCAGCACCTCGCGCTGGAAGGGCACCTTCGCGCGCGCCGCAGCCTCCTCCATGCGCTTCGTCAGGCGGCGCGGCACGGCCGAGCCGATCGTCGCGGCCGGCGCCCAGTCGAAGTACTTGATCGCCGGTCCACCGCCGAGGCGGATCGGCAGCTGGCGGAACTCGGTCGCCGGCGTGTCGCCCGCGAGCGTGACGTCGAGCGCGATCGCGACATCGGGCTTGACGCGGTAGGCGGCGACGCCGGCACCGCGCAGCCCGACCTCCTCCTGCACGCTCGCCACGGCCACGACGGTCGCCGCGACGTCGCTCTCGGCGAGCCGGCGCATCGTCTCGATCATGACCGCACAGCCGGAACGGTCGTCGACCGCCTTGCCCGTGAAGACGCGCGTGCCGTTCAGCGCCATGCCGGTGCGCGCGAACGTGACCGGGTCGCCGACGCGCACGCCGAGGGCCTCGCTCTGCTCGCGGCTCGCCGTGCCGAGGTCGAGGAACATCTCG
>DASRQS010000035.1:0-13301 GCA_035696365.1 Gaiellales bacterium | reverse complement strand
TCGTCGCCGAAGACGTGCGAGAACGGGTGGAACTCGGCCAGGTAGAGGTAGCCGCCGGGCGCCGCGAGCGACGCCATCACGCGCGCCCAGCGCTCGATGTCCGGGAGCCAGTTGATCGCTCCGATGCCCGTGTAGACGATCTCGAAGCGACGGCCTCCGAGCGCCTCGGCGGCGTCGTAGACGTTGGCCTCGACAAACTCGGCCGCGAGCCCGCAGCGCGCGGCCAGGGTGCGTGCGGCCGCGATCGCCGGCGCGGAGAAGTCGAGGCCCGTGACCTGCGCGCCGAGCCGCGCCCACGAGAGCGTGTCCTCGCCGAAGTGGCACTGCGGGTGCACCAGCGTGCGGCCCTCCACGTCTGGCAGCTCGGCGAGCTCGAACGGCCGCAACGAGGAGCGGCCGGCCACGAACGCCTCCACGTCGTACAGCTCGCTCGCAACGTGGATCGGGACGCGCTCGTCCCAGAGCTCGCGATTGACCTCGAACCAGTCCTCCGCCATAGGCGGCGAGTGTAGGCTCTCTCGATGCCGGGCCGGTACCGCGACAGCCATCCCTGGCCGCTCTACGGCCTGCGCATCACGACGCCGCGCCTCGAGTTGCGGGTGCCCGACGACGAGGATCTCGTCGAGCTCTTCGAGGCGGCCCGCGCAGGCATCCATGCCCCCGGGGAGATGCCGTTCGGGATTCCGTGGACCGACGGCATCCACGAATCCGGCGCGCTGGAGCACTTCCTCTCCTTCCACTGGACCGCACGCGGCACGGTCACGCCCGAGAAGTGGCAGCTGCCGTTCGCCGTCGTCTCGGAGGGAGCGGTCATCGGTACCCAGGAGCTGATGAGCGAGAACTTCGCCGGCAGCCGCAGCGTCTCGAGCGGCTCGTGGCTGACGGCGTCCGCGCAAGGCCGCGGCCTCGGCGTCGAGATGCGCGCGGGCGTCCTCCACCTGGCGTTCGCCGGACTCGGGGCGCTCGAGGCTCAGACCTCCGCGTGGGAGGACAACCTCGCCTCCCAGCGCGTCTCACTCCGCCTCGGCTACGAGCAGGAGGGCCAGCAGTTGCTCGCCCGGCGCGACGAGCCCACGCCCCACCTGCGCTTCCGGCTCACGCGCGAGGCCTGGCAGGGCAACCACTTCGACGGGATCGAGATCCACGACCTCGAGCCCTGCCTGGCGCTGCTCGGCGCTGCATGAACTTGCACATAATCTGTATAATCATGCAATGGCGACCCCGACCACCCAGACCGCGAGCCACCGCACGGGCGCGGGAGGACTGAGCGCGGGCATCGCGGGCGCATCGGGCTACGCGGGGCGGGAGCTCGCGCGCCTGATCGCCGGCCATCCGCAGCTCTCGCTGCGCACGGCCCAGGCCCGCTCGGAGGGCTTCGACGTGCTCTCGCCCGAGGAGCTCGCACGCTGCGACGTCGCGTTCCTGGCCCTGCCGCACGGCTCGAGCCGCGCGTTCGGCACGGCGCTCGCCGCCGCCGGCACGCCCGTCGTCGACCTCGGCTCCGACTTCCGCCTCGACAGCGACTGGGCCTACGGGCTGACCGAGCTGTTCCGGCAGGACGTGCTCGACTCCCGGCAGATCGCCAATCCCGGCTGCTACGCGACCGCCGCCACGCTCGCGCTGGCGCCGCTGGCCGAGGCCGGGCTGCTCGACGCGCCCGTCGCAATCGACGGCAAGTCCGGCATCTCCGGGGCCGGTCGCGAGCCCACCGAGCTCACGCACGTGAGCGAGATCGAGGGCGGCGTGCAACCCTACAAGCCCACCGGGCACCGGCACATCGCCGAGATCGAGCGCTCGCTGGCGAGGCTCGCCGGCGAGGCCGTTCCGGTCACGTTCACGCCTCACTACGCCCCCCACTCGCGCGGCCTCGAGGTGACGTGCTACGCCCGGCTGCGCCGACCGGTCGCCCAGCCGGCGGCCGATGCGCTCTACCACGCGCGCTACGACGCCGAGCCGTTCGTCTCGGTCGAGCAGCGCGTGCACCCGGGCCGGCTGCACGGTGCCAACAGCTGCCACGTCGGGATCTGGATCGACGAGCGCACGCAGACGGCGATCTGCGCCGCCGCGCTCGACAACCTCGTCAAGGGCGCCGCCGGGCAGGCGATCCAGAACGCCAACCTCGCGCTCGGCCTGGACGAGGGAGCCGGCCTGACCGCTCTCGGGCTGGGCGTATGAGCGGGGACGACCGGATCGGCGTCTGCTTTCCGCGCGGCTTCCGCGCGGCGGGCGTGACCTGCGGCATCAAGGACTCGGGCGCGCCCGACCTGGCGCTCCTGGCCTGCGACGGCGACGCCGCGGCCGCGGGGGCTTTCACGCGCAGCCGCCTGGCCGCCGCGCCCGTGCTGGTGTCGCGGGAGCACCTCGCCGACGGCCGGGCGCGCGCCGTGGTCATCAACTCCGGCAACGCGAACGCCTGCACAGGCGCGCAGGGCCTGGACGACGCCCGCGCGATGGCGAGCGAGACCGCCCGTGCGCTCGGCCTCGCGCCCGCCGATGTCCTCGTCTGCTCCACCGGCGTGATCGGCAAGCCGTTGCCGATGGATGCAGTCGCCGAGGGCATCGCCCGCGCCGCGGAAGAGCTCTCGGAGGGCGGCGGCGCGGACGCCGCGGATGCCATCCGCACGACCGACGCCTGGGCCAAGACGAGCACGGCGACGGTCATGCTGAGCGGCGGCGACGTCCGTATCGGCGTGATGGGGAAGGGCGCAGGCATGATCCGGCCCAATGTGGCCACGACGATCGTGACGGCGACGACCGACGCCGTCGTGCAACCCTCAGTGCTCGCCGGGCTCCTGCGCGAGGCCGCGGACGCCTCGCTCAACCTGGTCTCCGTCGACGGCTCGGAGTCGACCAACGACGCGCTCGTGGTGCTCGCGAGCGGCGCCAGCGGCGTGACGGCGGGCGGCGCCGATGCCGAGGCGCTCGGGCGCGCGCTGACAAGGGCGCTGCTCGACGTCGCGCGCCAGATGGTCGCCGACGGCGAGGGCTCCTCGCGCTTTGCCCACTACACGGTCACGGGCGCCGCGGACGACAGCGAGGCGCGCACCGCGGTGCGCGCGATCGGCGAGGACATCCTCGTGCGCTGCGCGCTGCACGGCTCGGATCCCAACTGGGGCCGCATGCTCGCGCGCGCCGGCACCTGCGGCGTCGTCCTCGACCCCGACCGCATCGCCGTCTGGGTCGGGCCGGCGCAGCTCGTCGCGGGCGGCGTCGAGGTGACGGGCGCGCGCAGGGAGGCGCAGGCCGCCCTGAGCGAGCCGGAGGTCGAGATCCGCATCGACCTGGCCTCGGGCAACGGGCGCGCCGAGCTCTACGCCTCCTCGCTCTCGCCCGCGTACGTGACCTTCAACGCGGAATACACGACGTGAGCCGTCTCGTCGTCGTCAAGCTCGGAGGCAACGCGGCGCTCGCGTCGGTGCCCGAGGTGGTGCGCATGGCGCGTTCGGCGCGCGTGTGCGTCGTGCACGGCGGCGGTGCGCGCATCACGGCGCTGGCCCGGGCACGCGGCATCGAGCCCCGCTTCGCAGCCGGCCGCCGCGTCACCGACGCCGACACGCTGGAGTGCGTGCGGGAAGGGCTCGCGGCCGTGACGGACGAGCTCTGCGCCGCACTCGAGGAAGCAGGCTTTGCTCCGCTCGCAGTCGCCGACGGCGTCGTCGATGCGCAGCGCGTCCCCGAGCTCGGATTCGTCGGCGAGCCGCGCAGCGTCCGCACCGGGAAGCTCCAGGTCGCCCTCACCGAGGGCCTCCTGCCGGTCATCGCCCCGCTCGGGAGCGACGACACGGGCGCGATGCTCAACATCAATGCGGACGACGCCGCGGCGGCCATCGCCACGGCGCTCGGCGCCGACGAGCTCGTCTTCCTCTCGGACGTGCCCGGCGTGCTCGACGAACGGGGCCTGGTGCTCCCACAGATCTCCGCCTCGCAGCCGCCCGCCAGCGCGAGCGGCGGCATGCTGCCCAAGCTCGAGGCCTGCAAGGCGGCGCTGCTCGGCGGCGTGGCGCAGGTGAGCATCGGCGTGGCGGGCACGGTGGTGACGCCATGAGCCTGCACGATCGCGCGGAGGCCGCCCTGCTGCCGACCTATCCCGAGCGGCCGCTGACGCTCGTACGCGGGGCCGGCAGCACCGTCTGGGACGAGGACGGCACGGCCTATCTCGACCTCGTGGCCGGGCTCGCGGTCTGCTCGCTCGGGCATGGCCACCCGGCCCCGGCGCAGGCGCTCGCGGCGCAGGCCGCCGTCCTCGGCCACGTCTCGAACCTGTTCTACAGCGAGCCATCGGTCGCACTCGCCGAGCGCCTGTGCGCGCTCTCGGGCCACGACCGGGCGTTCTTCTGCAATTCGGGCGCCGAGGCGGTCGAGGCCGGGATCAAGCTGGCGCGCCGCACGGGGCGCGCGCGCGGCGGGCCGGCCAAGCACCGCATCGTGTGCGTCGAGGGCGCGTTCCACGGGCGCACGCTCGCAACGCTCGCGGCCGGCTCCTCGGCCGCCAAGCGCGAGCCCTTCGAACCTGTGCCGGCTGGCTTCGAGCACGTCCCGCGCAACGACCTGCCGGCGCTCGCGACGGCAGTGGGCCCCGAGACCTGCGCCGTGCTGGTCGAGCCGATCCAGGGCGAGGGCGGCGTGTGGCCGCTCGACGCCGCCTGGCTCGAGCTGGCACGGGAGCTGTGCGATCGCCACGGCGCGCTGTTGCTCTACGACGAGGTGCAGACCGGCATCGGCCGCTGCGGCACGTGGTTCTGCGCCGAGCTGGCGGGCGTCAGGCCGGATGCCACGGCCGTCGCCAAGGGCCTGGCCGGAGGCTTCCCGATCGGCGCCCTGCTGGCCTCGGACACGTCCGACGGAGGCTTCGAGCGCGGTGACCACGCCACCACCTTCGGCGGCTCCCCTCCCATCGCCGCCGCGGCGCTGGCCGTGCTCGATGCGATCGAGCGCGAGGGCCTCGTCGACAACGCGTGCGCCGTCGGCGCGCACATCAGCGGGCGCGCAGCCCGCGTGCCCGGCGTCGACCATGTGCGCGGAGCCGGCCTCCTTCTGGGGATCGAGCTCATCGGCGCGCCAGCTGCGGAGATCGCGGAGACCTTGCGGGCGCGCGGAATGCTCGTGAATGCCATCACGCCGACCGCATTGCGGCTCGTACCGCCACTGTGCCTCTCCCAGGGCGAAGCCGACCGTTTCTGTGACACTTTCGAGGAGGTGCTGGCCGCTCACCTCGGCCAGCGTGCCACCACGGTGGCATAAGCCCGAGATGCGCTAAGATACCTGTCCTGGAGAGTGGCCGGAAACGGCTCTCACCAGCGGTTTTTTCACCTACGGCGAAAGGTGCCGATGCCTACGCTCACCGACTATTCCGTCGGCGACCTGGTGGTCCTTGGACACGACGGGGTCGCGCGCATCGAGGACATCAGCTCGGTTGACATCGACGGCGAACTGGCCACGATGCTCAAGCTGACTGTGCTCAGTGCGCGCATGACGGTGACCATCCCGCTGGAGCGCGCGCTCGATCGTGGACTGCGCGCTGTGGCGGATCCCGCAACTGCGCAGATTGCGCTCGAAAAGCTCGCCACGGAGCCCGGCATGGAGCTCGTCGCCGGCCTCACGTGGGACAAGCAGCTGAAGCGGCTCAAGGAGCGCTTCGGCTCGGGAGACCTCGACGGCATCGTCGACGTGCTCGCAACGCTCGTCGACGCCGACGCACGGCGCCCGCTCAACCACTCGCAGCGGATGCTCCGCGACAAGGCCGAAGAGGCGTTCATCACCGAGATCGGCGCCGCCCTCGAGCTCTCGCCCGAGGACGCGCAGACCAAGGTCGGCGAGATCCTCGGCTCGCGGGTCGACCGCGAGTGAACAAGCCGATCGGCGAGAACCTGTTCGCCGATCCAGCGCTCGATCTCGATCCTGCGGAGGCCCGTCGCCGTCAGGCGGCGGGTGAGCTCGACATCGTCGACATCCGCGAGCAGTACGAATGGGATGCGGGCCACGTGCCGGGGACGCGTCACATCGAGATCGAGCGGGTCGCCTCGAACGCGCCCACGATCGATCGCGCACGTCCCGTGGCCTTCCTATGCCGCGGTGGCGTGCGCGCCGGCATGGTCGCGCAGGCCTACCGAGCGATCGGATTCGACGCCTACAACGTCGCCGGCGGCTTCACCGCCTGGCACGAGCACGACCTGCCGACGGAGCCGGACGGCGCCGTCGTCGCCGATCACTGAGGACTGAGGAACACGCGCCGGCCGCGGCGTGCCGCCAGCTCCGTCCCGCAGAGGATCTCGTACCCGATCGTCTCGGCGTGCCCGGCGAGCTCCTCGGCCGTGATGCGCTCGCGCCCCTGTGCGCCGAGCAGGACGACCTCGTCGCCGAGCTGCACGTCGGCGTCGACGACGCACGTCAGCTGATCCATCGAGACCGTCGCGGCCACGGGTCGCCGGAGGCCGCGTACAAGCACGTCGGAGCGCCCGCTGGCGAGCCGCGGATAGCCATCGGCGTAGCCGACGGGTGCGTAGGCGACGCGCTGGGCGTCGCGCGCGATCAGACGTCGCCCGTAGCCGGACGACTGTCCCGGGGCGAGGTCGCGCAGGCCCGCCACGCGGCTCGTCCAGCGCAGGGCCGGCCGGAGGCCGTGCTCGGCCGGGTCGCGCCCGAACGGTGACACCCCGTACAGCGCGATGCCGCAGCGCACCGCATCGAAGCGGGTCGCCGGCAGCGTCAGCGCGGCCGCCGAGTTGGCGAGGTGGCGCGGGCAGGGCGGGAACTCACGGGCGAGAGCCGTGAAGACGGCGGTCTGGACCGCCGCGAAGGCGGGGTCGTCGTCCGCGGTCGCGAGATGCGACATCGCGCCGGCCAGCCAGAGCGGTCCGCTGCCCGCCGTCAGCTCGCGGCCCACGGCGAGCGCATCGACCGGCGCCATGCCCCAGCGACCCATGCCGGTATCGGCCTTCACGTGGACGCCGCAGGACACGCCGGCGGCGCGCAGCCTGGCGTAGTCCTCGAGCGACGAGACGACGATCTCGAAGCCGCCGGCCTCTGCCTCCTCGCCGGGCTCGAGCGGCGAGAGCACGATGATCGCCGTCCGGGCACCGAGCGCCTCACGCAGCTCGCGCGCCTCGGCGAGCGTCGCGCAACAGACGCGCTCGGCGCCGGCCGAGAGCGCCGTGCCGGCGCATTCGACGCCGCCGTGGCCGTAACCGTCGGCCTTGACGACCGCCCAGAGCCGGCTGTCGCCGGCGAGCTCGATCAGCCGGCGTGCATTGGCATGCACCGCGCCGAGGTCGACCTCCAGCGTCGAGCGTGTCACGCGAGCAGGCGCCCGAGCGGCACGAGCAGGTCGGTGGCCACGATGGCGCCGGCCTGAGCGACCGCCATGCGAGCCGCCGATCCATGCGCCACGGCTCCCAGTGCCAGCGCCAGCGCGGGCTCGACCCCCCGCGCGCAGAGTGCCCCGACGGCTCCGGCGAGCACATCGCCGGCACCGGCCGTGGCCAGCTGCGGAACGGGCGTGTCGACCACGCGGAACGGCTCGCCGGGCGCGGCCACGATCGTGTCGGGCCCCTTCAGCAGCACGGCCGCGCCAGAGCGCTCCGCCGCCTCGGCTACGCTCGCCAGCCGCGCATCCCCGATCGCGGCGCTCTCGCGCCCGAGCAGGCGCCCGAGCTCCCCTGCGTGGGGCGTCAGCGCCGTCGGCCCGCGGCGCGCGCGCAGCGACTCCAGCCTCCCGGCGAGCGCGAACAGCGAGTCGGCATCGAGCACGAGCGGCGCTTCGATCCCGCGCACGAGCGCGTCGACGAGATCGGCCGTGCCCGGCGCCCGCCCCAGGCCTGGACCCACGACGACGGCATGTGCGCGCGCGGCGAGCTCCAGCACGCGCTCGGCGCCGAGCTCGCCATGCACCATCAGCTCCGGCCCGTGGGCCGAGACCGCAGCCCGCTCGCTCTCAGGCACGCACACCCACACCACTCCGGCCCCACCGCGCAGAGCCGCCAGCGCTGCGAGCGCGGGCGCGCCGCTCATCCCGGGCGACCCTCCGACCACCAGCACGCCGCCGGCGTCGTACTTCGATCCGGTCGGCGAGCGCGCCGGCACGAGCCGGAGATCGGCGGGCTCCATGCGCAGGGCCCGAGCGGGGCCGGCGAGTGCGCCCGGCAGGCCGATCGGCAGCTCCAGCACCTCGCCCGCATGCCCTCGCCCGGGCTCGATCGCGGTGCCGAGCGTCCGGCCGTGGAATGCGATCGTCAGCGCGGCCGTGATCGCCTCGCCCTCGACGCGCCCGCTCGCGCCGTCCACTCCGCTCGGCACGTCGAGGGCGACGATCGGGGCGGCCAGCGCGTCGACGCGCGCGACGAGCGCTTCGGCCGCGCCCTCGAGGCGGCCGTGGAACCCGCTTCCGAAGAGCGCATCGACAATCAGGCCGGCGTCCTCCGGCGCGCGCTCGGGAACGCCGAAGGCAGTCGCGGCCGCGCGCATCGTACGGGCATCCTCGCTCGAGCTCTCGGGTGCCGCGGCGAGGCAGACGCCCACGTCGACGCCCGCCACGTGCAGGTGGCGGGCCACGACGAAGCCGTCGCCCCCGTTGTTGCCGGGCCCGCACAGCACGCTCACGGTGACGCCGTCGCCGTAACGCTCGCACACGGCCTGAGCCGCCTCGGCGCCGGCGCATTCCATCAACGCGATCCCCGGTAGCCCGAGCTCGTGGATGGCCCGCCTATCGAGCTCGCGTACCTCTTCCGGGTGCCAGAGCCGTCGCATCCCTCAACCATGCTAACGATCCGTGCGCGACGTGCCGATGCCACCCTGGATGCGACTTCGCCGACCTCGACCGGAGCCGGAGGCGGCCCCAATCCCCCCTGCGCTTCAGACGTTGCTGCGGACGGCCGAGGCAGCTGCGCGCGCAGGCACGATCGACGATCTCGCCGACGCCGTCGTGGACGGTGTGGCCGACCTGCTCGGCGCGTCCCGCTGCACGCTGCTCAAGGCGGCGCCAGAACTGCTCATGCCGCTCGGAACCGCAGATCACGGACCGCTGCTCGACGCCGAGCTCCAGGTCGCCGGAGCAGTCATGCGAACGCAGGAGCCGCGCTTCGTGACTCAGATCGCACACCGGCTGGCCGGTCCGGGCGAGGACGCTGCGAGCGAGATCGAGGTCTCGACGCTGGCCCTGCCGCTGGTCGCCGGCACCGACCTCGTCGGCGTGCTGGTCGCGACCTGGGACGGCTGCGCGAACGCGCCCACCGATGGCGAGACGGAGGCCGCGCGCGTCGTCGCGAGCATTGCCGGCCTGGCCATGGAGCGCACACTGCTGGGCCAGCAGGCGGCGAAGCTGCACGAGGTCGACCCGCTCACGGGAACAGGCAGCCGCGACAGCCTGATCGCGCTGCTCGACGTCCTGCGCGAGCGCGGCACGCTGCACTCGCTCGTCGTCCTCGACGTCGACAGCTTCCGCGAGTACAACCGCAAGCACGGGCGGGCGCACGCCGACCGCCTGCTGACAGCGCTGGCGGCGATGATCAGCCGCGAATGCCGCGACGGAGACGCGCTGGTGCGCTCGGGCGCCGACGAGTTCGCGCTGGTGCTGCCCGGCTCACCGATCGAGGCGGGCACGGCGACCGCGCGCCGCGTCGTGAGCGCGATCGCCGACTGGGGCCACGAGGATGGCGTGACGGTCTCGGCCGGCGTTGCCTGCATGACCGCCCACGGCGCGTCCGACGTGCTCGGCAGCGCCATGGAGGCCCTGGCCGAGGCCAAGTCCGCCGGCACCGGCCGCATCGCCATCAACTGACGGCCTGCAGACATCGGTGCCTGGCACCGACTTATACAGGCAGCAGCGCGAGCGGGCGGGCCGGCACGCCCGAGCCACCGGCCAGCGGCGGGGCGCCGATCACGAGCAGCGCGCCGCGCGGCGGCAGGAGCTCCAGGTTCACCAGGCCCTCGAGTTGCCAGAGGCCGGCAGGCAGCGTGATGTGGTGCGCCGGGGAATCCGAGGCGACGCCGGCGTCGACGCTCAGCGTGTCGATGCCGATGCCCGCGACGCCGCGCTCGACCAGCAGGCGCGCGGCCTCGGGCGAGATACCGGGGAAGCGCAGATCCCCGACGTAGCGGGGACCGTCGTGGCGGTGGTCGCTCCAGCCGGTGCAGACGAGCACCGCGGCACGCGCCGGCAGCGGGCCGTACGCGGCCTCGTGCTCGAGCACATCGCCGGGCGTCAGCGTGTAGTCGGCGTCCGCCGCGCAGGCGGCGCGCACATCCATCACGGCGGCCTCGCAGACGAGATCGTCGGCCGGGATGCCCTCGACGGTCAGGCCGCCCTCGTGGAAGTGCGCCGGCGCATCGAGATGCGTCCCGGTGTGCTCCCCGACGGTCACGACGCGCGCGAACGCCCCGCCCGCGGCATAGGTCTCGGTCGTCTGCGCGCTGAGCCGCGCCATGCCCGGCCAGACGCTGGTGTCGGGGGAGAGCGGCTGCGCGAGGTCGACGACGCGCAGCGCCGCGCGTGCGATCACCGGGCGGGCCCGTTGACGAGGGCGACTGCCCCGGCGACACCCTTGGAGTGCGTCATGGACAGGTCGGCGACGGTCAGCCCGCGCTTCTCCGCGAACGCGAGGGTGCGGCCCGAGAGCGTGACCGAGGGCTTGGGCCGCCCGACGATCTCGATCTCCCGCCACGAGAAGTCGACGCCGCAGCCCAGTGCCTTGCCGACTGCCTCCTTGCCGGCGAAGCGCGCGGCGTAGCTCTGCGCCGGGTTCGCCTTGGAATCGCAGTAGGCGCGCTCGGCCTCGGTGTAGACGCGCTCGCGGAAGCGAGGTCGCTCGAGCGCGCGCGCGATGCGTTCGATCTCGATCAAGTCCATGCCGACGAGCACGCAGTCGATGCTAGTCGATCGATTCCGGGTTCAAAGCCAGGCGCAGCAACGTCTCGCGCTGGTTCAGGGAAGGGTCGTCCACGACCGCCGCGAGCAGCCGCCGGAGCGTCGCTCCGATGGCCGGGCCCTCGGGGACGCCTGCCGCCATGAGGTCGTCGCCCCGCACCGCCAGGTCGGGGAGCGCGACGGGCTGCCCCCATTCCTGCTCCACGAGCGCCTCGAAGCGCTTGCGCTTGGCGACGCGCTCGGCCGGGATCGGCACGCCGCGGCCGATGCGGTCGCAGCGGCGCAGCGCCAGGAGGTCGCGCGCGCGGTCGCGCCCGACGCGCGAGAGGAAGAGGCGCGCGGCGTGCGGCGAGGGGTCGCGATCCTCCGAGTACGAGTGCTCGCGCACGAGATCGCAGACGATCGCGACGGTGTCGTTGTCGTAGGTCAGCCGTCGCAGCGCGGCCCGCGTGATGTGCGCTCCCTCCTCGGCGTGCGGCCGCGCACCGGGAGCGTAAGGCTTGCCGACGTCGTGCCAGAAGGCGGCCAGGCGCAACTCGCGCCCTGCATGCTCATGCACGGCCGCGTCCAGCACGTGCAGGATGTGCTCGTCGAGCGTATAGGCCTGCGTCTCCGAGTGCTGGTCGACGCCGATGCACGACGCCCACTCGGGCATCGCGGCCTGCAGGGCGCCCACGTCGCGGGCCAGGCGCAGCGCGTCGGCGACGGACGGGCCGGCGAATGTGCGCTCCAGCTCCTCGCGCACGCGTTCGGCCGACAGCTCTGCGATGCGCGGCGCGGCGGCCTCCATCAGAGATCGCGTGCGAGGATCGGGCTCGAGCCCGTCGAGGCTCGAGCGCGCGACGCCGCGCAGGATCCGGAGCGGGTCGTCGCGGAACGCCGTCTCGTGGACGGCGCGCAGGACACGTGCGCGCAGATCCTCGCGGCCGCCGAACGGATCGATCCACTCCTGGGTGCGCACGTCGCGCGCCATCGCGTTGACCGTGAAGTCGCGGCGCTCGAGATCGTCGCGCACCGGCAGCTCGGGATCGGGCTCGATGCGGAAGTCGGTGTGCGGGTTGCCGGTGAAGTCCGGCTCGCCGGCCGCGATCGGGGTCTCGCGCCGCGGAGGGACGATCTCGATGCCCTGCTGCGGTCCCCAGCGCGGCCAGAAGCGCACGCCCACGAGACGGCCGGCGACGCGCAGCTCGTCGGCCTTGCCGTACTGCCGGCAGAGCGTGAGCAGCTCCTCGACGTCGTGACCGCGCACGAGGAAGTCGACGTCCTTGGGCTCGCGCCCGAGCAGTTCGTCGCGCAGCGAGCCGCCGACTTCGTAGAGCTCGCGGAACGGCAGCTCCGCCATGCGGCGCCGCAGTTCCTCAGGCATCGGCTACTCGACGGTGACGGTCTTGGCGAGGTTCCGCGGCTGGTCGATCGGCAGGTCGCGCAGACGCGCGATGCGATAGGCCAGGATCTGCAGCGGAATGGACGCGAGAATGGGCGCCAGCTCGGGCTCGGACTTGGGGATCGGCAGCGTCCAGTCGGCGTGGTGCGACGCGTCCTCGTTGCCCTCGGTGATCACGGCGATCACGAGGGCGCCGCGGGCGCGCACCTCCTGCACGTTGGAGGCGACCTTCTCGTAGACGTGCGAGTCATTCATGACCGCCACCACGGGGGTGTTCTCGGACAGCAGTGCGATCGGCCCGTGCTTCATCTCACCGGCAGCGTACGAGTCGGTCGGGATGTAGCTGATCTCCTTGAGCTTGAGCGCGCCCTCGAGGCACACCGGCATGCCGAGGTGGCGCCCGATGTAGAGGAAGAACTCCTTCTCCCAGACCTCGGCGGCGATGCGATCGGTCTGCGCCCACACGGGGGAGTCCTCGGCCAGCAGGCGCGCGGCCTGGGCCGGCAGCTCGTCGATGCCGGCGCGCAGCTCGGCGATCCGCTCGGGCGGCAGCGTCTTGCGCAGCTCGGCCAGATGCAGCGCGAGCAGCGTGAAGGCCATGATCTGCGACGTGAAGGTCTTGGTCGCCGCCACGCAGATCTCGCGGCCGCTGCGTGTGTAGAGCGTGCCGTGGGCCTCCCGCGTCAGCTGCGAGCCCATCTGGTTGCTGATCGCGAGCGTGAGCGCCCCGCTTTCACGCGCGATGCGCTGCGCGGCGATCGTGTCGGCAGTCTCGCCCGACTGCGAGACGGAGATCGCGAGCGTGTTCGCATCCAGCACGGGGAAGCGGTAGCGGAACTCCGACGCGTACTCGATGTCGACCGGCATCCGCGCCCATTCCTCGATCAGCAGGCGGCCGACCATGCCGGCGTGGCAGGCGGTGCCGCAGGCGGTGATCGTGACGCGCTCCATGGCGACCAGCTGCTCGTCGGTCAGGCCGAGGTCGAGCACGACCTCCCCGCCCTCGAGGCGCTCGCCGATCGTCTCCCGCAGCGCGTCGGGCTGCTCGTGGATCTCCTT
>DASRQS010000034.1:0-2424 GCA_035696365.1 Gaiellales bacterium | reverse complement strand
ATCGAGGTGTTCAAGAAGCAGCGCCCCGGCGAGCCGCCGACGCTGGACAACGCGCGCGCGCTCCTGCGCTCGCTCTTCTTCGATCCCAAGCGCTACGACCTCACGAAGGTCGGCCGCTACAAGCTCAACCTGCGCCTGCATGGGTGGGACGACACGCAAGGCGGCGACCCGCCGATCCCGATGGACGTGCGCGTCCTCACGACGCGCGACATCCTGACACTCGCGCGCAAGCTCGTCTCGCTGCCCGACATGCTGGGCGTCCCGCACGACTCCAAGGACTACGCCGACGACGCGCGCAACCTGCAGCGCGACCCGATCGCGCACGAGCTCGACGAGTACGAGCACTTCGGCAACCGCCGGCTGCGCGACGTGGGCGAGCTCATCCAGGAGGCCTTCCGCATCGGCCTCTACCGCATGGAGCGCGTCGTGCGCGAGCGGATGACGACCGAGGACGTGGACACCATCACGCCTCAGACGATCATCAACATCCGCCCGGTCGTGGCGGCGCTGAAGGAGTTCTTCGGCTCGTCGCAGCTGTCGCAGTTCATGGACCAGACGAACTCGCTGGCAGGTCTCACCCATCGCCGCCGCCTCTCGGCTCTCGGCGCGGGCGGCCTCACGCGCGAGCGCGCGCCCATCGAGGTGCGCGACGTCCACTCGACCCATTACGGGCGCATGTGCCCGATCGAGACGCCGGAGGGCCCGAACATCGGCCTGATCGGCTCGCTCTCGAGCTACGCCACCGTCTCGGAGTACGGCTTCATCCAGGCGCCCTACCGCAAGGTCGTCAAGGGTAAGCCGAGCGACGAGATCATCTATCTGGACGCCTCCAAGGAGGAGCGCCACGTCATCGCGCAGTCCAACGCGGAGATCGCCAAGAACGGCAAGCTCGTCTCTCCGGTGCTCGTGCGCCGGCGCGGCGGCGAGCCGGATCAGGTCGACGCCGAGGATGTCGATTACATGGACGTCGCGCCCGAGCAGATCGTCTCGGTGGCGACCGCGCTGATCCCGTTCCTCGAGCACAACGACGCGAACCGCGCGCTGATGGGCTCGAACATGCAGCGGCAGGCAGTGCCGCTGATGATCACGCAGGCGCCCTACGTCGGCACGGGCCTGGAGTTCCGGGCCGCGGTCGACACGGGCGATGTGGTGCTCGCGCGGCACGCCGGCAAGGTTGCGCTGGTCGACGCCGAGCGGATCCTGATCGAGACCAAGGACGGCACCGACTCCTACGACCTCATCAAGTACATGCGGTCGAACCAGGGCACGCTGATCCACCAGAAGCCGATCGTCTACGCCGGTCAGAAGATCGCCGCGGGCGACGTGCTGGCGGACGGCTCCTCCACCGACCAGGGCGAGCTCGCGCTCGGCAAGAACCTCCTGGTCGCGTTCATGTCCTGGGAGGGCTACAACTTCGAGGACGCGATCATCCTCTCGGAACGGCTCGTGAAGGACGACGTCCTGACGTCGATCCACATCCACGAGTACGAGATCGACGCGCGCTCCACGAAGCTCGGCGACGAGGAGATCACGCGCGACATCCCGAACCGCTCGGAGGAGTCGCTGCGCGACCTCGACGAGGGCGGCATCGTGCGCATCGGCGCAGAGGTTCGCTCCGGCGACCTGCTGGTCGGCAAGGTCACTCCCAAGGGCGAGACCGAGCTGACGGCCGAGGAGAAGCTGATCCGCGCGATCTTCAAGGAGAAGGCGCGCGAGGTCCGCGACACCTCGCTCAAGGTGCCGCACGGCGAGGGCGGCAAGGTCATCGACGTCAAGACGTTCTCGCGCGCGCGGGGAGATGACCTGTCCCCCGGCGTGAACGAGCTCGTGCGCGTGTACGTCGCGACCAAGCGCAAGATCTCCGAGGGCGACAAGCTCGCCGGCCGCCACGGCAACAAGGGCGTGATCTCCAAGATCGTGCCCGAGGAGGACCTGCCGTACCTGGCCGACGGACGCCCCGTCGACATCATCCTCAACCCGCTCGGGGTCCCCAGCCGCATGAACGTCGGCCAGATCCTCGAGACGCACCTGGGCTGGGCGGCCGCGCACGGCGGCGACGGCTCGGCTCCCGAGTTCATCGCCACCCCGGTCTTCGACGGCGCCACGCCGGAGCAGGTCGACGAGGCGCTCGTGAACTACCAGGAGACGCATCTCGACGACGGCATCGGCCTGACCATCGACGCGGACGACAACCACGGGCGCAAGTGCTCGGGCCGCGCGGTGCTCCACAACGGCCGCACCGGCGAGGAGTACGACCGCAAGATCACGGTCGGCTACCTCTACGTGCTCAAGCTCCTGCACCTGGTCGACGACAAGATCCACGCCCGCTCCACGGGGCCGTACTCGCTCGTCACCCAGCAGCCGCTGGGCGGCAAGGCGCAGTTCGGCGGCCAGCGCTTCGGCGAGATGGAGGTGTGGGCCCTC
>DASRQS010000033.1:0-25052 GCA_035696365.1 Gaiellales bacterium | reverse complement strand
GCCGAGGCCGACCCCGAGCGCGTCAACACCGACTCCTCGCAGGTGCGGCGCTCCAGCGCCATCGGCGCGCTCAGCCTCTAGAGATCCGGCCTCACTCCATCGGGAGCAGCTCGGCGAACGCCAGCAGCAGGTCGACGCACTGCTCCATGTCGCCGAGGTGCACGACGCCCACGGCGGAGTGGATGTGGCGCGACGGGATCGACACGCAGCCGGCCAGCGTGCCGGCGCCGGCCAGCGCGATCGAGCCCGCGTCGGTCGCGCCGCCGATCAGCACCTCGCGCTGGAACGGCACCTTCGCCAGCTCTGCGGCCTCCTCGAGGCGCCGGGTCAGGCGCCGCGGAACCGCGGACCCGATCAGCGCCGCAGGCGCCCAGTCGAAGTACTTGATGGCCGGGCCGCCGCCGAGCCTGATCGGAAGCTGACGGAACTCGGTCGCCGGCGTGTCGCCCGCGAGTGTCACGTCGAGGGCGATCGCCACGTCGGGCTTGACGCGGAACGCGGCGGGCCCGGCCCCCCGCAAACCGACTTCCTCCTGCACGCTCGCCACGGCCACGACCGTGGCGGAGATCTCGCGCTCGGACAGCCGTCGCATCGTCTCGATCATCACGGCGCAGCCCGCGCGGTCGTCGACGGCCTTGCCGGTGAAGACGCGGGTCCCGTTCAGCGTCGTGCCCGTGCGCATGAAGGTGACGGGGTCGCCGGTAGTTACGCCCAGCGCCTCGGTCTCCTCGCGGCTGGACGTGCCGAGGTCGAGGAACATCTCGTACAGCGGGATCGCCTTGGCGCGCTCCTCCGCGGTCACGACGTGGGCGGGCTTGGTGCCCATCACGCCCATCACCGGACCCTTGGAACCCTCCACCTCGAGCACCTGGTCGGTCAGCATGCGGTCGTCGTGGTAGCCCACAGGCGCGAGCCGCAGGAAGCCCTCGTCCTCGATGTGCTGCACGAGGAACCCGATCTCGTCCATGTGCGCGCAGAGCATGAGCACCGGCGAGCCCTCGGCGCCGCGCTTCGTGAAGTACTGATTCCCGAGCGGGTCGCTCGACTGCTCGTCGGAGTGGGGCGCGAGCTCGGCGTGCATGAGCTCCGCGACCGCCTCCTCGTACCCGGAGATGCCACGGGCGGCGTCCAGCTTGAGCATGAGATCGAGCATCCGGTCGGGCATTCCAGGGGACTCCTTCGGGTGTGGTCCTTGCGATTCTGTCACCCTTGCGGCGGCATGCCCGAGGAACACGCCCCGCACACGACCGCCGAGAAGCTCGCGCACGCGGAGCGTCTGCGTGAGCTGGCGCTGCATGCGGGCGACGAGCGCTCGGTGCAGCGCCAGCGGGAGCGCGGCAAGGGCCTCGCGCGCGAGCGGCTCGAGCGCCTGCTCGACCCGGGCTCCTTCGTGGAGCTGGACGCCTTCGTGCAACATCGCAGCTCGAGCTTCGGCCTGGCCGAGCGGCGCCCCTACGGCGACGGCGTGATCACAGGCTACGGCACCGTGCACGGCCGCAAGGTGTTCGTGTTCTCGCAGGACTTCACGGTCTTCGGCGGCTCGCTCGGCGAGGCCTACGCCGAGAAGATCTGCAAGGTCATGGACCTCGCGCTGCGCTTCGGCTGCCCGGTCATCGGCATCAACGACTCGGGCGGGGCGCGCATCCAGGAGGGCGTCGTCGCGCTCGGCGGCTATGCCGACATCTTCCGCCGCAACGTGCTGGCCTCGGGCGTCGTGCCGCAGATCTCGCTCGTGATGGGCCCGTGTGCCGGCGGCGCGGTCTACTCGCCGGCGATCACCGACTTCGTGCTGATGACGCGCGGCACCTCTCACATGTTTATCACCGGGCCCGAGGTCGTGCGCACGGTGACGGGCGAGGAGGTCTCGTTCGAGGACCTCGGCGGCGCCGATACGCACGCGCAGCGCTCGGGCGTCGCGCATCTCGTGGCCGACGACGAGGACGCGCTCTGCGACGAGGCCCGCTACCTGCTGACCTTCCTGCCGCAGAACAACCTCGAGCCCGTGCCGCACGTGCGCACCGACGATCCACGCGACCGTTGCGAGCCCGAGCTCGACACGATCATCCCCGACTCGCCCACGCAGCCCTACGACATGAAGGCCGTCATCGGCCACATCGTCGACGACGGCGACTTCTTCGAGATTCACGAGCGCTACGCCGAGAACATCGTCTGCGGCTTCGCGCGGCTTGGCGGCCACGCCGTCGGCATCGTGGGCAACCAGCCGCAGGCGCTGGCCGGCGTGCTCGACATCGACTCCTCGGTCAAGGCCGGTCGCTTCGTGCGCACGTGCGACGCGTACGGCCTGCCGATCGTCACGTTCGTCGACGTCCCCGGGTTCCTGCCCGGAACCGCGCAGGAGTGGAACGGGATCATCCGCCACGGCGCCAAGCTGCTCTACGCCTACTGCGAGGCGACCTCGCCCCTGCTGGCCGTGATCACGCGCAAGGCCTACGGCGGCGCCTACGACGTGATGAGCTCCAAGCACGTGGGCGCCGACTTCAACTTCGCCTGGCCGACGGCCGAGGTGGCCGTGATGGGCCCGGAGGGCGCCGTCAACATCGTCTTCCGCAGCGAGCTGGCAGAGGCCGAGGACCCCGCCGCGCGCCGGGTCGAGCTGATCGACAAGTACAAGGCGCAGTTCGCGAACCCGTTCACGGCCGCCGAGCGGGGGTACGTGGACGACGTGATCCGGCCCTCGCGCACGCGTCCGGTTCTGATCGACGCGCTCGAGACGGCCCTGACCAAGCGCGTCGAGCGCCCCAAGCGGCGACACGGCAACATCCCGCTGTGAGGTTCGCGCCGGCGCTGGCGGGCGTGCTCGCGCTGGTTGCCGCTGCGCCCGCGGGAGCTGCCGTGAAGCTCGCGCCCTGCCCCGATTCGCCCGCGGCGCGCTGCGGGACGATCGTCGTGCCGGCCGTGCGCAGCGACCTGTCGGCGGGCACGATGCGCATCGCGTTCCGGCGCTACCCCGCGCTCGCGGGCCCGGCGAAGCGCACGCTGCTGGCCATCGAGGGCGGCCCCGGGTATCCCACCGTCGGCTCGGCAGGCTACTACCTGGCCATGCTCGGCCCGGCACGGCGCACGACTGCGCTCGTGCTCGTCGACCAGCGCGGCACCGGCGAGTCCGAGTTGATCGACTGCCCCGTGCTTCAGGACTTCCCCTACGCGCCGTTCGCGCCCGTGGCGCTGCGCCCATACCGACTCGCCGTGGGCCGCTGCGGCGACTCGCTCGGGAGCCGCAGCGACGCGTTCGGCACGGGCGCCGCGGTGGACGACATGGTCGCGGTGCTCGACGCGCTCAGGCTGCGACGGGTCGACGTCTACGGGGACTCGTACGGCTCCTACGCCGCGCAAACGCTGGCGCTGCGCCATCCCGGACGCGTGCGCTCGCTCGTGCTCGACGGGACATACCCGCTCGACTACGACCCGTGGGCACGCGACGCGCTCGCCGTGCTGCGCTCGGCGCTGCGGGCGACTTGCGACCGCTCGCCCACGTGTCCCTGGCAGACGCTCGATCCCGTGGAGCGCGTCGCGACGCTCGCGCGCAGCCTGCGCGCGCATCCGCTGAAGGTGGTGTCGCGCGACGCCGGCGGGGAGGTCGTGCGCGTGCGGCTCGACGATCGCGGTCTCGCGGGCGTGCTCGCCGGGGCCGATGGTGATCTCGCCATCTACCGCGACTTCCCGGCCGCCGAGGCGGCCTACAACCGCGGTGACGGCGTCCCCCTGGCGCGGCTCGCCGCCGAGGCCTTCGCGGGCGGTGCCAACGGCCCCGCGCAGTACTACTCGGCCGGCCTCGACGCGGCCGTCGAGTGTCACGACTACCCGCAGCTCTTCTCCGCCTCGGCCTCGCCGGGCGAGCGCTTCGCCCAGATCGCCGCGGGGCTCGCGCGCCTGCGCGCCGATGCGTTCTCGCCCTTCGACAAGCCGACCTGGTTCGGCGCCGATCTGGAGAGCTACGACTGGTGCGTGAACTGGCCTCGCCCGGCGCACGCTCCCGACCCGGGACGCCGGCCCGGGACCCCGTACCCGGCGGTGCCGACGCTCATCCTGGGCGGCGATCTCGACCAGCGGACGTCACTGATCGGCGCGCGGCGCGTCGCGGCGCAGTTCCCGGACAGCACGCTCGTGCCCGTTGCCAACACCGGACACGTGACGGCGCTCGTCGACTGGATGGGGTGCGCTGCGGGCATCGTCCGGCGGTTCGTCGCGACGCGGCGCGTGAGCGGCATCGAGTGCGCCGCTCAGACGCCGCCGCTGCACCTCGTGACCGCGTTCCCGCGTAGCTCCGCGACGGCGCCTGAGGCGGCGCCGGCCGAGAGCGACGAGTCGTGGCGCCCGGACCGCCGCCGCGCGTGGTGTGCCGCGCAGGCCGTGTCGGACGCCATCGCGCGCTACGGGCTCGTGCCGGGCACCCGGGGCACCGGGTTGCGCGGTGGGCACTTCACCGTCTTGCGCGGTCTCTACCTGACGAGTCACCCCGTGACGCTGCGCCTGCACGGCGTGCGCTTCTGCCGGGACGTCGCCGTCTCGGGGAAGGTCGTGTGGCATCGGAGGAGCGGCCGGGTGCGCGCGGCGATCGCCTACCTCACGACGCACGCGAGCCTCACCTGGTCGCTCGCAACGCTCGCTCCGGCGAGCCTCCGCGGTCACACCACCGTGTCCGGCCAGGGCCCGCGGGCGCTGCGCCTGACACTGCCCGCCCCATGATCGATCCCGCGCACTTCCTGGCCGCCTACGACGAGCTCCGGGGCAGCGTCTCCGCTCTGCCCGAGGGCATGCATGCCGAGCGCGACGGGCCGCTCGTGCGTACGACGGGCTCGTCGCGCGGCGGCATGGTCGAGTACGGGGATCTGGGCGGGCTCGAGGGAGCCGAGCTGGACGACCTGATCGCCCGACAGGTGCGGATCTTCGCCGAGCTCGGCGAGCGGTTCGAGTGGAAGCTGCACGGCCACGACCGGCCTGCCGACCTCGCCGATCGCCTGCGCGCCGCGGGCTTCGTCCCCGAAGCCCAGGAGACGGTGCTCGCCGCCGTCGCGAGCACGATCGCGGCCGAGCCGGTGCTCCCGGCCGGCGTCGTGCTGCGCGAGGCGACGGAGCAGGCGGACTTCGAGCGCATCGCTGCGATGCTTGCGCGCGCCTTCGGAGACCCCGACGCGGACTGGCTCCCACCGCTCCTGGCGCAGCGGCGCGCCTTCGATCCGCTGTCGATCGGCATCTACGTGGCCGAGGCCGGAGGCGAGCCGATCTCCGCCGCTTGGGTGCGCTTCCACGGCGATGCGGCCTTCGCGACGCTGCACGGCGGCGCCACCGTGCCCGAGTGGCGCGGCCGGGGCGTCTACCGCGCGCTCGTCGCGACGCGTGCGCGCCTCGCCGCCGAGCGCGGCTGCCGCTACCTGCAGGTCGACGCATCGGACGACAGCCGGCCGATCCTCGAGCGACTCGGGTTCGTCGCGCTGACGACGACGACGCCGTTCATTTGGTCGCCGCCCGGGTAGCTCCGCTGGCGATCGCCAAGACCAGGTTCGTCCTCTCGCTGCTCGGCGACGTCGCCGGGACCATGCGACAGCAAGCGGTCACGCTGGGCGACCGGCCGAGCGTGACCCGCGTCGAGTGCCAGTGCGACATCCTCGGCGGAGGCGAGCGCCGCGTCCCGCGCCGGCGGAGCCGACAGCGAGACCGATTTCCCGCGGCGAGTGACCGGCGACGATGAGCTTGCGGAGAACCTGCGCGCCGCCGCCGCGGAACTCGTGACTACCATGCCGCGAGACGGGTGATCGCGACCGGGGCGGCTTCGGTGACAACGCACGAGCAGGTCGAGCACATCAAGACGCGCGAGGATCTCGTGGCGTTCATCGAGCAGCTCAGGCTCGACTTCGACCAGCACCCCGAGGGCTGGGGGAACGGCGACCTCGCGGAGTTCCTCGACGGCCTTGCCGGCTGGACGGACGACATGGCCGGCTACCTCGAGAACCGCGGGCTTGATCCGGAGGAGATGCCGGTCTGGCGGCTCTTCGGGATGATGCTCATGGCCGCGGCCGCGTACGAATAGGCGCGGCGGGTGCGCGAGTTCGAGATCACGCCCGAGCCCGACGACCCTGCCGTCGCGGCAGCGATCGCTCGCGCTCTCGAGCGCCTCGAGCGCGAGCAGGGACTGACGGCGGCAGCGCCGCACGAACGCTCGGCCTGGGCCGCGGAAGCGCGCCGCGAGCTCGTCGACGATGGCCTCGCCTGACGTCTTCCTCGGCGCCGGCCTGTACGAGTCGGTGCGGATCTCGGCCGGCGCGGCCCTGCACGGGGAGCGGCACCTCGAGCGCATGACGGCCTCGGCGCGCGCGCTCGGGCTGCCTCCGCCGGAGCGTGACGCCTTCGCGCGCGCCCTCTCCGCGGCGGCCGGGTCGGGCGAGGTCGTCCGCGTTCGGCTCACCGCGCCGGACGGTGAGCCCGAGCTCGCTGCCGAGCGGCGCGCCGCGCTCCACGCGGAGCCCGTGCGCGTGATGGTGCTGGGCGGCTGGTACGCCCCGGGTTACCTGCTGCGGGAACACAAGCTCACGAGCCACTTCCACGGCATCCAGGGCCGGCGGCTCGCGCAGGAGTCCGGCTACGACGACGCGCTGCTCATCGCGCACGACGGCCGCGTGGGGGAGGCGACGAACGCGAACGTCGCGTTCTTCGCCCGTAACGTGCTCGTCACGCCCTCGGTCGACGGCTTGCTTCCGGGTGTCTGCCGGGCCGCGCTCCTGGAGGCCGCCCGCGGGCTCGGTCTGACCGTGCACTCGCGGGCCGTGGCGCTGGCCGAGCTCGTCGATGCCGAGGGCGTGCTGCTCACGTCCTCGCCGCGCGGGCTGAGCGAGGTCACGGAGATCGACGACCGCGAGCTGCGGCGCATGCCGGCGGATCTGCTGGGAGCGCTCCGCGGGGGCGTGGCGGCGGCGGCGCGCGCCCACGCGCTGGCGCTACCGTGATCCCATGACCCCGGTATTGGCTGCGGGCGCCCGTGTGCTCGCGGACGTGGTGCCCGGGCGCGGCATCGAGCCCGCGGCCGCGCTGCGCGCGCTCGCCGGCCCGGGCAGCGTCCTGCTCGAGTCGGGCGAGGGCCGCTGGTCCTATCTCGCGCCCTGGCCCGCGGCAGTGCTCTCGCGCCGCGACCCGGTCGGCGCGCTGGAGGAGGCCCGCACGTTGCTCGACCGGCTCGCAGCCGACGTGCCCGCGGGCGCGCCGCCCTTCAGCGGCGGGCTTCTGGGCTCGCTCGGCTACGACCTCGCGCGAGCGCTCGAGACGATCCCGCAGCTCGCCCGCGACGACCTGGCGCTGCCGGCCATCCAGCTCGCAGCCGTCGACTCGCTCTACGCCTTCGACCGCGAACGCGACGAGCTGTGGGTCGTGGCGCGCGCCGAGCGCGAGCTGAGCCGGCTGCGCGAGGGTCTGGAGCGTGTGCGCCCCGTGCCAGGCCCGGCGGCGCCCGGCGACGAGCTGCGCGGCATGCCCTACGCGCACTACCGCGCGCGCGTCGAGCGCGTGCTCGACCACATCGCGCGCGGCGATGTCTACGAGGTCAACTACACCCAGCGCCTCGAGGGCAACTGTGCCAGCGCGCTAGATCTGTATACGCGTCTGCGCGAGAGCGCGCCGGTGCCCTACAACCTCTATCTCGATGCCGGCGGCTGGCAGCTCGTCGGCGCGACGCCCGAGACGTTCCTGCGGGTGACGGCGGACGGCCGGTGCGAGACGCGGCCGATCAAGGGCACCCGGCCGCGCGCCAACGATCCTCTGGCCGACGCCGCCCTGGCCGCCGATCTCGCGACGCACCCGAAGGACCGCGCCGAGAACGTGATGATCGTCGACCTCGCGCGCAACGACCTCTCGCGCGTCTGCCTGCCGGGCACGGTGCGCGTGCCCTCGCTGTGCGCGGTGGAGTCGCACCCGACAGTGCATCAGCTCGTCTCGACCGTGACGGGACAGCTCGCCCCCGGGCGCGACGCACTCGACCTCGTCGCGGCCGCCTTCGCCCCCGGCTCGATGACCGGTGCGCCCAAGGTGCGAGCGATGCAGCTGATCGAGCAACTCGAGCCCGTCCGCCGAGGCCCCTACGCCGGCGCCTTCGGCTGGCTGGCCCCCGACGGCTCCTGCGACCTGGCCGTGGTGATCCGCACGGCCGTTGTCACCCGCGGCCGAGCCTACCTGCACGTGGGCGGAGCAATCGTGGCCGACTCGGAGCCCGCATCCGAATACGAGGAGTCCCTCGTCAAGGCCCGCACGGTGGCCAGGGCCCTCGGCGCAACCCTCAACCCCTAGTCGAGGAATGCAACGCCCGGGGACAGGTCCGCATAGCTGGGGTCAGACCCCAGCGTTGCGGGTCAGACCCCAGCGTTGCGCGTCAGACCCCAGCGTTGCGACCGCAACGGTGAGGGTCAGACCCCGATCGTGCAGCCGTCTAGACTCCCGCGGCCATGGCTCCGCCGTTTTTCAAGGTGCTCGTTGCCAATCGCGGCGAGATTGCCGTGCGCGTTTTTCGGGCTCTGCGCGAGCTCGGGATCGGCTCGGTAGCCGTCTATTCCGAGGCCGATCGCGGGTCGCTGCACGTGCGGCGGGCCGACGAGGCGCGGCTGATCGGTCCGGGCGCCCCGAGCGAGAGCTACCTGCACGGGCAGCGGATCATCGCGGCGGCGCTGGCCTCCGGAGCGGAGGCCATCCATCCGGGCTACGGGTTCCTGGCCGAGAACGCGGCCTTCGCGCGCGCCTGCGAGGACGCGGGCCTCGTCTGGATCGGACCACCGCCCTCGGCCATCGAGGCGATGGGCTCCAAGATCGGCGCCCGCCGCCGCATGCGGGCGGCAGGCGTGCCGATCGTGCCGGGCACCACGGAGGAGATACGCGACGCAGCCACCGTCATGGCGCTCGGTGACGAGTACGGCTGGCCGATCGCCATCAAGGCCTCGGCCGGCGGCGGCGGGCGCGGCATGGAGGTCGTTGCGTCGGCGGCCGACGCCGAGCGCGCGCTCGAGACTGCCCGGCGCCAGGGCGAGGCCTACTTCGCCGACGCAGCCGTGTACGTCGAGAAGTACGTGGAGGATCCCAGGCACGTCGAGATCCAGGTGCTGGCCGACCGCCACGGCACGACGATCCACCTCGGCGAGCGCGACTGCACGCTGCAGCGGCGCCACCAGAAGGTGCTCGAGGAGTCGCCCTCGCCGGCCGTCTCGGCGGAGCTGCGGGCGCGCATGGGGAAGATGGCCGTCGGTGCGGCGCGGGCGGTGGGCTACGTCGGCGCCGGCACGGTCGAGTGCCTGCTCGACCGCCACGGCGCGTTCTTCTTCCTGGAGATGAACACGCGCATCCAGGTCGAGCACCCCGTCACCGAGCTCGTCACCGGCTTCGATCTCGTGCGCGCCCAGATCGAGATCGCGGCCGGGGCGGAGCTGCCGATCGCCCAGGAGGACGTCGCCCTGCGCGGCCATGCCTTCGAGTGCCGCATCAACGCCGAGGACGCCGGTGCGGGCTTCCGGCCGGCGCCCGGCCGGCTCGTCCGCTACCACGAGCCGTCGGGGCCCGGCGTGCGCGTCGACTCGGGCATCGAGGAGGGCGACGAGGTGGTCGGGCTGTACGACCCGCTGATCGCCAAGCTGTGCGTCTGGGACAGCGATCGCGAGCGCGCGCGCCTGCGCATGCTGCGCGCGCTCGACGAGCTCGTGGTCGAGGGCGTGCCGACGCTCGCGCCGCTGCACCGGCTGATCCTGCAGCACCCCTCGTTCATCGCGGGCGAGACGTGCGCCGGGCTGATCGAGGGCGAGCTCGCGCACGCCCTCGCACCGGCCGGCCCCGCGGAGCCGGCACCGCCGCCCGCCGAGCAGCGCCACTACGCCGTGGAGGTCGACGGCGCACGCTACGACGTCGCCGTCGCCCTACCGGCCGACGAGCTGCTCGCGGCCGAGCGCCGCCGCCGGGCCGAGCGGCGCGCGCGAGGCAGCGCGACGGGGGCCGGAGGCGAGCGCGTCACGAGCCCGATGCAGGGCACGGTCCTGCGCGTCGAGGTGAGCGATGGCGACGCCGTCGAGGCCGGTCAGGTGCTCGTGATCGTCGAGGCCATGAAGATGGAGAACGAGATCCGCGCGCACATGCGCGGCGCCGTCGAGGATCTCGCGGTCGCGGTCGGCGATTCTGTGGGCAGCGGCCAGCCCCTCCTGCGGATCGCGGCGCCGTGAGCACGCCCGTCCTGCAGACCGAGCGCCTGCTGCTGCGTGAGTGGCGCCCGGATGACCGCGAGCCGTTCGCCGCGCTGAATGCCGATCCGCGCGTGATGGAGTGCCTGCCGGCGCTCCTGCCGCGCGCCCAGAGCGACGCGCTCGCACGCCGCTCCGAGCAGCACTTCGCGACGCACGGCTTCGGGCCGTGGGCGGTCGAGGTGCCGGGCGTCGCGCCCTTCATCGGCTTCGTGGGCCTGGTCGTGCCGGCCTTCGAGGCGCACTTCACGCCCTGCGTCGAGATCGGCTGGCGCCTCTCCGCGGAGCACTGGGGCAAGGGCTACGCGACGGAGGCTGCGCTCGCCAGCGCGCGCCACGCCTTCGAGGTCGTGGGCCTGGATGCGCTCGTCTCCTTCACGACGCCCCAGAACGTGCGCTCGCAGGCCGTGATGCGGCGGATCGGGATGACGCACGACGAGAGCGACGACTTCGATCACCCCCGGCTGCCGCCCGGGCATCGCCTGCGGCGTCACGTGCTGTACAGATTGAACGCAAATGGCCACATTCGGGGTACGCTGGAGCCGTGAAGTTGCCTGCGCGTGCCCTGTTCGTCGCGTTCGGTGCGCTGCTGGCCTTCGCCGCTGCGCCCGCCTACGCCGCTGCGACGCGCGCCGAGGTCGTGGTGGAGCTGCGCGCTCCGTCTCTCGCCGAGCGCGCACCGCTGACCCAGATCCGCGATCAGCACGGGCACGTCGACCTGCAGCGCTTCGGTCCGCGCCTCGCGCTGGCGTCGCTCGCGCGCCAGCAGCACGCCGCCGAGCTGCGCCTGCGCCGAGCCGCTCCCGGCCTGCTCGTCAGCGCCCAGCTGCGCACGGTCATGGACGCGCTCGTGGTCACCCTCCCGCGCAGTGAACTGAGTCGCCTCGCGGCCGTGCCCGGCGTGCGGCGCGTCTGGCCGGCGGTGACCTACCACGCGCAGGCGGACGACCTGGGGCAGACCGACCGCGTGCCCACCGTCGTCGGTGCCACGGCCATCTGGAGCGGGCTCGACGGCGGCATCGCCGCGGCGGGCGACGGCATGCGCATCGGCATCATCGACGACGGCATCGACATCACGCGCCCGTCGTTCTCGGGCGCGACCTACCACTACCCGCCGGGGTTCCCGAAGGGCATCCGCTCGGGCACGAACGGCAAGATCATCGTCGCGCGCGCGTTCGCTCCTCCCGGGGGGAGCTCGCGCATGCACACCGCCTTCGACCCCGACGGCTCCGAGCACGGGACGCACGTCGCCGGCATTGCCGCGGGTCTCTCCGGGATCACCGGGACGTCGCTCGGCGTGACGATCACCAACCTCTCCGGCGTCGCGCCGCACGCCTACCTCGGTTCCTACCGCGTGCTCACGACGCCCACGCCGTCGTTCGGGCTCGACGGCAACGGCCCCGAGATCGCGCGGGCGATCGACCAGGCCGTGGCCGACGGCATGGACGTGCTCAACCTCTCGCTCGGCGAGCCCGAGGTCGAATCCTCCAACGACGTCGTCGCGCGCGCCATCCACGGCGCCGCGCTCGCCGGTGTCGTGACCGCCGTCGCGGCCGGCAACAGCGGAGACGACCTGGGCGGCGGCTCGGTCTCCTCGCCCGGCTCGGCGCCCGACGCCATCACGGTCGCCGCAACCAGCGTGGGGCGCTTCGTCGGCGTGACGCTCGCAGTGGTCGGCCCGGGCGCGGTGCCCGCCGACCTCAGCACCTTCGGCGCCGCCACCGACGCGCCCGACCAGATCCCGGCCGCCTGGAAGGCCGGCGTGCCGCTGGTGGTCGGGGCCGAATGCGGCGGCGGTCGCGCCGGCGCGCTGGTGCTCGTCCAGCTCGGAGCCCACTGCACGCCGGCGCGCGCAGACAGCACGCTCGCGGCGGGTGCGCTCGGTATCGTCTACGCACAGCGCGCGGCCGGCGATCCGGTCTCGGTCGCCGACGAGCAGCAGCGCACGCTGACCGTCTCCGACCTGATTGGCGCGCGGCTCGCCCAGCAGGCCGCGGCCGCCGGCGGCGAGCTGTCGCTCTCGCTGGACGACGCGGCCCACGAGCAGGTCTCGGCCAACTCGGGGCTGATCGCGTCGTTCTCCTCGCGCGGCCCCGCGCCGTACTCGCTGGCGCTCAAGCCGGACGTCGCGGCGCCGGGCGTCGACATCGTCTCGCCCATCCCGGGCGGCTACGGCACCTGGTCGGGCACCAGCATGGCGACCCCAGCCGTCGCCGGCGCGGCCGCCCTCCTGCGCCAGCGCCACCCGACCTGGACGCCCGCGCAGATCAAGTCGGCCCTCGTCCTCACCGGGCGCCCGGTCTTCAACGACACCGCCCACAAGCACCCGACGAGCGTGCTGGCGGCGGGTGGAGGCATGATCGACGTGCAGGCGGCGGACGCGCCGGGCCTGTTCGCAGCGCCTGCGGGCGTGTCCTTCGGTCTGGTCAAGCCCGGCTCCGACGACCAGCAGTCGGTGGAGCTGAGCGACGCCGGAGGCGGTGGGGGCACCTGGTCGGTGAGCGCGCCGGGCCTCCAGGCCCCGGCGACGATCGAGGTGCCGGCCGGCGGCGCGCTGAAGCTGCCGCTCACGCTCGCCGTGCCGCCCGGAGCCTCGGTCGGCAACCGCACGGGGAACGTCGTGATCAGCTCCGGCGCGCACACCGTGCATCTGCGCTGGTGGGGCTACGTCGAGCGCCCGCGTCTGGCCAAAGTGCACTCGAAGCATCTCGCGCCCGCTCGCTGGATCAAGGGCGACACGCGCGTCGGCACGAAGCTCGTGGAGCACTACCGCTGGCCCGCCGGCCCGGCCGGCAGCGGCCTGCCGCGCGTCTACCCGGGCCGTGAGCAGTTGTGGTCGTTCATCGTCCCGCACGGGGCTCGCAACGCGGGCGTCGAGGCCGAGGGCTCGGTCGTGCCGCAGATCCTGCTCGCGCGCGACGAGAACCGCCTCGCGGGCGAGACCGCGCTGCCCGAGAACGGCAACCCGTACCTCGAGACCTACGGCCGCTTCGAGCAAGTCAGCGGCCTGCTCGTCCCCGGGCCCGGACGCTACTTCGTGGTGGTCGAGACGCGGCCGGGCCACAAACCGGGCCCGTACAGGCTGCGCCTCTGGATCAACGACCGCACGCCGCCCTCGATCACCCATGTCCCGCACGTCGTCACGCGCTCCGCGGACGGGCTGACGTTCCACGTGGCCGACAGCGGCAGTGGCGTCAGCGCAGCCGACCTCGTCGTGCGGGTCGACGGGACGCAGGAGGAGACCACGGTGTCGTCGGCGGGGCAGGTGCGGGTGCGCATCGGCCGCCTCTCCAGCGGGCGCCACAGCCTCGTGATCTCGGCCTCGGACCTGCAGGAGACGAAAAACTCCGAGAACGCGTCGGCCCTCGCACTGCCGAACACGCGCACCGTGCACACGGCGTTCACCGTGGGCGCGACCGGCTAGCCTCCCGCGAGATGGATCTCTACGAGTACCAGGGGAAGCAACTGTTCGCGCGCTTCGGCATCCCCGTCTCGGAGGGACGCGTCGCCCTCACGCCGGCCGAGGCCGAGGCCGCAGCGGCCGAGCTCGGCGGCCCGGTCGTCGTCAAGGCGCAGGTGCTCACGGGAGGGCGCGGCAAGGCCGGTGGCATCAAGCTCGTGACTACGCCCGCCGAGGCGGCCGACAAGGCCGCCGAGATCCTCGGGCTCGACATCCGCGGTCATGTCGTGCGCACGCTCTGGATCGAGCGCGCCTCCGACATCGAGCACGAATACTACTTCTCGATCACGTTCGACCGGGGCGCCAAGCGGCCGCTGTTCATGCTCACGACGAGCGGGGGCGTGGACATCGAGGAAGTCGCCGCGAAGGATCCCGGCGCCATCGCGCGGCTGCACATCGACCCGCTGGCGGGCTGGCATCCCTGGATCGCGCGCGACCTCTGCTTCCGCGCCAACATCCCGGCGGCCGAGCGCAAGCAGGTGCTCGCGATCATCGAGGCGGCCTACCGCGCGTTCCGCGAGAGCGACGCGATGCTGGTCGAGATCAACCCGCTGATCGTCACGCCCGAGGGCGAGGTGCGCGCGCTCGACTCCAAGTTCACGGTCGACGACAACGCGCTCATGCGCCATCCCGACATCGCGGAGATGCGCGACCTCGCGGCGGCCGACCCGCAGGAGCAGATGGCGCGCGAGAAGGGCCTGACCTACGTCAAGCTCGACGGCGAGGTCGGCATCCTCGGCAACGGCGCGGGGCTCGTGATGTCCACGCTCGACGTCGTCGCCCAGGCCGGCGGCCGCGCCGCCAACTTCCTGGACGTCGGCGGCGGCGCGCAGGCCCAGGAGATCGTCGACGCGCTCGAGGTCATCACGTCGGACACCAAGGTGCGCGCCATCCTCTTCAACATCTTCGGCGGCATCACGCGCTGCGACGAGGTCGCCCAGGGCATCCTGGACGCGCTGAACGGCCGCGACATCGGCGTGCCGATGGTAGTGCGCCTCGACGGCACGTCCGACGAGGAGGGCCGCAAGCTGCTGTCCGATGCGAACCCACCCGGCGTGTACGTCGAGCGCACGATGCTGGACGCCGCGCGCCGAGCGGTCGAGCTGGCGAAGGTGCCTGCCTGATGGCGATCCTCGTGACCTCCGAGACGCGCCTCGTGGTACAGGGCATCACCGGCCGCGAGGGCTCCTTCCACGCCACGCGCAATCGCGACTACGGAACGGCCGTCGTCGCCGGGGTGACGCCCGGCAAGGGCGGCCAGGACGTCAGCGGCATCCCGGTCTTCGACACCGTCGCGCAGGCGGTCGAGCAGGAAGGCGCCAACACCTCCATGGTGTTCGTGCCGCCGCCGTTCGCATCCGACGCCATCTACGAGGCCGTCGACGCGGGCTGCGAGACGGTGATCTGCATCACCGAGGGCATTCCGGCTCACGACATGATGGACGTCTATGCCTACGTCCGCTCGCGCGGCGTGACGCTGCTCGGCCCCAACTGCCCGGGCGCGCTCTCACCCGAGGTGGCGTCCGTCGGCATCATCCCGACGAAAGTCTTCAAGAAGGGCCCGGTCGGCCTCGTCTCGCGCTCTGGCACGTTGACCTACCAGATCGGCAACGAGCTCGCCCAGGCGGGCGTCGGCAACTCGACGATCGTCGGCATCGGCGGCGATCCGATCGTCGGCTCGTCGTTCATCGACATCCTGACCCGCTTCGAAGCCGATCCGCAGACCGAGCTCGTCGTGATGGTGGGCGAGATCGGCGGGGCGGAGGAGGAGCGCGCGGCCGAGTTCATCGCCGATCACATGAGCAAGCCGGTGGTCGCGTACATCGCCGGCTTCTCGGCTCCTCCCGGCAAGACCATGGGTCACGCGGGGGCGATCATCTCGGGCTCGTCGGGGACGGCGCAGGGCAAGAAAGAGGCGCTCGAGGCACGCGGCATCCCTGTCGGGGTCAATCCGACCGAGGCCGCCCGCATCGCCGCCGAGCGCGTCCGCTCGTCGTGACCGCGCGCGCCCGGCGCGCGACCAGTGTCCGGGTTCTCGCGTTCCTGCTCTGCGCCGCGCCGGCGCTGCCCGCCGCGCCCGCGCAGGCAGGCGCCGCCGCGACGGGCGTCGAGGTGATCGTGCGCCTCGCGCCGCCCCCGCTGGCAGTCGTCGCCCCGGCGCGGAGGACGCTCATGGGCGTCGGCAGCGTCACGCGGCTGGACGCGTCGTCGTTCGGCTCGCGCCTCTACCTCGCGCATCTGCGGCGCGCGCAGGAGGCATTCGCGGCGCGTTTGCACGCGGCGGTGCCGGCGGCCGCGGTCGAGCGGCGCTACGCCGTCGTGCTCGATGCCGTGGCGTTGCGCGTGCCCGTACGGGCAGTGGCCCGCCTCGAGCAGCTGCCCGGCGTGGAGGGCGTCTACCCCGTGGCGACTTACCACTCCGTCACGGACTCCGTGCCGCAGCTGGTGGGCGCCGTCCCGCTCTGGGGAGCGGATCACTCGACGGCCGGCCAGGGCGTGAAGGTCGCGGTGATCGACGACGGCATCGACGCCGGCGCGCCCTTCCTGCGGCCCGCCGGCATGCGTCCGCCGCCGGGCTTCCCGCGAGGGCAGCTGCGCTTCACGAGCGGCCGCGTGATCGTGGCGCGCAGCTTCGCCGGCCGTGACGCGCCGACTGCCGACCACCTCGCGTTCGACCCGAACGTCTCCGAGCACGGCACGCACGTCTCGGGCGTCCTCGCCGGCGCGTCCGGCACCATCGCGCGGCCGGGGCTGGGGCTGCCGGTCGTGCGCGGGCTCTCGGGCGTGGCGCCGGGCGCCTGGCTCGGCAACTACCGCGGGCTGGCGCGGGGCGATCACGAGAGCGGCGCCATCGGCTCCACCGTGGAGCTGGCGGCCGCGGTCGACCGCGCGGTCGCCGACGGCATGGACGTGCTCAACCTCTCGCTGGGAGGGCCGCAGATCGACCCGTCCGCCGATGCGCTGTCGCTCGCGCTGGCCAACGCGGCGCGCGCGGGTGTCCCCTCGGTCGTGGCGGCCGGCAACGACTTCGACACGCGGGGTTACGGATCGATCTCCTCGCCCGGCACGAGTGCCACGGCGATCACCGTGGCCGCGACGTCGACGACCCGCGTCTTCGGGGTCAGCGGTCGTGTGAGCGGGGAGGGCTCGCCCGAGCTGACGCCGTTCACGGCGGTGCCGTCGATCGGGCCGCGCGTGACGCCTGCGCTCACGCATCCCACGCCGCTCGTGCTCCCCTCCGCCTACGGGCTCGACCGGCACGGCTGTCGCGAGCCCTCCGGCCGCCGGCCGCTGCGGGCCGTCGTGATCGTGCTCCGGGGTGGCTGCGGCTTCGGTGCCAAGGCCATCAACGCGCGCGAGGCCGGCGCCCGGGCCGTGATCGTCGAGAGCGACCGCCCCGGCCCGCCCTTCGTCGTCGAGGAGGAGGCGGACCTGCCCCTACTCGCCGTCACCGACGTCGTCGGCCAGGAGCTGCGCGCCTACGTCGCGCGCACGGGCGCCGCGGCGCGCGTGCGCTTCACGCGCACGATCGCCGAGCTGCCGACGCCCCCGCGCGTGCTGACCGACTTCTCGTCCGCCGGGCCCACGCCCTTCGACCTTCTGCTCAAGCCGGACATCGCCGCTCCCGGCGAGGCCATCCTCTCGTCGGTGCCGCTCGCCTCGCCCAACTATCCAGGCGCCTACGCCTCGTGGGAGGGGACGTCCATGGCGGCGCCCGCGGTCACGGGCGTCGTGGCGCTCGTGCGCCAGCGCCATCCTGCCTGGACGCCCGCGCAGATCCGCGCCGCGCTGATCGGCTCCGCCGTGACCGCCTACTCCGACTCGAGCGCCACGGTGGAGGCCTCGCCGCTGCGCACCGGCGGCGGCTTCGTCGACGCGCCAGGCGCCGTGTCGCCAGGCGTGCTCTCGGATCCTCCGGTGCTCGGCTTCGGCCTGGTGCGCCCCGGGACGTCGGCCACGGTGCCCGTGAGCGTGAGCGACGCCGGCGACGGAGCAGGAGTCTGGCAGGTCGCGATCGACCGCCACGGGGGCTCACCGCCCGGCGCCGACGCGAGCGCGCCGACGGAGCTGACGATCCCCGCGGACGGCGGCGCCCTGCTGCCCGTGACGCTGACGGTCGCCGCTGCCTCGCCGGAGGGCGACGCGGCGGGGTACGTTCTGCTCACGCAGGGCACGCGCACGCGCCGCGTGCCCTACTGGGCGCACGTCGAGCGGCCCCGCCTCGCGGCGGCGGCGGCGCGCCTCCTGCGCCACCCCGGGATCGTGCGCGGATCCACGCTCGGCCGGCCCGACCGCGTGGAGCGCTACCGCTACCCGGCCTACACCGGGGCGCTCGGATTGCCCCTGCGCTGGAAGGGCGGCGAGGCGCTCTACCGCTTCCACCTCGAGCGCCGGGCGGTCAACGCGGGAGTGACGATCGAGCCGATCGGCGGCGGCGGGATGCGACCGTTCCTGATGCGCGGCGAGCTGGACGAGAACCGGCTCGCGGGCGACTCGGGCCTTCCGATCGACGTCGGGCCCTCGCTCACCGACGATCCGGTGCCCGCCGCCGGCCTCTACTGGGCGCCGCCTGGGGACTACGCCGTCGCCGTCGACTCCGCCGGCCGGCGGGGCGGCGCCTTCCGGCTGCGCTTCTGGGTCAACGACGTCACGCCGCCGGAGCTCGGGCGACTTCGCGTGTCGAGCGATGCCCGCACGCTGCGCATTCCCGTGACCGATGCCGGCTCGGGCGTCGATCCGCGCTATCTGGATTGCGCCCTCGTGCAGCAGGGCTCCTCCGGCGATCGCTCGTGCCGGCCCGAGTGGGACGCGCGCAAGGGCATCGCGACGATCGTCGTCGGCCGTCTGCGCGCGGGGCGCTACGCGCTCGCGGTGCGGGTCGGCGACTACGCCGAGTCGCGCGACGCGCTCGCCATCGCGCTCAGCCCGCAGCACGTGCGCACGCGCGTGATCGGCCTGCTCGTGGACCCGAACGGCGCCATCCATGCTGCGGCTGCTCCGGGCGCGGCCGCGTTCGACGCCCGCCGCCAGGTCGACGGCGCGTGACGGATTGATCCCCGTTTAGGCTGGGGCCATGGCCGATGCGATTCCCTTCACGCGTGGCGTCCCGAGCGCCGACATGCTGCCCGTCGATGACTTCCGCCGTGCCCTCGCGGACGCGATGGAGCGGGAGCCGGCCGTCGCGATGTCGTACTCCCCGGGAGGGCACCCTGGGCTGCGCCGGTGGATCGGCGAGCGCCACGGCGTGCCCGCCGAGCGCGTCGTCTGCGCCAACGGCTCGCTCGAGGCGTTCGCCTTCGTGGCCAGCGTCCTGCTCGGCCGCTCGACCTCGCAGCGCGTGCTGGTGGAGGCGCCGACCTACGACCGCAGCATCCTGATCCTGCAGCGCGCAGGCGCCGAGGTCGTCGGTGTTCCGGTCGACGGCGAGGGCATCGACACCGACGCGCTGGCCGCCGCGCTCGAGCGCGAGACGCCCGCCTTCCTCTACGTGATCCCGAACTTCCAGAACCCGAGCGGCGCGACCATGACGCTCGAGCGCCGCCGGCGCGTGCTGGAGTTGGCCGCCCGTCATGACGTCGTCGTGGTCGAGGACGACCCCTACGGTCTCCTGCGCTGGGCGGGCGAGTCGTATCCGACGCTCTTCGAGCTGGACGAGGGCGGGCGCGTGCTCACGCTCTCGTCGTTCACGAAAACGGTCGCGCCGGGCCTGCGCATCGGCTACGTCGCCGCCCCCGAGGGCCTGGCCACTGCGATCGGCACGTACGCCGAGAACACCTACATCTCGCCCTGCATGGTCTCGCAAGCCGGCCTCGCGGCGTACTGCCAGGCCGGCTTCTTCGAGCCCGGTGTCGAGCGCGCCAAGCAGGAGCTCCGGCGGCGCTGCGACGCAATGGTCGAGTCCGTGGGCGCGCACTTCCCGTCCAGCGCCGCCATGACGGTGCCACAGGGCGGCTACTTCCTCTGGATCGATCTCGGGCCGGGAGCCGATACGACCGCTCTCGCCGCGCGCGCGGCCGAGGCCGGCGTGCCGTTCGTGAAGGGCGCCGACTTCTACGCCGACGGCGGCGGCACGACGTCGCTCCGCCTGGCCTTCTCCGCGGTGCCGGCCGATCGCATCCGCGAGGGCATCGAGCGCCTCGGCGAGGTCATCGCAGCCGGGTAGCCGGCGCGACGGGATAGCGCCGATGCCGCTCGACGATCTCCTGGCCGGCAACCGCGAGTGGGCGGCGGGCGTGCTGCGGCGGGACGCCGGCTTCTTCCGGCGGCTGGAGGCGCTGCAGGCGCCGCGCTACCTCTGGATCGGCTGCTCCGACAGCCGCGTGCCCGCGAACGAGATCACGGGCACGGACCCCGGTGAGGTCTTCGTGCACCGCAACGTGGCCAACCTCGTCGTGCACACCGACCTCAACTGCCTCTCGGTCATGCAGTACGCCGTCGAGGTGCTGGGAGTGGAGGAGATCGTCGTGTGCGGGCACCTGGACTGCGGGGGCGTGGTGGCCGCGCTCGGCGCCCGGCGTCTCGGCCTGATCGACAACTGGCTGCGGCACGTGCAGGACGTCGCGCACGAGCACGCGGGTCTGCTCGCGGCGGCGCCCGCGGCCGAGCGGGCCGACCTGCTCTGCCGTCTGAACGTGGTGGAGCAGGTGACGAACGTCTGCCGTACGACGATCGTGCAGGAGGCATGGGGACGCGGTGCGCGCCTGCACGTCCACGGCCTCGTCTACGGGCTCGGCGACGGCGTGCTCCGCGACCTTGCAGTCAGCACGGCGGGGGCCGACGAGGTGGACTCCCGGCGCATCGCGGCCGTGGCGCGCCTCACAGCAGGGTTCTCGGGCGAACCCTGACCCTCGATCAGAGGTCGAGCTTCGCTCTCAGACCGACGAGCCCGAGGGAGGCGGGGGAGGCGTGACCGGCGACTCGACCGGTGGCGGCTCGGCGGCCGGGGCGTGATGCCCCGTGGCCGTCGCCGTCGGTGTACGGCGCCGAGTGAGTACGAGTGTCAGCGCGACTCCGAGCAGCGCGCCGAGCAGCAGCATCACGAGCATCAGCGTGATCAGCGGCACGCCCGCGGAGAAGAGCACGAAGTCGACGCTCACGTGCTTCGAGTTCTTGATCACGAAGCCGATCACGTACAGCGCGACGACGGCGAGGACGCCGATGACGCCGTACAGGCCCTGATCGGGCAGGTCCCTGATGCGCTGCAGCACGGGCGTCAGTCTAGACCGCGTCTCGGGGACCGCGCGGGCGCGCGCGAGCCGCGCCGGCTAACGCATGCCGGCGACCGCGCCCTCAGCGTCCTCGAGTGCGTAGGACGGTGGCACGAGGGGTGCTTGGGGCGGCGGCACGAGCCCGTCGATGCTCGCCGGCCGGAACGTCGGGCAGGGCGCGTCCAGCTGCAGCGCACAGAGGAGCTCGCGCCGGAAGTAGCAGTCGTCGCACGTGATATTCCGTCGCTTGCTCAACTCGGGAGACCCTAGCCGCATCGCCGCTCTCCTTCCACCGGACGGCACACGGAATTCCCCGCAACGAGCGAGAAGGTTGCGAGGATTCCCGAGGGTTCGAACAGAGCGGTCGCTACGAGCTGGAGGTGGCCGTCGCCGTTGCCCCGAGCGCCTTGAGGGCCTCTTTGAAATTCGTGACGGCGATGACCTCGACGCGCCCGTGCGCCGCCGCGCGCGCGTCCGCGGCGTTGAGGTCGGGCACGAGCACGAGGTCGACGTGGTGGCGCACCGCGCCCAGCACCTTCTGGCGCGCGCCGCCGATCGGGCCCACGTTGCCGTTCAGGTCGATCGTGCCCGTGACGGCGATCTTCCGACCCTTCGCGAGGTGGTGGCCGCTGAGCGCGTCGTAGACCTCGAGCGTGAAGGCGAGCCCTGCCGAAGGGCCGCGGCCGAGTCCCTTCGGGGTGATCGTCACGCGCACCGGCAGGTCGGCCTTGGGTGGCGCATCGTGCACGCCGAGCACGCCGATGATCGCGCGGTCATGCGCCTGCGGGTCGCGCGTCATGGTCGTGTGCAGCTCGCGCGTCTTGCTCCCGTCGCGGACGGTGAGCGTGATCGGGGAGCCGGGCTTGCGCCCTGCGAGCTGCTTGCGCAGGGCGGCCAACTGCAGCACGGGCACGCCATCGATGGCCGTGATGACCATGCCCGGCCGCAGGCCGGCGCGAGAGGCGGGCGCCGAGGAGTCGACGCCGTCGAACGTGACGCCGGTCGGGATGACCTTCACCGTGCGGCCGAGCGCGCGCAGCGCGACCACTCCGGCCACCGTCCTCGAGTCCTGGAAGGTCAGGTGATCGACGCGGTCGAGGTCGCTCTGGCTGCCGCCGGGCGGCACGATCGCCGCGGCGGGGAGGACGTCCGCGCCGTCCTCGAAACGCGCGATCCACGATTCCGGCAGGCTCGCCCGGTGCACGAGCACGTCGAGGTAGTAGATGCCCGAGCCGTCACGCGCCACCGTGGGCTTCACGCCGCCCACGCTGACGACGGCGTCGGCGGGGTGCGGGCTGTCCGGCAGCAGCACGTACTCGTCCGAGGGCGTGCCCAGGAGCCAGGCTCCGATGACCACGACGATGAAGATGCCGAGGGCGGAGAGCCCGGCGATCCGGGAGTAGGACCGCTGTTGCGCCACGGCCGTACGGTACTGGCGTCAGGCGCGAATGCTGTTAGCGCTCGGTAGTCGTGGCATGATCGCGCCGCGATGGCGGTCACGAGTGGCATGCGGTACCTACGCGAGCACGGCGTGCCGTTCGCCGAGCACCGCTACGAGCACCGCGTCAAGGGCGCCGCGTACGCCGCCGAGGCGCTCGGGCTCGATCCGGCGATGGTCGCCAAGACGCTCGTGGCGGAGCTCGACGACGGCTTCGCATTCGCGCTCGTGCCGGGCGACCGCGAGCTCTCCCTGCGCGGCCTCGCGCGGGCGGCGGGCGCTCGCTCGGCGTCGCTTGCTGCCGAGCGCGACGCCCAGAGGCTGACCGGGTATCAGATCGGCGGCATCTCGCCGTTCGGCTCGCGCACCGCGCTGCCGGTCTATGCCGTTGACGACTGGCTGGCCCGCGAGCGCGTCGCGCTCAACGGCGGCGCGCGCGGCGTGATCCTCGAGCTCGCGAGCGCGGATCTGATGCGCCTGCTGTCAGCCACGCCCATCCCGGAGTAACCTCAGCACCCATGTACGAGCCAGTCGACGCCCTCCAGTCCCCCCGCTACAGCGGCCCGCGCACGTTCGGCCGCCTGCCGCACGTCGAGACCACCGACGGCGTCGACGTGGCCCTCTTCGGCATGCCCTGGGACTCCGGCACGTCGTACCGGCCCGGCCCGCGGTTCGGGCCCGAGGCCGTGCGCTCGGCCTCGGCGCTGCTGCGGCCCTACAACCCGGCGCAGGACGTCATGGTCTGGGGCGCGCTCTCGTGCGTCGACCACGGCGATGCGCCCACCGTGCCCGGCTACATCGAGGACACGCTCGGACACATCCAGGCCTACGCCGAGGGCATCCACCGTGGCGGGGCGATCCCTCTCGGCATCGGCGGCGACCACTCCGTGACGCTCGGCGAGCTGCGCGCCGCCGCGGCGGTGCACGGTCCGCTCGGGCTCGTGCACCTCGACGCCCACCACGACGTCTGGGATTCCTATTTCGGACGGCCCTACAACCACGGTACCGTCTTCAAGCGTGCCTGTGAGGAGGGCCTGCTCGACCCGCCGCGCTGCGTCCAGGCCGGCATGCGCGGGTCGCTCTACGGGCCCGGCGACTACCAGGTCTCACGCGACCTCGGCATGACGATCGTGCCGTGGCTGGAGCTGCGCGAGCTCGGGCCGGCCGCATACGGCGAGCTCGTGCGCGAGCGCGTCGGCACGGGCCCCGTGTTCCTCACGTTCGACGTCGACTTCGTCGACCCGGCGTTCTGTCCAGGGACGGGCACGCCCGAGGTGGGCGGGCCGACCTCGGCGGAGGCGCTCGAGTACGTGCGCGTCCTGCGCGGCCTGGACTTCCGGGCCTTCGACGTGGTCGAGGTCGCGCCGCAGTACGACGGCAACGGCCAGATCACCGCGCTGCTCGCGGCCAACGTGGCCTACGAGATGCTCTCGCTCGTCGCGCTGTCGCGCCGCTGAACGGGAATCAGCCGCCCGGACAGCCACCACATGCCGAGCGCGAGTGCGTCGCCCACCAGCAGGTCGGCGACGTAGTGCTCGCCCAGATAGACGACCGTGAACTGCTGCAGGAGCGCGTAGGCGACGCCGAGCGGCCACAGGCGCGGCCGCCAGCGCCAGATGATCAGCGCCACGAGCGTGGACCAGGCGCCGTGCAGCGAGGGCACCGCCGCCACGGGGTTGTCGTCGAACAGCCGCGACAGCAGCGCGGGGTCCTTCACCGCGCGCGGGCACTGGTCGCCGTGCTCGCGGATGCGCTCGAGCGGCCCGATCAGCCCGTGGCAGGCCGCCAGCCACGGCGGCGCCGCGGGGAAGACCAGGAACCCGATGGCGGCGGCGAAGGCGCTGCCGAGCGCCGCGACCGCCGCGCGCAGATACTCGCGGTGGGAGTCCAGCCAGAGCAGGAAGAGCGCGCCGAGCAACACCGCGACGTGCCACTGGTGGACGTAGCCGAGCGCATGCTCGAAGGCGCGGGGCGTGCCGTCGTAGAGCCAGCCCTGCAGGCGGACGCTCGGCACGCGGCCGAGGCCGATCACCTTGTCGACGTCGATCTGCGGCCGGTAGAAGGGATCGGGGTTGATGCGGTGGGCGGTCGTGCGCGCCCACTCGTACACGAGCACGCCGAGCGCGAGCGGCGCGAACCAGCGGATGTAGTCGAGGCCGCGCCGGTAGACGAGCGCGGGGGCCAGCAGCACGAGGAACCAGCGGTTGGACGACGGCAGGACGCCGCCGAGCCCGAGCACCCAGGCCGCGGCGAGGAACGCGACGACCGCAAGCGCCGCACGGCGGCTCACGGCGCTTTCCACGTTCCTACTTCTGCAGCTGGGCGATGACCGCGTCCGCGAACTGCGACGTGCCCACGGCGGTCGGGTCGTCCGGGCGAGGTTTGAGGTCGTAGGTGACGTTCACGCCCTCGGCGATCACCGCGGCGATCGCGCCCTCCATGCGGTCGGCCGCGTCGCGCTCGCCGAGGTGGCGCAGCATGAGCACGCCCGAGAGCATCATCGCGGTCGGATTGGCCTTGTTCTGGCCGGCGTACTTGGGAGCGGAGCCGTGCGTCGGCTCGAACAAGGCCGCGGCGCGCCCGTAATTGGCGCCCGGCGCGACGCCCAGGCCGCCGACCAGCCCCGCGGCCAGGTCGGAGACGATGTCGCCGTAGAGATTGGGCAGCACCATGACGTCGTACAGCTCGGGCTTCTGCACGAGCTGCATGCACATGTTGTCGACGATGCG
>DASRQS010000032.1:0-45531 GCA_035696365.1 Gaiellales bacterium | reverse complement strand
CGGCTCGGTCACGAGCAGCCCGGCCGGCATCTACTGCGGCGCGAGTTGCGGCGCCGATTTCGCCAACGGCGCGACGGTCACGCTGACGGCCGTACCGGCGGCGGGCTCGAGCTTCACGGGTTGGACGGGTGCCTGCAGCGGCTCCTCCGCGACGTGCGCGGTCTCGCTGAATGCGGCCAGGTCGGTCAACGCGATCTTCACGCTGCTGCCGGTGCACCTGGGCGTCTCCACGTCGGGCAGCGGTGACGGTGGCGTCACGAGCAGCCCGGGCGGCATCGACTGCGGGGCCGACTGCGGCGCCGATTTCGCCAACGGCGCGACGGTCACGTTGACCGCGGTCGCGGCGCCAGGCTCGAGCTTCACGGGTTGGACGGGTGCCTGCAGCGGCTCCTCGGCGACCTGCACAATCTCGCTCGGCTCGGCCAGGTCGGTCAGCGCGATCTTCACGCTGCTGCCGGTCCAGTTGAGCGTCACGGAGTCGGGCACCGGTGGCGGCTCGGTCACGAGCGGCCCGTCGGGGATCGACTGCGGCAGCACGTGCCAGAACAGCTTCGTCAACGGTGCCACCGTCACGCTCACCCCCCTTGCGGCCGCCGGCTCGAGCTTCACCGGTTGGACGGGTGCCTGCAGCGGATCCTCCGCGACCTGCACGGTGTCGCTCGATGTCGCTCGCTCGGTGACGGCGATCTTCACGCTCCTGCCGGTGCACCTCACCGTCCGCACCTCTGGCACGGGTGGCGGCACGGTCACGACCAGCCCGGCCGGGATCGACTGCGGCAGCACGTGCGGGGCGGATTACGTCAACGGCGCAACGGTCACGCTCCTGGCCATCGCAGCGCCCGGCTCGAGCTTCATCGGCTGGACGGGCGCCTGCAGCGGCACCTCCGCCACCTGCACCGTCTCGCTGAGCGTGGCGAGGTCCGTCATGGCGAACTTCGCGCTGCTGCCCAATCACCTGAGCGTCACCACGTCGGGCACCGGCACCGGTTCCGTCACGAGCACACCGGACGCACTCGACTGCGGCGCCACCTGCGACGCCGACTTCGCGGGCGGCGCGACGGTGACCCTGACCGCGCTCGCGGCGCCCGGTTCGAGCTTCACGGGCTGGACGGGTGCCTGCAGCGGCGCAGCGACGACCTGCACGCTCTCGCTCGACGCGGCGCGCTCGGTGACGGCGATCTTCACCGCCGATCCGCTCCCGCTCGCCCCGCTGGTCTACGCGGGCGCGCCGCCGGCGCTCCCGATCGTCGCTCTGGCACCGCTCCTGCACTCACCCGTCGTCGCGCCCCTCGCCGTCACCGTACCAACCGTCAAGGCGCGTCCGGCGCTGAGCGCTCGGCCCAAGATCGCCGGACGCGCGCGCGCCGGCAGCACCCTGATCTGCTCCCCCGGTGTGTGGAACGGAAGCCCGACGCGCTACGTCTTGACCTGGCGGCGCGACGGCCAGGTCGCCGGCCACGGCTCCAGCTACCGCCTGCGCGCCGCTGACCGTGGTCACTCCATGCGCTGCTCGGTCACCGCGAGCAACGCCACGGGGGCGGCGACCGCGGCAAGCGGCGTCGTGCGCGTCGCGCGCGCTTCCTAGGCGAGCACGCGGGCCGCGTGAGCGGTGGTGTACACGTCCTTGCGAGCGATCAGGCCGCCGGCGAACGGGAAGACGTCGACCCCGTCCCATTCGAGGCGGCGACCGTCGCCATGCGTCGCGTTGGCCGTCCATTCGCTCACGGCGAACTCGTCGGAGACGTACAGCCGGCGGCCCGTGAAGCGGAGGTCGGGCCAGCCGGCGAAGATCCCCGCGAGGTGGTCGCGAACCGCCTGCGCGCCGGACGCGGACTCGCCGGCGTTGTAGTTCGTGAACACGATGTCCGGCGCGTAGCACGCCATGATCGCATCGAGATCTTGTGCGTTCCAGGCCGCGTCGTGACCCGCGATCAACTGACGAACGTGGTCGCCCTGCATGAGGCTCCGATCTCTTCAGGGTGCGATGTCAGCGCGATTCTACGAGGTGACCCGAAGCCCGGGAGTGCGTCAGTTCCCGCTGCAGGTCGGGGCCGTGCAGCGCCCCATGCGCGCGGCGCGGCGCTTGAGATAGCCGTCCACCTCGTTGCGGTCGAAGCCGGCCTGCTCGAGCGCATCGAGCGGCGGGTTCCCGCCATGACCTGCAAGCAATTCGGACAGCACGAGGGCCGATGGCATCGCGAAGGTTCGTCCAAGCTCGGTCTGCATTGCGGTAGCTCCATTGGTTCCTGCGTTTGCTTGTGCCCAGTCGTACGAACGGCGATCGAGGCCGGGCCATTCCCGGCGCGCCAGGCGAGCAGTGCGTGGTGGGGGCCCGTGACGGCGGGCCCCCACCTGCACTTCGCAGGCCATCGCCTCCCCCCGAAGGCGTCGGCATCGTGCGCATCCCGCGAGAAGGAGGTCGACTCGCCGGACAGGAGCACCCTAGGCACGGTCGAGCCGCGTCGGGTGGCGAAGCGGTGAACGTCGGGTGAAGGAGTGGCTCCGGAGCTACGTGCCGCGGCTCGCCCTCGAGAAGCGGTAGCGGCATCCCCCGATCGAGCCAGTGAAATGCCACCTCACCTTCCGATATAGGTACGAGCTATGGGTGTGCTCAAGCGGAAGAAGATCTGGAAGCAGCACGCGCTGATGCAGCACGACGACCCGGAGTTGCACGATCGCGCGCTGCGCTTCGTCGATACCCGCGGCGTCGTGATGCGCTCGGCCGAGGCCGAGCTGCGCCGGGCGATCGCCGACCACCGGGCGCACCCGGCGCCCGAGCGGGCGCAGCGGGTGGCAGAGGCGCGGCGCACGTTCGAGGATCTCAACCGGAGTCACTGCACCCGGGCCGTGGACTAGATTGCCTGGCCTCCGACGTTGAGGCAGAGCAATGACCAATAGCATTCTCAAGCTCGGCCTCCACACCTTCGGCGACGTGACGGCCGACGAGACCGGCGCGCCACTGCCGCAGGCGCAGGTGATCCGCAACGTGGTGGAAGAGGGCGTCCTCGCGGACCGGGTCGGCCTCGACTTCTTCGGCGTCGGCGAGCATCACCGCGAGGACTTCGCCGTGTCCGCCCCGGACGTCGTGCTCGCCGCGATCGCCGGGAAGACCAGCCAGATCAAGCTCGGCTCCGCCGTGACGGTGCTGAGCTCCGATGATCCGGTGCGCGTCTTCGAGCGCTTCTCCACGCTGGACGCGGTCTCGGCCGGGCGCGCGGAGGTGATCGTCGGCCGCGGCTCGTTCATCGAGTCGTTCCCCCTCTTCGGCTACGACCTCGACCAGTACGAGCAGCTCTTCGAGGAGAAGCTCCAGCTCTTCGCCGAGCTGCTCAAGGGCGGCCCCGTGACCTGGTCCGGCGCGACGCGCGCGGCGGTGACCGACCAGCGGGTCTACCCGCCGCTCGCATCCGGAAGCCTGCGCACCTGGGTCGCGGTCGGCGGGACGCCGCAATCCGTCGTGCGCGCGGCGCATTACGGCTTCCCGCTCATGCTCGCGATCATCGGCGGAGAGCCGATGCGGTTCGCGTCCTACGTCGACCTCTACCACCGGGCGCTGGCGGAATTCGGCCAGGAGACGCAGCCCGTCGGCGTGCACTCGCACGGCTACCTGGCGCGCACGGACCGGCAGGCGCTGGACGAGAGCTGGCCGCCCTACGCCGAGATGCACGCCAAGATCGGCAGCGAGCGCGGCTGGCCGCCGATGACGCGGGAGCAGTACGAGGCGGGTGCCGGGCCCGAGGGCGCCCTGTTCGTCGGCTCGCCGGAGACGGTGGCGGTCAAGATCGTGAAGGTCGCGCGCGGCCTGGGGCTGAGCCGCTTCGACATGAAGTACAGCATCGGCAGTCTGCCGCACGAGCGGCTGATGACGAGCATCGAGCTCTACGGCAACGAGGTCGCCCCGCTCGTTCGCGCTGAGCTCGCTGGCTGAATCAACCCGTGCGCGCTCCGCGCCAGAGCAGTGCCTGGCCGGCGATGACGGTCCCGCCGCTCGTCGTGAGCGCCGGGCTGCCGTACAACTCGTAGCCGAGCTCGATCGCCTCGCTCACGCGATGGCAGAAGGCGTCGTCGTCCGGGCCGGTCAGGATGCGGTAGCGCGGAAGCCCGTGCGGCGGCTCTGCCTGAAGCGCGCTCTCCGTCGTCATCGGCTTCCTCCGGTCGAGAGCGTGGCCTGCAGGACGCGAGCAGTCTGCCGGATTCGTGTAGCGTCGGCCGCGCAATGCGGAGCAGCCGCTAGTGGCCACGCGCGACAAGGGCATTCCGGCCTTCGCCGATGTGGTCGTCATCGGCTCCGGCTCGGCCGGCTCCGTGATCGCCCGCCGCCTGGTAGATGCGGGTGCGAGCGTGGTGCTCGTCGAGGCGGGGGCCCCGGACGACAATCCAGCCATCCATGAGCCGTCCCGCCTGTTCGAGCTGTGGGACAGCGAGCAAGACTGGGGCTACCGGACCGTGCCGCAGGCCGCCTGCGCGGGCCGCGAGCTGCACTGGCCCCGCGGCAAGGTGCTCGGCGGGTCGAGTGCGCTGAACGGCATGATCTACGTGCGCGGGCACCGCAGCGATTACGACACCTGGGCATACCTGGGCAACGAGGGCTGGGCCTACGACGACGTGCTGCCCCTGTTCAAGCGCTCGGAGGACTTCGACCGGGGCGCCTCGCCCTACCACGGCCAAGGCGGGCCGCTGCGCGTGCTGTCGCGCTACGAGGCGCATCCGGTCAACGCCGCCGTCGTCGCCGCGGCGCAGGAGGCAGGGGTCGCATTCAACGACGACACCAACGGCGAGAGCGCCGACGGCGTCGCGTTCTGCCAGCTCACCATCAAGGACGGCCGGCGCCACAGTGCCGCCTCCGCCTTCCTCGCGCCCGTGGCCTACGCGCCCAACCTGGTCGTGCTGACCGGTGCTCACGCCCTGCGGCTGCTCTTCGACGGGGAGAGCTGCTCCGGCGTCGAGATCGCGCACGACGGCGCCATCGGCGAGCTGCGGGCCGAGCAAGAGGTGATCGTCTGCGGTGGCACCGTCGAATCGCCGAAGCTGCTCCTGCTCTCGGGGATCGGTGCGGCGGACGAGCTCGGCCGCCTCGGCATCGAGGTCGTGGCCGACCTCCCGGGCGTCGGCCGCAACCTGCACGATCACGTGCTGTCCCCGGTCATCTACGGGGCGTCGCGCCCGGTTCCGCCGGCGCTCCCGGGCCTCCAGCAGTTGCACAGCCACCTTTTCTGGCGCAGCCGCTCGGGCCTCCCCGGCCCCGACGTCCAGCCGCTCTTCTTCCACCTGCCGCTCTACCTCGAGGGCATGGAAGGGCCGGCCGACGGCTACACGCTGATGGCGGGCATCATCCGCCCTGCCAGTCGCGGCTCGCTGCGACTCGCCTCGGCCGACCCGGCCGCGGCGCCGGTGATCGACCCCGCCTGTCTCAGCTGCGAGGCCGACGCCAAGGCGCTGGTCGCCGCGATCGAGCTGTGCCGCGAGATCGGCGGCCAGGACGCGCTCGCCGACTGGCGCGGCAGCGAGCTCTACCCGGGCCCCGCACTCAGGAGCCGCCAGGAGCTGACCGACTACGTCCGCAGCACGGGGATCACGTACCACCACCAGGTCGGCACCTGCAAGATGGGCGTAGACGCCGACGCCGTCGTCGACCCGCAACTGCGCGTGCGCGGGATCGAGGGCCTGCGGGTCGCCGACGCCTCCGTCATGCCCTCCGTCAGCTCCGGCAATACGCACGCGCCCACAGTGATGATCGGCGAGCGAGCCGCCGAGCTCGTACTTGGCGGTCGCTCCTGAAATGCGCTCTGAGCCGTTCTCAGTTAGGCCTTTTGAACGTCCTACACTGCTGCACGCCCGACGTGGCGTCGACTCCGTCGTAAGAGATCTCCGCCGACGTCGACGAGACCGAGCTCGACCGCCCGGTCGATCGCGTCGCTGCGCGAGGATACCCCGAGCTTGCGGTACATCGAGATCGCCTCGGACTTGACGGTGTTGCGCGAGACGAAGAGCCGCTCGCCGATTTCCCGGAACGAGAGGTGGGTGGTGAGTAGCGGCAGTAGGCGCAGCTCGGCGCCCGTGAGCGTGGACGCCCAGCTGGCATCGGGCCGCTCGAGATTGAGCAGCCGGTCGCCGAGCCGTTCCGCCGCAGCGTCGAGTGTGCCGAGCGAGGGGCGGCGCCTGCGAATCGCGTCCGCCTCGGCCAGCAGCGTGTGCGCCGCGCTGGCGTCCGCAAGGGCGAGCCGGACGCGCGCGAGCTCGAGTCGTACCTGCACCGCCAGCCAGGGAACCGCATACGTCAGCAACGGCACGCGCCGTTCGGCGGGAGGCAGCCATGCGGCAGCCAGGCGCGGGTCGCCCTGCTCGAGCGCCGCCCGCGCCGAGGCGGCAGACGCCAGTGCGCTCACCCCGTATTCGACGAGGCCGGCTTCCTCGATGATGCCCTGTGCGGCCGCTGCAAAGGCCGTGCCGGCCTCCGCGTCCCCGCGCTCGAGCGCCATCAGCGAGCGCTGCGCAAGGGCAAGCGCGGCGACATCGGTGGCGTGCGCGCTGAGGGCCGACTCGACGGCATCGGCCAGGTGGGCATCCGCCTCGTCGTCGTGTCCGGCGAGCAGGTGCCCCACCGACGCCGCGAGCAGTGCCGTCGGTCGCCACGGGCTGCCGAGCGGGATTCCCTCGAGCGCGATCTGCGCGTCTTCGAGCAACCCCGACACGCCTCCCACGCACAACAGCGCACGTACGAGTGCCTTGCACGCGCCGATCCCGCGATCCTTCACTCCGCCCGCGGCTGCCTTGTCGACCTCGTCCGCCCAGCGCTGCGCGTCCAGCGCGCGGCCATCCAGCGCGTGCAGCCAGACGGCGAACAGGCCAAGCTGCGGCCGGCGCCGTGCCACCGCCTCGTCGAGGTTGGCCAGCCAGCGTTTTGCGTCCCGCGCGCGTCCGGCGCGGTACGCCGAAACGGCGAGGTCCTCGACCAGGCGCTCAACCCGGCTCGCGTCGCCGGCCCGATCGGCATAATCGACGGCCGCGTCGAGCGCACCGTTGTCCTCGCACCAGTCCGCGGCGCGCCGGTTGAGCTCGTCCGCGAGGTACGGCTCTCGCCTCTCGAGCTCGCCGCGCAACATCTGGCGGAACAGGTGGTGATAGCGGTACCACTGTCGCTCTGCGTCGAGAGGGACGACGAGCAGGTTCGACTGCTCCAGAGACTCGATCACCGCCGCCGAATCGTCGCGTTCGACGAGCGCGTCGCAAAGCGAGGCGCACATGCGATCCAGCACAGAGGTGCGCGTCAGGAACCTGATCTCATCCTCGTCCAATCGCGAGATCAGCTCGAGACGCAGATAGTCGCGCACAAGCCGATGGTTGCCCCCGAAGTTGAGCCGGGTGTCCCCCTCGGCCGCGCGCGCGTTCAGCGAGAGCGCCGCCAGGTAGACGCCGGCGGCCCAGCCCTCGGTCACGCGGGCAATCTCCGCGGCCTTCCGGCGGCTGAGTACGACGCCGGCCCGCGAAAGCACGAGGATGGCCTCGTCCTCGTCCAGCGCGAGCTCCTCGACGCCCAGCTCGAGCACGCGACTCTGCGCGCGCAGGCGCGCGACGGGCACCACACCCGCAACGACATTGCGACCCGCGATGGCAAGCTGGACATCCGGTCCGAGCGACGCGGCGAGCGTTGCGACGACGGCGCGGCACGCGGGCCTGCGAATGACGTGGACGTCGTCGAGTACAAGGACAAATGGGACCGGGGGAGCGAACAGCGCCGTCGCCAACCGCGCCAGCCCCTCGGACGACGCGCCCGCGGAATCCACCGCACGCACGACATCCGCGTCCAGCACCTGCGCATGCTCAAGAGCCACACTGATCGAGTGCAATAGAACCGCCGGGTCGTCGTCGCCGGAGTCGAGCGAGAGCCACGCGAAGGGTCGTGGGTCGCTGTCGGCCCACTGGCCGAGCAGCATTGTCTTGCCATAGCCCGCCGGGGCACCGAGCGCAATGACCGGTGCTTGCGCATCGCGCAGCCGCCGGATGAGCTCCGAGCGCACGATGCAGTCGGCTTGCCCGGGCGGCGGTGCGACCTTTGCCGCAAGGATCGCTCCCTGATTCGGGGTCCAGCGGTCATGGAGGTCTGTGGCAGGAGCACGGGGCATGGCAGCAACTTTGGCTCGCGGGAAGCAGGAGATCGCGTGCCCTGCTCCACGACGTCGGCTGGGAAAAGGCGGCCGGTGCCGTGCAACTACCGTACCCCTTGGCCAACCGCCGCGCATAGGCGAACCCACCCATTCGTAAGGGGGGGTGCGCACCACTTTTGTGCAGGGTAAAACACGCTGCAGGCACAGTCATCACGATGGGATGAGGCGAGGCCGGGCCGGGCGAGGGAGCCTGGAAATGCGGCCGGGATTGCCGGCCGTCACAGCCACGGCGAATGGAGGCGTCGAGGCATCATGGCGACGAACCCGCACGAGTTCTCCCCTGACGAGTGGGATCTCCTGATGAGGGCTCCGGCCGAGGCGGTCATTGCCGTCGTTTCTGCCGCTCCCAGAGAACGGCGGACGCGGTTCGTGGTTGCCGACGCGTGGCTCGAGGCCGCGGACGGGAACGCCGGCGCCCGTCGTCTCGTCCCCGAGAGCGCGCTCATCGACCTACTGCTCAACGGGCCGCTGCACGAACCACGCTGCGCAATGGTCGCGCGTAACGACGCGCTTGCCATGTGCCGCGCCGTGCGCGCGCTGCTCGAGCACCGTGTCAAGCCAGAGGAGCTCTCGGCCTACGGTCGCTTTGTCATGACGATCGCCGCACGTGCCGCGCGGGCGACCCGCGAGCCTGTAGCGGACGAAAGGCCGGACGAACGGGAATTCCTGGAGGAGTTGGCCCGCGCCCTCTCCGAGCCCGCGCCGGCAACCTGATGTACGCGATTGTCAGGCCCGGTCAGTGGCCGGAGCGGTCGTCGGGCGAGTGCGCTGTGGGCTGCCGGGATCGGCCGCATCGAGTTGCTCGGCATCCCCGGTCGCCGGGAAGAATCGAAGAACTGCGCAGGGGTGGGTCATCGCTGCTTCCCTACGCCTGCCGGCTTCGTCGGATGCTCGTCCTCGTCGACGACGATGCGGCTTGCTCGCTCGTGTGTGAACCCCGCGACGGTCCAGCGCAGGGCCGCCCGTGCCCGGTCCGCACCGGCCGGGAGCAACGCTGCGTGAACCGCGCCCCAGGCCAGCGCGGCGGCCTTGCCCTTCATCGTGTGGCCGCGACGCATCTGGACCACGGCAGCCCCGCGGCCGATCGCCGCCATCGTGCCCTTGTCGTGGTAGGTGAAGTGGTCGGCGTCTTGGTCACGGAGCCGCCGCGCGATGTTGTGGCCTGCCTGCTGACCGGATTGCTGGGCTACGGAGCCGAGCTGCGGAAGGACGTCGCCGGTCTTCACGTCGGCAATCGCCGCGATGTCGCCGACGGCGTACACCTGAGGGTGACCGGGCACGGTGAGGTCCGGGGCGACGCCGATGCGGTTGCCTCGCTGCAGGTCGAGACCGAGCGAGCGCACGATCGCGTTCCCCTGCAAGCCCGCGCCCCACACGAGCGTGTGCGCCGGGAGCTCCTCGCCGGACTTCAGACGGACTGACGTGGGCGAGATGGAGGCCACGGTCTCGCCGAGCCGCACGTCCACGCCCAGCTTGGCGAGGATACGGGTCGTGTATTGCCGGATATCCGGGCGGAACATCGGGAACAGCTCGGGCCCGGCCTCCACCAGAGTCAGCCGCGCCTGCTCGGGGCGTACATCGGGATAGTCCTTGCCGAGATTCTGCCGGTAGAGCTCTGTAAGGGCGCCGACGCTCTCGATGCCTGTCGGGCCGCCGCCTACGACGACGACGTTCAGGGCTCCGTCGTCCACGAGAGACGGATTCCGGTCGGCGGCCTCCCAGCGGCGGAGGATGTGATTCTTGAGGCGGACGGCGTCTGCCAGGGTGTAGAGAGGGAACGCGCACTCCTGCGCTCCCTCGACGCCGAAGAAGTTGACCTCGGCGCCGAGCGCGAGCACGAGGTAGTCACAGGTCAGCGGCTCGATCGCGTCGAAACGGACCTCGCGGGCGGCCAGATCGATCCCGGTCACGTTCGCCTCGTGCACCCGCGCATTCGGCTGGTCGTGGAAGAGGTCGCGCAGCGCGTGCCCGACGGTGGAGGTGTCAAGCAGACCCGTGGCGACCTGGTAGAGGAGCGGCTGAAACGTGTGGTAATCGTGCCGATCGATCAGCACGACCTCCGCATCGCTGTGCTGCAGTTGCTGGGCAGCACCCAGGCCGGCGAAGCCGCCGCCGAGTACGACGACGCGCGGACGGTTGGAGCTGTCGGTTGGCATCTGGCGAGACCTTTCAGGCCCGAGGGTAGGAGACGCCTTCGGTGGTCATGCCTCCGACCATTGCCCCGGGTCGGCTCCAGAGCATCGTCCGCCTGGGATGAAGCGCCGAGCCGGGCGGCTCGTCCTGGCGGGGTGCGGTCATCCCAGGCTGATGATGACTGCCCCGAGCATCCGGCGCTGTTCACGAACCGCTTCAGCTGGCCAACCACCACTGATCCGCATGGCGGTGCCGGCCCGCCGCGCCCGGCACCGCCACGCGACTTGCTCAGGCGCGCACGCGCACGCCGCCGTAGACCGTGAGCGCGTAGATGATGAAGACGTCGACAGCGAACATGCTCAGCGCCCAGAACGGATACGCGGGGAGGAATCCGAGCTGCCCAATGGCGTTGAGGCCGGCGACCGCGACCCCGAACCAGCGTGCCCACTGGCTGAACCGGCCCAGGGCGGCGGCCGCCATGACCTGAAGGATCCCGAGGATCAAAACGATCCAGCCCCAGGTCCTGAGGTCGCTGAAGATGTACTGCGCGCTCGCCCCGTAGATGTGGGAGCGGCCGATGGCGAGAATGCCATCGATGATGTTCCACGCCCCGGCGATTCCCAGCATCGCCGCTGCGAACACCATCCAGCCGTCACCGGACGTGTCCCGATAGCGGCTGTCCATGCCCCTTGCACTGGTTTGGTAATCCGTGGTGGAGCTCATCGCTGTCCCCCCTTGGTCGCTGGACGCTGCGGAACCGGCGCCTCCTGATCAGTGAGATGAGACGCCTGTCCTTGTACTGAAGGAGCCAACAACGCGATGGGCGGCCTCGCCTCGTCCGGTTCGGATGAATACGCGAACCGAGCGAAGCTCGAATCCGGATTCATCTCGATCGGATGAGGGCGGCCGACCAGGTGCCTCGACAGTCGCCGCGACACAGGAGGACTGATGGGCGAGTACGACGTGAGCATCGTCGGTACGGGGGCGGGCGTGGGCACACTGGCGCGGCACCTCGCACCGAGCGGGCGCCTGGAACGCGATCGACCCTTGTGAGATCGTCCTGATCGAACCGAGGGTCGATCGCGCCCCAGGCTACGCTCGCCACTCGCCACGCCCTGCTGAGACGGGCCCTTAGAACTCCGTCAATCGCTCGGCGACGATGATGCGTCCCGCGGCCTCGATCAGCGCGAGGTGCGAGAACGCCTGCGGGAAGTTGCCGAGGTGCCGTCCGGTGGCGGCGTCGAACTCCTCGGCGTAGAGCCCGAGCGGCGTGGCGATGCCCAGCAGACGCTCCATCAGGTCCCGTGCCGCCTGGATCTCGCCCACGACTGCGAGCGCCGAAACCAGCCAGAACGAGCAGATCAGGAACGTCCCCTCCTCTCCGGAGAGCCCGTCGTCGGTCTCTCCGGTGCGATAGCGGAGTACGTAGCCGTCATCGGTCAATTCCTCGGCGATGGCCGTCACGGTCGCACGCATGCGCGGGTCGTCGCCCGGGAGGAAGCCGAAGATGGCGGCCAGGAGGTTGGAGGCATCGAGCGCCTCGGTGTCGTAGTGCTGGCGCAGAACGCCCCGGTCGCTGACACCGTGCTCCAGGATGTCGGCTCGGATCTCGTCGGCCGTGGCCCGCCAGGCCGCTTCTTGGTCCGGGTGACCGCGGATTGCGGCCAGGGTCGACGCGCGATCGAGCGCCACCCAGCTCATGAGCTTCGACGAGACGTAGTGCTGTGGCGCGCCGCGCGCCTCCCAGATTCCCTGATCCGGCTGACGCCAGACCCGGATGGCGCATTCGGTCTGCGCCTCCACGATGGGCCACAGCCGCCGCGGCAGCCGCTGGGTCTGTCGCGTGTGCAGGAGGATGGAGTCGAGCACCGCACCGAAGACGTCGTTCTGCCGCTGATCGAAGGCACCGTTGCCGATGCGCACGGGCCGCGCACCGGCGTAGCCCGACAGCTCCTCGCGCGTCGTCTCGGTGAGGTCGCGGCGACCGTCGATGCCGTACATGATCTGTAGGGAGCCGTCCTCGGTGGCTTCGACGTCGGCCACGAACTGCATGAACTCGTCGGCCTCCCAGTCCAGCGCCAGCCAGTGCAAGGCCCGCAGGGTGAAGGTCGTGTCGCGCATCCAGGTGTAGCGGTAGTCCCAGTTGCGCTCACCGCCTGGCGTCTCCGGCAGGGAAGTGGTGGGCGCAGCCACCGTCGCCCCCGTGGGCATGTAGGTGAGCCCCTTGATGGCGAGCGCCGAGCGCTGGATCGGGTTGCGCCAGTGATGGTCGGGGATGCGCGCGCTGCCGAGCCAGTTACGCCAGTAGCGCGTGGTCGCATCGAGACGGGTCGCGGCCGCCTCGACATCACCTGGCGCGGTCAGACCCTCCGCCCACGAGAGTGCGCAGAAGGCCCGCTCGCCGGTGTGCAGCACCCGCCGAGCTCGCACGCGGTTGCCCTCGATGCCGAGCGCGAGGTCGGATTGGAGGCGAATCGTTTGGCCCGCGCCGGTGGCGTCGGCCGCGTGGCGGTCCTCGCCGACCATCGTCCAGTCGGCGGCTGTACGGCCGTAGTCGAACGCCGGCTCGCAGACGAGCTCGACCTCGACCCTCCCGTCCAGGCATTCCACCGTGCGGACGAGCATGTGGTCGGCGTCGTCGTCTGCCGGCGGGCGCGTGTGCGGCGTGACCCGATCCTCGACCTCCCGCGGTCCCATGGTGAGGGCGTCGCGGACGACCAGCCAGCCCCCGGGTGTCTTCCACGTCGTCACGAGCAGGTTCGTGCCAGGCTCGTAGTTGCGTTGCGTGGGATGGTCGATCCCGAACGGGCCGAAGCGGAACGAGCCGGCCTGCCGATCGAGCAGGCTGCCGAAGACGCTGGGCGAGTCGAACGCAGGCACGCACAACCAGTCGATGGCGCCGGAGGGCGCCACCAGCGCCGAGGTGTGGCAGTTGGACAGGAAGGCGTAGTCCGCGATCGGCGGGAACGGGGAGGGCGCCGCGGCGCTCTGCACGCGCGGCTGCTGCTTGTGCTGACCCGACGCGGTGGTACTCATGGGGAGGCCCAGGGTCCGTGCCGGCGACTCTGGCCGGCCATGATCGAGGCACCCGCTTCCGGGCTCCACGATCCCGGGGCGCAGGGGTAGACCGGGAGCGGCGACTCGAGCAGCGTGCGCCGCTCGAGGTGGAGCGATCGGAACGTCATGATTTGCGCGAGGTCGCCGGTGATCCCGAAGACCACGGGGACGTCGGCGACCCTCGGCTCATTTTCCCGCTCGGCCGCAGCATCTACTGCGACGACCGGCTCCGCGCTGGTGGCCATTCAGACTCCTTTTTGGCCACCGTACGAACGGCTGGCCTGTGTGGGCATCGTCCGCATCGGATGAGGTTGTCGTGTTGCCAGGGAGCAGTCAGGTTCCCGAGCTCGACTGAAACGCCTCGATCGCTTCCAACACCGTTCGAAGATCCGCTCCAGGCCGATCGTTGCCGTGATGCAGAACATGCTCGGCCTGCCGCTGACTTCCGTCCTGCTCCCGTCGCTCTTCCTGCAGGCGGACGGACTCGCCCTGATGCCGCTCGTCATCGTGGCCGTCACTCTGGCCTGCCTGGCCTCTGCCCGGCTCGCGCCGGAATCGAAGAGCGGCGACGGCGCAGCCGGAGGGGATTCACAGCGGGGCGCGCGACGCCCGACGACCCTGGGCACGGCGACGACGAGCCCGGCCGCCTCTGCGACTACGAGACAGGTGATCTGAGATTCTGCGGAACGTGAGCACGCCGATCATCCTCGACTGCGATCCGGGGCACGACGACGCGATCGCGCTCCTGCTGGCGCTCGCGAGCCCGGAGGTCGACCTGCTCGGCGTGACCACTGTCCACGGCAATCAGACGCTTGCGAAGACCACGGCGAACGCCCTGCGCGTCCTCGATCTGGCCGGCCGCGCCGACATTCCGGTCGCGGCCGGTGCCGATCGCCCGCTCGTGCGCGAGCTCACGGTCGCATCGCACGTCCACGGCGAGAGCGGGCTCGACGGGCCCGCGCTCCCGCCACCGGGCCGGGCGCCCCTCGCCGAGGACGCCGTCGCCTTCATGGAGCGGACGATCGCCGCGAGCCCGTCGCCGGTCACGCTCGTGCCGACCGGGCCGCTCACGAACGTCGCCCTGCTGCTTGCGCGCACGGGCGGTGCCAACGTGGAGCGGATCGTTTTGATGGGCGGCTCGATCGCCGAGGGGAACATGACGCCCGCGGCCGAATTCAACATCTGGGCCGATCCCGAGGCCGCGCAGCGCGTCCTGCATGCGGGCATCGACACCACCATGATCGGGCTCGATGTGACGCATCTCGCCGTGACGACCCCGGCAGTGCAGGAGCAACTACGGGACACGGGCGCGGCGGGCGCGTTCGTGGCCGATCTGGTCGAGTTCTTCACGGTCTTCCACCGCGAGACCTACGGCTGGGAGGGCGCGCCGATTCACGATGCCGTGGCCGTCGCGCAGGTGATACGCCCCGGCATCGTGACGACGGTCGCGCGCAACGTCGAGGTCGAGCTGGACTCGGAGCTCTGCCGCGGGCGAACCGTGGTCGATCGCTGGAAGCGCACCGACCGGGAGCCGAATGCCGCCGTCGGCATCGACCTCGACGCGGCCGCGTTCTTCGAGCTCCTGATCGAGCGAATCGCGCGGCTTTCCTGACTTTGCGGATTCTCGCGCGAAGCACGGTAGGTTGCAGGAGATGCGCCGCCGGCAGACCCTCGCGGGCCCACTCGCCCTGCTCCTCACGTTGTGTGCGTTCGCGGTGCCTGCGGTCGTGGCGACGCCGGCGGGGGCGATCGTGGGCGGGACCGCCAACGTCAGCGCCACACTCACGGCACCGCTCGCCTTCATCCAGATCTCGGAGCCGGTCGGCCTGGCGGGGTGCACGGGGACGCTGATCTCGCCGACGGTCGTGATGACGGCCGCGCACTGCGTCTACGAGACCGGCAAGCACGGCAACCTGCTCGGCATCGCTGGGCCGTCCGCGTTCAGGGTGCGCGTCGGCTCGCGCGACGTCTCCAACGCGACGCTCGGCGTCAGTGCGGGCGTCGTCGCGGTGCTGCCGCAGCCGTACTACCGCTGGGACGGCACCCACCACTTCCACGACATCGCGCTGCTTGCCCTCGACCGCCCGCTTTCGCAAGCCCCGGCCGCGCTCGCCGAGCAGCGGCCCGGCGCCGGCAAGCCGCTCCTGATCGCGGGCTACGGCCGCAGTTCCACCAAGGACCATTCGCGGCCGGGGGAGCTGCGCGTCGGGCAGATCGACGCCGCCGATCCGAGATCCTGCCACCTCGTCTCGGAGAGCTTCAATCCGTCCTGGCTCTTCTGCGGCAGCGCCGCCTCCGACAACTCGGCCGTGCCCGGCGGCACGGCCTGCTTCGGCGATTCGGGCGGTCCGGCGTTCGCAAGCGAGAACACGGCGGGCAACGTCGTCGTCGAGGGCGTCATCAGCTACGGGGCCGGCCCCGACTGCGAATCGTCGCGCTCCTACCTCACGCTCGTCTCGAGTGAACGCGGCTTCATCGACCACGCCCTGGCCGCCCAGCCGCAGTCGTGGGGCAGCCTGCGCGACGATCCGCCGAGAGCGAGGGTCATGGCGGTCAGCCGCAAGGTCGGCCAGAGCGGCACCCTCACGCTGCGCATCGACGACGACAAGAGCAGTCATTCACGCGTCGGCATCACGTTCTATTCGCGGGCCGGGCGGCGGCTCTCGAAGGCCTATCGCAGCGTCCCGACCAACCACTGGGTGCAGTTCAAGCTTCGCAGCCAGTCCCGGAGCGCGTCCGGCCGGGTGTGCGTGCAGGGGACCGACGGCACCAAGAAGCAGTCCAACACGGCCTGCGCGCGCGACGTCATCCGGTGACGGCGACGTCCGCGGTCATCTCACGAGTGAGGGGCTGACGCGTTGGAGCTCGCGCGCATCACATCGCGAATTTCACCTGGAACGGAGGCCCGCCGGAGCTCGAAGCTCACAGCGAGAATCCGGGTGGCGCCTCGAGCTCCGGGTAGGCGCGCAGCAGCGCGCGGACATCGGCCAGCGAACGCGTCCAATCGTAGAACAGCTCCTTGGCCGAGAGTAGCTGGATGCCCTCGGCGCGCAGCCGTTCGAGCCCGTGGCCATGCGCCGCTCCCGGCGAGAAGACGGCGTCTGTCACCGTCGCCACGCCGAAGCCGCGCTGCATCAGAGAGATCGCCGAGTGCGCGACGCACACGTCCGTCTCGAGCCCCACCGCGACCACCGTGTGGCGTCCCGTCGCGTCGAGCGCCGCACGGATCGGCGGGTTGTCGCCGGCGGCGAAGACCGGCTTGACGAGCACTGTCGCGTCAGTCGGCAGCTGCGCGCTCACGCGCGGCGAGGTGGGCCCGTTGGTCTCGGGATCCTCCTCGGTGACGACCACGGGAATGTCGAGCATCCGCGCGAGAGCCGTCGTCCACGCCACGCGCGCGACGACGAGCTCGAACGCGGCGCGGTCGACGTCGCCACGGTTCTCGCCGTAGAAGCCCTCTTGCGTGTCGATCACGAGCAGGCTGGAATCCTCGCGCCGGATCAGTGCCACGGGCTTCGGCTACTCCCGGATCGTCATGCGAGAGACGTGTTCGCCGTCGGTCTCGAACGTGAAGTGGGAGGGGCCGGTGAAGCCGTTCCCGCCCACGGCTGCCGTCACGACGGTGCGGTTGCCGTCGCGCTCGACGCTCTCGACGGTGAGCTCGACCGCCACGCCGATGAACTCGCCATCGCTCCAGCGACCGATCTCTTCCGCGCCGCGAAACTCGCGACCCCAGTCGTCGACGACGCCGTCGGCCGTGAAGGCGCCGAGGAAGGCGGGCGTATCGCCGCGGTTGGCGGCATCGACGATGTCCCGTACCGGGCCGGGGAGCTCGTTGCTCACGCTGGAGAGGATATCCAGAGCGCAGTTCAGAGCCACGCCGGCGCGCCATCGAGCCGGAGAGCGCGCGCGGCCATCCGGACGGGCGCATTCGCGCTGGCGGCCGCGGGCCTGCTCGACGGACGCTGCGCAATTACCATGGGCTGTCCCGCGCTAGGCTGGCCGCCGATGCCCGATCCATCGGTGACCGGGGGCTGCCTCTGCGGGGGCGTCCGCTTCGAGCTGACGGAGCCCGCGCGCGAAGCGGGGTACTGTCACTGCACGCGCTGCCAGCGCCGCACGGGAACCGCCGCCTCGGCGCAGGCGCGCATCGACGGGGGCACCTTCCGCCTGCTACGCGGCGGCGAGTTGATCCGGGCCTGGAGCCCGCCGGACGGTGGCTTCGACAAGTGCTTCTGCGGCGCGTGCGGAGCGCACCTGTACAGCCGCAACGCCGAGCGGCCCGAGCAGATGGCGATCCGACTCGGCGCCTTCGACGGCGACCCGGGCGTGCGCCCGAGCTGGCGCGCGTTCGTCGCCTACGCGGCGCCCTGGGAAGCGATCCCGGACGATGGCCTGGAGCGCTTCCCCGAGGCCAAGCCGCACTGAGGCGAGGCGGGAGGCGACAGCGGCTCGCGACCCCGTTCTGCCAGCGCTGCGGCGGCCGATGGCGGCCGCGCGCACCCCTTCTGCAAATGCGCGGTCGTGCCGCTCCTGCAGGTCGACTCGGCTGTCTTCGCCGCGCTCTTTGCCGAGGGCGGCGCCTACGGCTCGAAGGTCGTCGCGCGCAGCATCCAGATCCCCCGCGCGCTGATGCCAGCGCAGCCGCGCTGACCAGCCTCGGGCCGTCAGGACGGCGGGGGATCGGGCGCGAAGGCCCGCAGCACTGCTTCCACGTTGCGTTTCGCGAAGGCGCGGTCGAGCGGGCGGCCGCTCAGGAGGAGGCGGTAGTAGACGGGGCCGATCAGGAGCTCGTGGGCCGTCTCGGGATCGGTGTCGGGACGCAGGTCGCCGCGGGCTATGCCGCGCTGGACAAGGCGTTCGACCTCGCCGTCGCGCACCGAGACGACGCGATCGCGGAAGGCCTGGGCGAGCTCGGGGTCGGTTGCGAGGTCGGAGACGAGGCCTTGCATGACGCGGCCCATGAGCGTCGAGCCGAGCACCTTCACGGCCGCGTTCACGAACGCGAGCAGCTCGGCGCGCGTGTCGTCGAGGTCGGGCAGCTTCACGACCTGCTCGACCATGTCGAGCACGACGGCGAGTGCAAGGTCGTCCTTGTCGCGCCAGCGGCGGTAGATCGTCGTCTTCGCGACGCCGGCCCGGGCCGCGACCTTCTCGATCGTGAGACCCTGGACGCCGCATTCCACGAGCAGCTCGCGCGTGACCTGCAGGATCGCCTGCTCCGTCTCGGAACTGCGCTGGCGCCCGCCGCGGCGGGGGGTTTCCGCGTTCGTGGCCATCGGCACGTTATAAACGATACGTAGCGTTTGTGTCGGGGTGGTTACGACCCTCCCATTGAGCCACGCGCTACTGCAGGTAGCCCTCGACCGTACCCTCGCTGCGCAACTTGACGTCGTCGGGATCGCCCCCGGAATCGGCGGCGGAGCGGCGGCGGCGCAGCAGATCCCAGTAGCGATCGAGCTCGACCTTGATCTCGGCCAGGCGCCGGCGGTCCTCCTCGCTGCCGTTCCCGCTCGACTCGTGCTGCCACAGCCGGTGCTCTTCGGCGACAAGCGCCTCGATATGCGTGTGAACGTCGTCAGCCATCGCTCGTCCTTCCCGTATCGGCACTCCCGGAGGAGGAGCACGACTCGATGGTAGCGCCATGCGAGCTCATTCTGAATGAGCTCCAGGAGCGACCTCCGCGCGGGCGCTACCGTAGACCCGTGATGGCCCAAGAGTCCGCTTCCCAGGAGCCGCCGGCGTCGGAGCGCCGGCCGGTGATCCTCGCGGTCGACGATGAGCCGGTGGTGCTGGCGGCGGTGGCGCGCGACCTCCGGCGGGGCTTCGGCGAGCGCTTCCGCATCATGCGCGCGCCGTCGGGCGCCGAGGCGCTCGAGATCCTGCGACAACTGCGCACGCGCGGCGATCTCGTGGCGCTCCTGATCGCCGACCAGCGCATGCCCGGGATGCCCGGCACCGAGTTCCTCACCCAGGCGCGCGAGATCGTGCCCGACGCAAAGCGCGTGCTGCTGACCGCCTACGCCGACACCAGCGCTGCGATCGCGGCGATCAACGAGGTCGCGCTCGACTACTACCTGCTCAAGCCGTGGGATCCGCCCGAGGAGCAGCTCTTCCCGGTGCTCGAGGATCTGCTCACGACCTGGGAGGCCGGCGCCTTCCTCGAGACCGGAGGCGTGCGCCTGATCGGGCACCGCTTTTCGAAGGCGACGCACGACCTCCGCGACTTCCTCGCCCGCAACCGCGTTCCGGCGCGCTGGCTCGACGTCGAGCGCGACGGCGAGGCCCGGGAACTGCTTCGGGTGATCGGCGTGGACGAGACGCGGCTGCCCGTCGCGCTGCTGGAGGACGGAGGGGTGCTCGAGCAGCCCACGATCCTCGAGCTCGCCGGGCGCCTCGGGATCACCGCGCAACCGGTGCAGGACCACTACGACCTCGTGATCGTGGGCGGCGGCCCGGCGGGCCTCGCGGCCGCCGTCTACGGTGCCTCCGAGGGCCTGCGCACCGTGCTCGTCGAGCGCGAGGCGACGGGGGGACAGGCGGGCCAGTCGAGCCGTATCGAGAACTACCTGGGGTTCCCGGCGGGCCTGAGCGGCTCGGATCTCGCGCGGCGCGCGACCGACCAGGCCCGCCGCCTGGGCGCCGAGCTGCTCACGGTGCAGGACGCAGTCGCCCTGCACATCGAGGGCGCGGGCAGGATCGTCGAGCTCAGCGGTGGCGGCACTCTGAGCGCGAATTGCGTCCTGATTGCCTCGGGCGTCGCCTACCGGAAGGTCGACGCGCCCGGATTCGACGACTTCACGGGTGCCGGGATCTACTACGGCTCGGCGCTCACGGAGGCGCGCTCGTGCGGGAATCAGCGCATCGTGATCATCGGCGGCGCCAATTCGGCCGGCCAGGCCGCGCTGCACTTCAGCGGCTACGCGGCGAGCGTGACCATGCTGGTGCGCGGGCCCTCGCTCGAGCGCTCCATGTCGAGCTACCTGATCGAGCAGCTCGCGGCCCTGCCCAACGTCGTCGTCCGCACGGGCACGTCTGTCGTGGCCGCCGAGGGCGAGAGCGGGCGGCTCCGGCAGCTGCGCGTGCGCGGCGAGGACGAGGCCGAGGCGGTGCTCGAAGCCGATGCCTGCTTCGTCTTCATCGGCGCCTCGCCGCGCACCGACTGGCTCGACGGCGTGGTCGCGCGCGACGAGCGCGGCTTCATCCTCTCCGGGCTCGACGCGGCCGCCGCGGGCTGGCCGCTCAAGCGCGAGCCGTACCTGCTCGAGACCACGGTGCCCGGCGTGCTGGTGGCAGGCGACGTCCGCGCGCGCTCGTTCAAGCGCGTGGCCAGCGCCGTGGGCGAGGGCTCCATGGCGGTCTCGCTGATCCACCAGTACCTGGCCGACGCATGAGCGCGGCCGCGCCGATCACGCTCGAGGAGCTGCGCGCGATCGACCTCTTCGACGACCTGGACGATGCCCAGCTCGCGGAATGGCTCGCGGTTGCGCGGCCCTACATGGCGCAGGAGGGCGAGATCCTGGCCGAGCACGGCGCCGTTCCCGCGGGCGTGTTCCTGCTCTTCGAGGGCACGATCCTGACGTTCCTGATCTCCGGCGACCACGTGGAGCCCGCCGGCCGCCAGGTCGCGCCGACCTGGATCGGAGCGATCAGCGCGCTGACCGAGGGCACGCTGGGCGTGCGCATGCAGGCGGAGCGCGCCTGCCGCATCGGCGTCGTCGATCCGGCCGACTTCCGGCGCCTGGCGCTCGCGCAGCCGGCTGTCCACCGGCGCGTGATGCAGCAGGTCGCGCCGGTGATGAGCCGCGTCACCGCGATCGAGCAGAACCGCGAGCGCCTCACGTCCCTCGGCACGATGGCTGCCGGCCTGGCCCACGAGCTCAACAATCCGGCCGCCGCGGCGGGCCGCGCGGCCGGGCAGATGGTCGAGGCCGTCGACGTGGTCGGCGCGACCCTGCGCCGCTTCGTGGAGAGCGGCATCGAGCGCGAGGACGCAGCCGCTCTCGTCGCCCTGCACGCCGAGGCCATCGAGCGCGCCGCCGGGCGAACCGCGCTCGACGCACTCGACGCCGCCGACGCCGAGGACGCGCTGCTCGAGCGGCTCGAAGCACTCGGCGTCCCCGAGCCCTGGCGGCTGGCCGAGCCGCTGGCCGTGGCGGGCGTCGATGAGGATTGGCTCGAGCGCGTCGCGGTGGTGGCCGGGCCCGCGACCGACGCCGCGCTCGGCTGGGTCGCGGCCACGCTCACGGCCCGCAGCCTCGCGGCGGAGCTCCAGGAGGCCACCCGGCGCATGTCCGACCTGGTGGGGGCCGTCAAGACCTACGCCTACATGGATCGCGGCGAGCTCGTCGACGTCGACCTGCACGAGGGTCTCGAGACGACGCTGATCGTGCTCGGGCACCGGCTCAAGCACACGTCGATCAAGGTCGTCCGCGACTACGATCGCTCGCTGCCGCGGTTGATCGTGCTTGGCTCGGAGCTCAACCAGGTGTGGACGAATCTGATCGCGAACGCGATCGACGCACTGGGGGAAACCGGCACGATCACGATCGGCACGCGGCAGGACGGCGGCTCGATCCACGTCGACATCGCCGACGACGGGCCCGGCATCCCCCCGGAGATCGCCGAGCACATCTTCGACTCGTTCTTCACCACGAAGGAGGTGGGGGACGGGACCGGCCTCGGCCTCGCTACCGCGCGCCGCATCGTCGTCGACCGCCACGACGGCTCGCTCAGCGTCGAGTCCGAGCCGGGCCGGACCGTCTTCCACGTCCGGCTACCCCTCAACCACAGCTGACGGAGGGAAGCATGCCGCCCATCTGCACCCACATCGACCACATTCGCATCACGCAGTTGCCGGAGTCGGTCGACGGCTGCGAGGATTGCCTAGCGGCCGGCACTCTCTGGCTGCACCTCCGCATCTGCCTGGAATGCGGCCACGTCGGCTGCTGCGACGACTCGCCGATGCGCCATGGCACGGCCCACGCCAGCGCGACGGGCCATCCGATCATCCGCTCGCTCGAGCCCGGCGAGGACTGGTGCTGGTGCTACGTGGACGAGGTCGGCATGCTCATCCCGGCCGTGCGTGGCGCGACCCGGATTCCGCCCTCTCCGCTCCTCGGGTGAGCACAGCCCGAGGAGCGGCCGTGCGGGAACTAGACTTGCGCCAGGCGCCTGCGCGCCTCGAAGCGGGCGACCCGCCCGCCCTCGTGCGCGCGGAACTCGGTGCCGGTGTAGAAGGGGTGGCAGGCCGAGCAGATGTCGACGCTGAGGCGCTCGCGCGTGGAGCACAACTCGTGCTCGGTGCCGCAGTTGCTGCAGCGCACGAGCGTCTGAAAGTACTGAGGATGGATCGTGGCGTTCATGCAAAACCTCTCTGAGCGAGACGGCACAACACCGCCTCTCGTCAGGTGAAAACGAACGAGTGCTGTCCTTGCTTCCCTGGGAAGCAGCGCGGCCGGCGCGTCGTTGGCGTGACCATTCCCCCTACGTCAAGGAGCGTGCAGTGCAGATCAGAATTCTCGGCAGGGGCAAGACCGGCTCGACGCTCGCGCGCCGCTTCACGGAGACCGGGCACGACGTGACACTCGCCAACTCGCGCGGGGCGGAATCGCTCGAGCCGCTCGTGGCCGAACTGGGGCCGCGCGCGCACGCCGCTCCGGACCTCGCCACCGCCGCGGCACAGGGCGACGTGGTCGTGCTCGCCCTCCCGTTCTTCCTCTACGACCGGCTCCCGGCGGAGGCCCTCGCGGGCAGGGTCCTCGTCGATGCCATGAACCACTACTCCGGCCGCGACGGCGAGGTGCCCGAGCTCGAGGACGACAGCACGACGTCGAGCGAGCTGCTCGCCCGGCATCTGCCTGGCGCCCGCGTCGTCAAGGCGTTCAACACGATGGTCTCGACGCAGCTCGGGGCGGACGGCCGTTCTGCTGGCGATCCCGGCAGGCTCGTGGTCGTCATCGCCGGCGACGACGACGGCGCGACGGCCACCGTCCGCAGCCTGGCCGACGCGATCGGGTTCGACACCGTCGACCACGGCGCCCTGGCCGCCGGGCGCGCGCAGCAGCCCGGCTCGGCCGTCTACGGCGTACCGTTCACGCTCGCACAGACAACGTCGCGCTGAGAAGGGAGCGCCTTCGGCATCGCCGCGCCCATGAAGATCGCACTGCCGACATCGCAGCGGCTCGATGGCCGCACGAAGCAAGTCGCGCTGCTCGCGGCCATCATGGGCTCGTTCGTCGCCGGCCTGGACGCGAGTGCCGTGAACGTCGCGCTGCCGGCCATTCGCGACGACCTGGGCGGAGGTCTCGCCGGCCAGCAGTGGGTGTCGAACGCGTATCTGCTCACGCTCGGCTCGCTGATCCTCGTCGGCGGCTCGCTGAGCGACCTCTTCGGCGAGCGCCGCGTGTTCTCGATCGGAGTCGGAGGGTTCGGGGTCGTCTCAGTGTTGTGCGCGCTCTCGCCGAGCATCGAGTTCCTGGTCGCGGCCCGCGCGCTGCAGGGCGCGTTCGGCGCGCTGCTGACCCCGAGCGCGCTGGCCCTTATCATCTCGACCTTTCCGCCTTCCGAGCGGGGCGCCGCGATCGGCTCATGGACGGCCTGGTCGGGGATCGCGATCGTGATCGGGCCGCTTGTCGGCGGGTACCTCGTAGATGCGGTCTCGTGGCGCCTGATCTTCGCGATCAACGTGCCGTTCGTGCTCATGACGCTCCTGCTGATCGCGATCGCGGTGCCGGCGCGCCCGCGCGACATGGCACACGTGCCACTGGACTGGCTCGGCGCAGTGCTCACCTTCCTCGGGCTGGCGGGGCCGGTGCTCGCGTTGATCAGGCAGCCCGTCGTCGGCTGGGGCAGCCCCGAGGTGTGGGGTCCAGGGGTCGCGGGCGTCGTTCTCCTCATCCTCTTCGTCATGCACGAGCGGCGCACCGCGGCGCCGATGCTGCCGCTCGGCATGTTCAAGCGGCACAACTTCGCGATCGGCAACCTGCAGACGTTTGCGATGTACGGCGGGCTGAGTGTCACGTTCTTCTTCCTGGCGCTCTTCCTGCAACAGGTGGCCGGCTACGACGCGCTGCACGCCGGGCTCGCGCTCATGCCGGCGACGCTCGTGATGTTCGCCCTGTCCAAGCGCTTCGGGCGCCTCGCAGACCGCTTCGGACCTCGCTGGTTCATGGGGTTCGGGCCGCTCGTCTCCGCGCTCGGCCTCGGTCTGATGCTGCGCATCGATGCCCACCTGAACTACTGGACCGATCTCCTACCTGCGCTGGTGATCTTCTCCCTCGGGCTCTCTGCCACCGTCGCCCCGCTCACGGCCACGGTCCTGGCCGACGCCGACGAGTCCAATGCGGGCATCGCCTCGGGGATCAACAACGCCATCGCCCGCGTCGCGGGCCTGCTCGCCGTGGCGGCGATCGGTGCGGTCGTCTCGGCGCAGTTCAGCTCGGCGCTCGACGATCGTCTGTCCGGCCGCAGCCTCTCGGGGCCGGCGCGGGTCGCGGTCGAGCAGGCGCGCACGGAGACGCTCGCGCGCGTGGACCCCGCGACGGCGGGGCGTCAGGTCGCGGCCGCGGTGCAGGCGGCGTCCGCTGACGCCTTCCACGTCGGCATCGGCATCTCGGCGATCCTCGTAGCGCTGGCCGGCGTGCTCGGGCTCGCCGGCATCCGCAACCCGCGCCGTTCGGTGCGCTGCCAGGACTGCCCGGGCGGGCAGTTCGCCGGCCAGCCGCTCGATGCCGCCCGCGACCGGCCGCCGCTCGCCGAACTACCGGCGCCCAGCCAGTAGGGAGGACACCCAGCTACGCCGGCTTGCCCTCTGTGACCCAGCGCTCGAGCAGCGCGACTTGCTCGGACGGCCAGGCGCCGTCGCACGGCATCTCGCCCGTCTTGACGGCGTTCAGGATCGCGTCGGCGTGCTGAGTGACGTCGTCGTACGACCAGAGATCGAACGCGTAGCTCATCGAGCTGCGGTCGCGGTCGCGGAAGAGCGGCCTCACGTGTGTCTCGAAGCTCATGGGCTCGTCTGCGGATGGCGATGCCACAGGTCTGTCCTCCTCGTCGTCACAAGAGCGTTTCCAGCTGGTGACCGGTTGTGCGCCAGGTAGATGCGAAGCGCCGCGGAAGATCCGACTATGACACGTCTCGCGCATGCTCCTCTGCTGTGCGAGTTGCACGCTCACACCACCGGGAGCGACGGCCCGCAGACGATCGGCCAGCTGGTCGACGCCTACGGCCGGGCCGGCTTCGACGTCCTGTCTGTCACCGGCCACGTGGCTCGCGCGGACGATCCGCCGGGCGTGCCACAACACGTCCATGCGAGAAACCACTCTGCGTACGTGATGGCAATCGAGATCGAGGCCGCGCGTGCGCGCGTGCAGTACGACATGCTGGTCCTGCCGGGCCTCGATCTGACCTACGACGACCCGATCCCCTGTGTCCCGCGCCCGCCGCCCGCGCGGTCTCGCTCACGCGCGGCACGTAGCGGTGATGCAGCCGGCGCGTTGCCGTCGCGGTCGTGGAAGAACGTTGGTCCGCGCGGGGTAGTCTGACGGACGATCGCCTCGAATTGAGGTGCGGAAACCCCGAAGAAAGGACCCGAGATGGCTGGCGAGATCGTCCACATCGAATTCCTCGCAGGGGACGTCGACCGGGCTCAGCGCTTCTGGAGCGGGCTGTTCGGCTGGAAATTCGGCGACTCCGGCATGCCCGACATGGACTACCGCATGGCGCAGACCGGCCCGGGCAGCGGTGCCGCCCTGTACCAGTCGGACGAGCGCGGGCACCCGAAGTACTACTTCGCGACCGACGACATCGACGCATCGAGCGCGCAGGTACGTGAGCTCGGTGGCACCGCCGGGGACAAGACGCCCGTACCCACGCACGGCTGGTTCGCGGCCTGCACCGACAGCGAGGGCAACGAGTTCCACCTCTGGCAGGCCGACTCTTCGGCCGGCGCCTGAGACGTTCTCAGTGAACCCTGCCGCTCGGGCTGGACGCCCGGCGGCGGGGCTAGACTCGCGCTCGATGCGCGCGGCCGCCACGATCGGGACGCTGCTCGGGCTGCTTGCCTGGGCGGTCGCGAGGATCTCCGCAGGCGGGCCGCCCGCGGGGTCGATCACGATGTGCCCCCGTTGATGGCGCCCGCCGCGATCGTCACCGGCGCCGGGAGCGGCATGGGCCGGGCGACGGCCATCCGTCTCGCGCGCGACGGCTATCGCGTCGTGGTCGCCGAGATCGAGGAGGCTCGCGCGGCCAGCGTCGCCGGCGAGATCGGCGAGGCCGCGCTGGCGTTCGCCGTCGACGTGAGCGAAGCGGCGGCGGTCGATGCGCTGCTCTCCGCTTGCCTCGAGCGGTTCGGCCGTCTCGACGTGATGGTGGCGAATGCCGGCGTGCCGCACGGCGCGCCGTTCCTGGAGCTGGACGAGGCCACGTGGGAGCGGGTGGTCGCCGTCAACCTCAAGGGCGTCTTCCTGTGCGGGCAGGCGGCCGCGAAGGCGATGGTCGCCGGCGGCCATCCCGGTGCGATCGTCAACGTCGCGAGCACGTACGCCGAGGTCACCGAGGGAGAGGCCTCGGCCTACAGCGCGTCCAAGGGCGGCGTGCGCATGTTGACGAAGTCGATGGCGCTGGAGCTCGGGCCTCACGGCATCCGGGTCAACGCGGTCGGCCCGGGCTGGATCCGCACCGGCATGAACCCGCTCGACGATCCGGCGCAGGTCGCGCAACTCGAGCCGACCATCCCGCTCCAGCGCGTCGGCCTGCCGGAGGACGTCGCCGACGTGATCGCGTTCCTGGCCTCGGACGACGCGCGCTACGTGAGCGGGCAGACGCTCTTCGTGGACGGCGGCTGGCTTACCAGCCGCGCGCTCTCGCTCGTGCGCTGACGTCGTTCTGGGCGAGCTATGGGCTGGGGCACAGGTTGCTCTTATGGGCCGGTGGTTGACTGCGCCAACAGACTACGAAAGGAGGTGAACGGAAATGGTGCAACGCTCCAGACGGGTCGCTGCGGCCTTCGCAGTCACGGCAGTGCTCGCCGGTGGCGCCGTGGCGCATGCCGCCACGAGCTCTTCGGACTCGACAGCGACGTCGACGTCGACGACGCCGGCGGCCGTGATGAGCCCGGACGCCGCGACCCACTCGTCGAGCAACTGCCCGAACATGGGCGGCGACTCGACCCCGTCGACGACTCCTTCGACCACCCCGTCCACGACCCCGTCGTCGTCGGGCTCCGGCACGTCGTCCACGTCTTCGACGGCCGTCTGAGATCCAAGGTGTCTGCGTTCTCCTCCCGCGGGCACCGCTCGACCACGTGGCGCGGCTCGCTTCCGTCTCTCCCCAGTGCGAGTCGCGCCACGCTCGTCGTCGCCCTACTGGCCGCGCTCGCGCTGCTGGCGGTGGGTTGCGGGGGCGGTGGGACGGCGGCGACGGCGACCGCGAGCGGCCGCGTCTCGATCGGGGCCGGCCTGCAGGGCCCCAAGGGCCTCGGCGCGACCGTCTACGCGACCGGGCTCCGCAACGTCTCGGCCTTCGCCTTCGACGCGAAGGGCCGGCTCTGGGCGACGACGTCGGCGGCCTCCGGCCACACCCGCGACGGCGTGTACGTGATCCCGCGCGCGGGCGCCGCACCGGTCAAGGTGATCAGCGGCGTCAAGGGCCCGCTGGGCCTGCTCTGGTACGCGGGGCGCCTGTACATCAGCTCGCTCGGGCGGGTCGACGTGTTCAGCGACCTGCGCGGCAGGCGCTTCGCGCAGCGTGCGACGGTGATCGCCGAGCCGGCCGGCCACGGCTGGAACAACGCGATCGTCGCGCTGCCGGGCGGGCGGCTCGCCATGGGCATCACCTCGGCCTGCGACCACTGCGTGAGCCACTCGAGGTGGTCGGCGACGATCGTCTCCTTCCGGCCGGACGGAAGCGGCGTGCGCCTCTACGCGTCCGGCATCCGCGCGCCCTTCGGCATCGCCTATGACACCGCCACCGGCGCGCTGCTCACCTCCATGAATCAGCGCGACGACCTCGGCGCGACGACACCCGGCGACTGGCTTGCGCTCGTCCGCGAGGGGCAGAACTGGCGCTTCCCGGGCTGCTACGGCCAGGGCGGCACCGCCTGCCGTGGCGTGCCGGCGCCCGTTGCCGCTCTCGACAAGCACGCGGCGGCGGGCGGCGTGGTGATCGTCTCGGGGGTGCTCGGCGGCGGCCGAGCCGCCCTCGTCACGGAGTGGGAGCGGGCCAGCGTGCTGCGCATCCCGCTGCGCCGCTCCGGCGCCGGCTACGCGAGCGCGCGGGCGACGCAGCTCCTAACTGGCTTCAAGAACCCGTTGCCACTCGCGCGCGAGCCAGGCGGCGCCCTGCTGGTGGGCGACTGGGCAACCGGCAAGGTCTACCGCATCGCGCGTGCATGAACCGGGGTCAGTCGGGCAGGGCGAAGCGCATCGTCAGCCGGGTGCCGACACCGCTTCCGCCGTCGCGGGTGTGCACGCCGCCGGCCAGTTGCAGCGCCAGCCGCAGGCCGAGCCCGAGGCCGCGGTTCGGGCTCGGTGCACCGATTCCGCGACCCTGATCGCTCACGGTCAGGATCAGCACGTTCGGCTCCAGGTGCGCTCGCACCTCGAACACGCGGGCGTCCCCGGACGCCGAGTCGTAGGCGTGCAGCACGACGTTCGTGCAAGCCTCGGTCACGACCAGCTTGACGTCGTCGATGACCGGTGCGGCCATACCGCATCGCTCGCAGAAATCCGCCACAGCCCTCCGCGCCACCGGAACCTGCTCGGGGTCAGCCGGTAAGCGAAGCACGAGTTCGTCGATCTGGCTGGGCCGGCCGTCCCTCAGACTCACGGAAGCCCCACCCCGTTGACGCGTGTCGCGGACGCCGACCATCGGCTGCCGCAACCTGAACTCGGGTATTCCCCCAGGCCCCAGGCGCAAACACGAGAGCCGTGGGTGGTTGAGCTTGCGGCGGCGCGCTCGCGAGAGCATGCTTGCGACATGTGCCGGCAGCGATCAGCGGCCGATTGAGCGCCGCGGGCTCGGACCAGCTGTTCCGGCACGAGGCGCTCCTGTACGAAGGTGACGAGCAGTTCCTGGCCGGGGCGATCCCGTTCATCGTGGGGGCGCTCACGGCCGCAGAGCCCATCGTGGTGGCCGTCGATCGGGCCAAGATCGGCCTGCTGCGCTCGAAGCTTGGAGCCGGCGCCGAGTTCGTCCACTTCGCCGACATGCGCGAGGTCGGCGCCAATCCCGCTCGGCTGATCCCGGCCTGGCGGGAGTTCATCGATGCGCGCGCCGCCCAGGGCCGCCGGATCTGGGGCATCGGGGAGCCGATCTGGGCCGGCAGGAGCGAGGCGGAGCTCGTCGAGTGCCAGCTGCACGAGGCGCTGCTCAACCTGGCGTTCGCCGACGCCGGGCCGCTCTCGTTCCTGTGCCCCTACGACATGGGCGCGCTCGAGGCCGGCGTGATCGCCGAGGCGTATCGCAGCCACGCGACGGTGCTGCAGGACGGCACGCGGCGCGAGAGCCACTCCTTCTGTGGCGCCGCGGCGGCCGCCGCGCCCTCCGTCGAGCCCTTGACGGAGCCGCCTGGGCGGGTCGCCGAACGCACCTTCACGGCCGGTGGGTTGGCCGGCGTGCGGCAGTTCGTGGCGGGCCGGGCGCGTGTTGCGGGCCTCTCCTCGGCGCGGGGCGACGACCTCGTCCTCGCCGTCAACGAGGTCGCGTCGAACAGCGTGCGCCACGGCGGTGGGAGCGGCACCCTCCGCGTCTGGCGCGAGAGCGGCAGCCTGATCTGCGAGGTGCGCGACCGTGGCCGGCTGCACGACCCGCTCGCCGGGCGCCGGCGACCCGACCTGGAGGAGATCGGCGGTCATGGGCTCTGGATCGTCAACCAGGTGTGCGATCTCGTGCAGCTGCGGTCGTTCCCGGACGGTAGCGCCGTGCGCATCCACATGCGCACGACCTGAGCTCGCGCTGGTCGCTACGGTTTGGCGGGTCGTGCCGGAGTCCGACGATCAGCGTCTCAACCGCAATCTCGACCAGCTCCTGCAGGAGCTGCGGATCGTGGTCCCCGGCGTCCAGGTGCTGTTCGCGTTTCTGCTGGCGGTGCCGTTCTCGTCGCGCTTCGGGGATGCCGACGGCTTCGAGCGCGACGTCTACTTTGCCGCGCTGCTCCTCTCAGCTGTTGCGGTCGCGCTGCTGATGGCGCCGTCGATGCAGCATCGCATCCTGTTCCGGCAGGAGCAGAAGGTCTACCTCGTGAGCGTGGCCAGCATGATGATCATCGGGGGCATGACTGCGCTCGCCCTGGCGATCGTGCTCTCGCTCGTACTCGTGGCGCATTTCCTCTTCGGCCCCGCGTTGGCCTGGATCGCGGGCGGCCTCTCGTTCGCGGCGTTCGGCCTGCTCTGGTACGCGCTGCCGCTCGTGCGGCGCGTGACCAACCGCCGTCCCGATCAGGAGCGCTTGCCGCCCCGCGAATCCTGAGGCGGCAGTTCGTGGCGGATGGACGCGATCGCGGCGCGGCGGCGCTCGATCGCGGGCGTCGAGGCACCGCGCGAGCGCGTCAGGTCCACGGCCAGGCCGACCTGCTGGCGCTGGAGCTCCTTCGTCCGCCGCTCGGCCCGTGGCCCGGCGGCATGCCCGGCCGCGCGCCGCGCAGCCCGGCGGCCGTGGAACGTCAGGAGGGCGTTGATCTCGTCCTCCGTCGCGGCGCCCGTGGCCACCTCGGGGGCCAGCACGTGCGCCACCCAGAGCGACTCGCGCCGGCGCGCGCGCAGGTACAGCCACGTGAGCAGGAGAAAGCCGGGGAGACCCTTGATGGCGCTCTGGGTGATGATCGTGCTCCAGAAGCCGCCTGCGTCGACGTTTTCGAGCCAGGGCGAGTTCCAGAAGAAGTGCATCGCCCAGGCGCCGGCGAAGGCGAGAACGGCGAGCGTGACGCGACGCACCAGCGGCACCTCGGTTCGGCTGACGAGGTAGCCGATCCCGAGCCCGAAGAGGCCGGTGTAGGCGGCGTGGCTCCAGATGCCGCCGACGAGGCCCCGCACGACGAAGAGCTCCCAGACGACGTGCGTCTGGCTGAAGCCGTTGCCCGCGAAGGCGGGATTGGTGAGGTACTGGAAGTCCTCGACGATCTGGAACCCGAGCCCGATGAAGGCGCCATAGACGAGGCCGTCGATGGGTGTGTCGATCTCCGCCGCGGCGAGCAGCACGAGGAGCAGGAGGCCGAGCGCCTTGAGCGTCTCCTCGTCGATGGGCCCGGCGATCGCCGCGCCCCAACGATTGGCGAGCGACTGGCTCCCGAGCTTCGCGATCAGGTCGAAGAGCGCCGTGTTGGCCGAGATCGCCAGCGTCGTCGCGGCCAGGCTGCCCCACGCGAAGGCCGCCGTGAGCATACCGAACGGCTCGCGCTCGAAGAGGTCGAGCGCGTGGATGAAGACCACGAGGGGCACTGCCCAGACGATCAGGAGCGTGATCGCGAACAGCGAGGAGGGTGGGGCCGCGGAGATGCGCGCGGCGATGATGCCCCCCGCTCCGAGTGCGCCGATCATGAGCAGGAAGGCGAACAGCCAGAAGGCCGGCAGGCGCGGCCGCAGCACCGTCCCGCGATCGCCCCAGCCCGGGCCGGGGGCGGGGACGCTCACGGCGCCGCTCCGATCTCGACCGAACCGATCATGGAGCGCATGTCGTCGTCGACGACGTGGAACGTCGCCAGCGGGCTCGCGGCGATCACGACGGCCAGCGTGCCGTGGGCGACGAAGACGGCGAAGTAGCCCTGCTCGGTCGAGCTCCCGAGAGCGCTGGCGATGCCGACGAGGCCGCTCCGCGTCGTGACGGTCCCGGGGTGGGAGCCGATCTGGACGCCCGACTGGGAGTCGATCGCGGCCGCCAACCTGTCGTAGGCGTCCTGCGCGGAGCCCCCGTACGACGTGGCCCGCACGCTCACGAGCGCGCCCGCGCGGGTGAACTGGGCGGTGTCCGGCGTGTCGCTCTGCCGCGGCACGACACTCCAGGACGAGACGGGCGTGATGCGCACGCCGAGACCGACGTCGGTGACGGAGCCCGGACTGGCGGTGTGATCGGCCGAGATCACCGAGTCCACGATCGGGAGCCCGACGGCGAGGGTGAGGGCGATGGCGCCGATCGCAAGCGTCCAGCCGAGGCCCTGTCGCTCGAGGCCGAGGATCGTCCTCCTGGCGTGTCGGCCAGGTCCTCGGGAGGCGCCCGGCGATGCCGTAGCCACGACAGGATCATTCGGCCGGGCGCCCCTCCTGTCAACGGCCCTAAACAACCTGCGGGCAACGGACGATGGGTTAACCGATGACCGCTCCACGGCTCAAGGCCCTGCGGGCCGGTGCTCGGCTGTCCGGCTTGATCGCCGACACGCCGTCCTCCGCTCAGCGCAGCGCGCTCGCGTTGTTCGGCTTCGTGCTGCCGTGCGCGATCCTGCTCGCGCTCTCGGTCGGCGACGCAGCTGGACGCCCGCCGGTGGTCGCGCTCGCCGTTCTCCTCGCCGCGCTGCAGATCGGGTATCTCCGCTACGGCTCTCCGGGAACCCGTGGCTGGGGCCTCGTGGCAGTCGGCGTGCCGCTCACCTTCGCCGTCACGACGCTGGCGATGGCGACCGACGGCGACGTGCTGCTCCCGCTGCTGTTCACTTCCGTGTGCTGGACGGCCCTGTCGCTGCGCGCGCCGCTGGTGGTCGCCAACGTGCTCCTGACGATCGCCGTCAGCGCGCTGCCGCTGGTCGCGCGCTCGCTCGGCTGGGAGAGCGGCAATGCCGCCGAGGGTCTGGGCCTGCTGCTCGTATCCGCGACGGGGCTCGCTCTCGTCGCCGCCGTCGTCTACCGCCTCGCCGCGGCGCTGCGCCGCGGCCGCCACGTCTCCGACGCCATCCTCGGTGCCCTTCAGGACGGCCTCCTGATCTTTGCGCCGGACGGACGCATCGCGCGCGTCAACGAGAGGATGTGCGCGCTGACCGGGTTCTCCGAGGACGAGCTCGTGGGGGCGTCGGCGCCGTTCCCGTACTGGGCGCCCGAGTCCGCCGATGCCATCCGCGCGAACACCGAGCACCTCGTCCGACACGGGCGCGGCGAGTACGACGTCGTCTTCCTGCGCAAGAACGGCGAGCGCTTTCCCGCGATCGTGACTGCCGGGGTCACCTCGGACGACGGCTCGCGGGTCGTGATGATCAAGGACGTCGCCGAGCGCGCCAAGCTCGTGGCCGAGACGCACGAGGCGCGGGAGGCGTTCGCCTGCTCTGCCGCCGTGATCGGCGAGTATCTCTACAGCGGCGAGCTCTTCGCCGACGAGCGCTTCGTCGTGACCGCTCGCGGTCCGGGCCTCGCAGCGCTGCTGGGCGCCGCCGTCGAGACGCAGCAGTTGCTCGACGGCTACGACGACTTCGTCCACCCGGACGATCGCGCCGCCTACGATATCGCCTGGCGCTTCGCCGAGGTGAGCGGCCTCGACGGCGAGATCGTGGAACAGGAGTACCGGCTCTCAGGCGTGGACGGGGAGGTGCGCTGGATCCGCGATCGCGCCGCGGTGACGGTGCTGGGCGACGGGCGCGTGCTGCTCACGGGCGCGGCCTGCGACATCTCCGCGCAGCGGCGCGCCGAGGACGAGCGCAGCGAGGCCGTGCGCCGGCTGGAGTGGCTCTCGAGCGTGGACGCGCTGACCGAGCTTTTCAACCGGAGGCACTTCTCGGAGGTCCTGCGCGCGCGCCTCTCGGGATCCGCGGCGGGCGCAGCGATCGCGCTCGTCGACGTCGACCACTTCAAGCGCATCAACGACACGCACGGGCACCAGACCGGCGACCTCGTGCTGCGCGAGATCGCGCACCGTCTCAAGGACGCGACCCGGCCCTGCGACGTAACGTCGCGCTGGGGCGGCGAGGAGTTCTGCGTGCTGCTCGACGAGATCGGCGACGAGGCCGAGCTCGAGGCGCTCGCCGAGCGCCTGCGCGCTGCCGTCGGGTCCACGCCGATCCCCATCGGCGAGAACGGCGCCGTCGACGTCACGATCTCGATCGGCGCCGTGCGGCCGTCGGCCGAGTGCCACACGCCCGAGCAGCTGCTCGCGAGCGCCGACGCCGCCCTCTACGCGGCCAAGCACGGCGGCCGCAACCAGGCCCGCATCGCCCGCGGCGCGCCCATGCTCGTTCCCGTCGATGCCAGTGAGGGGCTCGAGGGCATCGTGCAAGCGCTGGCCGCCGCAGCCTCGATCCGCGGCGGGGCGGGGCCGATGCACAGCGCGCAGGTCGCCGCGCTCTCGACGGCGGTGGCCGTCGAGCTCGGAGTGCCGGCCGCGACGGTGGAGCTCGCGCGCCTCGGCGGCTGGCTGCACGACTGCGGCAAGGTCACGGTGCCGACGGACATCCTTGTGCACAGCGGGCCGCTGGACGACAGGGCGCGCGCCCGCGTGCGCCACCACGCGATCGCGGGCGAGGCCCTCGTGAGCGTCGTTCCCGGCCTCAGCGGTGCTGCGCAGGTCGTGCGCAGCCACCACGAGCGCTATGACGGCACCGGCTATCCTGACGGTCTCGCCGACGACGAGATCCCGCTCGCGGCGCGCATCGTCGCGGCTGCCGACGCCTTCGTCGCGATGACCGAGAGCCGCCCCTACGAGGGCCCGCGGGGGCATCACGAGGCCGTGGCCGAGCTGCAGCGCAGCTCGGGCAGCCAGTTCGACCCGCGCGTCGTCGACGCGCTCGTGACGGTGCTCGAGCACGAGCGCCGCGGAGACGAGGCGCGCGCCAGCTAGCCTGCCCGAGTGGGTGACGTCGAGCACAGCTTCGAGTCGACGCAGCGGCGCGTGCGCGCCCGCTTCGGCGGCGTCGACATCGCCGACACGCACCGAGCGCAGCTGATGATGGGCGGCTACAAGCCGCCGCTCTGGGAGTTGTCGAATTACTACTTCCCGCGCGAGGACGTGCGCACGGAGCTGCTCGTGCCGAGCGGCCACCGCTCGCACTGCCCCACGCGCGGGGAGGCCACGCACTGGACGGTCAGGGTGGGGGAGCGCGAGGCAGTGGACGACGCCTGGTGCTACGAGCATCCCCAGCCCGGCTGGGAGGGCATCCGCGGCTACGTCGCGTTCACGTGGAACAGCATGGACGCCTGGCTCGAGGAGGACGAGGAGGTGTTCGTCCACCCGCGCGACCCGCATCACCGCGTCGACGTCCTGCGCAGCTCGCGCCACGTCCGCGTGCGGCTCGGCGGCGAGCTCCTGGCCGAGAGCGCACGCCCGTGCCTGCTGTTCGAGACGGGCATGCCGACCCGCTACTACCTCCCGCGCGCCGACGTGCGCATGGAGTTGCTGAGCGGCAGCGAGACGCGCACCCAGTGCCCGTACAAGGGCATCGCGTCGTACTTCGCGGCCTCCGCCGGCGGTCGCCGCCACGAGGACATCGCCTGGACGTACGTCATGCCCGTGCCCGAATGCCCGAAGATCGAGCAACTCGTGTGCTTCTTCAACGAGAAGGTCGAGACCGAGGTGGACGGCATCGTCGAGGTGCCGCCCGCCACCAAGTGGACGACGGGAATCCCGGACCGCGATCTCGTCTGAGAAGCTCGAGGAGGCCGACGTGCGGCGAATGGACGAGGGGGAGATCCGGGCCTTCCTGAGCTACGGGACGCGCACCGGCAAGCTCGGGGTCACGCGACTGGATGGCAGCCCGATGGTCGTACCCATCTGGTTCGTGCTGGATGACGACGACACGCTGCTGTTCACGACCTGGGGCGAGACCATCAAGGCCAAGTCGCTGCGCCGCGACGGGCGCGTGTCGCTGTGCGTCGACGAGGAGCGCCCGCCCTATTCCCACGTGCGCGTCGACGGCACGACGACGCTCCTGGACGACCCCGAGCTCCTGCGCACCTGGGCCACGCGCATCGCCGCCCGCTACATGGGCGCCGAGGCCGCGCAGCAGTTCGGCGATCGCAACGCCGTGCCGGGGGAGTTGCTCGTGCGCATCACGCCCACGAGGATCGTCGCGGAGGCCGATATCGCCGCTTGAAACCATTCTTAGGGACGAACCCCAAGTGCCAAATCGCTCGATCACCCGCCGGAGGCATGGCGGGCCTGGGCTTGCACAGCCGATAAGAGTGCATGTTCCGCCTGCGCACTGCTGCCGTGCTCGCCGCCGTCCTCGCGACGACCCTCTCCGGTCTGTCCGCCTCGCCGGCCGCAGCGGCCGATCAGCTCGCCGCCTGCGACGCGACCACGGCGCCCGGCCTGCAGTGGTCGGCACCCTCGTTCCTGGCCTGGGGGCGCGGGGCGCGCATCGGCGCCAACGTGACCGATCCGGGCGACGGCCCGGGCTACGACGACGGCTCCGTGGCCCTGACCGTGGACGCCGGCAGCGCGACCGAGGCGGACGCCCCCGTCGATCACGACCTCGAGTTCCTGCTCAAGGCACCGGCGCACGGTGCGACCGTGAACGCCGCCGCGACCTGGGCGATGGTGGACGCGACTGCCACCGTCCGCTGTGCCCAGACTGCCGCCCTGAGCGTGCCGATGGGTCTCGGCAAGACGCTGCGCTACCGCCCGAAGATGCAAGGCAGCGGCATCGCCTGGGTGCCGGTCACCGCTGGTGATTGCCACGACATCGCCGTGCAGCCCATCAGCCTGACAGTCACGCAGGGCTCCGTGACCCGCCGCCTGAACGCAGCCGATCAGTGCAACCCGGCCGGTCATCAGCGCGTCGCCACGGCCGACTGGGAGCTTGTGCTCGCCAACGGCCAGTTCCAGTTGCACGCGCTCAGGGCGCACTCCTCGCTCAGGACACGCATGCGGTACGCGCTCCGTGTCGGGCCGCGGCGCGTCGCCTCGGGCTCGCTCTCGCTCGTGCGCAACTACCGGCCGGTGCGGCTGATCATCGTCTCCGACCCGGACTTCCAGAGCATCTGCGTGCACGGGCGCTACCCGCCACGGTGGTACGGCGCGACGGTCGGCTGCAAGATCCCCGGCGCGTTCAGCATTCACGTCGCGCTCGTCTAGAGCTGCTCAGCGATACCCGCAGCTGCGCGCTGTCTGGGGCCAGGGCGCGAATCCGCGCGTCCTGTAGGCGCGTTCGGCGACCACGATCTGCTCGGCAGGCGTCCAGGTGTCGGCCAGGCCACCCTGGTGGCGCCGGATCATGTCGCGGCCGTAGGCGCGCATGAAGCCCCGATCCATCTGCAGTCCGCCCCAGTAGGGGTCGCCTGCGTCGTTCCACGCGGCCTCGTGCCGGTGGATGCAGACCCAGGCCTCGAAGCGCTGGAGGCGCAGGCGCAGGGGGCGCCGTGCCTGCACGCGGTAGCGACCGAGCACGCGCGCCTGCTTCGAAAGCTGCGTGCGCAGCCGGTTACGCCGCCAGCCGAGACGCGGCGGCGGGGGCACGGGCAACGCGGCGCGGCGGGCCAGCGCCACGGTGCGGCCGTGCACGCTCTGCAACTGGCGGCGGAGCGTGCGCACCTGGCAGTACGCCGCGCAGGCGGCGCGCATGTGGTGCACGGCGGGCACTGCGTGCACGGCAACCGTGCGGGAATGCGCAACGGGCGTTCGGAAATACGCGTGACTGCTCGAGACCGTCGAAACGGAGACGGCGAGGGCCAACGCGACAAGCTTCGCGGTGAGCGAATGCATCGCTCCTCCTCTCGTCGTGTGCGCCTCGGGGGGACGCGGGCATGGCGACACGCACGAGTGACGGCCGTCGAGGCCGCGGTCGTGCCGCTCGGTGTCCTACGGGTGGCGCCGCTCGTACTCCCGCTCCGTCCGCACGGTGCGGGTTGCGGCGCCGTCAGGCTGGTGGCCAGTCTCCTCGTCGGGCCGCTGGGGCAGCGGCCGTTCGGTTCAGGTCAACCGGTACTAATGGCATACCCGGCAGGGTATTTCCAGGCGGACACCCCATGACGGCGTCCCGCTACTCGTAGCTGAGAGCATCCAGGATGCGCATGCGCGCGGCGCGCCAGGCGGGCCACGCGCCGGCCAGGATGCCCACGATGGCCGCCACGACGAGGCAGGCGATGAGCGTCCCCCACGGAACCGTGAACACGAGCCCCTGACCGGAGAGGCCGCGCGTGACGATCCAGCCGAAGGCCACGCCGATGACGACACCGAGCAGGCTTCCGATCACGGCCGTGATGGCGCTCTCGAAACGGATCGTGCGCCGTAGCTGACGGCGCGTCATGCCGATGGCGCGCAGCATGCCGATCTCGCGCGTGCGCTCGTAGACCGACAGGAGCAGCGTGTTGACGATGCCGAACAGCGAGATCAGCACGCTCACGCCGAGGAGCGCGTAGATGAGGGCGAGCAGCGTGTTGACCTGGTCGCCGATCGACTTCTTGAACTCGGCATTCGACTGGAGCTTGGCCGTCGGGAACTGCGTCGCGAGGCGGCTTTCCGCCAGCTTCGCGACCTGCTCCGGGTTGCTGCCGGGCTTGACCGTCGCGAGCACGATCTGCACCCCGTTCGCGTTCGTCAGGCGGTGGAGGAGCGTCCGCGTGATCATGCCGTTCTGGATCAGGGAATCGTCCTTGTAGATGCCACGTACGGTCACGGTGGCGCGCTCGCGGGAGTTCGAGAGCAGCTTGACGCGATCGCCCACCTTGGCGTGCAGCGAGGATGCCTCGCCCTTCTCGAGCAGGATCGCGCTGTCGTTCAGCCCGCGCAACGCGGAGTCGTTCCCCTTGACCCACGTGACCTTGTAGACCTGGCCGAGCGTGGCGGGCTGAATGCCGTAGAGGCCGTTCTGAGGGCCGCCGTGCCGGCCGTCGCGCCGGACGTCACCCTGCGTCAGCGAGGAGGCGACGCCGACGCCCGGGATGCGCTCGAGCGCGGGGACGGTGCGGGGCGAGAGCGTGCCGCCGCCGTTCTGGTCGGTCGCTGTCACGATCAGGTCGCTCTTGAGCGACTTGTCGAGCGCGCTGGTGAACGACTCGCGCAAGCCCGCCGCGAACACGGCCACGAAGACGACGAGGCCGACGCCGATCATGAGCGCCGCGGCGGTGCGCGCGGTGCGCGCCGCGTTGCGCATCGCGTTCTCGCGCGCCAGCGCTCCGCTCGCGCGCCAGGCCAGCGGCGCGCCGACAATGCGTGCCAGGATCGGCACGGCAAAGCGCGCGGTCATGGCGACGGCCAGGAAGATCAGCACGGCGCCGAAGGCCATGCCAAGCAGGCGCTGACTGGCCTGGCCCGAGCCGGTGACGCCGTTGGCGATCAGCGCCGCGCCGGCCAGTGCGAACAGGCCCGCTACGACCGGGGAGTAGCGCGCGAAACGGCCGCGCGGCAGCGTCGCGCCCTCGCGCAGACCCGCCATGGGCGGGATCTTGGTCGCGCGAACGGCGGGGATCAGCGCCGAGACGAGCGTCACGCCGAGCCCGACGAGCAGCCCGAACACGACGCCGGAGGTCGCGAGCGCCGGCGAGGTCGAGGGCAGGCCGAAGCCGACCGCGTCGAACAGCGAGTTGATCCCGAGCGCGATCAGGAGCCCCGCGAAGATGCCGATGATCGTCCCGACCAGGCCGGTGGTGAGCGCCTCGAGCAGGACGCTCGAGAGGATCTGCCTGCGGCTGGCTCCGAGCGTGCGCAGCATCGCGATCTCGCGGATCCGCTGCGCGACGGTGATCGAGAACATGTTGAAGATGATGAAGGCGCCGACGAGCACGGCCACGCCGCCGAATGCGAGCAGCGCGGGGCCGAGGAATCCGTTGATCACGTCGGCGATGCCCTTCGTGTCGGCCTTGGCCTTCTCGGATCCCGTCTGCACCTTGAAGCGGTCGCCGAGCACGGCGCGCACGCGGTCTCGCAGCTCCGTCTTCGAGACTCCGGGCGTTGCCTGCAGGTTGATCTGCGTGAACTTCCCGTCGAGGCCGTACCACTGCTGGGCGTCGTGCAGCGGGATCGAGCTGACGAGGGCTCCGCCCAATGACGCCGTCGTGCCGATGCGGTAGATGCCGGCGACGCGCAGCCGCTTGAGCCCGTCCAGCGTGACGAGTCCGACCGTCGAGCCGACGTGGGCGTGCGCCTTCTTGGCCGTGTCCTCGATCAGCGCGATCTCGCCGTCGCGAGTGGCGCGCTGCCCCGCCACGAAGGTGGCGGGTTCGAAGCGCGCCGGCGGTGTCGAGAAGACGAGCGGAGGCGCTCCCGTGCTCGACCCGACTCGCTTGGGCGTGCCATTCACGAACGTGACCAGCGAGCCGAGCGCGTCGATCTCGCCGGTGGCGGCGGCCACGCCGGGCACGTTGCCGACGCGGTCGAGCACCGAGCTGGAGAAGGGCTCCTGGAAGCCGCCGTTGTTGTCGCTGACCGTGCGCAGCTCGATCGTCACGTCGTTCTTGATGTTGACGGCGTCGAAGATCTGCGAGAACGCGCGGTTGATCTGGCCGGTCACGACGAAGGTGCCCGAGATCATCGCGACGCCGAGCACGATCGAGAAGGCCGTCAGCAGGGCGCGCAGCGGCCGCGCGCGCAGGCTTGCGAACGTGAGTCCGAGCACTGGCTGCTACTCCAGCGATTTGATCTGGTCGAGGATCTCGTCGCTGCTCATGCGGCCGCGGTCGGCGACGATCTGTCCGTCGCTGAGGAACACGACGCGATCGGCGATCGACGCTGCGCGCGCATCGTGGGTGACGATCACGATCGTCTGGCCGAACTCGGTGGTCGACCGGCGCATGAGGTCGAGGATCTCGGCGCTCGTCTTGGAGTCGAGGTTGCCCGTGGGCTCGTCGGCGAACACGACCGCCGGCTTGTTCACGAGCGCCCGCGCGACGGCGACGCGCTGCTGCTGACCGCCCGAGAGCTCCGAGGGCTTGTGCGTGCTGCGGTCGGCCAGGCCCACGCTCGCGAGCAGGCGCTGTACCCAGCCCTGCTCGGGCTTGCGGCCGGCAAGCTTGAGGGGAAGCTCCACGTTCTGCTCCGCCGTCAGCATGGGCAGGAGGTTGAAGAACTGGAACACGAAGCCGATGCGGTCGCGGCGCAGGCGGGTCAGCTCCGCATCGCCCATGGCCGTGATGTCGCGACCGTCGATCTCGACCGTGCCGTCCGTCGGGACGTCGAGTCCGGCGAGCAAGTGCATGAGCGTCGACTTGCCCGAGCCGGACGGGCCCATGACGGCCGCGAACTGCCCGCGCGGGAACGTCACGTCGACGCCGCGCAGCGCCTCGACGGCCGCGTCGCCGCTGCCGAACGTCTTCTTCAGGCCGGCCGCGCGCACTGCTGCGCCCGCGCTGCCGGCAGGTGTCTCGGTCTCGATCGCCGCCGCTTCCATTCGCGCTGCCTCCTCGTCCGGGGCTCGCCGAACACCCTAACAACCCTTCGGAATCGGCCTGGCCGAGTCCGTCACTAGAGTGCCGAGCCATGAGCAGCGCTCCCGTTCTCCGCCCACTCGGGGTCGGGGAGATCCTCGACATGGCGCTGGCCGTCTACCGCCGCCATGCGTTCGCGCTGTGGCGGATCGTGGCCGTCGTCGTCGCGCTGCCGGCGGCCCTCAACGGCGCGCTTGCGGTCGCAGTGCACCAGGTCGGCACCTCCAAGGCCAACTCCGGGTCGGTGCTCCTGCTCGAGCTGCTGTTCGTGATCGTCAGCATCGTCGCGTCCGCGCTCGCGACCGCCTCGGCCTACCGCGTGGTCGCCGACGCCTACCTCGGGCGCCCGGTCGACGCCGATGCGTCGCTGCGCTTCGGGCTGCGGCGCTTGCCGTCGGTGCTCTGGCTCACGCTGCTCTACGGGCTCGGCTTGTTCGTGGGCTTCCTGTTCCTGATCGTGCCCGGCGTCTACCTCGCCGTGGCCTGGTCGGTCGCCATCCCGGTGCTGCTCGGGGAGAACCTGCGCGGCACGAAGGCGCTCGGGCGCTCGCGCGCACTGGTGCGCGGGCGTTGGTGGCCGTGCGCCGGCGTGCTGCTGCTGTCGTGGCTGCTGCAGCTGATCGTCACCGAGGCGATCGTGCTCGGCGTCGGCCAGATCGTCGATGCCGGCAGCAACGACAGCGTGCGCTTCCTCGAGCGCGGTGTCTCCAGCCTGATCGCGAGCACCCTCGTCCTGCCCTTCAAGGTGGCCGTCACGACCGTGCTCTACATCGACCTCCGCGTCCGCAAGGAGGGCTTCGACATCCAGCTGCTCACGCACTCGCTCGAGCCGGGCGGCGCGGGCGTGGCGTGAAGCTCCTCGCCGCCGGCCTGCTGACGGCGTGCGCCTTCGCGGCGCTCACGGCGGCCCCGGCGGCGGCCGAGGGCGTCGACGGCGCGACCTATCAGCGGCTCGTGCGCGCGGCGGCCGGCGATTCGAGTGCGCTCGCGCGCCTGCGCGGCGTGACTGCGGTGGACGGGCGGCCCGTGCAGTTGGGCCGTGCCCTCACGGGCTCGCCGCGGCAGGTGCGCGCGCGCCTGGCTGCGCTGCGCTCCGGTCCGGGCGGTGCGCAGGATGCGGCCGCTTCGCGGCGCGCGGCCGCGGCGATCCTGGCCGGTGGCGACTACCGCCTGCGCCAGGCGGGCCTGGTCGCCCGCGCGCTTTCCTGGTTGGCGCGGCTACTGAGCATCCCGGCGGGGGCCGGGGGCGTCGTCGGCCTGATCGTGCTCGGCGTCGTCGTCACGGCCGTCGCCGGGCTCGCGGCACTGGTGATCGGCTCGTCGCAGCGCGTCAGGCGGCGAGAGCGCCTGACGGTGCGGAACGCGGGCGTCCTCGGCGTCGGCTCCGCCAGTCCCGAGGAGCTCGAGGCGCGAGCCGCTGCTGCCGAGGCGGCCGGCCGCTTCGAGGAGGCGATGCGTCTGCAACTGGCTGCCGCGCTGACCCGGTTGGACGACGCCGGCACGATTCGCGTCAGGCGCGAAACCACGCTCGGGCAGGTTGCGCGCTCGCTGCGCTCACGCGACTTCGACGCCGCGGCCGACCGTTTCGCCGGCGTCGTCTACGGCCGTCGACCGCCGACCGCCGACGATGCCGTCACCCTGCGGGAGTGCCTCGCCGCGACCGTGCAGGAGGCCGGGCGGAGATGAGCGGCGGACGGCGCCTGATCCTGCTGGGCCTCGCCGTCGCCCTCGTGCTGGTCGCGTTGCGCGTCGCGGGCGCGCTGACCCGCGACGACCAGCGCGCACAGGGCCCCGCCGGCTCCTCGTACGCCTACGGGCAGTACGGCGTGTCGGCCTACGCGGCGCTGCTGAGGCGCTCGGGTCATCAGGTCGTGCGGTTACGCGATCGACCACGTGATCTCAACCTCGACTCGAGGTTAACTGTCGTGCTGCTGTGGCCCGATACGGTGACCCCCGAGGACGCGGCCGCGCTGCGCGCGTTCCTGCGCCGCGGCGGCAGGCTGGTCGCCGCGGATCAGGTGCCTGCAGGCTGGCTTGGCGACGTCGTGCCGGATCCGCCGCGCTGGGCCGGCGACCCACTCGGCGTCACTCGCGCGCTCGTGCCGCTGCCCGAGACAGCCGGTGTGGGCACGCTCGCCTCGGGCATCTCGGGGCACTTCGTCTCGGCCGGGTCGGCCGTTCCCGCCGTGGGCGACGCGACCGCGGCGCTGGCGGCCGTGCAGCGCGTCGGAGCCGGGCGCGCGGTGCTGCTGGCCGATGCTGCTCCGCTGGTCAACTCGCGCCTGGCCAGGCGCGACGACGCGGCCTTCGCCCTGGCGGTGGCGGGCCCCGGCCGGCCGGTCGCATTCGTCGAGAGCGTCCACGGATACGGCCGCGCGAGCGGCTGGGGCGCCTTGCCGGGACGCTTCCGCGGCGCGCTCGTGCTGCTCGGTCTGGCGGGCGCCGCGCTCGCCCTGGCGCGCGGACGGCGGCTCGGACCGGCTCAGCCGGCGGGGCGCGAGCTCGCCCCGGCGCGCTCGGCATTCGCCCAGGGGCTCGCCGGCGCGCTCCTGCGCACCGGCTCGCCCGGGGAGGCGATCGCGCCGGTCGTCGAGGAGGCTCGCAGCCTGCTGCTCGTCCCGGCGGGCAGCGGCGAGGACGAGCTGCTGGCCGCGGCCCGGCGCGCGGGGCTGAGCGAGGAGGAGGCGCAGGCGATCGCGCAAGGAGCTTCCACCCCGCCGGCCGCGCTCGCGGCGGCGCGCGGGCTGGCACGCATCAACGAGCGGAGGGGAGAGGGATGATCGACGCCTTCGAACGGGTGCGCTCCGAGGTGCGCCGCGTCGTTGTGGGACAGGAGACGACCGTCGACCTCGCGCTGGTGGCGGCGGCCACGGGTGGTCACGTGCTGCTCGAGGGGCCGCCCGGAGTCGCGAAGACGCTGGCGGTCAACGCGCTGGCGCAGGCGCTCGGCCTGGACTTCCGGCGCGTCCAGTTCACGCCGGACATGCTGCCGTCGGATGTGACCGGGACGATGACGCTGCGCGCCGGCGAGCTCGCCTTCCGCGCCGGTCCCGTTTTCACCAACGTCCTGCTCGCCGACGAGATCAACCGCACGCCGCCGAAGACGCAGGCCGCGCTCCTGGAAGCCATGCAGGAGGGTCAGGTGACCGTTGACGGCGAGGCGCGGCCGTTGCCCGAGCCGTTCCTCGTGGTCGCCACCCAGAACCCGATCGAGTACGAGGGCACCTATCCGCTGCCCGAGGCGCAGCTCGACCGCTTCCTCTTCCGCATCGACGTCGGCTACCCGGACGAGGCCGGCGAGCGCGCGATCCTGCGGCTCGCCCATCGCGGCGTGCGCGCACCGTCGCTCGACCAGATCCAGCGCGTCGCGAGCGCCGACGACCTCGCGGCGGCCGGCGCCCTGATCGATGCCACCACCGTCTCGGACGAGGTCGCGGACTACCTCGCCGCGCTGGTGCGCAAGACGCGCGAGCTGCCGGCGGTCGAGCTGGGCGCGAGCCCGCGCGCGGCCGTGCACCTGCTGGCGGCCTCGCGGGCAGCTGCGCGCCTCGCCGGGCGGGAGTTCGTGAGCCCTGACGACGTCGTCGCCATGGCAGTTCCGGTGCTCGCCCACCGTCTCGTCCTGCGTCCCGAGGCGGAGCTCGAGCGCGTCACGCCGCAGGCGGCGGTGGCGGCCGCGATCGCGGCGGTCGCGGTGCCGCGGTGACGCCGACGCCACGAGCGGCCGCGCTGCTCGCGCTCTGCGCGGCGGGCGCGATCCTGGCCGGCTGGCGCGTCGCCGCCGTGCTGGCGGTGGCGATCGCGGCGGCGACGGCGGTCGATGCGCTGCGCGCGAGGCGCACGCCTGCGCTGGAGCGCGAGCACCCGCCCGTCGTCCCGCGGGGCATGCCTTCGCGGCTCGCCGT
>DASRQS010000031.1:0-13372 GCA_035696365.1 Gaiellales bacterium | reverse complement strand
AGATTACGCAGCGAGCGCGAGATCCAGATCGGACTTCGCATTTGGTGTTTGCTGGATGATTTACGAGGCCCACCAGCATCCTCGGCTTGCTACCCAACCCATCGGATTCGCCCGCGTCGAAGCCAGGACGCCCCCGAGAGTTCTTCAAGCGTAGCACGGTAGGCATGGGCGTTTGCGGGGGTTTTCAGCCGCGGAAGCGCGTCTTCATCTCGCGGTCGATCTCGCGGCGCACGTCGCGGTCGGCGAGCGCGCGGCGCTTGTCGATGCCTTCCTTGCCTCGGGCCAGCGCGATCTCGGCCTTGACGCGGCCGTCCTTGAAATAGAGCCTCAGCGGAATCAGCGTGAGGCCCTTCTCGGCCACGCGCGAGGCGAGCTCCTCGATCTCGTGCTTGTGGGCGAGCAGCTTGCGGTCGCGCGTCGGCTCGTGGTTCGCGCGGTTGCCTTGCTCGTAAGGCTCGATCGTGGCGCCGACGAGCCACAGCTCTCCCCCGCGCTCCTGCGCGTAGGCCTCGCGCAGTGCGACCTTTCCGGCGCGGAGCGACTTGACCTCGGTGCCCGTGAGCGCGATGCCGGTCTCGAGGCGCTCGAGGATGTGGTACTCGTGCCGCGCCTTGCGGTTGCTCGCGATCGTGCGTTCGCCTTCGGCCACGGAGGGAGTCTAGGGGCCCGTCTCAGTAGGGTGTGAGGGCCTGGCGAGCCCTACTGAGCCGGGCCCCTAGGACGCTTGCGCTTCGCGGGCTTGCGTTTGGCGGGCTTGCTCCTCGCCGGCTTGGGCGGGCGGCGCGGCGTGGTGCTCTTCGCAGGGCGGGTGCGCGAGCGGGGAGCATCGTCCTCGGGCACCAGATCCAGCGTCGCCCGCCCGCGCGGCGGGTCGACGGCGGTCACGATGCACGAGAGCTCGTCGCCGAGCCGGATGCGACGGCCCGACGTCCGCCCCACGAGCGCCACCCCGTGCTCGTCCATGTCGAAGCGCTCCCGGGGGTCGAGGCGCCTGGCCGGCAGGAAGCCCTCGAAGACGTCGCCGAAGCGCAGGAACAGCCCTGCGCCGATGAGGCCGATGACGACGCCGTCGAACGCCTGATGCCAGCCGTCGCGGCGCAGCCGGTCGCGCAGCAGGAAGGCCAGGCAGATCGCCTCCGCGCGGCGCTCGGCGTCCGTGGCCTCGCGTTCGCGCAGCGAGCAGCGCAGGGCGACCTCGGGCAGACCGCGGGCCTTCGGCGCCTGCTCGCCGAGGCTCGCGAGCGCGCACGCGGCCCGGTGCACCACGATGTCGGGATAGCGCCGGATGGGTGATGTGAAGTGGACATAGGCCGCCGAGGCGAGCGCCGCGTGCCCGGTGTTCACGGTGTCGTAGCGCGCGACCTGGAGCGTGCGCAGGAGCAACGTGCCGAAGGCCTCGCGGGTCGCCGGGCGCTCCCGGAAGATCGGCTCGAGCAGATCCGCCTGCCGCGAGACGGCTCGGGATGCCGCAGGGCCGTCGAGGCGCTCCGGCAGCGGCACGACGGGCAGCCCGAGTGCGGTCAGGCGATCGACCAGCGCGAGCAGCGCCTCGTGCGTCGGGTGATCGTGGACGCGGTAGATCGCCGGCCGGCGGGCGCGCGCGAGCAGGCCTCCCACAGCCTCGTTGGCAAGCAGCATGAGCTCCTCGATGAGCGCATGCGCGCGCGGCTCCTCGTCCCAGCGCGCATTCACGACCCGACCGTCGTCGATCTCGAACGACAGCTCGCGGGAAGCCAGCGTGAAGGCGCCGCGGGCCTGGCGGCGTGCGCGCAGGTCGCGCGCCAGGGCGTCGGCGCGCGCGAGCAGGTCGCCCTGCGGGTGGCTGACCTTGCCGGACAGGATGTCCTGGGCGTCGTCATAGGTGAGACGGGCGCGGCTGCGGATCAGCGCCCGATGCACGCGTGGGGTGCCGGGCTTGCCGTCGGCTCCGATGCGCACCTCGAGTGTGACGACGCGCCGCACCTCGCCCGGGCGCAGGCTGCAGGCGTCCGCCGAGAGCTCGAGCGGCAGCATCGGCTCGACCGTGCCGGGCACGTAGACGCTGCAGGTGCGCCCGCCAGCCGCGTCGTCCAGGGCACCGCCGGGCTGCACGTAGCTCGCCACATCGGCGATGTGCACCCACGCCCGCAGGCCGTCGCCGTCCGGCTCCAGGCTGATCGCATCGTCGAAGTCACGCGCCGCTGGAGGATCGATCGTGACCGCCTCGAGCGAGGTCAGATCCTCGCGGTGGCCCTCCTGCTCGCTCTTCGCGGCGGCGCGGCGCGCCTCGCGCAGCGCTGCCTCCGGCGACTCGCCCGCCAGGCCGCGCTCGAGCAGCAGCGCGCGCAGGACGTGACCGACGTGGTCGGGCGATCCCAGTCGCTCGACCACCCGCGCGCTGCCGCCCGCGCGCTCGACCACCACGAGCTCACCCGGCTGGACTGCCAGACCGGAGCGCCGGCCCAGCGCCAGCTGCTCGCCGTCGTTGAACAGGGGTTGCGCAACCAGGAAGCGCCCGCGGCGCTCCACGGTGCAGGCGACGAGCCGCGGCCCGCCTTCCTCCTGACTCACAGAGGACGGTGCCGGAGGTTCCGTGCCAGCGCGACCGCCTTGACCAGGAGGCGCGTCTTCACCGTCACGTCGGGCAGCACACCCCGCCCGTGCAGGCTGCGGCCGTTGGGCGTGAGGTACTCGGCCACCGTCAGCTTCACCGCGCCGCCGCCGGGCACGGGGACGACGGCCTGGATGGTGGCCTTGCCGAACGTGCGCGTGCCGACGATCTTGGCCCGCTTGTTCTCGCCCAGGGCCGCCGCGACGATCTCGGCGGCGCTCGCGGTCGCACGATCCACGACGACCACGAGCGGCATGCGCGGCAGCGCGGACTGGTTCGCGTTCACGACCTTCCCGATCGTGTGCGCGCCGGAGTACGAGAGGATGCGCCCGTGGTCGAGGAAGACGTCGACCGTGTCCCTCGCCTCGGAGATGAGGCCGCCGGGATTGCCGCGCAGGTCCAGCACCACGACCGGTGCGTGACGGGCGGCCAGGCGCACGTCGCGCGCCACGCCGTGGGAGAAGCGGGTGATGCGGATCACGCGCACCTTGCCCTTGGCGACGTCGTGCACGACCACCGCGGGCTGGGTGACGATTCCGCGGCGCACGGCGACGACGCGCTGCTTGCTGCCCACGCGCATGACCAGACGGAGCGCTCCGCGGTGCGGCGCCTGCAATGCCGCCAGCGCGGTGTCCATGTGGCCGCGCACGCGCAGACCGTCCACCGCCACGAGCAGGTCGCCGCCGTGCAGCCCGGCCCGCGAGGCGGGTGAGCGCGGCACGACCGAGACGATGCGCAGCAGCGCCTTGCCCTGGGCGCGGACGCGTACCCCGATGCCGTAGAAGCCCTGCGCGGTGTCGGCCCTGAGGGCCGCGTACTCCGCCGCGGTCAGATAGCTCGTGAAGGGATCGCGCAGCTGCGAGATCAGCTGCGGGACAGTCCGCGCCGAGGCCAGCGCGCCAGGATCCAGCGCTCGCACGTAGCGCTGCGCAAGCACCTGCCGGACGGCGTCCGCCAGGACCGGCCGAGGCGCCGCCACCGGTGCGGGTGCCGGGTGCTCGCCACCGCGCCGCGTCGCATAGCCCAGCGCGAAAGCGAGGACGACGGCGGCAACTACCGCGATCGTGCGGCGGGGGCGCATCGAGCGCTCACTGTAGCGCGTCGGCCTTCAGACCCGCAAGAATCGGCGCATCGTGACGCCCGACCCGATGGCGCCGAGCAGCGTCCCGGCGAGCAGCAGGAGCGGGGCGAGCAGCCAGAAGGCGATGGCGTGCGCGCCGTCCTCGTTGAGCGAGGCGGCCGGTAGGTGATCCTTGAGCAGCACCAGGGAGACGCCCAGGAACGCGATCGAGAGGATCGCGCCGCCCAGGCCGCAGAGCATGCCCTCGAGCACGAACGGCAGCCGCACGAACCAGTTGGACGCTCCCACGAGCTTCATCACCTCGACCTCGCGACGGCGGGCGAAGATCGAGAGGCGGATGGTATTGGCGATCAGCGCGATGGCCGAGATCGCGAGCACGAGTATCAGCCCGCCGATGACGGCCTCGACCACGGCCGCGTTGCGCAGCAGGCGGTCGGCTTCCTTGCCTCCGTAGGCCACCCCGCTGGCGCCCTTCTCCGCGCCCGGCATGCCGCGCACGGAGTCGGCGACGTTCTTGGCGCGACCCGGGTTCTGGAGCGACGCCTCCCACGAGGCAGGCAGCGGGTTGGTCAGCACGCTCTGCCAGACGGACTTCGGCACGCGCTTCTTGAGCTGCGCCCAGGCCTCGGCCTTGGACACGTACTGGACGCCGTTCGGCTTCACGTCCGGGTTCTGGCGCAGACGGGCGCCGATGTCGGTGATCTGCTTCGGGGAGGCGCGACCGTCCAGGTAGACCGTGACGCGGACACCGCTGCGCTGCTTGTCGACCTTGGCGTAGAGGTACGTGCCGAAGAGCACGAAGACGCCCAGGAAATAGAGCACGATCAGTACCGTCACGGTGGCCGCGACGGTGGTGGCGAGGTTGTTGCGCAGGGCGCGCACGGCCTCGACGAGGAAGAAGCCCGGTCGTCGCAACTCAGGTCTCCACGTATCCGCCGCGGCGCTCGTCCCGCACCAGGCGCCCGCGCTCGAGCGCGACCACGCGCCGGCGCATGCGGTCGACCATCTCGCGGTCGTGGGTGGCCATGACGACGGTCGTGCCCGTGCGGTTGATGCGATAGAGCAGCTGCATGATGCCCACGGACGTGTCGGGGTCGAGGTTGCCCGTGGGCTCGTCGCAGATCAGCAGCGGCGGGTGGTTGACGAACGCGCGCGCGATCGAGACGCGCTGCTGCTCGCCGCCGGAGAGCTCGTGCGGGAAGCGGTCGAGCTTGTCGGCCAGGCCGACAAGCTGCAGGATCTCCGGCACCTTCTCGTCGATCTCCTGCCGCGGCATGCCCTGCACCTCGAGCGCGTAGGCCACGTTCTGGTAGGTGTTGCGGTTGGGCAGCAGCTTGAAGTCCTGGAACACGCAGCCGATGTTGCGGCGCAACTGCGAGACGCGCGAGCGCTTGAGCGTCGCCAGCGAGCGGCCGCCGATCAGGATCGAGCCCTCGGTCGGGTCGAGCTCCTTGAGCAGCAGGCGGATGAACGTCGACTTACCCGAGCCGGACTGGCCGACGAGGAAGACCCACTCGCCCTTGTCGATGCGCAGCGAGATGTCTCGCAGCCCGACGACGCGCCCGTCGTAGACCTTGGTCACTCGCTCCAGCACGATCATGGGCGTGCCGCCCGCGACCTTCACGCGCGGAGCGTGCTCGTCCTCCTCCGCGAGCAGCGCGAGACGCTCACCGCGCGACAGGGTGTGCGTCGCACCGTTGCCATTGCTGGCGCCGGCGTGATCGAGCTCGATGTCGTCTCGCTTCAACATGGCTGTAGGCGGCGGTAGCCGGTGACACACCCCTCCTGGCGCCGGCGGAAACCGGCGGCGTATCGCAGTACGACACGCGGCACGAAATTCCCTGCACCGGCCGGATTGGGGTCGGGCAAGGATAGCACGGGGCGTTCCGGGAACCCCGCGCCCGGAGAGGAGGACCAGAGCGCTATGCGGACACTCCCGCGTCGTCGTCGGAGTCGGCGGACTCGCCCAGTGTGCCTGCCGCGGCGCCCAGCAGGTATGCGCTGATGAAGGAATCGAGATCGCCGTCCAGCACCCCCTGGGCGTTGCCGTTCTTGAGCCCCGTGCGGTGGTCGTTGACCATCGTGTACGGGTGCAGCACGTAGGAGCGGATCTGCGAGCCGAAGGCGTTGTCGCTGAGGATGCCGCGCTCGCGCAGGAGCTCCGCCTGCCGGGCCTCCTCCTCGCGCTCGAGCAGGCGGCTCTTGAGCGCGCGCAGCGCGGTGTCCTTGTTGGCGTGCTGCGAGCGCTCGTTCTGGCACTGCACGACGATGCCTGTGGGCAGGTGGGTGATGCGCACGGCGGAGTCGGTCTTGTTGACGTGCTGGCCGCCCGCGCCCGACGAGCGGTAGGTGTCGATGCGCAGGTCGCTGTCGTCGATCTCGATGGCGGCGTCGGGCGGCAACTCCGGCGCCACGTCGACCTGCGCGAAGCTCGTCTGGCGGCGGTGCGCCGAATCGAACGGGCTGAGCCGCACCAGACGGTGCACGCCCCGCTCGGCGCCGAGCACCCCGTAGGCGTTGTCGCCGTGCACGCGGAACATGGCAGACTTCAGCCCCGCCTCCTCGCCCGGCGTCGCGTCCAGCACGTCGAAGCCGTAGCCGCGCCGCTCGGCCCAGCGCTCGTACATGCGCAGGAGCATCGCCGTCCAGTCCTGCGCGTCCGTGCCGCCGGCCCCGGCGCTGAGCGTGACGATGGCGTCGCCGGCGTCGTACTCCCCGGAGAACAGCGCCTGCTCCTGCAGGCGCGCGATCTCGGCCTCCAGCGCGGCGATCGAGGCATCGGCCTCGGGCAGCATGCCGTCGTCCTCGCCCACCATCTCGAGCAGCGTGGGCAGGTCGGCGATCTCCCCGTCGAGCCGACGATAGGTATCGAGCTTGCGCTGCGCGCGCGCCTGCTCCGCGCTGACGACGGCAGCGCGGCGAGGATCGTCCCAGAAGCCGGGAGCCGAGAGTTGCGCGTTCAGCTCCTCGACGCGGCGTTCGAGCTCCGCCGGGTCAAAGGTAGTCACGGACCCACGCCAGGCGGGCCCTCAACTCCTCGGTCGCAGGTTCGAGTTCCGTCAGTGTGCGCATCTACGCGGCGCGCCCGTGGCAGCGCTTGTACTTCTGGCCCGAGCCGCAGGGGCACGGATCGTTGCGTCCGATGCTCGCGGCGCCGTTCGAGACGGGGCCGACCGTCGAGCTGGACGAGCCGCCGCCGCCCGCCGCGGGCGTGAACGTCGACGTCGACGAGCCGGCGCCCCCGTAGGTGGTCTCGCCGCCGTCGTCGTAGATCAGCTGCTCGGCCTCGTGATGCTCGAGGTCGGCGTCCTGCGCGGTGACCTCGACGTGGAACAGCATCGACACGACTTCCTCGCGCACGCCGCGCATCATGTCCTCGAACATCGCGTGACCCTCGACGCGGTACTCGACGAGCGGGTCCTTCTGCGCCATCGAGCGCAGGTGGATGCCCTCGCGCAGGTAGTCCATCGCGTCGAGATGCTCGCGCCAGTGCGCATCGATCACCTGCAGCAGGAAGAAGCGCTCGAGCTGCCGCATGATGTCGTCGTCGAGGCCCTCCGTCTCGGAGAGCTCCTTCTCCTTGCGCTCGTAGGCCAGGTGCGCGTCGGCGATGCAGCGAGTGATCAGCTCCTCGCGCTCGAGTTCGGCGACCTGTCCGAGCCCCGCCTCGTCGAACGAGACCGGGAAGACCTGGTTGAGACCAGTGAAGAGCCCGTCGAGGTCCCATTCCTCGGGGAAGTTCGACTCGGTGTGGGCCATGACGACGTCCTCGACGACCTCGTCGATCCACTCGAGGATCTCCTCGCTGAGGTCGTCGCCCTCGAGCACCCCGCGGCGCTCGGCGTAGATGACCTCGCGCTGCTTGTTGAGCACGTCGTCGTACTTGAGCACCTGCTTGCGCATGTCGAAGTGCATCTCCTCGACGCGCTTCTGGGCGCCCTCGATGCGCTTCGTGAGCATCTTGTGCTCGATCGGCTGATCCTCGCCCGGGCCGAGCTTGTCAAGGATCGTGAAGATGCGGTCACCCGCGAAGAGGCGCACGAGCTGATCCTCGGCCGAGAGGAAGAAGCGCGTCTCGCCCGGGTCGCCCTGGCGGCCCGAGCGGCCGCGCAACTGGTTGTCGATGCGCCGCGACTCGTGACGCTCGGTGCCGATCACGTACAGGCCGCCCTTGTCGATGATGCCGTCGCCGAGCTTGATGTCGACACCGCGGCCGGCCATGTTGGTCGCGATCGTGACCGCGCCGAGTGCGCCCGCGTCCTTGATGATCTGGGCTTCCTGGCCCTCCTGGCCCGTCTTCGCGTTGAGGACGTTGTGCGGGATGCCCTTGCGCTCCAGCAGGTTGGAGACGCGCTCCGAGACCTCGACCGAGATGGTGCCGACCAGCACCGGCTGCCCGTCGGCGTGCCGCTCGGCGATGTCGTTCACGACGGCGCGGAACTTCTCGTCCTCCGTCTTGTAGATGAGGTCGTTCTGATCGGCGCGCGTGACGGGCACGTTGGTCGGGATCGGGAGGACCTCGAGACCGTAGATCTCGTGGAACTCGTTGGCCTCGGTCAGCGCCGTGCCGGTCATGCCGGCGAGCTTCTCGTAGAGGCGGAAGTAGTTCTGGATCGTGACCGTCGCGACCGTCACGTTCTCGGCCTCGATCTTGACGTTCTCCTTGGCCTCGACGGCCTGGTGCAGGCCCTCCGACCAGCGCCGCCCTTCCATGATGCGGCCGGTGAACTCGTCGACGATCTTGACCTCGCCGTCGACCACCAGGTACTCGACCCCGTTGTGGTACAGCGACTCGGCGCGCAAGGCCTGGATCAGGTGGTTGACCATCTGGCTCGAGCCGGGCGCGTAGAGGTTCTCGATGCCGAGCGCCTGCTCGGTCTTCGTGACGCCCTGCTCCGTCGGCGCGGCGGTCTTGCGCTTCTCGTCGACCTCGTAGTCCTCGCCGGCGCTGAACTTCTTCACGATCTTCGCGAACGTGTAGTAGGTGTCCGAGGACTCCTCGGGCTGGCCCGCGATGATCAGCGGCGTGCGCGCCTCGTCCACGAGGATCGAGTCGACCTCGTCCACGATCGCGAAGCTGTGCGGCCGCTGCACGGTGTCCTCGAGTTCGACGGCGAGGTTGTCGCGCAGGTAGTCGAAGCCGAACTCGGAGTTCGTGCCGTACGTGATGTCACAGGCGTAGGCCTCCTTGCGGGCGGCCGGATCCATCTGCGCCTCGATCACGCCCACGCTCATGCCGAGCGCCTCGTAGATCGGGCGCATCCACTCCGCGTCACGGCGAGCGAGGTAGTCGTTGACGGTCACGAGATGTGCGCCCTCGCCCTCGAGCGCGTTGAGGTAGAGGGGCAACGTCGCCACGAGCGTCTTGCCCTCGCCGGTCTTCATCTCGGCGATGGCGCCCTCGTGCAGGACTGCGCCGCCGACCAGCTGGACGTCGAAGTGGCGCATCCCGAGCGTGCGCCTGGAGGCCTCGCGCACGCAGGCGAAGGCCTCGGGCAGGAGATCGTCGAGCTCCTCGCCCTCGGCGAGGCGCTCGCGGAACTCGGCGGTCTTGGCGCGCAGCGCCTCGTCGTCGAGCTCCTCGATCGTGGGCTCCCACGCCGTCGTCTCGTCGGCTACGAGCTCGAGGCGGCGCAGCAGGCGGCCTTCGCCGGCGCGGAGCAGCTTGTTCAGAAAGTCGACCATGGGCCTTTATCGGAGGGAGATTGCCGCCCCAAAGGGCGATGGGAGCGCGTGGCGCTCCTGCCTGAAAGGTAGCAGGCGGCACCTGACGGGCCCTGCGCGCAGGGGCCTGCGGCAGGTCAGCCGGGGACCGGCTCGATCACGCCGAGGTTGCCGTCGCGGCGGCGGTAGATGACCGCCACGGCGTCGCTCTCGGCGTTCAGGAACACGTAGAACTCGTGCCCCACGAGCTCGAGCTGCAGCGCGGCCTCGTCGGGATGCATCGGCTTCATGTTGAAGCGCTTGGTCTTGACGATCGTCGGGATCGGCAGCTCCGCCTCGACCCCGTTGGCGATCTCGAGCGAGGCGGCCTCGTCGGCCTCGGAGAGCGGCAGCAGGGCCTCGATGTCGCGAGCCTGATGATGGGGCCGCCAGTGGCGGCGCCGTTCGCGATAGCGCCGCACCTGGCGATCCAGCTTGTCGACCGCGAGGTCGATGGCGGCGTACATGTCGTCGGCGTACTCGTGTGCCCGCAGCACCGGTCCTTTCGTCCACACCGTCAGCTCCGCGTGCTGGTTGTTGCTGATCGAGCGGTTGCGCTCGATCGCCAGCTCGAGGTCGACGCGCGTGTCCTCGGTCAGGTGGCGCTCGATGCGCGCGAGCTTGCGCTCGGCGTACTCGCGGATCGGCGCCGTGATATCCAGGTTCCTGCCGCTGACCTGAAGCTGCATCGCGCGCCTCCCCGCTCGGGTACGTGGGTACCTTCAGTCTGCCATCTGGCGGCGCCCGAGCAAAGGTCCGATCGAGGGGGGTGCGGGCGAGCGTCACGACGTGCACCTGCTCGGCGCCGGCCTGGCGCAGCGCGCGGGCGCATTCGTCCACGGTCGCGCCGGTCGTATAGACGTCGTCGACGAGTGCGAGGGAGCGCGGACCTGCTCGGGCCGCGAAGGCGCCGCGCACGTTGCGGCGCCGCGCAGCGGCGTCGAGGCCTCGCTGGGGGCGCACGCCGCGCGCCCGGTGCACGAGCGGCATGACCGGCACCTCCCACCAGCGGACCAGCTCGGCCGCGAGCTCGGCCGGCGGATCCGCGCCGCGCAGCAGCAGGCGGTCTCGCACCGCCGGCACGACGGCGATCGCCTCGACCGGTGGCCTCGGCAGCTCGTGCGCCACCAGCGCTGCGGCCAGCCGGCCGGGCGAGATCTCGCCGCGCTTCCAGCGCCCGATCAGCGCATGCGCGGGCCCTTCCAGCCAGACGGCGGAGCGGGCCGTCGTGAACCAGCGCAGGCGGCTACAGGCGCGGCATGCCGGCACCACCACTGCCGTCGGCGCCCCGCAGCGCGCGCACAGGGGAGCGGCGAGTGCGCGCAGGCCCTGCCCGCAGCGCTCGCACATCCAGTCCCCGGGCGCGCGGCAGGCGACGCAGCGACGGGGCAGCAGCAGGCGCATGAGCGTGGCGTGTCGGGGCATGGCGCCAGGCTAGGTCCGGTCACCGTCGCGTGTCTGTCGCGAGCCGTGCCGGAACGGTGTCAGCTTCTCAGCGGGCGGAGACGGGCAGGCTCTGCTCGAACGGCGCGCGGTGCACGCCCGCCTCGGTGACGATCGCCGTGATGTTGGCCGCCGGCGTGACGTCGAAGGCCGGATTCGAGACGGCCGTGCCCTCGGGCGCGAGCACCCGCCCGGCCAGGCGAGCGACCTCCTCGCCCGCGCGCTCCTCGATCGGGATCTCCGCGCCGCAGGCCGTCGCGTGGTCGATGGTCGAGGAGGGCGCGACCACGTAACAGGGCACGCCGTGGGCGCGCGCCAGGACCGAGAGCGTATACGAGCCGATCTTGTTCGCGGCGTCGCCGTTGCGGGCGATGCGGTCGGCCCCGAACACCACCGCGTCCACGAGGCCGCGCGCGAACAGCTGGCCGGCCGCGACGTCCGCGATCAGCGTGTGGGGGATGCCGTCCTGGGCCAGCTCCCAGGCGGTCAGGCGCGCACCCTGTAGCAGCGGGCGCGTCTCGTCCACCCACACGTGCAGGCCCGGGTCGCGCGCGTGCGCGGCGCGCACGACGCCGAGTGCCGATCCGTAGCCGCCCGTGGCCAGCGCGCCGGCGTTGCAGTGGGTGAGCACGCGAGCGCCGGGCGCGAGCAGCTCGGCGCCGTGGCGCCCCATCGAGAGGCAGCGCGCGACCTCGTCCTCGTGGATGCGCCGCGCGAGCCCCACGAGTGCAGCGCGCAGTTCGTCTGGCTCGGCCGCCTGGTCGATGACGTCGTCGCAGCGCTCCAGCGCCCAGCGCAGGTTGACCGCGGTGGGGCGCGAGCCGGCCAGGTGCGCGCGGGCAGCTGCGAGCTCGACCCGCAACTCGCCCATGTCGCTCGCGCCGGACGTGCGCGCGGCCTGTGCCATCCCCATGGCAGCGGCGATCCCGATCGCGGGAGCGCCGCGGATGGCGAGCTCCTGGATCGCCTGGCAGAGCTCGGGCACACTCGTGCAGCGGCGATCCACGCGCTCGCCCGGCAGGCGCGTCTGGTCGAGCAGGACGACGGCGTCGTCCTCGAGGCGGATCACATCAGCGGGCGCGAGCACCGGCGAGGACGGGCTTCCGAGACCGATCGCGCGCCGGGTGGAGGATCAGGTGCCCTCATCCCAGCTCGTGAGGTAGCGCTCCTGCTCGGCGCTGAGGACGTCGACGTCGACGCCGAGCGCCTCCAGCTTGAGCCGGGCGACCTCCTGATCGATGTCGTGTGGCACGTCGTAGACGTGCTTGCCGAGCGTGTCGCGATTGGTCAGGGCGTACTCCGCCGAGAGCGCCTGGTTGGCGAAGGACATGTCCATGACGGCAGCCGGGTGACCCTCGGCGGCGGCCAGGTTGACGAGCCGGCCTTCCGCGATCAGATAGATCGAGCGACCGTCCTCGAGCGTGAATCGCTCCACGTTCGGCCGGGTCGGGGCGCGCTCCACGGTCAGCGCCTCGAGCGCCGGGATGTCGATCTCGACGTTGAAGTGGCCCGTGTTGGAGAGGATGGCACCGTCCTTCATGACCTCGATGTGCTCTCCGCGGATCACATGCTTGTCGCCGGTCGCCGTGCAGAAGATCTCGCCCTTGGGAGCCGCCTCGGCCATCGGCATGACGTCGAAGCCGTCCATCGTGGCCTCGAGCGCGCGCAGCGGATCGACCTCGGTGACGATCACGCGGGCACCCATGCCGCGTGCGCGGCTGGCGAGCCCGCGACCGCACCAGCCGTAGCCGCCCACGACGAACACGCGACCGGCCAGCAGCACGTTGGTGGCTCGGATGATGCCGTCGAGCGTGGACTGGCCCGTGCCGTAGCGGTTGTCGAAGAGGTGCTTGGTCTGCGCGTCGTTGACGGCGATCACGGGGAAGGCGAGCCGGCCCTGCGCCTCCAGGGCGCGCAGGCGGATGACGCCGGTCGTGGTCTCCTCCGAGGCGGCCATCATGTCGGCCAGCGCGTCGTCGCGGGTTGAGTGCATCAGGCCGATCACGTCGGCGCCGTCGTCGATGCAGAAGTTCGGCTTCGTGTCGATCGCAGCGTCGAGGTGGCGGTAGTAGCCGTCGGCGTCCACGCCGCGGATCGCGAACACGCCGATGCCGTAGTGCACCACCATGGCCGCGGCGACCTCGTCCTGCGTCGAGAGCGGATTCGACGCGCAGAGCACCACCTCCGCGCCCGCCGCCTTGAGCGTGCGCATGAGATTCGCGGTCTCGGTCGTGACGTGCTGGCACGATGCGATGCGCAGGCCTGCGAGCGGCTGCTCCTGCTCGAAGCGGGCGCGAATCGCGGCCAGCACGGGCATCTGCCGATCGGCCCACTCGATCTTGCGACGACCAGCATCGGCCAGGTCGAGCGACTTGATGTCGTGGGCAACGTAGCTCACGGATGTCATCCGGAAATCCCCTCGTGTTGGTGGAGCCGATGCAGTCTAGCCAGCGATCGGCCCGGCCCCTTCGTGCCAACCGGCACGCGCCGTGCGTCCCACGGGGCCGTCCTACGGCGGCTCCGCATCGAGCCAGGTGGGGTCTGACCCCGCCTGG
>DASRQS010000030.1:0-73749 GCA_035696365.1 Gaiellales bacterium | reverse complement strand
CGCCACGGTCGGTGAACGAACCTCGCAAGTGAGAGCTTTCAAGCCCCGCTGCCAGGCTTCGTTTTCGGCGTTCAACCTGGGAGGTAGCGGGGTGGCGACCGGGACCGTGAAGTGGTTCAACGACGCGAAGGGCTACGGCTTTATCGCGCCCGACGAAGGCGGCAAGGACCTGTTCGTGCATCACACGAACATCGTGTCCTCCGGCTTCCGCACGTTGACGGATGGCTCGCGCGTCGAGTACGAAGCGCGTGAAGGGACAAAGGGTCCCGAGGCCGTCAACGTCGCGCCCATCGGCTGATGGCGTAAGGGAGGGGCCGGCGGGCGCACGGCTTGTGTCCGCCGGCCCTTCGTCGTTTTCAGGGCAGGCGGATCTCCAGCCCGGCGGCAGCGGCCCGCGCGGCGACCTCGTCGCGGCGGGGATAGGAGGGTTGCGTGCCCTCGCGCTCGACGGACATCGCGGCCGTCACGAGCGCGAGTTGCACGGCCTGCTCGAGCGGCGCCCCCGCGGCGATGCCGGCGCAGACCGCACCGGCGAACGCGTCCCCCGCGCCGGTGGTGTCGACCGCGTGCGCAGTTACCGCCGGCAGCTCGATGCCCTTCGGCAGCAGCACGGCCCCACCCGCGCCGCGCGTGAGCACGACGCGGGGCGGCAGGTGGCCGGCGAACGTGTGCAGCTCGGTCTCGTTGACGACGGCGATGTCGAACTGCCCGACGACCTCGGGGTCGATCCCGTTGGCAGGCGACGGATTGACGATCGACGTCGCGCCATCGGCGCGCGCTGCCGCCAGCGTGCCCGCGTGCGCGGTGCGCGGCACCTCGCCGGGACAGAACCAGACAGCTGCCCCGCAGGGATCCGGCGCGCCCGCAAGGCCGTTCGCCCCTGGGATCGCGAGGATCTGATTCTCGCCCTGCGCGTCGACCGCGATCAGGGCGACGCCGCTGTGCATCCCGGCGATCACGGCAAGCGACGTGGTGTCGACGCCTTCACCGGTCAGCGCCGCGCCGATGAACTCGCCGAAGTAGTCGTCCCCGCGGGCCCCGAAGAAGCGCACGGCGGCACCCAGCCGGGCGGCGGCGACAGCGACGTTCGCCCCCTTGCCGCCGGCTGAGAAGAGGAAGCGATCGCCCAGCACCGACTCGCCCGGGCGGGGCAGCCGCGAGGCGTAGCCCAGCATGTCGGCGCTGATGGATCCGCAGACGGCGACGAGGCGGCTCATAGGAGGGTGATCCCGATCGGCAACAGCATCGGGCAAGCGTACCGACCGGCCGGCGCCCGGCGGTATCGTGCCTGCATGGCAAGCGAGCCCGAGCGGCGGGTGGAAGCGGGCAATCCGATCATGCGCCGCTGGGAGGCGCTGCCCGGACTTGCGCAGTTCTGCATCGTCTTCCCCATCTGGTTCGTCGTCTTCTGGGTGGGGCACGTGCAGCTGCTCAACCAGCCGGTGTTCCTGCGGGGATTCCTGTACGGCCTGTTCTGGGGCGTGCCGTTCTCGCTGCTCACCCTGCTCGCCACGCGCAGCGAGCAGGCCAAGCGCTACCTGCGCGAGCATCCCGAGGAACACGACGCTCACTGACGACGCCAGCGAGCTGTTCCCGGTGCTCGACGCCGAGGGCAGGGAGATCGGCAGCGCGCCACGCAAGGCCTGCCACTCCGACCCGTCGCTGATCCATCCGTCGGTGCACGTGGTCGTCGTGACCGGCAGCGGCTGCCTATGGCAGCTGCGGGGCTACGGCAAGGACAGCGCGCCGGGATTCTGGGATCACGCCTGCAGCGGTCACGTCAGCCTGGGTGAGGATGCGCGCACGGCAGCCGTGCGTGAGCTCGCCGAGGAGATCGGCGTCGAGGTGGACGACGACGCGCTCGTCCGGATCGACCGCCTGCTGTGCGACCTCGGCAACGAGACGGAATTGACGACGGTGTTCCGACTCGAGCACGATGGGCCGTTCACGCTGCGCCTGCCCGAGCTGGCGGGTCTGGCGGTGCTGCCGCGCGGACAGCGGCCCGAGCCGCTCTCGCCGTCGGCGCTCCTGCTCAGCGCGCGGCTCGACGCCGAGCGACCCGGCTGGGATGGCTAGCCCACCAGCGTGCGGTTGCGCGTCAGCGCGAGTAGCGAGTCGCGGCAGGGCATGCGTTGCAAAGGCCGCCTCGCAGAACGCGAGGTAGTACTCCCGGGTGCGTTGGAAGTGGACGTCGAGGCCGAGTGAATCGACCTCCGCGCGGCGCACGAGGAGTGGCGCGCCGCGATGCCGAGCTGTTGCGGGCGGCCGAGGAATCTGGGATAGTTACGTTCGTTGCAAACTTCGCCCGAATCGAGCGCGTGCCCGACCGCCAGTACTGTGTGTGCATGGCCACCCGCTCGCGAGTCGGCCGCGAACAGCACGACATCGCACTGCGGATCGAGTCGATGTGCGGCAGCGGGCCCGTAAATGCAGGCGCCGACGATCGCAAACGCCCACCCGCGCCGCAGTCCGCCGCGGCGTTCACAATGACTCCCCACGGAGTGATCAACCCCCTTCAGTCGGGGGCCCAACCGTCGCGCACGCGGCGACGAAGGAGATTCGATGCCGCAAGCGCGAACCACTGAGGGCCAGCTCGACCGTCCGCCGACTGCACATCGAATCGTCACGTTGCTGGCGGTCGTCATCCCGCCGCTCGGGATCCTGGCGGTGATCGGCACCCTCTGGGGCGTCGCCGTGAAGCCGGTCGACCTCGTGCTGTTCGGGCTCTTCTACGTCGTGCCGGGACTCGGCATCACCGTCGGCTTCCATCGCTATTTCACGCACCGCAGCTTCGAGACCAGCCGCCCGGTCAAGACGTTGCTGGCCGTGCTCGGCTCGATGACGTCGCAAGGCCCCGTTTGCCAGTGGGTCTCCGACCATCGCAAGCATCACGCCCACTCCGACGTCGAGGGCGATCCGCACTCGCCGCACGTCGGCAGCGGCGCCGGCCTGATGGGCGCAGTGCGCGGCTTCTGGCATTCGCACGTCGGCTGGCTGTTCAGCACGAAGGGCCTCGTCGTGCGCACGAAGTACGGCCGTGACCTGCTCGAGGACGCGATCGTGCGCAACGTCGATCGTCTCTACTTCCTCTGGGTCACGCTCGGGTTCGTGGTCCCGTTCGCCGTCGGCTACCTGCTCGACGGCGTGCGCGGCGGCGTGGAGGCGACAATCTGGGGCGGCCTGGTGCGCGTCGCGGTGTTCCAGCACATCACCTGGAGCGTCAACTCGATCTGCCACATGTTCGGCCGGCGCGATTTCGACGTGCGCGACGAGAGCCGCAACAATTGGCTGCTCGCACTGCCATCGCTGGGCGAGGCGTGGCACAACAACCATCACGCCTTCCCGTCCTCGGCCGTGCACGGCCTCGGGCGCTTCCAGTTCGACCTCTCGGCGCTCGTGATCCGCGGGCTCGAGCGCGTCGGCCTGGTCTGGGACGTCAAGGTGCCCGATCTCACGAGCCAGTCCCGGCGTCGCACTGCCGACGCGGCCTAGTACCTTCCGGGGCCGGGCCAGGGCCCCGGTCCCCATGCGCCCGGCACGAATCGAACGTGCGACCTCAGCCTCCGCAGGGCTGCGCTCTATCCCCTGAGCTACGGGCGCCCTACGGCCACTCTACCAGCGTCCCGAGCGGCCACGCGCCCGCCCCGGGCGTCCAGGACGACCAGCTCGGCGCCGTCGGCGACGGCGCGGCGCACGTAGCCGAGCCCGGCCGCTCCGCCTTCCGGGAGCTCGGCGCTGCTGGTCACACGCCCGACCTCGCGCTCGCCGTCGTGCAGTGTCGCGGGCAGCTCCGGCGGCGCCGCCAACCGCAGCCGCCGCAGCTCGCGGTTGGCGTGACCGCGGTGGGCGAGCCGCACGATCGGCTCCTGGCCGATGTAGCAGCCCTTCGTGAAGGAGACGGCCCGCTCGACCACGCCGGCCTCGGCAGGCAGGTTGGAGCCGTCGAAATCGATGCCGAAGCGAGGCAGGCCGCGCTCGATGCGCAGGGTCTCGCGAACCTCGGCGCCAATCGGCACTGCACCGCCGGCGACGGCCGCATCCCAGGCGGCCCGCGCCTGCGCGGGTGCGGCAAGCAGGAGCGCTCCCAGCGGACCGGCGTGCCAACCCTCGCCGGGCGCGGCCAGCGGCCGCTCCAGGAATGCCAGCTCGCCCGTCACCAGCGAGATCTCCGCGCGCGAGGCCAGCCGGTAACGCCGCAGCATCGCGACGAGATCGTCCTGCGCGATGGTCTCGCACGCGCACACGAAGGCATCGTCGCCCTCGCGCACGATCCAGGCATCGGCCAGCGGGCGCCCCTTCGGCGTCAGGGCGAGCCCGTACTGGCCTTCGCCGACGGCCAGCGCGTCGACGTCGCTCGTGACGACGTTCTGCAGGAGCCGCGCGGCGTCGCGACCCGACACTCGCACGAGGGCGACCTCGTCCCGGGCGCAAATGGCCGCACCCGTGCGGGCGGCCGCCAGGTGCTCGCGCGCGGGGGTGGAGACGCTCACGCCCGCAGCGTAACGCCGCGTGGCTTCCGGCTGCGGTAGGTCATGGGCCTTTTCGCAGCGTGGCCCAGCGTACCGCGAGCTCGCTCGGCGTCGACTGCGCGCGGCTGCCCGCGCGGCTGCCGCCAGGCCCGTACGCGACGGCCGAATTCACGGCCTTCGAGCGCAGGCTCAGACGCTCGGCAGCACGCCGAGCAGCAGCCGCTCGGTCGCGTCGAGGTGCTCGCGCATCGCAAGGCGGGCGCCCTCGCCGTCGCGCTCGGCTATCGCGGCGAGCACGCGGCGGTGGTGTGTCGTCGAGCCGACCATCGCCTCCGACTGGCGGGGGACCGAATCGAGCAGGTTGGCGACCTCGGCGCGTACCTCCGTCACGCCCGCGACGAGCCGCGGCGAGCGCGCGACGTGGGCGAGCAGCACGTGGAAGCGCCCGTCGGCCGCGCGGAAGAGATCGTAGGTCTCGGGCGTGGCGTTGGCCTCGCAGCGCTCGATCACGGCTGCGAGCTCGGCCACCTGCGCCTCGCTGGCCCGCTCGGCGGCGAGCTCCGCGGCGCCGAGCTCGAGGCAGCGACGGTAGGCGAGCAGATCGCGCACGCCGTCGCCGTCCAGCGCGAGCATGCCCGGAGCGGGGCCAGTCGGCAGCAGCTGGGCGACGAACACGCCGCCGCGCCGGCCACGGCGCGCCTCGAGGTAGCCGGCGTCGTAGAGCAGCCGGAGCGCCTCGCGCACGGTCGAGCGTGAGAGCTCGAGCTGCTCGGCCAGGCGGCGCTCGGGCGGCAGGCGCTCTCCCGGCGCGAGCAGGCCCAGCTTGATGGCACGGCCCAGGCGCTCGACCAGCTGCTCGAACGCGTTGACAGTGCGGATCGGCCGGAAGATCTGGCCCTCGGCATTTGATGCCGGTGGCGAAACCGCACCGACTCCTGGATGGTCGTCAGCCACCGGAGGGACGTCACTCACCGGCGGAAGGTATCACTCCTCACGAACTCCCGGGCCGCACGGCGCCGGTAGCGCGCTCGCGTATCCTGGCCGCCGATGACGATCGACACCGACCTCGCTCGCGCCGTGCGGGCCGCCGTCGCCGCCGGAGCGAGCGGCGACGACTTCGGCGCGATTCCCATTCCGGCCTCCTACGTGGGCGCGCATCTGCGTGCGGAGGACGCCGATACCATCGGCAAACTGCCGCGCGCCGAGAAGCGCCCGTCGCTCGCGCTGCGCGTGGGCGAGGTGCCCACGCCGGAGCTGGCGCCGGACGAGGTGCTCATCGCGACCTTCGCCTCGAGCGTCAACTACAACACCGTCTGGTCGGCGATCTTCGAGCCGGTGCCCACGTTCGTGTTCCTCAAGCGGCTCGCGAAGACACACGGCTTCGGAAGTCGCCACGACCTGCCCACGCACGTCGTCGGCTCCGACGCCTGCGGCGTCGTGCTGCGCGCCGGCAGCGCGGTCAGCCGCTGGAAGCCGGGCGACAGGGTGCTCGTGCATCCGAACTACGTCGCACTCGAGGAGCCGCCGGGCCACGACGACGCCATCCTGGATCCCGACCAGCGCGTGTGGGGCTTCGAGTGCAACTTCGGCGGCATGGGCGAGCTGTGCGTCGCGCGCGGCGATCAGCTGATGCCCAAGCCCGAGCACCTGAGCTGGGAAGAGGCGGCCTCGATGCCGCTTGTCAACTGCACCGCCTACCGCATGCTCGTCTCGCCAAACGGCGCCAACATGCAGCAGGGCGACGTCGTCCTGGTGTGGGGCGCCGGCGGGGGCCTCGGCGGCTTCGCGCTGCAGTACGTCCTGGCCGGCGGCGGCTACCCGGTGTGCGTGGTGTCCAGCGAGGCCAAGGCGGAGAAGTGCCGGCAGGCGGGCGCGGAATGGATCATCAACCGCGCTGAGGAGGACTACAAGTTCTGGGATACCGAGACGGGTCAGCAGAACCCCCGCGAGCACCTGCGCCTCGGCAAGAAGATCCGCGAGCTGAGCGGTGGGCGGGACGTCGACATCGTGTTCGAGCACCCCGGGCGCGACACCTTCGGCGCCAGCGTGTTCGTCACGCGCCGCGGCGGCAAGGTGGTTACCTGCGCGTCCACCACGGGCTTCATGCACGAGTTCGACAATCGCTACCTGTGGATGTTCGCGAAGACGATCGTCGGCTCCCATCTCGCCAACTACCGCGAGGGCTGGGCCGCCAACGAGCTTTGCCGGGCGGGCCGGACGCATCCCATCCTCAGCCGCACCTATCCGCTCGACGAGGCAGGGCAGGCCTGCGACGACGTGCACGACAACGCGCATCTCGGCAAGGTCGGTGTCCTGTGCCTGGCCGGCGGAGAGGGCGAGGGCGTGCTGGACGACGAGCTGCGTGCACGCCACCTGTCCGGGATCACGCGTTTTAGCGCCTGATAATCTCTGCGGGAGGCGAGCGTGAGCTCGCTCAACATCAAGAGAGGCTGAGGGTCCCGGCCCGCTGAAGCCTCGGCAACCTGCGGTTGCGCAAGGTGCCAATCCCGGGATGGATGTCGGGCGAAAGGAGCTCCGCATGAATGCCACGACTACGCGCACGACTTTTCTCGACCGCCTGGCCCGCGGCGACGTCCTGATCGCCGACGGCGCCACTGGCACGACATGCCAGCGGATGGGTCTCCCGATCGGCGTCGCCCCCGAGGAATGGGTGTTCTCCGACCCGGAGCGCATCATCGAGTTGCACCGCGGCTTCGCGCAGGCGGGATCCGACATCGTCCTCACGTGTACCTTCGGAGGGACGGGCATCCGCCTCGCCGACGGGCCGCTCGCAGATCGCGCGCCCGAGCTGAACCGTCGCGCGGCCGAGTTGGCGCGCGAGGCCGTCGGACCAGACGTGCTCGTCGCCGGCTCGCTCGGGCCGACCGGCCAGCTCTGCGAACCGCTCGGGCTGCTCACGCACGATGAGGCGGCGGACACCTACGCCGAGCAGGCCGAGGCGCTCGCCGAGGGCGGGGTCGATCTGCTCCTGCTCGAGACGATGTTCTGCCAGATCGAGGCCTCCGCCGCGATCGACGGCGTGCGCCGGGCGACGGACCTGCCCTTCGTGCTCGCGTTCTCGTTCGACCGTGGCACGCGCACGATGATGGGCACGACCACTGCCGAGGTCGTCGCGCTCGCCATCGACCAGGGCGCCGCGGCCGTCGGAGCCAACTGCGGCACGAGCCTCGAGAACATGTCCGCGATCGTGTCGGAGCTCTCGGCCGCCGCTCCCGGCCTTCCCCTGTGGGTCAAGCCGAACGCGGGCCTGCCGCGCATGACCGGCGACTCCGCCGTCTACGACGTCACGCCGCAGGACTTCGCGGACGCCGCGCGCGGCTACGTCGAAGCGGGTGCGCGCATCGTCGGTGGCTGTTGCGGCTCGACGCCGGAGCACGTGCGCGCCATCGCCGAGGCGATCAGGCGCCCCTGAGCGGGACACTCGGGGTCTGACCCTTGATGTCCCGCAGCCATCAGAACCACGCCAGGGCTTGACGCCCCCCTCAGCGGGACACTCGGGGTCTGACCCTTGATGTCCCGCAGCCGTCAGGGCTGCGCGAGGGCTGCGGCGAAGGCGGCCTCGGCCGTCTCGCCGAAGAGTACGAAGCGCACGAGCTCGATCCCTGGCTGCTCGCGCAGCGCCGAGCGCGTCGCCGCGACAGCCGCCTCGGCCGCCAGCTCGACCGGATAGCCGTAGATCCCGGTCGAGATGGCCGGGAACGCCACCGTCCGGCACCCGAGGCCGGCGGCGACCTCGAGCGAGCGGCGGTGGCACGAGGCCAGCAGCGCCGGTTCGCCGCGCTCGCCTCCGCGCCAGACCGGGCCGACGGTGTGCACGACGAAACGCGCGGGCAGGCGGCCCGCCGTCGTGGCCTTCGCGTCACCGGTGGTGCAGCCTCCGAGCAGACGGCACTCGTCCAGGATGGCGGGCCCGCCGGCGCGGTGGATGGCGCCGTCCACACCGCCACCGCCGAGCAGCGAATCGTTGGCGGCGTTGACGATCGCGTCGACCACCTGCTCGGTGATGTCGCCGCGGGCTATCTCGATGCGTCCGGCCATTGTCCCGTCAGCATAGATTTCGCGGATGCGTCTGCGCCGATCGTGCCTTGCCGTCCCGGGCTCCAATCCCAAGATGCTCGCCAAGGCCGCCGCGCTGCCGGCCGACATGGTCTTCCTCGACCTCGAGGACGCCGTCGCTCCGCTCGAGAAGAATGACGCCACCCGGCAGAACGTCGTCGACGCCCTCACCGGCCACGAGTGGACGGCTCCGACGCGCGTCGTCCGCGTCAACGGGATCGACACCACGTGGTGCTTTCGCGACATCCTCTACATCGTCGCGGGCGCGCAGGAAACGCTCGACTGCATCATGCTGCCGAAGGTGCAGGGGCCCGATCACGTGGCCTTCGCGCATCACCTGCTGACGCAGCTCGAGGCCGAGCTCGGCATGCACAAGCGCATCGGCCTCGAGGTCCAGATCGAGAGCGCGCGCGGCGCCGAGAACCTGCCCGCGATCGCCGACGCCTCGGATCGCATCGAGACGATCATCTTCGGGCCCGGCGACTACGCCGCCGACCTCGGCATCCCGCAGCTGAGCGTGGGCGAGATCGACGAGGTCTATCCCGGCGACCAGTGGCATTACATCCTCTCGCGCATCGTCATCACGGCTCGCGCGCGTGGCCTGCAGGCCATCGACGGCCCCTACGCGGCGATCCGCGACCTGAACGGCTTCCGCCAGGTCGCCGAGCGCTCCGTGCGCCTCGGCTGCGACGGCAAGTGGGCGCTCCACCCCGACCAGATCGAGATCCTGAACGAGGTCTACCGTCCCTCGCAGGAGCAGCTCGACCGCGCGGAGGCCCTGCTCGCGGCCTACCGCCAGGCTACCGACGGCGACCGCCGCGGAGCCGTCATGTGGGAAGGCGAGATGATCGACGAGGCCTCGCGCAAGATGGCCGAGCAGATCGCAGCTCGCGGCCGCGCCTCCGGCATGGCCTGAGAAGCTCTCACTGACGGCCGTACGAGGCATGCGCGCGGGGGGCGGCGACGCGCGTGGCCAGCGACACGCACACGATCCAGACCGCCGCGGCCACCGTGACATGCGCCAGCACTGCCCACCACGGCAGGTGGTTGTGCCACTGGTACTCGCCAATGAAGGCCTGCAGCGGCACGAGGACGATCAGCGCGAGCGCAAGGCCGCGCCAGCGATCGGGCCGCCAGGAGCCGTACTGCAGGACGAGCAGGAACAGCGTGGCAATCACGACGTAGGTGGTGGCGACGCGAACGTGCACGTAGGTCGCGTCCAGCAGGTTGCCCAAGCGCCGGATGTCGGCCCCTCCGGCATGCGGGCCCGCCGCGGTGGAGAACGTGCCGCTCACGATCAGCGCGAAGGCGGCCACGACGCTGGCGTAGGCCAGCCACGCCAGCCGGCGCGGGACCTCCGCGGCGGCACCGGCCGAGAGGCGCGCGAGGAGTACCGCGGCGAGGCCCGTGGCCGCGATGGCAACCAGGAAGTGGCTCATCACGAGCAGCGGGTTCAGGTCGAACAGGACCGTCACCGCGCCCAGCGGGATCTGACCGAACGTAAGCAGGGCGACACCGGCCGACAAGCGGCGCGCGGTGCGGTCGGCGACGCGGCGCGCCGAAAGGTAGGTGAGCAGCGCAGCGAGGATGCCGGCCAGCGCGATTGCGCGGTTCGAGAACTCGATCACGGGGTGGTAATTGAAGGGGGGCACCGGCTGGCCCTTGCAGAGCGGCCAATCGGGGCAGCCGAGCCCGGACCCCGTGAGGCGCACGAACGCGCCCGAGGCGATGTTGAGGAACATCGCAAGCAGCAGCAGTTGCGCAAAGCGCTCGAATGCCCGCGCGTCCTGCGCGATCACGCGGCGCCGGGCGCGTTGCGCGAGCCCCGTCGCTCCGGCCAGCGCTGCCATCAGGCGGGTGCGATGACCTTGGCCTCGCCGTCGACGACCAGCGTCTCGCCGACGAAGGCGCGCGTGGAGAGGCGCGTTCCCCGGCGGTCCGCGTCGTAGTCGAGCACCTCGACCTCGACGCGCACGGTGTCCCCGGGCCGTACGGGCGCCCGGAACTTGAGCGCCTGGGAGAGGTAGATCGAGCCGTGTCCGGGCAGCGTGTTGCCGATCACCGCGGAGATGAACGCCGCGGAGATGGCCCCGTGCGCGATGCGGCCACCGAAAGGCGTCGCACGCCCGAACTCGTCGTCGAAATGCAGCGGGTTGCGGTCGGTCGAGGCCTCGCCGAAGAGCTCGATCGTGCGATCGTCGACGAGGAACTCCTGCACCGCGCGTTGTCCGACCGCGATCGCCATGCCGCCAGGCTACTGCGCCCTGCGCGATACTGCCGCTGATGGCCGTCGCTCTCGACAAGCTCGCCCGGCCGGTACGCGACCTGCGCATCTCGGTCACCGACCGCTGCAACTTCCGCTGCGTCTACTGCATGCCCAAGGAGGTCTTCGGCAAGCAGTTCGAATTCCTGCGCCGTGAGCAGCTGCTTACGTTCGAGGAGATCGAGCGCCTGACGCGCACGTTCGCGGGCATGGGCGTGGAGAAGCTGCGCATCACCGGCGGCGAGCCGCTCGTGCGGCGCGGCGTGGACGAGCTGATCGCGCGTCTGGCGCCGATCCGCGGCATCAGCGACGTCACCCTGACCACGAACGGCGCGCTGCTCGCCCGCATGGCGCCGCGGCTCGCCGATGCCGGCCTGAAGCGCGTGACGGTCTCGCTGGACTCACTCGACGACGCGACGTTCCGAGCGATGAACGACGTCGACTTCCCGGTGGCCGACGTCCTGGAGGGCATCGAGGTCGCGCTTGCGACGGGTCTGACGCCGGTCAAGGTCAACATGGTGGTCAAGCGCGGGATGAACGACGACGGCATCCTCGCGATGGCCGAGCGCTTCCGGGGCACGGGCGTGATTCTGCGCTTCATCGAGTACATGGACGTCGGCGCGACCAACGGCTGGTGTCTCGACGATGTCGTGCCCTCGGCCGAGATCGTGAGCGCGATCGACTCGCGCTGGCCGCTCGAGCCCGTCGACCCGGCCTATCGCGGCGAGGTCGCGGCGCGCTACCGCTACCGCGACGGCAAGGGCGAGGTCGGCCTCATCTCATCGGTCACGCAGCCGTTCTGCCATGACTGCACACGCGCCCGCCTGTCCGCGGAAGGCAAGCTCTACACCTGCCTGTTCGCGGTCAGGGGCCATGATCTGAGGGCGCTGGTGCGCAGCGAGCTCTCGGAAGCGGAGCTCGACGAGCAGCTGCGCGCGCTCTGGCGCGTGCGTGACGACCGCTATTCGGAGCTGCGCACGCAAGGCACGCCCGTCGACCTGCCCCGGGTCGAGATGTCGCACATCGGCGGCTGACGCTACGAGCTGCGCTCGGCGCGGGCGCGCTCGACCAGCAATTCCATGCGGACCCGCTCGCGGCGCGTCCCCTCGCCGACGTGCGCCGCGGGCGCGCCCGGACGCTGCTTGAGCGGTACGACCACGGCGAGGTGCGCCCGATCAGCCCGCCGGGTGGCGTCGGCGGGACGGCGGGGCGAGGGGTTCACCAGGGCCATGTCGTGACGGTACGCCAGCGCGAGGCATAAGTGAAATCGTCATTTGTGATGCGAACGATAGTGTTCGGCTATGGCAAGCACCGCCGGCCTCGAAAGCTTCCTTGCAGTCGCCCGCACGGGCAACCTGACGGCGGCCGCGCGGGAGCTGCACGTGACGCAGCCGGGTCTGACGGCGCGACTGCAGCGGCTGGAGGCCGAGCTCGGTACGGAGCTGCTCGTGCGCCTGCCGCGCGGCGTGCGCCTGACCGCGGCGGGGCGCGCCCTGCTCCCCTATGCGGAGCGGGCGCTGGAGAGCCTCGACCAGGGAACGGCTGCGGTGCGCGACCTCGTTCGGGGGACCGGCGGCCGTATCGAGATCGGCGCAGCGCCGGCCGTGAGCACGTACGTGTTGCCGCGTGCGCTGCAGCTCTTCGCGACGGGACATCCGGCGGTGGCGCTGGGCGTGCGCACCGGCCACTCCGAGGATCTGCTGGAGCTCGTGCTCGCCGAGCAGGTGCAGATCGCGATCGTCCGGGCGCTGCGGCACCCCGAGATCGAGAGCACGCCGCTCTACGAGGACGAGGTCGTGCTGGCCACGCACCCGGCGCACCCGTTTGCCGGCGATCACGCGGTACGGGTCGAGCAACTCGGCGACCAGGAGCTGATCCTCTTCGACCCCTCGTCGAGCTACCACGAGCTGACGAGCGCGATGTTCCGCGCGGCCGGGGTCTCGCCGCGGGGCGTCATGGTGCTGGACTCGATCGACGCGGCCAAGCGCATGGTGCAGCTCGGCCTCGGCATCGCGCTGCTCCCCCGCAGCGCCCTGCGCGACGAGCTCGACGACGGCTCGCTCGCAGCCGTCACCGTCGTCTCGACAGCACCCGTGCGGCGGCAGATCGTGGCAATCCGGCGCCGCGACGCGGGCGACCTGGGCCCCGCCCTGGCAGCACTGGTGCGTTGCGTCCAGGACGTCGCCGCCGTCTAGACGGCGCAAACCGGGGTCAGGACCGCATGCAACGGTGCCACGCACTGATCAGGCGGGCTTGTACAGGCCGAACTCCTCGCGCATCGCTCCGCAGATCTCGCCCAGCGTCGCGCGTGCGCGCACCGCGGCCGCGATCGCGGGCAGCGCGTTCACCTCGCTGCGCTTGCAGTCGCCGCGCAGGGCGCGCAGGGCTTCGGCGACGGTCTCGGCGTTGCGTTCGGCGCGCACGGCTTCCAGGCGGGCGATCTGCCCGCCGGCCAGCTCGGGATCGACCCGGAAGGACGCGGGCTCGGGGTCGTCGCCCTCGCGGTAGCGGTTGACGCCGACGACGACGCGCTCCCCCGACTCGAGCGCCATCTCCGCGCGGTAGGCCTCCTCGTCGATCGCCCGCTGGTAGAAGCCGGTCTCGACGGCGGCCACGGCCCCACCGATGCGCTCGACCTCGGCCAGGAGCGCCCAGGCGGCGCTCTCGAGCTCGTCCGTCAGCGCCTCGACATACCAGGAGCCCCCGAGCGGGTCGGCTGTGTCCGTCACGCCGATCTCCTCGGCGAGGATCTGCTGCGTCCGCACCGCCAGCGTCTGTGCGTGCTCGGTCGGGATGGCGATGGCCTCGTCGTAACAGGAGAGCGCGAGCGACTGCACCCCGCCCAGCACCGCGGCGAGCGCCTGCAGGGCCGCGCGCACGATGTTGTTCTCGGGCTGCTGCAGCGTGAGTGTCGACCCGCCGGTCTGTGTGTGCGTGCGCAACTGCAGCGAGCGGGGATCCACGGCCCCGAAGCGATCGCGCATGAGCGTCGCCCACATGCGCCGCAGAGCGCGGTACTTCGCGATCTCCTCGAAGAAGTTCGTGTGCGTGTTGAAGATCCAGGACAGCCGCGGGGCGAAGTCGTCCACCGCCACGCCGTGCGCGAGCACCGCCTCGACGTAGGCAACGGCGTTGGCGAGGGCGAAGGCCATCTCCTGCACCGCCGTCGATCCCGCCTCGCGCATGTGGTAGCCCGAGAGCGAGATCGCGTTGAAGCGCGGCGCCTCGGAAGCGCACCAGGCGACGAGGTCGGCGGCCAGCCGCAGGCTCGGCCGCGGCGGGTAGATGTAGGTGCCGCGGGCGACGTACTCCTTGAGCACGTCGTTCTGAGCGGTGCCACGCACGGAGCCCGCCGGCACACCCTGGAGCTCGGCCGCCACGACGTACATCGCCACCAGCACGGGCGCCGGCGCGTTGATCGTCATGGAGGTGGAGACCTGATCGAGCGGAAGGCCGTGGAACAGAGTGACGACGTCGTCGAGCGAGTCGATCGCGACCCCGACGCACCCAACCTCGCCGAGCGAGCGCGGATCGTCGGAGTCGAGCCCCATCTGCGTGGGCAGATCGAACGCGACCGACAGCCCCGGCTGGCCCTGAGCGAGCAGGAAGCGGAAGCGCTCGTTGGCCTCCTCCGCCGTCCCGTAGCCGGCGTACTGGCGAATCGTCCAGGGCCGGGTGCGGTAACCGTCCGTGCGCAGCCCGCGCGTGAACGGGAAGGCCCCGGGCGTGCCGATGCGCGCCGGATCTCCGTCGTCTCCGGGGCCGTACACGGGCCGGACCTCGATGCCCGAGGTCGTGCGGCGCTCGTCGCTCACGCCTCGGCGCCGACGAGGACGACCATCTTCCCGAGGTGCGCGTTCTCGCGCATCATCTGGTGCGGTTCCGGGCACTCCTCGAAGGGGAACGTGCGCGAGAGGACGGGCAGGATCTTGCGCTGGTCGATCAGCTGGTTGGCGCGAAAGGCCTGATAGGCGTTGGCGAAGTGCGAGCCGATGATCGTCTTCTGGCGCATCCACAGGTAGCGCACGTCGAAGGTCAGCGAGAAGCCCGAGGTGGCGCCGCAGGTCACGATCTTGCCGAACGTGCGGCACACGAAGACGCTCGTGAAGAACGTCGCCGAGCCGACGTGCTCGAACACGATGTCGCAATCGACACCGCCCGTGGCCTCGCGCACCGCCTTGCCGAAGCGCTTGACCTCGTCGAGATTCGGCTCGCCGGCCGCGTCGGTCAGCGCGTAATCCCGCCGGTTGATCACCGCATGCGCGCCGAGACGCCGAACGAGGTCGGCCTTGTCCTCGCTCGAGACCACCGCGATCGCGTTCGCACCGTAGAGCCGGCAGAGCTGGATCGCCATCGACCCGAGGCCGCCGCCGGCGCCCCACACGAGCACGTTGTGCCCGGCCTCGAGGGCCGCCTGGTCGACGAGCATGCGGTAGGCGGTGAAGTAGACGAGCCCGTAGGACGCTGCCTCGGCCCAGGTCAGATGCGCGGGCTTCGGGAGCAGCTGCTGCGCCTGCACGAGGCAGTAGTCGGCGAACGAGCCCCAGTTGGACTCGTAGGCCCAGATCTTCTGCTGCGAGCACGCCATCGGATCGAGGCCGTTGCACTCGGGGCACTCGCCGCAGCTCTGATTGCAGTGCACGACGACCTCGTCGCCGATCTTCCAGCGCGTCACCCCGGGCCCGACCGCCGCGACGACGCCGGAGGCGTCCGAGCCGCCGATGTGGAAGTCGTCGCCGGTGTAGCGGAAGACCTCGACCGGCTGGCCGAGGCAGGCCCAGACGTTGTTGTAGTTCACGCCCGCCGCCATGACCCGTACGACGACCTCCCCGGGTCCCGCCGCCGGCGTCCCCACGCTCTCGAGCCGCATGGCGTCACGCGGTTCGCCCAGCCGGTCGGGCCGGATGACCCACGCACGCATGCTGGCGGGCACGTCCGTCATCGCACGATCCTACTTCAGCGCAGGAGGCGAATCAGCTTGCGCGCTTGCGGACAGGAATGCCCTGCATCACGAGCTGCCCGCAGGCGGCCTCGATGCCGCGACCGCGCGAGACGCGGTAGGAGGTGCCGAGCCCGCCCCGCTCCAGCTCCCCCCGGAAGCGGCGCACGGCCGCATCGTCGGCGGCGACGTACTGGGAGCCGGTCGGGTTGTAGGCGATCAGGTTGACGTGGAACGCACCCGGCCCGCCGCGCCGCAGGAGCCCGACGAGCTGACGGGCCTGCGCGCTCGAGTCGTTGACCCCGGCCAGCAGCAGGTACTCGATGAAGACTCGCCGGCGCGTGCGCTCGCGGTAACGCCGGCAGGCGTCCATGAGGTCGGCGATCGGATAGCGCTTCGTGATGGGCATGAGCTTCGTGCGCAGCTCGTCGTCGGCCGCGTGCAGCGACAGCGCGAGCTTGAGCTGCAGCGGCTCCTCGGAGAGACGATCGATGCCTGGGATCCAGCCCGCCGTGGAGATCGCGATCTGGCGGGCGCCGAGCCCGAAGGCCTCGGGCCCGTTGATCTGGCGGATCGCGGCGAGCACGTTGTCGTAGTTGTGGAACGGCTCCCCCATCCCCATCATCACGACGTTCGAGACGCGCGCGCCCTGCTCGTCGCGCAGCAGCCGAGCCAGGCGCAAGAGTTGCTCGCTGATCTCCTCGGGCCCGAGGTTGCGCCCGAGCCCCATGCGTCCTGTGGCGCAGAACGTGCAGGCGAGCGCGCAGCCGGATTGCGACGAGAGGCAGACGGTGCGCCGGTCGCCGTGGCGCATCGCGACGGCCTCGAGCGGATAGCCGTCGTGCGTGCGCAACTGCAACTTGATCGTGCCGTCCTCGGCCCGCTGCACGACCTCCTCGCGCAGGGTGCGCAGGGGAGCGTCGCGCTCGAGGCGCTCACGCAGCGGCCGCGGCAGCGCCGAGACCTCATCCCAGCGCTCGGCGAGCTCCTCGTAGACCGCGTGCGCGAGCTGCTTCCCCCGGTAGGCGGGGGCGCGCTCCTGCTCGAGCACCTCGAGTGCGGTCGCGAGCGTCATGGCGCCGGTGCCGTGGCCAGCAGCTCGGAGGCCGTCGGCGCCGGGACGCCGAGCGCGACGAGGCCGGTGTCGACCGGCGCGCCGCCGGCGACGGCCAGCACCGCCGCGGTCTCGAGCCCGGAGGCGGCGGAGATGTCGGTGGAGCCCAGCTCGGACGCGGCGACCGGCGGCTGCGGCAGCACGGCCGGGATCGCCGCGAACGGGTTGCGATGCCCCTGCCAGGCCTGCAGGTAGTCGTACGGCGGCACGGCCCACTGGCCGCCTGGGTGGATCTCGAAGTGCAGGTGCGCCGTGCCGCCCTGCGCGTCTCCCGTGCTGCCGAGGAAGCCGACCACGTCGCCCGCATTGACGTGGGCGTCGTTCTTGGCGATCGGCGAATAGGCCGACATGTGGGCGTAGTAGAACCAGTTGCCGTGCGCGTCCTCGACCCAGAGCCGCCAGCCGCCCAGGCGGTTCCAGCCCACGTTGTGCAGCACGCCCGACTGCACGGCGACGAGCGGCGTGCCCTCCGGCGCGAAGAGGTCGCTGCCTTCGTGGAAGAACGTATCAGCGCGGAAGTTGCCGAAGTCGTGGCCGTAGTGGGCGCCTCCGGCCACCGGGAAGACGTAGCCGGGCGCAGTGAGCTGCTGGTACACGGCAGGCGAGATCGGGGGCGTGAGCGTGAAGCCGCCGGGCGGCGGCGCCTCGATGCCCGTCGGAGTGACGCCGTCTCCGGAGTCCGTCGGCGTCCCGTCGCCGGCCGGGAGTGGCACCACGGGAGCCCCGAGCAGGCCGGGATTCGTCTCCGACGCTCCGCCGCGGGCATCCGCAGCGGTCACCACCGGTTGCCCCGCGACGTTCAGGGCGGTCTTCTGGCCGCCGGGGGTTGCGGTGGCGGCTGCATCCGAGTAGCCCAGGAGGATCTCCGTGCCCGCGGGCAGGTTGTGCCAGTCGCTCGTGAGGTGGACGTGCAGCGCGACCTCGGAGCCGCGGTAGGCGCCATCCGAGCGCACCACCCGCCGCTCGTTCGCGACTCCCCAGCCGATGTCCGGGATCGCGAACTGCGCGCCCGGCTGGATCGCGACCGCAGCGCCCCCCACGACGAGACCGGTGACGGAACCGCCGAACGAGCCCGTCGCCGGGGCCTCGCGCCCATCGGCGTAGGTGCGCGAGATGACCGAGTCGGCGGTGACGGCTCCGCCGAGGAGGCTGACGCCCGTGAGCTCGCTGTGCCCGTAGGCGCGGTCGCTGCTGCTCAGCGCCGAGCCTGCGGCGTAGGCCTGGATGGCCACGAGATCGCGGTACTGGTAGGAGCCGGCCGGCGACGACAGCGTCCCGCTCGACTGCGCGCCAGGGACGTTGATCAGGACGGCGTAGGCCGATGCGGTCGTTCGCGCGGCCTGACCGGCACCCGAGGCCTCGCCGACGGCGAGCGCCGCCCCGCCCGCGACCGCGAGCAGCAGGACGCACAGCGCCCGCGCGCGAATCGCCCGGAGACCAGACACCGGCGAAGGATACCCGCACCATGGGTGCACGGCTGCGGCGCGGCTTGGCTATCGTCAGGCGACGCGCCGACGGTCCGAGCGGAGGAGTGCACATGGAGGGTCAAAGGCAGGCCATCGAGGCGCTGCTCGAGGAGCGCCGGGTCTTCCCGCCGCCCGCGGAGTTCCAGGCGCGCGCCCGTGTCTCCGACGAGTCGCTGTACGCCGAGGCCGAGGCCGATCCGGTCGGTTTCTGGATGAAGCGGGCGCTCGACGAGCTCACTTGGTACCGCGAGCCCGAACAGGCGCTCGACGACTCCAATCCGCCCTTCTTCAAGTGGTTCGCCGACGGCGAGCTGAACGCCTCCGTGAACTGCCTGGACCGGCACCTGGCGGCCGGCGGCGGCGACAAGACCGCCTACATCTGGGTCGGCGAGCCCGGCGACGAGCGCGTGATCAGCTACCGCGAGCTGCACGACGAGGTCAACCGGCTCGCCAACGTCCTGCGCGGCTTCGGCGTCACCAAGGGCGATCGCGTGGCGATCTACCTCGGCATGGTGCCCGAGCTCCCGATGGCACTCCTGGCCTGCGCGCGCATCGGGGCCGCGCACTCCGTGGTGTTCGGCGGCTTCTCGGCGCAGTCGCTCGCCGGCCGCATCAACGACGCCGAGTGCAAGGTGCTGATCACCGCCGATGGCGGCTGGCGCAAGGGCGGCATCGTGCCCCTCAAGGCCGCGGTCGACGAGGCGCTGGCAGAGTGCCCATCGATCGAGCACGTGCTCGTCGTGCGCCGCACCGAGCAAGAGGTGGACTGGACCGAGGGGCGCGACCACTGGTACCACGACCTCGTGCCCGCGGCGGACGACTGGTGCGAGCCCGAGCGCATGAACGCCGAGGACATGCTCTTCCTGCTCTACACCTCGGGCACCACCGCGAAGCCCAAGGGGATCCTGCACACGACGGCCGGCTACCTGCTCGGCACCAAGGTGACCCACGAGCTGGTGTTCGACATCCGCGACGACGACGTCTACTGGTGCACCGCCGACATCGGCTGGGTCACGGGGCATTCGTACATCGTCTACGGCCCGCTGCAGAACCACACGACGGGCGTGATCTACGAGGGCGCGCCCGAGCACCCGTCGTGGAGCCGGCACTGGGAGATCGTGCAGAAGCACAAGGTCACGATCTACTACACGGCGCCGACGGCGATCCGCGCGCTCGTGGGCGCAGGCGACGGCCACCTCGAGGGCTACGACCTCTCGAGCCTGCGCCTGCTCGGCACCGTTGGCGAGCCGATCAACCCTGAGGCCTGGATGTGGTACCACGACCGCGTGGGCCGGGGTCGTTGCCCGATCGTCGACACCTGGTGGCAGACCGAGACGGGCTCCATCCTGATCGCGCCGCTGCCGGGCGTCACGCCGACCAAGCCCGGCTCGGCAACGGTTCCGCTGCCTGGCATCTCGGCGGAGATCGTCAACGAACGGGGCGACACCGAGCCGCGCGGCGGTGGCGGCTACCTCGTGCTCAAACGGCCATGGCCGTCCATGCTGCGGACGTTCTACGGCGAGGACGAGCGCTACGTGGAGACCTACTGGTCGCGCTTCGGGCCGCGCGTGTACTTCACCGGCGACGGCGCCAAGACCGACGAGGACGGCTACTTCTGGCTGCTCGGCCGCGTCGACGACGTGATCAACGTGGCGGGCCACCGGATCTCGACGACCGAGGTGGAATCGGCGCTGGTCTCGCACCCGGCCGTGGCCGAGGCCGCCGTGATCGGCGCGCACGACCCGCTCAAGGGCGAGGGCATCGCGGCCTTCGTGATCACGATCGGCGGCACGTCGAGCCCCGAGCTGCGGGAGGAGTTGCGCGAGCACGTGGCCAACGCGATCGGCAAGATCGCACGTCCCTCGCTGCTCCTGTTCACGCCCGATCTGCCCAAGACGCGCAGCGGCAAGATCATGCGCCGCCTGCTCAAGGACATCGCCGAGGGCCGCGAACTGGGCGATGCCACGACGCTGCGCGATCCGGCGATCGTACAGGCGATCAAGGAGAGCGCCGACGAGCAGCTCGGCAGGACGGCGAGCTAGTGTCCTGAGTCGGTCTGGGCAGAAATCGGTGCCTGCCACCAATTCATGCACCCAGAACACTAGACCGCTGGAACGAGCACGTCGCCCGCGAACAGCGGCGTCTCGTCGTCCACCGGAATCGCCGCCGCGAGCTGGGGAGCGACCTCCGCGAGCAGGAGGCGCCGCGCGCGCCCGACCGTCGACGCGCGTAGCTCGCGCGGCCCGGCGAGATCGCCCGTGACGGTCACGAGCGGCTGCGGCACGGCAAGTGCGGTGTCGTACGCGGCCGGGTCGTCGAAGCTGCGAAAGGAGGCGAGCTGGGGGTCGAAGGCTGCGATGTCGTCAACCACGAGCAGCTCGAACGGCTCCACCATGCGCGCTCCCGAGCGCTCGCCCAGAGCGGAGGCCCGCCGGCGGCCGTCGGCGACGAGCGCCGCGGCGAGAAAGGCCAGCTCGGTGCGATAGACGGCGAAGAGCGGCTGAGGGCTGCCATCCGCGAGCGGTACGACTGCCGGGGCCGTGCCCAGCGCGCCGAGCAGCGCGGCCAGCACCGCGGGATGGGCGAGGGGAGCGTCTACGGCGCAGACCGCGGCGACCTCCGCGCGCGGCCCCGCGGCGGCCAACCCCGTGGCGAGACCTGCAAGCGGCCCCAGCCCGGGCTCGGGGTCGCGCACGACCTCGACCCAGCCTGGCAGCGGCGGCAGCTCCTGATCCGGTGCGCAGACCACGATGACGGGCGGCTCGGAGCAGCGCGCGAGCAGGCCGGCGGCGCGCCGGGCGAGCGTCGAGCCGTGCCAGGGCAGGCTCGCCTTGTCGCGGCCCATGCGCTGCGAGCGGCCACCCGCCAGCAGGATTCCGGCAACGCCCTCCATCAGCGGGATATTGTCGCCGCATGGGCGCCACGGACCTGCCGGGCGGCGCCGCCCGTAGGGACGACATGGGGGTCTCGCACGCCGCCGACGGTAGCGCTGCGCTCGTGCCTGAGCGCGCTGGGCGCAGCGAGCGCGCGGTCGTCCAGGCCGCCCAGCGCGGCGACCCGGGCGCAGTCGAGGAGCTCTACCGCCGCCACTGGCGGCCGGCCTATCGCGCGGCGTATCTCGTCACGCGCGATGCGCACGCCGCGGAGGACATCGCTCAGGACGCGTTCTTGCAGGCCATCCGCGTGCTCGACCGCTTCGACCGCGCGCGCCCGTTCGCGCCTTGGCTGCATCGCATCGTCACCAACCGCGCGCTCGACTGGGCGAGGGCCCACGCGCTGCGCCGCCCCGTCGAGCCGAGGGGCGAGGCCGCCGCGCCCGAGGAGCGCAGCGATCTGTCCGACGATCTGGCGGAGGCCATCGGCCGCCTCGCGCCGGATCAGCGCGCCGTCGTCGTCCTGCGCTACCTGCTCGAGCACACGCCCGGCGAGATCGCCGAGATGCTCGACCTGCCGCGCGGCACGGTCAACTCGCGCCTGCGCCGCGCGCTCGACGAGCTGGCAGCGGAGGTCGACGCGTGAACCGCAGCGAGCAGCTGCTGAAGGCCCGGCTCGAAGCCTTCGAGGCGCCCGGCGAGATCGAGGCCGGCGAGCGCGGGCGACGGCTGCTGCTGGCCGCCTTCGCCGAGCGCGCGCCCGTGCGCCGCCGCCGCCTGCGCCTTCCGCGGATCGTCTGGCCCGTGCTCGCCGCGTTGCTCGCGGCTGGAGCGGTCGCGGTGGCCGGCTACCTGCGCGAGGGCAGCTCGCCGCGCCAGGTGCGCGCGCCGTTCGGTGTCGAGGTGGAGGACGGCGTCGTGCTCGCGCTCGGGCGCGGAGTCGCCTCGACCGTCAACGCCCGTGGCCGCGTCCGGGCACTGGGCCCCGCCAGCGACGGCGACCTCTCGCCACACGCCCGCAACGCCGTGCTGGCCTCCGGATCCGCGCTCGTGGCCGTCAGCGTCGCGGATGGCCAGGTGCGCTGGCAGGTGCCCGCGCCCGGGCCGGTCTCGCTGCCACGCTGGTCGGTGGAGCGGACCGTGCCGCCCTGCTGCCGCGTCGCCTATCTGGCCGGCGACGCGCTCTACGCCGTCGGAGGCGACGGTCGCGGAGCCCACCTCGTGGCGCGGCACGCCCTGCCGGTCGCTCCCGCCTGGAGGCCGGGCGGCAGCGATCACGAGCTCGCGTACGCAGCCCCAGGAGGCATCCGGGTGCTGGCCGCCGACAGCCGGCGGCCGCTCTGGCGCGTGCGCGGGCCTGCTCGCCCGCTGGCGCTCAGCTGGCGCGCAGACGGCCGCGTCCTGGCCGCGCTGGACGCCACGGGAGCGACGCTCTACAGCGCCACGGGCAAGCGCCTCCAGCGGTTCAGTGCCGGCGGAGCCGTGCTCGCAGGCGGTTTCTCGCCCAGCGGCAGCCACCTCGTCGTGCTGCGCCGCGATCCGACCGGCCGAGTCAGTCTGCTCGCGCGTGGCGCACGCGGGCCACTGCGCGTCATCCGCCACCTCGCACTCACGGCCCCAGGGGACCTCCGGCTCTCGCCCGACGGCCGCCGCGCCTTGGTGACGAGCCGCGAGGGCGACGAGTGGATCGAGATCCGCCTGCGCGACGGCCACCTGCAGCGACTGCGCGACGTCGGCGCGCGGCTGCGCGCGGGGTTCTCGCCCCGCGCGCTCGCCTGGGCCGGCTGACCCCCTTCAGTTGCCTGGGGCGGCCGGCAGGACCACCACGGGCTCCGCGCGCGTGCCGAGCAGCTCCTCCACCGTGAACTCGCTCTCGGTAAGGCGCTCGGTGCGCGCGCCCAGTGCTTCCAGGAACGCGTCGGGAGGGTCGAGGAAGTTGACCGCCTCCGTGCGGTAGTGCATGGGGACGACCAGCCGCGGCTGGAGTGCGCGCACGATCCCGGCCGCGCGCTCGCCTCCCACGGTGGGGCCGTCGCCGACCGGCAGGAAGAGGACGTCGACCTCGCCGATCGCCGCCTGCTGCTCGGGGCGCAGCGCGGCCTGCCCGAAATCACCGAAGTGGGCGAGGACGAGCCCGTCGAGCGCGAAGCGGAAGATCGTGTTCGGCCCGCGCTGCGTGCCTGCCACGTCATCGTGCTCGGAGGCGACGGCGACGACCTGGCCCAGTGGCGACTCGAGCGTGCCTGCGGTCGAACGCAGCACAGCGGGCGACCCGCTCACGCTGCCGACTGCATTGTGGTCGCCGTGCTCGTGGGTCACGAGCAGCAGATCGGGCTCGACGCCCTCGATCGCCGGATAGTCGAAGCGCAAGCCGCGCGCGGCGAGGGTCGCGGCGTCCATGCCGAACGGGTCGATGAGCACGCTCTGGGCGCCGCGGATCAGGAAGGCCGACTGGCCGTACCAGCGGATCTGCATGGGATACCTCCTCGTGGTGTTGTCAGGTGCCCGGGTCGTCGGGCGGGCCGCGGCGGCGGCGCGCGCGCTGTGCGCGCAGGGCTCCCATCGCAGCGTTCAGCTGCTCGTCGGTCAGAGCTGGCTCGACCTGCGGCGTGGCAGCCTCGCTGCGCAGCCCGTCGAGCAGCCAGTGCAGGTGCCGGCGCCAGGCATTCGGCGCAATCTCGGCGGTGGCCTCGAAGAGCGGCGCAAAGGACCACATCAGCAAGGAGAGGTCGGCCAGCGTGAAGCCGGGGCGCAGGTAACCCTGCTCCGATGCTCGCTCAAGCACCTCGGTGAGCAGTCGCTGCAATTCCTGGCGCGCCTGCTCGACGCGACCGGTACCCGGCGGCGAGCGCAGGAGCACGTCCTTGAGCAGGCGATCTCCGGCCTGGAGCTCCAGCGTCTGTTCGAGGAAGCCCACGAACGCCCGCCAGGCGTCGGGCTCGGCCAAGGCCGCCTCGGCTGCTGCGACGAAATCGCCGACGCGGCGCTCGAAGACCGCCTCCACCAGCGCGTCGCGGTTTGCGAAATGCCGGTAGAGCGTGCCGATCCCGACGCCGGCACGGCGGGCGATCTCCTCGAGCGACGCGTCGACCCCGCGCTCGGCGAAGACCTCGCGGGCCTTCTCGACCAGCACTTCGTGGTTGCGGCGCGCGTGGCTCCGCTGACCCTCCTGCTCGCCTGCAATGCCGTTCATAGATGCAGGATACACGTATCGGAGGACAGCCTCCGGTTTCTGCTATCGTCAGAGGCGATGGCAGTTCAGACCGACAGGCAGGACACGAACGGCGCAGCGCCGCACGACGCCGACGCGCCGCTCGCCGGGCGCGCGCTCACCACCGTCTTCGCCGCCCTGATGCTCGGCATGTTCCTGGCCGCACTCGACCAGACGATCGTCTCGACGGCCCTGCCGACGATCGTCGGCGATCTCGGCGGCCTCAGCCACCTCTCCTGGGTCGTGACGTCGTACCTGCTGGCCTCGACCGTCTCGACGCCGATCTACGGCAAGCTCGGCGACATGTACGGGCGCAAGCCCGTGTTCCTGGCCGCCATCGTCATCTTCCTGGCCGGGTCGATGCTCGCGGGCCTGAGCCAGACGATGACCGAGCTGATCGGCTTCCGCTTCCTCCAGGGCGCCGGAGCGGGCGGCCTGATGGTCAGCGCGCAGGCGATCATCGCCGACATCGTCCCGCCGCGGCAGCGCGGCCGCTACATGGGCCTGATCGGATCGGTGTTCGCCGTCGCCTCGGTCGCGGGGCCGCTGCTCGGCGGCTTCTTCGTCGACCAGATCTCGTGGCGCTGGGTCTTCTACGTGAACCTGCCCATCGGCGTGCTCGCGATCCTGATCGTGATCTTCAAGCTGCACTTGCACACGCCCCAGACGCGCCACCGCATCGATTACCTCGGCGCGACCTTCCTCACGGGCGGCGTCGGTTCCCTGATCCTGCTCACGACCTTGGGCGGCACGGAGTACGCCTGGAGCTCGCCGCTGATCGCCGGCCTCGGCATCGCCGGCGTGGTGCTGCTGGCCGCGTTCCTGTGGCAGGAGCGCCGCGCCCTCGAGCCGATCGTGCCGCTCACGCTGTTCCGCTCGAGCATCTTCAATGTCTCGAGCGCCATGGGTGCGACGATCGGCATGGCGATGTTCGGCGCCATCATCTTCATCCCGCTCTACCTGCAGCTCGTCTACGGCGTCAGCGCCACGCAGTCGGGCCTGCGCATGCTGCCGCTGATGATCGGCCTGCTCCTGGCCGCCATCGCCTCGGGCCGCGCGATCAGCCGCGTCGGCCGCTACAAGGCCTTCCCCATCGCGGGCACGGGCACGCTCGTCGTCGGCATGTTCCTTCTCTCCCGCCTGGGCGTCGGCACGGCTCCCTGGGTCGCGTCGGTCTACATGCTCGTCGTCGGTGTCGGGATCGGGCTCGTCATGCAGGTGCTCGTGCTCGTCGTCCAGAACGACGCGCAGCCCGAGAACATCGGCGTCGCGACGTCGACCGCCACCTTCTTCCGCTCGATGGGCGGCTCCTTCGGCGTCGCGATCTTCGGCGCGATCTTCGCGGCGCGCCTCTCGGGCCAGCTCGCGCACTTCCCGCACGCGGTCGTCGAGCGCCTCGGCAGCGGCGTCCAGCTCAGCCCCGCCGAGGCGAATCGCCTGCCGCCGGCCATCCACGCCGACTTCCTCCAGGCCTTCGCACACTCACTGCACGGCGTCTTCCTGTGGGGCATGGCGATCGCGATCATCCCGTTCGTGCTCTCGTGGTTCCTCGAGGAGGTGCCGCTGCGCACCACGCTGGCGCGCAGGCCGGCCGAGTTGAGCGCCGAGGAGGCCGTCGCCGGCGGCACGCCGCCGGAAACGCTCATCGAGGGGTAGCTACCCGCCGTCGCGCGGGACCGCGAACGACCAGGTGCGCGCGAAGGTCTCCTCGCCGCCATCGAGGACGCGCAGCTCCGCTTCGATGTGGAAGCTCTCGGCGTCGCAGCTCATCTCGGTTCGCGTCTCCGAGCGCGCGTCCCAGCCGTCGCTCTCGCGCCGCAGTGCCGTGACGTTCGTGCAGACGGCGCGCGCCGAGAGCGGATCCCCCTCCGTGATCTCGAAAACGGCGTCGGCCTCGAACGTGATCTCCGTGCCCGTCTGCTCGTCGCGGTTCGTGCCTCCGAGATCCCAGTCGAAGCGCAATTCGGTGCGCCCGCTGCCCAGCTCCCGCGTGATCGTGCGCGCGCCGTGCCCGGGCACGAGCTCGGTCATCGGGTACGCGGGCGGCTCCTCGGGCGGACAGAGCGCGGGTGCCGCCGGCGCCGTCGCGGCGTCGTACAGCGGCAGCGCGACCGAGCTCTCGCCCGCGACGACTCCGAGCGTGACCGCCTCAGGCGACGGCCAGGCCAGCGGCCAGTAGGTCGGGGAGAGCGCGATGCGCAGCCGGGAGCCGGGCGAGAAGCGGTGGCCGATCGCGTCCAGCGGGACGCGCACCGAGACAGGCTCGCCCGGCACCAGCGGGACGACGCGGTCATGGCCCTCGCGGTGGGTGAGGTTCAGCTGGCCTCGTGTCACCAGCAGCGACGCACCGCCGGGGAGCAGCTCGCACAGCCGCACGCTCACGAGCGCGAGCGGGCGGTCGCTGACCAGCATGAGATCGGCCTGGGCGTGCCCGAGCAGCTCGACCGGCGCCTCCAGCGGCTCCGAGTCGAAGCAGAGCGAGCGGCCGTCGTCGGCGCGCTGGTCGAAGGGCAGATCGTCGGAATGGCCGTCGGCGCACCATGCGCCGCCGTCGAGGCCGGTCGTCTGCGCGCCCTGCACCTCCAGCAGCGTGCGCTCACCGGGCGCATGTGCGAGCGCCCCGTCCCTGGCCAGATGGAGCCGCAGCTCCGCGCCGGGGCGAGGAGGCCAGCTCGCGGCCGCGATCCAGCGCCCGGGCCGCTCCTCGTAGCGCGCCCGGGGCGGAACGGAGTCCTGCAGCCACGCCGTCAGCATCGGCTCCTCGTCCAGCCCGTTCTGCACGCCCTTGAGCCAGCGGTCGTAGAAGCGCACGCACTCGCCGAGCGAGCCCACGGCAGGCGCGGGCACTCCGTGCACGGGATCGTTGTGCCCCCACGGACCGATCAGCGCGCGGCGCGGCCCCTCCAGGTGCTCGAGCAGGCGCAGCGCCGCATCGGTGTAGCCATCCGTCCAGCCGCCGATCGCCATGACCGGGCAGCGGATTGCGGCGTACTGCTCGCAGGCCGAGCCGTGACGCCAGTAGTCGTCCCTGCGCTGGTGCGCGAGCCAGTGCTCGACGAAGTGGGGCGTGCGCTGGAGCCGCTCGCGCCACAGATCGCGCCAGCCGGGGCCGGCGATGGCAGGATCGGGCGGCAGGGCGTTCCAGGAGAGCATGCAGTTCGCCCACTGCGCCATGTCCATCGGGATCACCAGGCCGCCGCGGTAGTGCACGTCGTCGGCGTAGCGGTCATCGCTCGCGTAGATGCTGATCACCGCGGCGAGCGCAGGCGGAGTGCGCGCCGCGAGCTGCAGGCCGTTGAAGCCGCTCCATGACGTGCCCACGATGCCGACCTTCCCGTCGCACCAGGGTTGCGCAGCTAGCCAGGCGATGACCTCGAGGCCGTCCAGTTGCTCCTGCTCCGAGTACTCGTCCTCGATGATCCCGCCGGAATTGCCGGTGCCCCGGATGTCGACGCGCGCGCAGGCATAGCCGTGGCCCGCGAACCAGCCCATCTGCTGGTGGTCGCCCGCCTGCGTGCCGTCGCTCAGGCGATAGGGCAGGTACTCGAGGATGGCCGGCACCGGGCCCGCGCCTTCGGGCAGCCACAGACGGGCCGCCAGACGGGTGCCGTCTGCGAGCGTGATCCACGCCGTCTCGACCACCCGCACCGCGTGCGGCAGATCATCGCGCACGCGCGGCTCCATGGCGCGAGGCTAGACGGTCAGAGCTTGACAGGGGCCGCTTGCGCCCGGAGAGTGAAGGTCGTGCGACGCTTGCTCGCCTGCCTGCTCGTCGGAGGGGCGCTTCCTGCGGGGGCGAGCGCCGGAACCGCTGCGCGCAGCGTGACCGTCGAGGGGCCTGCGGCACTCGCGGAGTCCGGATTCGTGCGCGCGGTGCTCGTGCCGGTCGCGCATCGCAAGGGAATCGCCGTGCGCTACGTGAGCACCGACGGCGCTCGCGCGCTGCGCGATGTGCGCGCCGGCAAGGCACAGCTCGCACTGGCCGACAGTACCGCCGCAGAGGAGGCCTTCACGGCCTCGGGTGTCTCGCTCGAGCCGGCGGGCCGACTCGTGCTCTACGGCGACGACGTGCTGATCGGGCCCGCCCGCGATCCGGCGGGCGTCGCCGCGCACGCGCCGCGCGACGTCGCCGCCGCGCTCCGCCTGGTCGCCGCCTCGGGGCGCGACGGCCACAGCGACTTCGTCGCCGGCGGCATCGGCCAGGGCGAACCCGTCCTCTGGCAGGCCTCCAAGGTGACGCACGGCGAGCAGCCCGTACCGGTGGGCGAGCGCTGGTACCACTACGGCGCGACCGACCCTGCCGCCGTGGTGCGCAGTGCCGCGGCCTGCGCCTACTCGTCGAAGGCGTGTTATGCCCTGGTCGACCGCGCCGTCCTGCGCCAGCTCCAGGCCAGAGGTGTCGCGCGGGGTCTGCGCACCGTCGTCGACCGCAACACGGGCGGCGCCGCCGGCGGCAATGCGGCCCTTGCGCACCCGGTGCGCGCGTATGCGTCCAAACGCGCCGGCGGCGCGACGCGCGCGCTTTTCGCCCTGTTGACCTCGCCCGCCCTGCAGGCGGCAATCGGCAGGTATCCCGCACCCGGCAAGTCGGCCTACCACGCCGCGGCGACGCCGCTCGTCGTGCTCGAGCAGGGGATCCCGGACGTCAAGGGGCGGCTGACCGAGGGAACGCCCGGCGGCCACGGCCTCGCCGGGGTGAGGCTGCGCCTGGTGGTCGAACGCTCGGGCCAGCCCTCGGTGGTCCTCGCCACCACGCGCACAGACGCCGACGGCCTCTTCACCGTCTCGGTGCGCGTGGATCCGAGCCGCAAGCTGCACGGGGCGCTCGTGCTGCGGAGCGATCCCGTGCCAGGGCAGTCGGCGGGATCGTTCAGGATCGGCCGCGTCGGCTGACGGGACGCCGCCGAACGCCACGCTCGTTCCGTCAGGCGGCCTGCGCCTCCGCCGGCACGTCGGCGATGAATGCGTGCGCGAGCCAGCAGGCGTCGGCGGTGAACGCCTCGAGCTCGGCGTCCGAGGACAGCAGGGCGGGCGTCGCGAGGCGCACGCTGGCGCCGCCCGTCTCGACCACCAGCGCCTCGGGCCCGCGATCGCAGAGCCACGCGATCATCGCGGGCGTCAGCGCTGAGCGCGCCTCCACCTCCGAGCAGCCTGCGGCGATGCGGACGTCGTACAACTCGTCGAGCTCGGCGGACTCGAGCGTGAGCGGGACGTAGTCCTCGGGAAGCTCCACGCCCGCACCGCCGCCCGAGCTTCGGCGGCGCATCAGCAGGCCGGGGCCCCGCGGTGTCACGCCCTCCATGGCGACGACGGTGAGGTCGCACACCCAGTGCCAGTCGCTGTCGTGCTCGTCGCGCCGCTCGCAGGTCATGAGCAGGACGGTGCCGCGCAGCGTGTCATCGAGCTTGCCCTCGACCGCGGCGTGCACGCGCTGGCGATCGCCGGTGTGGAAGAGCGCGGAGCCCTGCAGTGTGATCGCATGCGACGGGATCGCGGCAGACAGCCGCTCAGAGCCGGCGTCGTCCGCGGAACCGTGCGCCTGCATCCCTAGCGCCACGTCCAGGGGATCGAAGCCCGGCTCGGGTGTCACGGGGACGTCCGGGGATCGCCGGCGGCAGTCACTGAGGCCTCGCGCGAGCCCCCACCAGCGCAGCGCCTCGGCCGAGTCGGCGCGCACGGGCGGGCGGCGGCGCGTGAGCACGCGCAGCAGGAGCGCAACGGGAACGAGGAGGGCGATGAGCTCGGGGCGCATACCCTCACGAAGTAGTCGCTCACGGCCATTCTGTCGACCCCAGGGGTGGGGTTTCTCCCCCCACCCGTCGAGGAATCCGCTGCTCCGCGGGTGCCGTAGGAACAGGGTGCGGGGCCTGTCCCGCACCTCGACCTCAAGGAGGCCCAATGATGCGCTCCCGATGGATTGCGCTCGCGGGGGCCGCTCTCGCGGTTGCCCTCGTGACCACCGGCACTGCCGCCGGCGCGAGCCAGCACCGAGGCGGCGGTAGCTACACCGTGACGCCGCTCGTCTCGGATCAGCCGGGCGTCGCGCCGGTCACCGATGCGAACCTCGTCAATGCATGGGGTGTCTCGGAAGGCCCGACGACACCATGGTGGGTGGCCAACAACGGCACCGACACCTCGACGCTCTACGACGCCGCCGGGACGCTCTTCCCGCCGCCGCCCAACGGGCCGCTCGTGGTCAAGGTCCCGGTCGCGCCGACCGGCACCGTCTTCTACGGCGGCTCGCAGTTCCTGGTCTCCAACGGCAAGACCATGGTGCCCGCGAAGTTCATCTTCGCCACGGAGGCCGGGACGATCCAAGGCTGGCCCGGCACGGCGCAGACCGTGACCGGCTACGACGGCTCGAAGTGGGGCGCCGTCTACAAGGGCCTCGCGACGGCCGGCGACTGGCTTTACGCGACCGATTTCCACAACGGCCGCGTGGACATCATCGGCGGCGACTGGAAGCTGGTGAAGATGCCGGGGGCGTTCAGCGACCCCAAGCTGCCGAAGGACTACGCGCCGTTCGGGATCCAGACCCTCGGCGGCTACATCTTCGTCACATACGCGAAGCAGACGAAGGGCAGCAATGACGAGCAGCACGGCCCTGGGCTCGGCGTCGTCGACGAGTACACCACAGACGGCAAGCTCGTGGCCCGCGTGGCCACCGGCGGCAAGCTGAACGCACCGTGGGGCCTGGCCTGGGCGCCCTCCACCGGCTTCGGCAAGGCCTCGGGCGCACTGCTCGTCGGCAACTTCGGCGACGGCTACATCAACACGTTCCGGCAGGACCACAAGGGTCGCTGGAAGTGGTCGGGGCGGCTGCTCACGAACAAGAAGCAGCCCGTCTGGATCGACGGCCTCTGGGGCATCGGCTTCGGCAACGGCGCAGTCGCCGGGCCGACGACGACGCTCTACTTCGCGGCAGGACCGAACGACGAGATGCACGGGCTCTTCGGGAAGATCACCGCAGACACCCCGTAGGGGCGGAGGTTCCCGGCCGGCGCCGCTCTCAGCGACGCCGGCCGGAGCCTTTTCACGGGGATGATGAATTCGAACGAGACGTCGTCGAGGCCGAGTTGGGCACGCGCGGCGCTATCGTCCGGTGACCGGCGGCGCACGGAAGGAGCGTCGGCCGCGCTCCGCTCGCGACGCCGGCCGCCTTCTGCGTGGATGCCCTCGCCCAAATCCTGCTCTCGCTCCTCCTGCTCGTCGGCGGCGGCGCGGGCGCGGGCCCGCCGGCGCAGCGCGACGCCACCACCGCGAACCCGCAGGGGGTGCCGTTCGCGATCAGCGACGACGCAGCGCAGCGGGCGTTCCCCTCGGAACTGCTCGTGGCACACGCGCTGGGCGTCTCGTCCGCCCGCCAGTACGCCGACTGGGCCGCGATCGCGACCCGGCGCCCCGTGAACCCGCGCGATCCCCGCGACCCGGCCTATGACTGGGCTGCGCTCGACGCCGACCTGGCCCGCTACGGCCGCGCCGGGCTGGCCGTGCAACTCGCGTTCTGGCACGTCCCGGCGTGGGCGAACGGCGGCGCGTCGCCGAACGCCTGGCCGCTCAACGCGCAGGATCTGGGCGATTTCGCCTACGCCACCGCGCTCCGCTACCGGCAGGTGCGCCTGTTCTACGACTGGAATGAGCCCAACGTGCGCATGTTCGCCGTGCCCAACACCCTGGAGGCCTACGAGCCAATGGCGCGGGCGGTCTACACAGGGGTGCACGAGGGCAATCCCGCAGCGCAGGTCGCGGCCGCCAATCTCGCGCGCTATCGCGACTTGGGGCGCGACCCCGCTGTCTGGGCCGCGCGACTGCACGCCGATGGCGTTCCGATGGACTTCTTCGGCATCCACCCATACCCGCTGCGCGACGGGCCGCTCGCGGTGCGCGATCCGGCGCACCGCATCGACCTGCTCGACGTGCCCGCGCTGGCGCGCCTCGCCGGGGTACCCGTGATCGTCTCGGAATTCGGCTGGTCCTCGGACGATGCCGGCGCCGAGAATCAGGCTGCGTGGACCGCGCAGGCGATCGAGCTCGCACGCTGCACGCCGGGGCTCGCCGGCTTCGTCTTCTGGGGCTTCCATGATCACCCGGTGCCGCTGGGAGTCACGCCCGACCCGTGGGTGCGCTACGGCTGGCTCGACGCGGCGGGCCAGCCCAAGCCCGTCTACCTCGCGGCGTTCGACGCGCTGCGCGTGCCGCTCGACTGCACCGCCGTGGCCCGCACGGCGGGAGCCCCCGGGGGCTGGCCGCTGCTCAGCGCCATCCCGTTCCCGGACGCCTGAGACCTCAGACGTCGAGCCGCGCGTCCTCGAGGTCGAGGTCGCGCTGCACCCGGTTCATGACCGCGTCGTTGATGCGGCCCTGCCTGCGGAGATCGACGACGGCGTTCCGCTCGGCGTCCAGCAGCTCGCGCCGCAGCCGCTGGTAGTTCTGCGAGCGCTCCTCGATCGCGCCGTCATCCTCGTCGTCGAAGCGAGCAGCGAAGCGGCTCGCACGGAAGCGGTACGCGCCGCGCATGCGCTCGACCGTGTCGGGCCGCACCCAGTCCTCGCCGGCGAGCTCCTCCAGACGCACCAGCGCCGCTTCGGCCGCGTGGATGCGCGCCTTGGTCTCCTCCTTCTCGGAGGTGCCGTCGTCCTCGAGCTTCAGCAGGCGGATCACTGCGGGGAGCGTGAGCCCCTGGAAGACGAGCGTGGCGATGATCACGCAGAAGGCCAGATAGATCAGGAAGGAGCGCTGCGGAAACGGGGTGCCAGCGTCGGTCGTGAGCGGGATCGCGAGCGCGGCCGCCAGGGAGACGGCCCCGCGCAGGCCGGCCCAGCCGATCACCGCCGGGTATTGCCAGGGCGGGTAGGGATCGCGCTCGCGGATGCGCTTCGACATCCACCTCGGGAGGTAGGTCGCCGGGAACACCCACACCAGTCGCGTGATGATCACAGCCAGGCTGATGATCGCGCCGTCTGCAAGCAGTGAGCCGGTCGAGCGCCCGTGCAGCGAGTCGAGGATGGGCCGCAACTGCAGGCCGACCAGGCCGAACAGGAGTGCGTTCAGCAGGAAGGTCAGGATCTCCCAGACGGCGTCACCCTGGAGTCTCGTCTGCACGGTCGTCAGCTCCGGCGTGTACCAGCCCACGTAGACGCCGACGGTGACCACGGCCAGAACGGCGGACACGCCCGCCGCCTGGGCCGGCAGGTAGGCGAAGTAGCCTGACAGGAGCGCGATCGCGATCTCGGTCGGCGAGTGGTTGATGCGCCGCCGGAACTGGCGCAGGAGGTAGCCGACGGCGAGGCCGATCGCGACGCCGCCGACGACGTCGAGGGCGAAGCGCCACGTTGCGTGCCAGAGCGAGAAGGTGCCTGCCACGACCGCCGTCACGGCGAAGCTGTAGGCGACGAGCGCGGTCGCGTCGTTGATCAGGCTCTCGCCCTCGATCAGCGCCACAATGCGGCGGGGCAAGCCGAGACGCGAGCCGATCGCCGTGGCCGCCACGGCGTCGGTGGGCGCCACGATCGCGCCGATGACGAAGCAGACGGGCCAGGACAGCCCTCCTATGAAGGCGTGGCAGACCGCGGCCACCGTCAGCATCGTGACGAGCACGAGACCGACCGCGAGCAGCGAGATCGGCCGCGCATTGGTGCGTAGATCTCGCAGCGAGGTGAAGAACGCCGCCGAGTAGAGCAACGGCGGCAGAAAGCCCACGAGCACGAGCTCCGGCTGCAGCGAGAGATGCGGCGCGCCGGGCAGGAACCCGATGCCGAGGCCGCCGAGCACGAGCAGGATCGGATACGGGATCCGCACCACGGGTGCCAGCACCAGCAATGCCGTCCCGGCCACCAGCAGGGCGAGCAGGACGAGCGAGTCGTGGGCCGAGAGCGTCACCGCCGTGATGGTAGAAGTACTCCGGGGCGGGCCGGCCGCACGTGAGATGGGATACGGGTTGAGCGGAGACGCGAGTCGCGCCTCCGCTCGAGTATCCGGATCTCTAGATCAGCGTCACGTTCTTTGCCTCGGGGCCCTTCTGACCCTCGACGCCTTCGAACTCGACCTTCGCGCCCTCGGCGAGCGACTTGAATCCGTCGCCGGCGATTGCGCTGTGGTGGACGAACAGGTCCTTACCGCCTGCGTCAGGGGTAATGAAGCCATACCCCTTCGCATCGTTGAACCACTTGACGGTTCCGGTTGCCATTTATGTAACACCTCCTCTGCCATATCCAGAACGGGCAGAGAAAGCGCGGAAAGGCGCAACCTCGGTACTCGCTCGCGTGCACCTTGAACGGTAGCACTCAGAAAGCCTCAGTGGGTCACGAATGCGACAGCACCCCGTCAAGAGGCAGAGGTCTACCGGTTGCTGGCATCCCAGTTGCGCTCCAGGTTGTCGATCAGCGCGGGGCTGTAGAGGCAGTACGCCTGCTGCTGGGAGTAGTTGCTCATGTAGCGGCGGAACAGGTCGAGCGGCTCCTGTACCTGCCGAAGCGCCAGCCGATTGCCGTTGAGGCTCGTCGTGCCGGCGCTGATGACCTCCGACGCCGCGTGCCGGATCGCGGCGGCCATGTCGCCGGTGGGCACCACCTCGTCGGCCAGCATCAGCCCCTCGGGGCTGTCCGCCGGGAACGTGCGGTTGAAGAACAGCGCCTGGCGGGCGATCCGCTCGCCGACGAAGCGCGGGAGCCTGAGGTTGGCGCAGCCGGGGATGATCCCCTCCTTGCGCGCCGGCAGCACGAAGTACGAGCCCTGCTCGGCAACGACGTAGTCCATGACCAGGAGCCACTGGCAGGTGCCGCCGATCGCGAAGCTGTCGACGGCGGCGATCCAGGGCTTCTCCCGGCGATGCTCGAGCACGCCCGCGTCGAAGGGAGCCAGATCGTGGCCGCGATACATCTTCGACACCAGCCCGAGCTCGCGCTCGAGCATGAACTCGACCAGCGAGATCTGGCCCTTGTAGAGGTGCGTCAGGTTGATGCCGGAGCCGAGGATGCGACGGCCCGCGTACTTGCGGTGGGTGGCCGGCCCGCCGCGCAGCACCCCGACGCGGATGCTGTCGTCGAGCAGCACGAGGTCGATCGCAACTTCGAGCGCGGCGGTCGAAGCATCGTCCTCGGAGTTCAGGAACGCGTGGTTCTGCACCGTCACGTGGCCGATGTCGTCCTCGCGGTCGACACGCATGGGGCCGAGGTCGACGCTGCCGCCGCGCTGGAACTCCGCGAGCCGCGCGACGGCCTCTGCGGTCGGCTGCGACATCGAGTGCAGGAGGTGAAAGCCCGCCTGCGGTTCGGCGAGGACATGCGCGACGAAGATCCCCTGGTTGATCTCCAGTCCCTGCTTGTCCTTCTGCAGCAGCTCGCGCTCGGCGGCGATCGCCGCCCGGCTGGGAAGGTGCTCGGGAAACCGCTCGGCGGCCGCGTAGACGAGCTCGGAGACGCGCATCTGCTTGCGCAAGCCGTCGGTCAGGTCGCGATAGATCGACGCCGCCTCGGCCCTCAGATGGTCGGCCCACACGACGTCGGATTCCGTGCGTACGCGCACCATGCGCTAGGTCGACCGCCTGTCGACCACGCGCGCGAGCTTGCCGCCCTCGGAGCGCGGAACCGCGCCCGGCGCGACGATGCTGACCTTCATCGAGCAGCCGATCGTGCTCTTGATCAGGTCGGAGACGCGCCCGCGCAGCTCGCCCACCGCGTGATCGGCCTCCACGGCCTCGTCCGAAAGGACGTCGATCCCGACGGCGCGGAAGAAGTCGCCGGTCGCCTCCGCCCGCACCTCGACCTCGTCCATCGCCCCGTCGCGGCGGACGACGAGCTGGTAGTGGGACGACAGCTCCTCCACGCGGCCGAGCACGTCCTCGACCTGCGTCGGGAAGACGTTCACGCCGCGGATGATCAGCATGTCGTCGGTGCGGCCACGGATCGGGCTCATGCGCACCAGCGTACGACCGCAGCTGCACGGCTCCGACGAGAGGCTCGCGAGATCGCCCGTCCAGTAGCGGATGAGCGGCAGCGCCTGCTTGGTCAGGGCGGTGAAGACGAGTACTCCGGTCTCGCCCTCGGGCAGCTGCTCGCCGCTCTCGCGGTCGACGACCTCGGGCAGGAAGTGATCCTCGTTGACGTGCGAGCCGCTGCGCTCCTCGATGCACTCGGCGGAGACACCCGGCCCGATGATCTCGGACAGGCCGTAGGTGTTGCTCGTGAGCACGCCGAGGCCGCTGTCGATCTCGGCCCGCATCGCTTCCGACCACGGCTCCGCGCCGACAGCGGCGAAGCGCAGGCTGATGTCGTCGGGGTGGATGCCCCGCCGGGCGAACTCCTGCGCGAGGGTCAGCGCATAGCCCGGCGTGCACCCGATCACATCCGGCCGGAAGTCGGTGATCAGCAGCACCTGGCGCTCGGTCATGCCGCCGGAGACCGGCACGACCGTCAGGCCGAGCCGCTCGGCGCCGTAGTGCCACCCGAGCCCGCCCGTGAACAGGCCGTAGCCGAAGGCATTGTGGAACAGCATCCCGGGCTCCGCTCCCAGCATCGCGAGGCAACGCGCCGTGACCTCGGCGAAGACGCCGAGATCCGCGCGCGTGTACCCGGCGACGGTCGGCTTGCCGGTCGTCCCGGACGACCCGTGGAGGCGCACGACCTGCTCGCGCGGCACGGCGAACAGCCCGAACGGATAGTGCTCGCGCAGGTCATCCTTGCGCGTGAACGGCAGCCGCCGCAGGTCGTCCAGCGAGTGGATCCGGTCGGGCTCCAGGCCGGCCTCGTCGAAGCGCTCGCGATACGGCGGGACGCGCTCGTAGACGTAGCGCGCCAGGGCGCCGAGGCGCTCGCCCTGGAGCGCCGCGAGCCGCGTCCTGTCCATCGTCTCGAGCGCAGGGTCGTGGATCATCGGCGGCGGGCCATGATCTCACATCGCCTGGCCGGCAGGCAGGCGCGAGCGTGCGGTCAGGCGGCGGCTGGATGAGCGCCGTCTAGGCTTCGCGAGGTGACCGGTGAAGCGCGCGTCTCGAGGATCTCCATCGCCGTGGTCAAGGGCCTCGCAGTCCGGAGGGTCGACGCGGTGCAGGTCGGCGCCAACGGCGTGGCCGAGAACCGCCGGCTGCATCTCGTCGACGCGGCCGGACGACTCGTCAACGGAAAGACGTCGATGCGCCTGTCGCTCGTCGGCAGCCGTCTCGATGTCGAGACGGCGACGCTGGCGCTCGAGTTTCCGGGCGGAGACGTCATCGCCGGCGCACTCGAGCTCGGCGAGCCCATCGAGACCGTCTTCTCCGGCCGGCCCGCCGCCGGGCGCCTCGTCGCGGGCCCATGGAACGCGGCGCTCTCGGACTGGTCGGGCATCGACCTCCGCCTCGTGATGTCGGACGAGCCCGGCGCGGCCAGCGATCGCGGAGCCGGCGCAAGCATCAGCATCATCTCCGCCGCATCGGTTGCCGACCTCGCGCGCACGGGCGGCGTCGAGGCGCTCGACTCCCGGCGCTTCCGCATGCTCTTCGAGGTCGACGGCGTCGCGCCGTACGCAGAGGACGCGTGGATCGGCCGGCGAATTCAGATGGGGGACGCGATCGTGCAGCCGCACGGCAACGTCGGGCGCTGCGTCGTGACCACCTGCGATCCGGTGAGCGGGCAACGCGACTTCGACACGCTCGGCGTGCTCGCAACCTACCGGCGCGAGATCGAGACCACGGAGCCGCTGCCGATCGGCGTCGTCGGCGACGTGGTGTCGACGGGCGCTGTGCGCGTGGGCGACCCCGTGCGGCTCCTGTGACTGCACCGCCCGGACTCCGAGATCGCGCATCTCACGCACGCAGACGGGCATGCCCTCGCACGGGGCGTCCGACCTGCGGACGACGCCGGATCGTCGGCTGGCAGGACGGCGAACGCGACCTCGTGAGCCCCGCGCAACGTCCAGCGCCGGTCCGGCGCGAGTTCGTCAACCGCGCGAGCGCCAGCGCCGCCGGCCACGCTTGGCGGATTCCTCGAGTTCGTGCCTTGTGCGACGGATCTCGTCATCGAGATCCTGGCGAGTCGGGCCCGTCGGGGCCTCACTCAGAATCGGCGCGGCTGCCTCGTACTGGACGACGGCCTCGTCGATCACCAGCCGGAACGCCGGGAAGGCCTCGTAGATCTGCGCGCGATCGATTCCGCCCTGCAAGAGGCTGTGGAAATGAGCGATCTCGGGGGAGGGATCGACGACGGGCCTTTGCGAGGTCGGCTCCGCCTGCAACGCCGGTTCCGGCGGCGGCGCGGGAGCCGCCGCGAGCGCTGGGGCTTCCCGGAGCACGGGCTGAACGGGCACGGGCACGGGTTCCTCGAGCACGAGCTGCGGGCGCGGGACGGCCACGTTGCCGGTGGGATTCGCCAGGATCCATCGCTCGACGACAGCGCGGACGTCGAAGCAGCCGTTCGCCGACATCGTTCTGACGGTTGCGGCGAAATCGCCGCACTGCACGATCTCGCCGTCGAACGCCTCGACCCAAGCTTCCACAGCCGCGGACCTCTCGTAATCGTGCGGAGGCTCGTCATCCAATGCCATACGGCGTTGTATCGACGCCTACCCCGACGTTCCGTATCCACCATGTGGGGGCGGCGGCACCCGCCCGTCCGAGCGCACGCAGGAACCGGCGCCCGCGGGCATGGACCACAAATCCACGGTCGAATGGTGCGGCGCGGATGGACGGGCAAGGATCCGGCCTTCGAGGTTTGCGCCGGCGGCGTCTGCGACGTGCCCCAGCAAGCCCAAGCGCCAGCTGTCCTGGCACGCGCCGGGGTGTGACGCCTCGCGTGGGATGGGCCGAGTAGGGATCGAACGGATCGGCTCTACGGCCTCGGCATCAGTGCCATCAGCTGCCACCCGGCGCTGCGACGTCCACGGCAGTCGTGCGTGGCGTCTCCGTCTTCTCCGCGACGAATGCGAATTTGCGGACACGTCCATCCCGCAGCCACACGCTCCAGAGCCGGTGGGCGGCCAGCAGTTCCTCCAGTGCCCGGCGCCCGATCTGCGCGGCAATCTCAGTGGCATCGGCGGCAAACGCGCCGAGCAGCGCGTCCGCGACCGCACGGTGGGACCGGCTGCAGTCCTCCTGCCAGCGGACGACCAGCCCGACCCGCTCCAGAGAGGTGAGCATCTCCGGCAGCGGCATGAGCCAGACCGTGTCGGCGTCAGGCATGCGCTCCCGCTCTGCCTCCGTGAGGGGCAGGCCCTCCTCCAGGGTGAAGGCGAACCGCCCGCCGGTCGCGAGCGCCCGGGAGACCTCCTGCAGCAGCGGCTGCTTTTCGGGAAAAGCCAGCATTGTCTCGAGCAGGAGCACCACGTCGAACGGGCCGCGAGGGAGCGGGGGGATCCGCCGGACCTCGAAGCGACAGGGAAGGTCGCCCGCGCTCTCACGTGCGATGTCGATGGCGCTCGAGCTGAAGTCCACTCCCAGATAGGAGCAACCCAGCTCCCGAGTGATGAACCGTCCAGGCCCGGCTACTCCGCAGCACAGGTCCAGTACGGAGACTGCGGGTGCGATGCCTGCCTGACGCGCCAGGTCCCGGATCTCTCCGGCGAGCATGAAGCTCTCCTGCTCGACGAATTCGCCGGGGGAGTACGCTCGCACGCGGGCTCCGCGCAGGGCCTGGACGAACGGAGCGCGCTCGTCCTGCTTCATGGCGCCTTCACGCGCTCACATTCAAGGATCGTTAGCCTCACCTTCCCACCGGCCCCGAAAACCGGAACACGGTGTGTCCCGTACTGCCCGAGGTGGCCACGAACACGCAGGAGCGGTTGCGAACGGTTCAAGCCGGCCCGGCGACCGGGCTGATCGCCCAAGCGCTGCTGCTCGCCGCTCTCGCGGGCACAGTCGGCCTCAGCCGCGCCGGTTGGGTCGTCGGAGTCACCTGCGGGCTGATCATGAATGCGGCACTGGCACGCGGCATCGCCCGCTACCGCCACGACCGGCTCGGGCCGGCCGACTGGGTGACCCTTGCCCGGGCCTCGCTCGCCGTCGGCGTCGCGGCGCTGACCGTGGACTCGTTCGACCACTCCGCAGAGGTCGCGGTGCTGGTGACACTCGCGGCCGTCGCACTCGTGCTGGACGCGGTCGACGGCTGGATGGTGCGGCGCACACGGACGGCGACCCCGTTGGGCGCGCTCTGCGACGGTGAGGTCGACGCGTTCCTCATCTTGGTCCTCAGCGTGTACGTCGCCCGCTCGGCCGGCGTCTGGGTGCTCGCGATCGGCGCGGCACGCTACGCGTTTCTCGTAGCGGGCTGGCTGCTGCCCTGGATGCGAGAGCAGCTGCCGCCGCGCCACTGGCGCAAGGTCGTCGCTGCCACTCAAGGGATTGTGCTGGCGATCGCCGCTGCGGGCGTCCTGCCGCTGGCCCTGACCCAAGCTGCCCTGCTCGTCGCGCTTGCCCTGCTTGCCGAGTCGTTCGGCCACGACGTGGGGTGGCTGTGGAAACACCGGAACGCTGCGCACAGTCGTGTGGCGGCGGTTCCGGACCGGCACGAAAGCGGACCCGTGCGAACAGGTATCGCCGCAGTGCTCACGATCCTCGCCGTCCCGCTCGTGTGGGGCGCCCTGGTCGCTCCGGACCAGACGAGTCAGCTCACGCTCAGCGGGTTTGCGAGGGTCCCGCTCGAGGGGCTCGTCGTCATCGCCCTGGCCCTCGTCCTGCCCCCCACCATCCAGCGCCTCCTGGCCTGCGTCGTCGGACCGGCTCTTGGTGTGCTGGTGATCGTGAAGGTCCTCAACATGGGGTTCTTCGCGACCTTCGACCGGCCCTTCAACCCCGTTGCCGACACGAGCATGGCCGGGATCGGCATCGAGACACTCCGCGACTCGATCGGCCGGACGGAAGCGAATCTGGTCGTCGCCGGGGCGGCGGTGTTCGGCGTCGGGGTGCTCGTGCTCACAACGCTGGCGGTGCTTCGCCTGACGCGCGTCGCGGCCCGCCACCGCCGGTGGTCGCTCCCGGCCGTCACGGCGCTCGGCGCCGTCTGGGTGCTCTGCTGGGTATTCGGCGCGCAGCTCGTTTCCGACGCGCCCATTGCCTCCACGAGCGCAGCCGGCCTGGCCCTCGACGAGGTCCGTGCTGTGCAGGCCGGCGTCCAGGACCACGCGATCTTCGCCGACGAGATCCGTCACGATCGCTTCCGCGACACGCCTGGCAACAAGCTGCTGACCGGCCTGCGCGGCAAGGATGTCCTGCTCATATTCGTCGAGAGCTACGGGAGGAGCGCAGTCCAGGACTCGTCGTTCGCGCCAGGAGTCGACGCGACCATCGACAAAGGCACCAAGCAACTGCGGGCCGCCGGTTTCTCCTCCCGGAGCGCCTTCGTCACCTCGTCGACGTTCGGCGGCCTCAGCTGGCTGGCGCACTCCACCCTGCAGTCGGGGGTCTGGGTCGACAGCCAGCTGCGCTACGACCAGCTCGTCAAGACCGACCGCCTCACACTTACCAAGGCGTTCAAGCGGGCCGGGTGGCGGACCGTCGGTGACGTGCCGTCGAACAACCGCGCCTGGCCGGAAGGGACGTCGTTCTACCGCTACGACAAGCTCTACGACCGGCGTAACGTCGGGTATCACGGACCGAAGTACTCGTACGCCTCCATGCCCGACCAGTACGTCCTCCTGGCCCTGCAGCGCCTCGAGCTGGCGAAGCGCGCGCGTCGCCCCCTCTTCGCGGAGGTCGACCTGGTGTCGAGCCACACGCCCTGGACGCGCATTCCCCGGCTGATCCCCTGGAGCGACGTCGGCGACGGCTCGGTCTTCAAGCACCAGCCTGTCGACACCGTGACACGGTCCGCGCTCTTCGGCGACCTCCAACGGGTACGTGCGTCGTACGGCCGGTCCGTCCGGTACACCATGAGCGCCCTGGTCTCCTGGGTGCAGAACTACGGCAACGACAATCTCGTGCTCATCGTCCTGGGCGACCATCAGCCCGCCAAGATCATCACCGGGGAGAACCCGAGTCACGATGTGCCGATCTCGGTCATCGCCCACGACCCGAGGGTGATGGACAGGATCGCCCGGTGGGGCTGGCAGGACGGCTTGCGGCCGAGCCCGAACGCGCCGGTCTGGCGGATGGACGCCTTCCGCAACCGCTTCCTCGGCGCATTCGGCTCGTAACGGGCGACCCGCCAGCTCGTCGTGAGCGCAAACCTGGACGTGACGGCCGACACGTCCGATGATGCGGAGGTGGCACCGAGCGCCGTCGTCGCTCTTCGTGCGCCCGAGGGCGTGCTGGAGCCTGCGCGCGCCGCCTCGGCACCTGCAGCCGCCAGCCCTCCGGCCCGGCGGCTGGCCGGCCTGGACGGCGTGCGGGGCCTGGCCGCGCTGTTCGTGGTGGTGAACCACGTCTTCCTGCGCGCATTCCCCGGCTACCCCGTGAACCGGGCACCGTTCTGGGCCAGTTGGTTCATCTACGGGAGGTTCGCGGTCGTCGTCTTCATCGTGCTGTCCGGCTTCTCGCTGGCCCTGTCGCCGGCCCGCCACGGCTGGCGGCTCGACGGCGTCTCCCGGTTTGCGCTGCGGCGGGCCCGGCGCATCCTGCCGCCGTACTGGGCCGCCCTCGTCTTCAGCCTCGCCGTGGCGTGGCTGGTCGTCCCGCCGCCCGGTCAGGGGACGCCCGACGTGAAGTCGGTCGTCGTCAACGGCCTGCTCGTGCAGAACCTCATCGGCGCGCCAACCCCCAACCGAGCGTTCTGGTCGATGGCCGTCGAGGCCCAGCTCTACGTCGCGTTCCCCCTGTTGCTGCTGATGGTGCGACGTTGGGGCGCCATCGCCATGGTCGCCACCGTCACGCTCGTCGTGGCGACAGTGGGCATCCTGGGTCCACACGTCTCCCGCCTGGACGTCTTCGTGATCCAGTCGCCACCCGATCTCGCCGCGCTGTTCGCGGTCGGCGTCCTGGCCGCCGGCATCGTGGGCGCGAGCAGGGCTCGCAGGTCGTGGCCGTGGGCGTGGCTCGCGCTCGCCGCCGCGGCGCCCGTGCTCGCGACGATCTGGTGGCAGGGCTCCGTGTGGACGCTCGACCACCTCTTCTGGGTCGACCTCGCGCTGGGCCCAGCCGTCGCATGCCTCCTGGCCGGTCTGGCGACCGGCCATCCGTCTTCGCTGCTGCGGCTGCTCGATACGCGGCCGCTGCGCAGCCTCGGCTCGTCGTCCTACAGTCTCTACCTGACGCACGGACCGATCGTCGTCGTCGTCTACGAGGAGGTCGTGGCCGGCCGGGTCCGCCAGGGTGTCCCGGCCTTCCTCGTCTCGCTCGCCTTGGCGGTGCCGCTGACGATCGTGTTCGCCCGGCTCTTCGCGTCGGTCTTCGAGGTCCCGTTCCGGCAGCATCGAAGCTGAGAATATTGCGGCGCCCGGGAACGCAACAGAGAGCGCTCTCACCCCGCTGACAGCGGGACGTCGAGCGTGTGCGCGCCCCTTCGCGCCTTCGTCACGAGGTAGCGGGCGTTCGCGGCGGACAGGTGCACGCGCGTCGGCACCCGCGCGGCGACGGTCACCCCGAACCGGCGGAGCTGCCGGGCCTTGTCGGGGTTGTTGCTGAGCAGGGCGACCCGCGACACTCCCAGCGCCTTCAGCATCTGCGCGGCGACGAGATAGCTCCGTTCGTCCTCGCCATGGCCCAGCGCAAGGTTCGCCTCGTAGGTGTCCAGCCCCGTGTCCTGCAACGCGTAGGCGTCGAGCTTGGCGTACAGGCCGATGCCACGGCCCTCCTGCCGCAGGTACAAGAGGAAGCCACCGGAGTCGGCGATGCGCTCCACGGCCTCGCGCAGCTGCGGCCCGCAGTCGCAGCGCTGGCTGCCGAACACGTCGCCTGTCAGGCACTCGCTGTGCAGCCGCACCAGCGGTGCCGGCCCGCGGCCGCCGGACTCGGCAGCGGCGACCCGATCGCCCAGCGCGAAGGCGAGGTGCTCCTGGCCGTCGACGAGCCCGTCGAAGCTGAATACTCGAGCCGCCGTGGCGTACCCATCGGCGAACCGCAGGGGCACCGACACCTGGGTGCGGATCGTCGCGGTGGGCAGTGGCAGCGCCATCGGTTTCCGCGGTCAGCCGGCCCGGAAGCGTGGCGAGAGCGCGTAGCGCAGCAGCACCATGTCGCCGATCTGCCGGACTCCGGCGAGCGTCGCGCGTCGCTCGGGGTTCCACGGGAAGCGGCCGTCGCTCACGAACCGCGTCGCGCGTGAGTCGCCGACGAAGAAGGGCGCGACGACGAGCTGCAGCTCGTCGGCGAGGTTGTCGGACAGGAACTGCGTGTGCACCTTGCCGCCGCCCTCGACCATCAGCCGCTGCACGCCGCGGGCTCCGAGGTCCTCGCTGATCCTGCGCATCTCCACCGGCCTGCCGGCGTCGACCACCGTGGCCACCGGCCCGAGTCGCGCGCGGGCATCGGCCACCCGCGGGCTCGGGCAGTAGACGAGCTTCTCGGTGTCGCCGGTGGTGAAGAAGGCGGAGCACGCGTCCAGATCCACCCGCTCGGTCACGGTGACCTTGATCGGCGACGGCGCGAGCCCGCGGGCCGTCCGCTCGTCGCGGCGGGTCTGCGAGCGGATCAGCAGCCGCGGGTTGTCGGTCCGCACCGTGCCGGCGCCCACCATGATCGCGTCGCAGGACGCGCGCACGGCGTCGACCCGGTCGAAGTCGGCGTCGTTCGACAGCGCGAGGCGCTGCGGCGCCGCGCTGCCGAGATAGCCGTCGATCGACAGGGCGCAACTGAGAAGGGTGTACGGGCGCTCAGCCATGTGGCACTCCGTCCGGCCGCACGGCGACCGGGGCCCGTCGCGGAAGCGCCGGTTCGGGCCGCTCCAGGCCATGGGTAGGACGGAACCACGCCACGACAAGGACGACGGCACCTGGCAGGCTGGCGACGAGCACCATGACGCCGTAGACGACGGCGGTGGCGACACCTCGGTCCGCACCCAGGCCGGCTGCGCCGAACACCCATGCCGTCACGCCCTCGCGCGGCCCCCAGCCGGCGACGCTTGGCAGCACCATGGCCAGCATCACGAGCAACGCGAGCGGCAGCATCCGCGAGGCCGGCGCCGTGGTGCCCGCCGTCCGCGCGGCGATCAGGAAGGTCACCGCGTGGCCGGCGACCACCAGCGCAGACGCGAGCGCGATGCCCAGCCACGCCCTCCGGGCAATCAGGCCGTCGCGGATGTCGCGTGCCACTGCGCTCCGGAATCGCGCCCACGGGGACCGATGGCCACCGGGTCGCGCCCGAGCCACGAGCACGACGCCGAGCACTGCCACGGCGATTGCGATCACGATCAGCGGCATGGACGAGCGCACGGGCGACGGCAGCATGAGGAGAACAACCACGGTCAGGACGGCCTGCACGACCTGACCGGCGGAGCGTTCCCACGCGACGGCGCGCAACGCGCGGCCGACATCGCTCACGTCGCGACCGTGGCTGATGCCGCGGTGGACATCGCCCACGACCCCGCCGGGCAGCGTGACGTTGAGGAACAGCGAGCGGTAGTACGCCGCCACGGCAGCGGGCAGCGTCAGGTCGATGCCGAGACCACGGGCCACGATCTTCCACCGCCAGGCGCAGCACACGGTGGTCAGCACCGCGAGGGCTGCCGAGGCCACCAGCGCCCGGCCGTCGACCGAGCGGACGCCGTCGAGGAACGGGCCCGCGCCCAGGCGCCAGACCAGGACGGTGAGCGTCACCGCGGCGCCCGCGAAGCGGGCCCATACCCACGCGGTCCGGCTCATCCTGGTGCCCGATCTGCTCGACGGCGCTGTCGTCGGGGCAGAACCAGCAGATCGGCGTGGTCCACGGTGACGGAAAGCTGTCCAGCTGTTGCCTCCGCCAAACGTCGGCATGCGTATGCGTCGGTCTCGGCGGCCAGTTCGACCTGCTGTTCGCACGCAGCACCCACCCACCCGGCGAGCCACTCCGCCGCCAGGTCGGCCTCGAGGTCGCCAAGCCGCCAGGGGCTGGGCCGGACGAGGACCTCGGCGCCCAGCCGGCCGAACTCCTCGAGCGCGAACGCGACGGCGTCCGGGCCGAGTAGGCGGCCTCGCGCTGTCGTGCGGCGCTGATGGGCGTCGAATGCGGCGGCCACGCGGGAGTCCAGCGGATCCGCCGGGCTCAGGTCGACGCGACCCGTGACGGACAGGGTCAGGAGCACGGGACAGCCTGCCCCGGCACAGAGGGTGACCAGCCCTGCCAGCTCGTCCCCGGTCAGCAGATCCAGCAGCGCCGAGGCGGTGATGAGGGTCGCGCCGCCGAGATCGCCCGGCTCCAGCCGGGTGATGTCGGACTGTCTCGCCTCGAGTGTGACCTCGGCCCCGTCGGCGGCCGGGCCGGGGAGGTCCGCGACGGCAACCTCGAGCAGGTCGGCGTCCCGGTCGTACACGACCCAGTGCTGCGGCCCCCTCAGAAGTGGCACGAGCCAGCGGCCCATCCCACCGGTACCGCAGCCGAGGTCGTGAATCACCTGGCAACCGGTCGCGGAGAAGTGTCGCCCGAGATGGTCGACGAGCTCGTGCGCACGGGCTGCGGCGTCGGCAGGCTCGCGCAGGGCAAGCCATCCCGGGCTGACCCGGATTTCCTCGACGATCATCGCGCCGCCCCGGCCAGGACGCCCGCGAGGACGGACGTCGTGGTCGACCAGCCGGAGAGCGACTCGCGCCGCTCGCGTGCGGCGCTGCGCAATCGCCCTCTCAGCTCGGCGTCGCCGAGCCAGGCCCGGAGCGCATCGCCGAGTGCCGCAGGGTCGCCGGACGGGACCAGCAGCCCCGGCCGCATCCCGTCGGCGCCGTGGCCGAGGGCCTCGGTCAGCCCGCCGACCTCGGTTGCGACGACGGGCAGGCCACGCGCCAGAGCCTCCGTGACGGCCATGCCGTACGTCTCCGCGCGCGACGCCAGCACCAGCAGGTCCGCCGCGGCGTAGCTGCGGTCGAGGTCGGCTCCGGTCCGTGGCCCCGGAAAGCGCACCCGGTCGCCCAGCCCGCCGTCCAGTGAGCGGCGGCGGAGACCCTCGACGAACGCCGGGTCGCGCTCCAGGCTGCCGACGCACTCGCACTGCCAGGACAGGTCGGTCATCGTCGCCAGGGCGTCCAGCAGCAGGTCATGCCCCTTGTCGAAGGTCACCGCCGCGACGCAGAGCAGCGTCCCGCCGGCCGCGCTCCCGGTTGCGAGGTCGGCTGCGGCGACGGCAGGCTCGGCGACGTGCACGCGGTCGGCCGGCAACGCGTACAGCTCCAGCAGCCGGCGCCGTGTCCACGCGCTGCTCGTGACGACGGCAGCAGCTCCCGAAAGGACGACGCATTCCTTCGTACGGGCCCCGTCGTCTGCCTGACGGTCGCCCAGCGGCATGTGCACGAGGACGACCAACCGCAGGCGGCTCGCCTGCGGGACCAGCACCTCGGGCGCCGCAGAGGCCACGAGGCCGTCGAGCAGCACGACAGAGTCGTCCGGGATCCGCTGGACGATGCCGGCGAGGGCCGTGCACGACGCCGCGTCGGGCCGCGGCCAGCTGCCGGCCACGGCGTGCTCGTGCACCGACCAGCCGATGGAGCCGAGCCCGCGGCAGACATGACGGTCATAGACGTTGCCCCCGCTCGGCCGCGCCGGGTCGTCGATTCCATCCGGTACGACAACGTGCACGTCCTTCACAGCGGCCGCTCGTAGCTCGCCCAGGCGATGTGCGACTCGTGCAGCGTGACGACCAACCCTTCGAGCTCCCGAGCGCTGTCGCCCAGGGCGCCGGCGCGCACGCTGTCTGCGAGTCGATCTGCGACCACCTGAGCGAGCGCCTCGGTGGAGGTGTTCGTCCCCGCGAAGGCCGCCTCGTCGTCGAGGTTGCGGTAGCTGAGCTCGGCCAGCACAGCGCGCAGCTCCTCGGCGGCTCGACCGATGTCCACCACGATGTTGTCGGCGTCCAGGGCCGCACGCCGGAACGTGGCATCGACGACGTATGTTGCGCCGTGCAGGCGCTGCGCAGGCCCGAACACCTCGCCGCGGAAGCTGTGGGCGATCATCATGTGATCGCGCACGGTGACGCTGAACACGATCTAGCCCCCGTCGTAGGTGATGGTGTGGCAGAGCGCCGGCAGGCGCCCCGCGGCCAACCCGGCCATCACGTCGGGCAACTCGCCGAAGCGTGACTGCCCGGTGACGAGCGCGTCGAAGGCGGGGTCGCGCAGCAGGTCGAGTGCAAGTGCCATCCGGTCGGCGGTCGTACGGCGCTCGCTGCGGACCGGGGAGAGGGTGCCGACCTGGCTGGCGCGGATGCCGAGGCGGCGCGAGTGGAACGCACCCCCCAGCGAGAGCCGGACCTCGACGTCTCCGTACCAGCTGAGGTCGATGACCGTGCCCTCGGGCGCGAGCAGGTCGAGTGATCGCTGGAGCCCGGCGGACGTCGCACTGGTGTGCACGACCAGGTCGCGACCGTCGGCGGCGTCGGCCGGCAGTGCGAAGTCGACGCCCAGTGCCGCTGCCACATCGGCCCGGCCGGCATCGATGTCCACCAGCGTGACCTGCACGGCCGGGAACCGGCTCAGCAGGCGTGCGACGCAGCAGCCGACCATCCCCGCCCCGACGACGGCGACCCGGTCGCCGAGCAGAGGCGCGGCGTCCCACAGGGCGTTGACAGCGGTCTCGACGGTGCCCGCGAGCACGGCCCGACCGGGTGGCACGCCCTCGGGCACGAGGGTCACGGCGGCGGCCGGCACCACGTAGGCAGTCTGGTGCGGGTAGAGGCAGAAGACCGTGCGACCGCGCAGCTCGGGCGGCCCCTGCTCGACGGCGCCGACGTTGAGGTAGCCGTACTTGACCGGCCCTGGGAAATCCCCCTCCTGGAATGGCGCCCGCATCGCGGCGTACTGGCCCGCCGGCACACCGCCCCGGAACACCAGCGTCTCGGTGCCGCGGCTGATGCCTGATCGCAACGTGCGCACCAGCACGTCGTTCTGCCCCGGCTCGGGCAGCGTGACCGGCCGGATCTCCCCGCAGCCGGGCGCGCGCAGCCAGAACGCGTGCGCCCCGTCAAGCGCGGTCCTCACGCTGCCAGACCTCCGGGTGAACGGGGCGGCCCGGCCGCGATCTCCTCCTGGACATCTCGGCAGCTCACAGAGCCAGGCCCCCCTCCTGGAACAGGACGCGACGTCGACGCACCGCGCAGTGGAAGCGGGACTCTACGGTTCCGTCGCGCACGGCGAGCAGCCCAGCTGCCTCCGCGCTGCAGCGACGCGCCGAATCCTTTGAGCCACGCGGAGTCCTGGACACGGTCGAAACTACGACGAGCGGGCGTTCTCGGTTTCTCCCCGCCGTCCGCCGTGCCGTCGCCACGGCGCGTTCCAACTGCGCGATGACGAGCTCCGCGCGGGCGAGCCCGGGCTACTTCTTCGGGGATGCGCGGCGGGCCGGAGGCGCGGAGTTGGCGGCCACCGCCGACCGGATCAATTCCTTGAAGGCGGCCTCGTCGAGCTTCTCGCCTTCGCGAATGTCGATGGCTCGGCGCGTGTTCCCCTCGAGACTGGAGTTGAACAGCTTCTGGGGGTCCTGGAGCGAGGCGCCTCGGAAGAAGGTGAGCTTCACCACCTGCCTGTACGACTCCCCCGTGCAGAGGCCACCGTCATGAGACCAGACCGGAGTCCCGGGGGAAGAGGCCTTCGCCCATTTCCATTCCTCCTGGATCTCAGGGTCCGCGTCGTGGATGAGCCGGCGAACTCGGGCGAGCGTCTCGCCCCTCCAGTCCCCCAACTCCTGGATCCTCGCCGTAATGTTGTCCGAGGCGGCTGCGCTGCCCGCGGCACGTTCCGGCGTCATGATCTCTCCTCGGAGAGACAGGCGACCGCGCGCAACAAGCGGCGGTTCTGCTCCTTGGCGGCGCGGCTCACGGCGCCAGTCTACCCCGCTCGGGTGCAGGACTTTTTGCGGCCGTCGATCCACCTCATGGCAAGCCGGCGCACCGCTCCAACCGACTGACGCGTGCGTACGCCCAGTCGTGCCGGTAGTGCAGAACGCGCGGCATTCCAATTCACCAATGTGAAGGGTGCACCCGGCGAATACACGTCGGGCGCGGCATGCGAATCTCATGGCCCGGACAAGCCGGTTGGATCCACGGAGTGATAATGCGAACAGAACGCGCAGGAGAGCCGATCGAGATGGCGCTCGAGAAGAACCGCGCCGCGGGCCCGAGCCGATCGGAGGCGACGCGATGAGCGCGGCTGTTCGCACCCGAATTCTCGAACAGCTCATCGTCGAGCCCGGCACGTCGGCGGGCCTTGCGTCGAGGGATCCCGGGTGGACTGGCGGGCCGGACTTCGCGGACCTGGCCGAGCACGAGCTCAAGCAGCAGGCCAAGGATGCGCTCGCGCGCGGCATCGCGGAGCTCTCCGCCGCGCAGGAGCTGTTGTGGGCGAGCGACAGGGACGCGCTGCTCGTCGTCCTGCAAGCGATGGACGCGGCCGGCAAGGACTCGGCGATCGAGCATGTGATGTCAGGAGTCAATCCGCAGGGCGTGCAGGTGATCTCGTTCAAGAAGCCGTCGTCCGAGGAGCTCGACCACGACTTCCTCTGGCGCATCTCGAAGGCGCTTCCCGAACGCGGTCGCATCGGCATCTTCAACCGCTCGCACTACGAGGAGGTCGTCGCGCTCAAGGTGCATCCCGCATGGCTCGAGCCGCAGCGACTCCCGCCCGGCGAGCGCGACGAGCGCTTCTGGCAAGAGCGCTACGAGGACATCAACACCTTCGAGCGCCATCTCGACAGGACCGGCACGAAGATCGTCAAGTTCTTCCTCCACGTCTCGAAGGATGCGCAGAAGGAGCGCTTCCTCGCTCGGCTCGACACGCCCGGCAAGGAGTGGAAGTTCAACGCCGCCGACGTCACCGAGCGCGCCCACTGGGACGCCTACACGAGCGCATTCGAGGACGCGCTGACCGCCACGTCGACTCCCTGGGCGCCGTGGTATGTCATCCCGGCCGACAACAAACGGCTCACCCAGGCCCTCGTCGCGCAGGTGCTGGTCGAAAAAGTGAGAGCACTCGACCTACGCTGGCCCGAGGTCTCCGAGAAGGACCACGCCGCGAACCTCGAAGCACGCCGGGAGCTCGAAGCCGAGAGGGAGTGATCGTGTGCGGTCACTCCGCGGAGTGACCGCGCGTGGTCACTCCGCGCGTCCGCCGGCAGCCAGGCCGCCTCCGTCCGCGAGATCCGCCGCGTCGCCCTCCTGCAGCGTCGGCGTCGCCGAGGGAACCTTGAAGCCGACGAACCCGTACACGATGTCGAGGATCGGGCTGATGAAGTTGAAGAAGCAGTACGGGAGGTAGGAGGCGGTCGACACGCCGAGCACGCCCGAGATGTAAGCGCCGCACGTGTTCCACGGCACCAGGACCGACGTCACCGTGCCGGAGTCCTCGACCGCGCGCGCGAGCACCTGCGGCGCGAGCCCGCGCCGATCGAACTCGCCGCGGAACATCCGGGCCGGCAGCACGTCGGCGACGTACTGGTCGCCGGCGATCACGTTCAGCCCGACGCCGCTGCCGTTGACGGCGAGAATGAGACGCCCTCGCGAGGGAGCGCGTTCGACGATCGGCTGGAGGAGCCGCTCGAGAAAGCCGGCGTGCTCCATGATCGCGGCGAATGCGAGCGCTCCCAGGACCAGCCAGACGGTCGTCAGGAGGCTGGCCATCCCGCCACGTGAGAAGAGCTGGTCGATCGCGGGGTTGCCGCTCTTGCTCACGAAGCCAGTCGCCATCGCGGCGTAGATCGCCTTGAGGCCGGTCGCCACCGGTCCGAGGGCCGGGTCGTCGACGAACGCCTTCACGACCGTCCATTGGGTGAAGCACGCGAGGATGCCCGCGCACAGCGCCGATCCGAGGATCGCCAGGAATGGTGGCACCTTCTTGATGGTGAAGACGACGAGCAGCGCCAGCGGCAGCAGGTTGAGGACGGTGATGTTGAACTCGGCTTCCAGCGTGTCGAGCGCCGCCTGGGTGCTGACGCCGCCGGTCGGCTCCGCTGTCAGACCGAGCACGAGGAAGATGAGGAGGCTGATGCCGATCGCGGGGCCGGCAGTCCAGAACATGTTCTTGATGTGCTGACCTGTCGTGAGGCCCCGACCGACGAGCTTGGGGACGAGGATCGTCGTCTCCGAGAGCGGCGACATCTTGTCACCGAAGTACGCGCCGCAGATGACAGCGCCGGCGGCCGCCGCCTCGGAGAGGCCCATGACCTTCGACATGCCGACGAAGGCCACGCCGAGCGTGCCCGCGGTCGTCCAGGAGCTCCCCGTGACCATGCCGACGACGGCGCAAATCGCCGCCGTCGTGACGAAGAAGATGGTCGGATTGAGCAGGAGAACGCCGTAGTCGACGACGGTCGGGATCGTTCCGGCCATGTTCCATGTCCCGATCAGCGAGCCGACCGCGAGCAGGATGAAGATCGCGCTCATCGCCGTCGTGACGCCGCCGATCGCGGCGTCCGCGACGGCCGCGGAGGTGAAGCCGTTCTTCAGCGCCATCAAGGACGCGAACGCGGCACTGAGCAGCAGGGCAACCTGCAGCGGCCCGTCGGTGGCGCTGACCCCGAAGAGCCAGATCGTCACCGCGAGCAGCCCGATCAGCACCACGACGGGAAGGAGCGCGTCGAGCAAGGTCGGTGCTCTTGGCTCCCGGGTCCTGCCCACGCGTGTCGTCATTGCGCCGCTGCGACCGTCACGTTGCGGCGTCGGCGCCGGTCGTCTGATCGGACGGGCTCCCCGCCGGCGCGCGGCGCAGGAGCAGGAGCCGCCTGGCCTCGGACACCGGGATGATGGCGAGCGCGACCACGATGCACACGAGCCACTGGTGCAAGGTCAGCGGCACGGTGCCAAGGATGCGGTGGAAGATGCCGAGCTCGGTGCCGAACAGGATCGCCGCCAGCGATCCGCCGGTGCACATCAGGAACATCCGATCCTCGAGGATGCCGAGCGAGAACACCGAGCGCTGCTCGTCGCGCGTGGTGAGGGAGAAGAGGACGTTGCCGAGAGCGAAGGCCGTCAGCCCCATCGTCCGCGCAGCCGCGCTCCCGTACGCGTCGTCGGCCCAGGCGATCAGGCCCAGCGTGGTGCCGCCCATCACGAGCCCGGCGGTCGCGACCCACAACAGCAGCGGCCGCGGCAGCATCCGCTCGTCGGAGGGCCGCGGCTTGCGCTCCATCAGTCCCTCCCCCGGTCGGCCGTAGCCGAGACCGATCGCCTGGAGGACCTGGGTCGTGAAGTTGACGTACAGCGTCTGGAGTGGCACGAACGGGACGCCGCCCACGACGTTGAAGATGCTCGCACCGAGGAACGTGACGATGAAGCCGATCAGCACGCCCATCTGGAAGCGGATGTACTTCGTGAGGTTGTCGTAGAGGCCGCGACCGAGCTCGACCGCCTTCACGATCGTCGCGAAGTTGTCGTCCGTGAGGATCATCGTCGCGGCCTCCTTCGAGACCTCCGTGCCCGTGATCCCCATCGCGATGCCGATGTCGGCCGCCTTGAGCGCCGGCGCGTCGTTCACGCCGTCGCCGGTCATCGCCACGATGTCGCCGTTGCGCTTCAGGCTCTCGACGAGGCGCACCTTGTCCTCGGGAGCGACGCGCGCGATCACTCCGATCTCGCCGATCGCCGCGTCGAGCTCGCTGTCCGACATCGCCTTGAATTCAGCGCCGCTGATCGCTCGGCCGGTGATGCCGAGGTCGTCCGCGATCGCTCCGGCCGTGACGACGTGATCGCCAGTGATCATGCGCACGCGGATCCCGGCCTCGTGCGCGATCGCGATCGCCGCCTTCGCCGCAGGGCGCGGGGGATCGACGATCCCGACCAGGGCAAGGACCGTCAGCCCATCGAGCAGCGGAAGCAGGTCGGCGGACGGATCGAACCCGCCCGGATCGAAATCCTTCCGTCCGGTCGCCATCACGCGCAGGCCCTGAGCACCGAGCCGCTCGTTCTCGTCCATGTAGCGCTTCTTGAAGTCCGCGTCCACGGGAACGGAGGAGAGGTCCTCGGGAGCGGGCCGGAACGCCGCGCGCGCGAGCAGCTGGTCCGGGGCGCCCTTGACGAGGCAGCGGACGACGTCGCGGCCGCTCTCGTCCTGCATCTTGTGGAACGTCGCCATCATCTTGTAGGCGGCGTCGAACGGCAACTCGGCGACGCGCGGGAAGGCCCGCCGCGTCTCGCCGGCGTCGAGGCCGCCCTTCTCGGCCAGCACCACGAGGGCACCCTCGGTCGGGTCGCCGACCAGCCCGCCGTCCTTGACGACCGCGTCCGCGCAGAGCGCCATCGGCAGGAGGAACTGCTCCAGCGGCACCTCCGGTGGGCCGAAGACGTGCTTGATCGTTCCCTCGGTCGAATAGCCGCCGCCGGAGATCGTGTAGCGCCGGCCGGGGATCGTCATCTCCACCGCCGTCATCTGGTTCAGCGTCAGCGTCCCGGTCTTGTCGGAGTTGATCGCCGAGGTCGAGCCGAGCGTCTCGGTCGAGCGGAGCCGCTTCATGATCGCGTTCGCCTTCGCGAGCATCTGCGTTCCGTACGAGAGGATCGTCGTGACGACGGCGGGCAGACCTGTCGGGATCGCGGAGATCGCGAACGCGATCGCTGCGGTGAAGACCGTGTCGAAGCTCTGGCCGCGCGAGAGGTTGAGCACGACCGACACGGCCACAGCCGCACCCGCGATGACCAGGATCTGGCTCGTCAGCTTCTTCAGCTGGACCGTCAGCGGCGTGTCCACATCGTCCGCGCTCTGGAGCATGTGCGAGATGTGGCCGACCTCGGTCGTCATCCCCGTCGACGTGACGACGAAGCTGCCCGATCCGCGCGTGACGTTGGTATTCATGAAGACCATGTCCGTCCGGTCTCCCAGCGGGGTGTCGGGCGACGCGACGCTCTCCACGCCCTTCGAGACAGGCAAGCTCTCGCCGGTCAGGGCTGCCTCCGCGATCTCGAGCGTTGCCGCCGACAGCAGCCTCCCGTCCGCGGGCACGAGGTCTCCGGCCTCGATCGACACGATGTCCCCTGGCACGAGCTCTTCCGCCGGAATCTGGACGAGCTCGCCGTCCCGCCGGACGCGCGCCTTGATGATCATCATCTTCTGCAACGCGGCGACCGCCTCCGCTGCCTTGCCCTCCTGGCGCAGGCCGAGCACCGCGTTGAAGAGCGTCAGAAAAAGCAGGACGAGGCCGGTTCCCAGTTCCTTCAGGGGGTAGAGGCTCCCGATTCCGGCGATCAACAGCACGATCTGCATCGGGTCGCGGTATTGCCGCACGAACGCGCGCCAGCGTGGCTCGACCGCGACCTCGGCGAACTTGTTGGGCCCGACGGACGCGCGCCGCGATTCGACCTCGGCGGCCGACAGACCGCTCGCGGTCGAGACGTCGAGGCGTTCCGTGACCGCAGCGGGTTCGAGCGCGTACCACGCGACCTGCGTCGCATCCGCGGACCCGGGCGCGGCAGCCTTACCCATCGTCGCCATGTCTCGCTCTCCTTCTTCGACCCTATTGCGATTGCGCCGGGGGTGTGCCGTGAGTACCGATCTCGTCTCCGCGGTGGTGGTGCGGGCCGCGGGCATATGCGCCCAGGCCCAGGACCAGAAGGAGCGCGATCAGCACCACGACCCAGCGACCTGCGTTGCTCATCGGGATGCTCCTTCCGGGACCGTCACGAGACAGCCGCCGAGACGCTGAGCACGACGATGCAGAGAGCGCCCAGTGAGGCGAGCAGCGGCCACACCCAGCGCAGATACGTCCCGTAGGGAACCCGTGCGATGGCCAGGCCGCCCATCACGACGGCCGACGTCGGGATGAACAGGTTCATGAGCCCCGAAGCGCTCTGGTAGGCGGTGACGACGATCGACTCGGGCACGTCGACGAACCCCGCCAACGGCGCCGTGATCGGCATCGCCACGGTCGCAAGACCGGACGACGACGGGATCAGGAACGAGAGCGGCAGGAAGAGCAGGAACATGACGACTGCGAACACCCCCGCACCCGTGTCACCCAGTGCGCTCTCGACCCAACTCAGGACGGTGTCCGTGATCTGGCCGTTGTTCATGATCACGGTGATGCCGCGCGCAATGCCGATGATGAGCGCGACACCGAGCAGGTCGCCCGCGCCGGCGACGAACGTGCTGGTCAGGTTGCCCTCGCTCATCCCGGCGACCACTCCGATGATGATCGAGAAGAGCAGGAACGACGCTGTCATCTCGGGGAACCACCACCACCACGTCGGAATCGGGATCCCGAGATCCGACCAGGGGATCACCCCGTAGATCATCACGCCGAAGGCAAGCGCGAACAGGGTCAGAATGACCTTGTGCGTGCCGGTCAGCGTGATCTCGCCGGCCTCGTCCTCGGCGCGGAAGCGCGCGTCGTTCTCGGCCTTCATGTCGTAGACGACGGACTTCGACGGATCCGCCTTCACGCGGTCGGCATAGCGCAAGACGAAGAAGATGCCGATCGCGAGACCGGCGAGCAGGATGATGATGCGTCCCAGGAGGCCGTCGCTGATCGGTATGCCTGCGATCCCGGAGGCGATTCCGGTCGCGAAGGGATTGATCGTCGAGCCCAGCGTCCCGATCCCGCAGCCGAGCAGCACGACCGCGGCACCCGTGAGTGCGTCGTACCCGGCGGCGATCAAGACCGTGATCACGAGGGCGTAGAAGGCGAGGCTCTCCTCGGCCATGCCGTAGGTCGTGCCGCCGAGGGCGAAGACGCACATGAGCGCAGGGATCATCAGCCGCTCCCTGCCCGCCATGCGCTTGACGAGGCTGCCGATGCCCGCCTGGATGGCTCCCGTCTTCATCGTGATGCCGAGGAAGCCGCCGATGACGAGGATGAAGAGCGCGATGTCGATCGCTCCGAAGAGCGTCCCCGAGTTGTAGTAGTTGATGTTGCCGTGTGCGTCCTCGATGCCGAAGAGGCCGTTGATCGGCGCCGTGAGCGAGTCGACGAGGATGCGGGCCGGGTGCCCGGCTACCTCGTGGTACGTCCCGGGGAGCGGCTCGCCTGCTGCGTTGAGGTTGTAGGCGCCGGCGGGGATGATCCAGGTCGCCAGCGCCGCGACGACGATCAGCGCGAAGAGGATCGTGTAGGCAGACGGAAGCGCGAATCCGCTCTTCCGCCCGGGGTCGGCAGCGGACGTGGCGGGGTCGCTCACACGCGCTCCCCAGCTGCCTCGAGCTCGATTCCCTCAGCGTCGCGCGTGACGACGGTTCCGGCCTCGCCGCGTAGCAGGGCGGCGGTGTCGAGGATCGAGCCGATGGCGGCGAAGCCGCCCGCCTCCTCCACGAACGAGCACGCCGCGCGGACCTTCGGCCCCATCGAGCCCTCCGCGAATGCGGAGCTCCCGAGCGCCTCCGGCGTCGCGCGGCGGATCGCTCGCTGATCGGGCGTGCCCCAGCCGCTGTAGACGGCCTCGACGTCGGTCACGATGAGGAGCGCGTCGGCGTGCAGGTCGCGGGCGAGCAGCGCGCTTGCGAGGTCCTTGTCGATGACGGCCTCGACGCCGACGAGCTGCCGCCCGGCGGGCGCAGACTCGTCCGTGTACATCACCGGGATGCCGCCGCCGCCGGCGCAGATCACCACGCATTCGCGTTCGAGCAGCCATTCCACCGGCTCGATCCCGAAGATGCGACGCGGCTGTGGCGAGGGCACGACGCGCCGGAAGCTGTCTCCGTCGGGCTTGAACTCCCAGCCCTTCTCCTCCGCGAGCCGCGCCGAGTCCGCCTCGGCGTAGATCGGCCCGATCGGCTTCGTGGGGTCACCGAAGGCGGAGTCGTCGCGGTCCACCTCGATCATGGTCAGGAGGGAGGCGAGGCGCTTGGCGAACGGCAGCTCGTTCCCGAGCTCCTGCTGGAGGATGTAGCCGATCATCCCGTCGGTCTGGGCGCCGAGCAGGTCCAGCGGGTACGGCTCGACCTCGGTGTAGGCCGAGCCCTGCAGCGCGAGCAGCCCGACCTGGGGCCCGTTCCCGTGCGAGATCACGAGCTCGTGCTCGAGCGCGAGCGGCGCGAGCGCCTTGCACGCGGCGCGAGCGTTGGCGCGCTGGTTCTCAGCCGTCAGTGGCTGTCCGCGCCGGAGCAGCGCGTTCCCCCCAAGTGCCACGACGATCCGCACCGCTAGCCGGCCAGCGTGGCGACCATGACGGCCTTGATCGTGTGCATCCGGTTCTCGGCCTCGTCGAAGACGAGCGACGCGGGCGACTCGAAAACGTCCTCGGTCACCTCGAGCGCATCCATCCCGAACTTGTCGAAGATCTCCTTGCCGACCTGGGTCTCGGTGTTGTGGAACGCAGGCAGGCAGTGCATGAACTTCACGTCCGGGTTGCCCGAGGCCGCCATCGTCTCGGCGTTCACCTGATAGGGCGTGAGCAGCTCGATCCGCTCCTTCCAGACCTCGTCGGGCTCCCCCATCGAGACCCACACGTCGGTGAGCAGCACGTCGGCGCCGCGCACGGCCTCGGCCACGTCATCGGTGATCGTGATCGTCGCGCCGGTCTCGGCCGCGATCCGATTCGCGAGGGACACGATCTCAGCCCGCGGCCACAGCGACTTCGGGCTTGCGACCCGGACGTCCATGCCCAGCTTCGCGCCGCCGATGAGATACGAGTCGGCCATGTTGAAGCGGGCGTCCCCCAGGTAGCAGAACGCGACCTCGTCGAGCGGCTTCGCGAGGTGCTCGCGGAAGGTCAGGAAGTCGGCGAGGATCTGGGTCGGGTGCCACTCATCCGTGAGTCCGTTGTAGATCGGGACGCCGGCCCACTGCGCGAGCCCCTCCGCCGTGTCCTGGCCGAAGCCGCGATACTCGATCGCGTCGTACATGCGGCCCAGCACACGGGCCGTGTCCTTGACCGTCTCCTTGTGGCCCATGTGCGAGCCACCGGGCCCGATGAAGGTGACGTGGGCGCCCTGGTCGTAGGCGGCAACCTCGAAGGCGCAGCGCGTCCTCGTCGAGTCCTTCTCGAAGATCAGCGCAATCTCCTTGCCAATGAGCTTCTGCTCCTCGCGCCCCTCGCGCTTGGCCGCCTTGAGCTCGGCCGCGAGGTCGATCAGGTAGGAGATCTCCTCGGGCGAGTAGTCGGCCAGCTTCATCAGGTGCCGGCCGCGAAGATCGATCATGGTGCTCATCTCGTGCTCCTCTCAGGCGTCCCGGACGATCGGACAGGTCATGCAGTGGCCGCCGCCCCGTCCACGGCCGAGCTCCTGCCCGGCGATGGCGAGCACCTCGACTCCGGCTTTGTTGAGCTTCGCGTTGGTGGCCTCGTTGCGCTCGTACGCGACGACCACGCCCGGCTCAAGTGCGACGACGTTGTTGCCGTCGTCCCACTGGTTGCGCTCGGCCTCGAACTCGTCGCCCCCGGTCGTCACGAGCTTCATGTCCGTGATGCCGAGTGCGTCCGTGACCTCGTCGAGGAAGGCCCGCTCCGAGACCTCGGCCTGCACACCGGACTCACCGCCGGGGCGGAAGAGAATCGGCCGGATCTGATCGACGACGGGCTCGTAGAGCGTGGCGACATTGCGGTCGCACCACGTGAAGACCGTGTCGAGATGCATCGCTGCGCGCTCGCGCGGCATCTGAGCACCGATCACGAGCCGCGCCGCACCCTTCGCGAACATGTTCGCGGCGAGCATGCTCACCGCCCGCGCCGTCGTTCGCTCGCCCATGCCGATCAGGACGACGCCGTCGCCGACGGGCATCATGTCGCCCCCCTCCATGCGGGCCATGCCCCAGTCGTGGTCGGCGCCGCCGAACCAGATCTCGAAGCCGGCGTCGCGGAAGCGAGGGTGGAAGCGGTAGATCGTCTCGACGTTCAACGTCTCAAGCTGCCGTGCCGGCCAGAACATCGGATTGAGCGACACGCCGCCGTACAGCCAGGCGCTCGTATCGCGCGTGAACAGCTGGTTCGGCAGCGGTGCCAGCACGAAGTCGGTCGGGCGCAAGGCCGGGCCGATCGCCTTCCGCATCTCCTCCGGCAGCTCGAGCACCGTCAGGCCGCCGGTCAGAATCGTCGCCAGCTCGTCCGCAGGCAGCTCGTTCAGCCACTCCTTGAGCGGGGCGGCGAACATCACCGTCACGTCTTCCGGACGGACACGGCGCGAGAGGAGCCAGTCGCGCGCAGCCGGGTCCTCGAGCGCCTCCGCGAGCAGCTGATGGAGAAGGACAACCTCGACCCCGCGTTCACGCATGAGGTCGGCGAACGCGTCGAACTCTTGCCTCGCGCGGCGCACCCAGATCACGTCGTCGAACAGCAGCTCGTGGCAGTTCGACGGCGACAGCCGCTCGTGGGCGAGGTCAGGCCGGTGCACCATCACGGTGCGCAGCCTCCCCACCTCCGAATGCGTCCCAAGCACGGTGTCCGTCGCGGTGCTCATCTCTGCATCTCCTCTGCCTTGCTTCCCGAGGCGCGAGCCGGTGTCCGGCCCGACGGGCTCTGCCTGTCCAGCGGGAGCATCCTTCGCTCCTTCGGCCGGGAATGCCGGAGAGCGCCTTTTCACATGGGTGATTCCGATCCTCGGCTGTCCGCGCACGGCTCAGCCGCCGGCGCGCGCACCGGACCGCGGCGCATCAGGTCCGAAACGCCACGCACTGGAGCAAACGCAATCACGCATGTGATTCCGAGCAAACGGGGTCGCGCGACGGCGGCGTTCGCGCAATGCTGGTTGTCCCAAAACGGAGGAGCGACCATGGCAGTCGGGCCTGTCGACGTCTACATCATCGGGTTTCCAGGCAACAAGTTCAGCGGGCGCATCGCCCCGGCGATCATGGAACTCGTGAAGAACCGCACCATCCGGGTGATCGACCTGCTCTTCCTCAGCAAGGACGCGGACGGCGTCCTGACGAGGCTCGAGGCCACCGACATCGACGACGGCGGCGCGGCCTACCTCGACATCCAGGTCACGCAGCCGGGTGCACTCGGGCCCGAGGACGCCGAGGAGGTCAGCGATGACCTGCCGGCCAACAGCTCGGCCCTCCTGATCGCGTTCGAGAACCTCTGGACGGCGACCATCGTGGACGCCCTCCGAGACGCGGACGCGGTGATGATCGACTCCGTCCGTATCCCCGTCGACGTCGCGGAAGCCGTACTCGACGCGTAGTAGAACCGCTCACTTCGAAATCGAGAGGAAGACGCATGGGACTTCTTCGAATGGCCGCGCGCACCGCCGTGGTCGCGGGAACCGCCACCGCCGTGTCCGGACGGGTTCAGCGCCGTCAGGCCGCCAGATATGACCAGCAGGACCAGCAGCAGTACGAGCATGACCAGTACGTCCAGCAGCAGCAATACGCGCAGGCGCCGCCGTCCGCTCCGGCGGAACCCGATGCAAGCGAGCAACTGGCGCAGTACGGGAAGTTGCACGAACAGGGCGTGCTCACCGACGAAGAGTTCGCCGCGGCCAAGGCCAAGATCCTCGGAATCTGATCGGCTGCAGGCATGGAGCTGTGAGGCCCGTAGAGTCGTACTCGCGATTGGCTGGCGTCTACGACGAGATCGTCGTCGATCCCTGTCATGGGACGTGGGCCTCCTTCCTCCATGAGCTCTGGAGCGCCGACTCGGAGTGCGTGCGCTCCGTGCTCGATCTCTGTTGTGGTACCGGCCTGCTCGCGCAGGAGCTGGTTGCGCTGGGCTACCGAGTCGTCGGTGTGGACGCTTCCGAGGCGATGCTCGAGGTCGCTCGCGCGCGCCTGGGCCCCGAGGTGACGCTGAGCCGGATGACGCTTCCCGACCTGATGGTGAAGGGCGCCTTCGACGCCGCGGTCTGCACATTCGACGGTCTCAACTACCTCGCTCTCGAGGACTTGCGGCTGACGATGAGCGCGGTTGCCCTCCGTCTTCGGCCCGGCGGCTGGCTCGTCTTCGATCTTCACACCGACCGGATGATGGAGTTCACGATCTCCAACCCCGTCGTGTCGGGTGAAGCAGCCGGCAACGCCTTCGTGATCCGCAGCGTCATCGATCCCGGCGCCCGCACATGCGACACGAGCATCGAGATCACGCGGGAGCGTGACGGCGCTCCGTTCAGCGAGCACCACCGGCAGTACTTCCACGCGGACGCCGAGGTCGGCGCCGCCCTGCGAGACGCCGGCTTCGTCGTGACCGCGGTCAGCGACGAATACACTCACCGGCCCGTAACCAGCTCGACGACGCTCCGCGCGACGTGGACCGCCCGCCGAGCCGGCGCGTCTGCGGCGCAATGGGGCTGAGACTCAAAGTTGTTCACCCAGGTGATCGACGCCACGCCCGTTGTGGCCGCCCAGCACTCATGGAAGAGTGCCACTCGTGGTCGATGATCTGCCTGCTGGTCCAGCATCGCGTCTGCAGAGGACGCGCGCCCGGACTCGCTGCCTCCTGGCGCTGCTGCTCGTCTGCGGCTCAGCCGGAGCGCTCACCGGCTGTGGCGGCGGTGACAACGCGGGCGCAGGATCGGCGCTGAGCTCGCGGGCAGCGACGCGAACAGCTGATGTCACAACCGGTGCAGTGGAAAGCCTGCCCACTTCGCCGGCTCCTGCCACGACCAGTCCGACACCCCCGGAGACGAGTACGAGCCCGCAATCCCCGCCGGCCACGACGACCGAGAACGCAAGGCCGGCACTTCCGGCGACGACTCCCGCTGCGCCGGCCGCCACGGTACCGGTAGCCACGGCGAGCAAGCCGCCTTCCACGCAGCCCGCCACCTCAGCACCCAAGCCCGCGCCAAAACCTTCGACGGCCGCGAAACCTTCCACGGCCGAGAAAGCGACTGCGACTCAGACCGAAGCGAGTGTGGCGACGACGAGCGAGTCTGTACAGACGACAACCACCAGCACCGCGACGACGGCGGCCACCGTTGCCGTGGCCGTGGCGGCATCGCAAGCGACAACGGTCACCACGACTGGCGGCAGCGACAGCACATCCTGGGGATGGATCGCCGCCGCCGTCATTGCCGTCGCTGCGATTGCCGCCGGAGCCGTCTGGTGGCTTCGACGACGGCATGCGCCCGGAGCCAGCGACGCGCCCGGCTCCAGCGACGGCGAGCAGTAGAAGGCGCCGCAGCCTCGGGACAGCGCCACGATCCCGACGTAGACGACCAGCGGCAGCGCGACGTGATTCCTCCGTCGCTGCCCTGGAGTTCATAGTTGCCTAGGATGAGCCCGGGCACGTACGGCGCTTCATCCCAGGCGGATGATGCTCCGTTGTCGCGGACGCTGCAACGCTGAACGGACAGGTCTACCGATCGCGAGGCCATGGCGCTAGCGGCAAGACGGAGGGGAAGCCCCAAGGGTCTGCTCACCGCGGAACAGTCTGTCCCGCTGGCGGAGGCCAAGCTCGGCGTGCCTCGCATGCGAGCGGAGATACTCGCACGGCCCCGGCTCGTGCGCTCGCTGGACGGAACCGGGAGCCCTGCCTTGATGCTCGTGTCGGCTCCCCCGGGGTATGGCAAGACGACTGCGGTGTGCGCGTGGTGTGCCAGCCACGAAGTCACGCCGGCCTGGGTGACGCTCGACAAGCGCGACAACGACCCGAGCCGGATGTTGCGCTACATGGCCACGGCCGTCGACGGTATCCGTGGCGGCCTCGGCCGCGGCGCGTTGCACCGGCTGCCGAGCAGCGGGGGCTCGATCGAAGCGGCGGTCGACGAGCTGACGAACTCGATCGCGTGCTTCGGCGAGAAGCTCGTGCTCGTGCTCGACGACGCACAGACCGTGAATGATCCGGACTGCCACGCCGTACTTGACTACTTCGTCGAGCACTTGCCGGAAACGGCGCGCCTGGTGGTGATCACACGCAGCGATCCCGCGCTCAGGCTCGCCCGCTTCCGCGCTCAGGGAACCATGGTGGAGCTTCGCGCGGAGGAACTCGCGTTCACGAGCGCAGAGGCGCACAGACTCCTCGTGGACCACGAGGGCTTGGCCCTGGACGCGCAGGAGGTCGAGTTGCTCCGCTCGCGTGCCGAGGGCTGGCCGGCCGGGCTCGTTCTCGCCGCGATGTGGCTTCGCGGCGTCAGCAGCCCAGGGCGCGCGATTCGCGAGTTCGGAGGCAACGTGCAGTTCGTCGCCGAGTACCTCACCCAGGAGGTGCTGCAGTCGCTCGACCCCGACACGCGAAGGTTTCTGCTGCAAGCGTCCGTCCTGCGCCGCTTCACGCCAGAGTTGTGTGACGCAGTGCTCGACCGCTCCGATTCGGCGGCCGTGCTGGCCGAACTGGAGCGCGCGAACCTGTTCGTCACGCGGCTGGAACAGGGGAGCTGGTACCGGATCCACTCGCTGTTCGCGGAGTTCGCCGGATTTCAGCTGGCCGCGAGCGAGCCCGGAGCCGAACGTGAGATCGATCGCCGCGCGGCGCACTGGCTCGCTACGCGAGGCCGTCCGGTCGAAGCGGCCGAGCACGCAGCACGGGCGAAGGATTACGGGTTTGTCGCGCACCTGCTGGCCGAGCACCACCTCGTCCTGATGAGAACCGGCGAAGCGAGGATGCTGCTCCGCTGGGTCCGCGAGATTCCCGACGAGCAGCTCCTCGAATATCCCGTGCTGGTCGTCGCCGCGGCGACGGCGACGACCATGCTCGGGCAGTCCGCCCTCGAGCGCCGCCGCCTGCTCGGCCTTGCCGCCCGGGCGAAGACGAGGTTCCCCAACCGCTACGGAACCTACGTCGAAGCCAACGCCGAGATGGTGCGCGCGGCCGCCGTCGACGGCGACGTCCACGAGGCGGTACTCGCCGGACGGCGTGCCGTCGAACTTGCGGAAGCGGTTGATGACACTCTCGTCGCATGCCTGGGCGCCTACGCTCACGCGCTCTACTTCGCGGGCCAACTCGACGACGCCTGGATGGCTGCAATCAGGGCGGTGGAGCACCCGCAGGCGGAGCGCCGGCCGCCGGGCCACGCGTTCGCCCGCTCGACGCTCGCGTTGGTGGCAGCCGAGCAAGGCCGGCTGGCGTCGGCGCGCACCCACGCCGAGAAAGCGAGGACGATCCTCGCGGGCGTCGGCAGTCGGCGCAGCTGGCTCGGCGCTCACGCATCGGCCGCGCTCGGCCGCGTGCTCATGGGCGAGGGCCGTCTCTCCGAAGCCGAACGGGAGCTCGTGTCTGCGCACCATCTGTTCCGCGACGAGGTAGCGACGCTCCATCAGGCGTGGGCTCTGCTCCAGCTCGCCCGGGTCCGCTGCCGTCGAGGGAAACTCGACGAGGCCGAGACGACGCTTCGAGCGGCACGCGAGGTGATGGACGAGCTTCCCGAGTGCGAGTCCGTCTGGGCGCTCGCCGGGGAGGTCGAGAGCGAGCTGACCGAGGCAACGAACCGCGCCGCATCGGGCGGCTTGCTCATTCCGCCGAGCGAAGCCGAGCTTGTGGTACTCAAGTTTCTCGACAGTGACCTGTCGGTGAAATCCATCGCCAAGGACCTCTACCTCTCGCCGAATACCGTCCGCTCTCACACACGAGCCCTGTACCGCAAGCTCGGAGTCACCACGCGCGCCGGGGCTGTGGCGCGGGCCGAGGCATTCGGGCTGCTGGAACAAACGTAATCACGCATGTGATTACGCGCACGAGGGCCGTACGGCGCGCGCGGTCGCGCAATGCTGGTGCGGATGCCCAAGCGGCAATACCGGCTTACACTCGAAGGGGAGCTCAGCGACCGAGCGGCGATTGCGTTCGACGGCCTGACCCTGACGCGGGAGCAGGGGAGGACGGTGTTGCGCGGCGCCGTCCGCGACCAGGCCGAGCTTCAGGGGCATCTCCAGCGCGTCATGGATCTCGGTCTGACGCTCGTCAGCGCGACGTGGGTTTGCGAGACGACGGAGGACTGAATGCGGTCACCGCGGTGGGCTCGGATCGCGCCCGTTCGCGGCCGGTCGCGTGCGCGGTGTCTGCGAACACCGGCGCTACGACTGATCCGCCCCGCCCCTATGTGATGGATTTCGTCGGCGGCCGCTCGGGAGGACGACCGTTGCGACCATGAGGCCGTAGGCGATCGACATCGCAGTCACGAACGTGTCGAAGGTTGCGGTAATGCCGCTGACTGTCTGGTCGGCGAGAAGCTGAAGCACGCTGTTGAAGCCCGCGCTCCCGGGCACGAGCATGAGGACGGCCGGGACGAGGAAGACGAGCGCCGAGCGGCGGAGAAACACTCCAACGAGGCCTCCGGTGATGCCGACGACGACGGATGCAATGAAGGCTGCGGCGTCGTTGCCGAAGAGTCGTGCTGCCGCCGCGTTCGCACCGACGGCGAGACAAGCGGCGGCGCCCATCAGGAGCGCATCCCGGGATCGAGCCCGTAGCGTCACCGTGAATGCGAGCGCCGCGAGAAGTGCGGCTCCGAGTCGTACGCCGAGCCAGGCCGGCGACGGAGCAGGCCCGGTGACGTCGCCGAACCAGTTCGAGGCGACGGAGTGGCCGACTGCGACGCCGAATGCCAGCCCGAAGAGCTGCACGAGCGCACTTGCCGCGTTGGCGACGCCTGACTGGAGATGCTCGGTCGCCAGCTCTTGCATCCCGATCGTGAGCGTCATGCCGGGCAGGAGCGTCACGAGTGCAGCGAGGGTGACGACGTCTGTCGCGACGTCGAGCCCGAGCCAAACGAGTAGGGCTGCGCAGAGGCTGGCGGCGAGGGCCGCGATCGGGGCGACCATCGGGTTCTGCGCGGGCGGTTCGATGCGCGGAGAGCGCGATGGCGCCGACCACGAGTCCTACGAGCGCTGCTGCGCCGGCCTCTCGCCAGCCGCCGCCGAGCATCGGCGTGAGCGCGACGCCCGCGGTCGCATAGGCAGCGAGCACGAGGGGCCAAGGACGGTGAAGTGGGTTGTCCTGGATCTCGCGGATTGCGCGGAGTGCATCGTCCACGTCGAGCTGCCCGTCGCGCGCGTCCTCGACGAGGTTGTCGAGCCGGGCGAGCGCGTCCAGGTCGACCGGCGCCGGGCGCACGCGAAGCGAGTAGCTGCGCTGGCGCGGGAGCGAGCCGAGCGTAACGTCGACGAGCCTCGGGGTGGCGGAGACTTCTACGTCGGGGAGTCCGGACGCGCCGGCCAGCGTCAGCACTCGGTCTTCGAGGTCCGCAGTCGGGTAGCCGGCATCGTGCCCGGCGCGGGCGAACCGAATCAGAAGCTCGATGGCCGCTTCGGGCGCTTGCCTGTGGGCAGCGCCCGTAGCCGCGGGGTCAAGCTCATCTGCGTCTTTGGTGTCCACATTCCCAGCTTCGGCCAGGCGACCTAGGGGGAGGCGGTCGGTGTCACGCGTTCGTCCGAGGCGCCTGCCGAGCGGTCACTCGCCCACTTCCAGACGACGTCGAGCGCGACCGCCAGGAGCGTCATCCCGACGATGGCTGCGAACGTGTCGGGAGCGTTGCGGAGCAAATCGACCGCGAAGAATCCAAGCACGATCGCCGTCGCGCCCATCCCCAGCAGGACGATCGCGCCCGAGGCGCCCGTCTCCGACCGCAGCCGGTAGCCCGCGAGCCCGACAAGCAGGAACACGACGAGCGAGCAGGCACTCCCGACCGAGGCGATGGCAGAAAGGTCGACGAGGTTGGCAAGCACAAGGGTGAGGGCTGAGGTGACGAGCAGGCCGCCATGCCGGCCGAGCTGCGAGCGGGTGCCGAGAAACGGAGGAAACTGCCCGATCTCCGAGAGAGAGGCCGGAAAGTCCCACCGAGCCGAAGAGCGTCCCGTTCGTCGCGCCGGCCGTCGCGATCAGCGCGGCTACGGCCATCAGCGTGAACCCGGCATCGCCAAGTGTCGGCCGTGCAGCCTCGGCGATGGCCGTCTCGCCGTAGCCGATCGCCTGGTTGACCGTGAGTGCCCCGAACACGGCGATCGAGATGAGCACATACGTGGCCGCCGTCAATCCCAGCGCTATGGTCACCGCTCTCGGCAGCTCGCGCTCGGGGTCACGGAGGTTCGCGACCGTGAACGTCATGACGCCGAAGCCCAGGAACGCAAAGAACGTCAACGCGATGCTCGAGATGATCTTCGAGAACGGCGGGTAGCCGCTGAATGCAAGGAGGTCGAAGTCCACGTGCGGGATCGTCACGACGACGAAGAAGGCGAACACGCAGAGCAGGACGACGACCATCACGGCCGCGACCCGCGATACGAACGTCGCCCCGACCATGTTGACGAGCGTCACCGCCACGATCAGCAGCGACGCAAACACGTTGTCCCATCCGCTCCAGCTGCCGTCAGCGACGAACAAGCTCACTGCGTAGCTCCCGAAGGAAACGGCGAGCATCGCGGCCACGACCACGAAGGCGGCGGCGTAACCGAGCCATGAGGCGACACCGAGCAGCCGTCCGTTCCCGAAGCCCTGCAGGAGGTACTCGATCAGCCCGCCCTTTGAGGATACCGGATCCCGAGCTTGACCACGTTGTACGCGAGCAGCGCCGTGACGCATCCTGCGAGGAGGAAGGAGAGCCAGACCGCGGACCCTGCGATGGCCGCCGCTTGGCCCAGGAGGGCGAAGATGCCGGCTCCGACCATGGAGCCGATGCCGATCAACGCAGCGCCGCGGACGCTCATGCGCCCTCGGGAATCAGTCGTCATATCGACTGCCAGATTGCATTCTCATTGCTCCTCCGGGCATCAGACCGCAGCCATCGGCTTCGGTGAAGCGGTCGAGGTCGTCGTGCGCTCGCCGTCCGGCCCGCGGCGGGCCAGCACGCCACCGTCGCGGCCGGCGGTGGGGGCGAGCGAGACCGCGACACCGGACCGGCCGGGTGCGACACGACGGCGTCGATGCCACCGAGTAGCAGCCCGATCAGGCCGGGGAGTGGCTTTGCCCCGACCTGCCGCGCGCCTGATCGGCTCCGGCCTGAGCCGGCACGCCAACTCACTCCGCGTGCCGGGGATCCACCGCTGACACTGCGGAATCGTGCGCAGAAGCGCGCTCCGCGTTGAGCAATTCGTACGACAAGGTAACTTCGAAAAGCCCGACCGTGGCGCCCACGGTTGCGCCGACTACGGCGCTGACGATGAAAGCGGTGAGATAGGGCTGCTCAGCCGTGGCGAACTGGAAGCCATGCACCAGCGTGATCTCGACATACGTCGGGATTGTCGCGAGCAGCATCGTCGGCCACGGCGCGCGGCGGACGAGCGCGGCCGAGCGGCTGAATGCAGCCGCAACACCGATCCCCTCGATGTTGACCAGCGGCCCGACGAGGCAGAAGAGCGTGAAGACAACCAAGCCCGGCACCACGAACAACGCTGCGCCGATCGTCGTGCCAATGACCAGGATCACGTCAGCGGCGAGCAGTCGTGCCCACGGCAGCGTGCGTAGAGCACTCCGCACCGTGACCCGCTCGTGCCCATGGAGGTGATGCCCGACGATGCGGTCGAGCATGCCCGCATACAACACGAGACCCGCAGTACTGAAGCTCAGAGGACCGGTCAGCAGGCTGATCGCCAGCGTCAGGGCGACCTCGCTGAGCCGTTTTCCAGCGAGACCGCTGAGCGCACGACTGGCCAGCGTGTCCAGCATCGCTGAGACGCCGAACACGAGGACCGCCAGACCGATCACAGGTCGGGGGTGCGCTCGGTACGTCGACCAGGCGCCTCGAACTACCGACGCAACACTAAGTGAGCGCGATGGAAAGCGCACGCCCGCGCACCGGTCAGCAGCGAGCCGCAGATTGACTTGTCGTGGAGATACCTCTGCACGTCGCGCCGAGTGCGACCGTCACGACAGCGCCTTCAGCTCGTGTGTCTCAAACAGTTCGAGAACGGATAAACGTAGGCCAGCATGTGCGCTCCTGGTTGGATCGGCGTCGTGCCGGATCACGTCCGACGCTTCACCGATCCGATCGTTCCACGTCCGACGCGAGCGCGACGTTCCGAGGCGGACGTTCACCTAGGTGACCCCTCTTGGCCGGCGAAGGCTTTCGCCGCCGGTCTCGAGTCTCGATTTTTTAGGGCTATTCGGGATGGGCCGAGTAGGGATCGAACCTACGAAGAGTCCGGCAAGACGAACTGCCGCCAGCTGAACTGCGCTGAAACATCCTGCAAACGCGCCGCTTTGTGCGCGGCGGAAACGGCAGCAAGCTGCAGCCAGCAGAGCCAACCCCGTACGCGCATTCGTACGCACACGCTGCCGGTTTCCAAAAAACGGTGTGCCGGACGTTCCACAGATCGAAGATGGGTGTGGTCGTTCCGACCGACGCCCGCGCGCACTACACTCCGCGCTGTGGTCTGCCTCACCTGCGGCGCGGAAAGCCCCCAGCAGGCCCGCTACTGCGCCGAATGCGGCGCGCGCCTGACGCGTGGCCTTGCACAGGAACGCCGCAAGCTCGTGACCGTGCTCTTCTGCGATCTCGCGCACTCGACCGAGATCGCGGAGGCGCTCGACGCCGAGTCGGTGCGGGCGCTCGCGCTGCGGTACTTCGAGGCGATGCGGGGCGCCGTGGAAGCCCACGGCGGCACGGTCGAGAAGTTCATCGGCGATGCCGTGGTCGCGCTCTTCGGGGTGCCGGTCGCCCACGAGGACGACGCCCTGCGCGCGATCCGCACCGCCATCGAGATGCAGCGGCGCCTGGACGCCGTCGGGGAAGAGCTCGAATCTCGCTTCGGCAGGCAACTCGTGATCCACATCGGCATCGACACGGGCGAGGTCGCCGCGGGTCCGGCCAGCGGCGACGGGCCGATGGCCTCCGGCGACACGCTCAACATCGCAGCCCGGCTCGAACAGGCGGCGGGCCCGGGCGAGATTCTGATTGGCGAGCAGACCCACCGCCTGACTCGCGAAGCCGTGCACGTCGAGTCCCTCGGCCCGCTCGCGCTCAAGGGCAAGTCCCGCCCGGTGCTCGCCTTCCGCGTGGTATCCATCGTGGAGCACCCCGCCGGGCATCCTCGCCGTCTGCGCGCCGAGTTCGTCGGCCGGCAGGGCGAGCTCGCAACGCTCGCCGCGATCTACGACCGCTGCTGCGAGACGCGGTCCGTGCACCTCGCCGCGCTGATCGCCGAGCCGGGCGGGGGCAAGTCGCGCCTGGCGCGGGAATTCGTCGGCGTCCGCGCGTCCGGCGCGTCGGTCTTACATGTCCGATGCCCGTCCTACGGCGAGGGGATCACCTACTGGCCGCTCGGAGAGGCGATCAGACAGGCGGCGGCGATCGGCGGCGACGCGCCGCCGGCGCAGGCCCGCGCCCGCATCGAGACCCTGCTCGCCGGTGAGCCGGATGCCTCCGCCGCCGGCGAGTTCCTGGCCGTCGCAGCCGGCTTGAGCGCGGCTCAGGCGACGCCGGAGGAGATCGCTTGGGCAAGCCGGACTCTCCTCCACGCCGTGGCCTCCGAGGGTCCGGTCGTCCTCATCGTCGACGACCTGCAGTGGGCGGAGCCGACGTTGCTGCGCCTGCTCGACACGCTCGCGGCAGTCGAAGCGCCGGTGCTGCTGCTCTGCCTGGCCCGCCCGGAGCTACTCGAGCAACCGGCCTGGCGCGAGGGCCGCTCCGCTCGCACCGAGCTCACGCTCGGCCGACTGAGCGAGACCGAGGCGGTCGCGCTGATCGCCGCCGTGCTGGGCGACGATATCCTCGACGAGGACTTACGCGCCCGATTGATCGCGCGTGCGGGCGGCAATCCGCTTTTCCTCGAGGAGCTGTGCGAGATGCTCGTCGACACGGGGAGGGTCGCCCGATCCGAGACGGGCTGGAAGCAGTCCGACGAGACGACCGCCCCGCCGCTGCCCGTCACGCTGGATGCGCTTCTGACCAGCCGCCTCGATCTCCTGGGCGAGGCCGAGCGGCTGGCAATCGAGCACGCCTCGGTGGAGGGGCTGCTGTTTACGCTCGAGGCCGTGGCAGCGCTCTCACCGCCCGAGGGCCGCGAGGGCGTCGCGTCGGCGCTCGACGCGCTCGTCGCACGCGACCTCGTCCGCCCGACCACGGTCAACGCCGGACCGGCGTTCCGCTTCCGCCATCAGCTGGTGCGGGACGCGGCCTACCGCGGCATCCCGAAGGCGCAGCGCGCGATCGCTCACGAACATTTCGCGCACTGGCTGGAAGCGCGGGGCACGGGCGCCGCGACGGAGCTCGCGGAGATCGCCGCCTACCACCTCGAGCAGGCCTGTGTGAGCCAACGAGCGCTCGCGCCGAGCGGCGAGGAACAGCGGGTGCTGGGCGCGGCGGCTGCGGAGCGCCTCGAGCCGGCTGCCGAGCGGGCACTCGTTCGCAGCGACCTCTTCGCCGCCGTCAGGCTGCTGCGGCGCGCAGTCGCGGTCACCCCGCCCGGCGAGTCACGCCACGCGCGCCTGCTGGCCGAGCTCGGCGCGGCGATGACGGAGGCAGGCCAGCTCATCGAGGCCGGCGAGGTCCTGTCCGAGGCGGTGACGCTGGCCCAGACGCTCGGCGACGACGCGCTCTACGCCCGCGCAGACCTGGAACGAGTCGTGCTCCAGCTCCAGCTCGACGCGGACTGGGCGATCGAACGAGCCCCCGGTGTGGCGGCGCTGGCGATGCCCGCTTTCCTGCGCGCGCGGGACGACCTCGGGCTGTGCCGTCTCGCCTACTGCGACGCTCTGGTGCACTGGTTCCAGGGCCGCGCGGCCGCAGCCGCGGCCTCCTGGGAGCGGGCGGCTGCCTACGCGCGAGACCGCGGCGACGCGCATCGTCTGTCCGACGCGTTGCGCTGGATCCCGTCATGCGCGCTCTTCGGTCCCACACCGGTGCCAGAGGGGATCCGGCGCTGCGAGCAGCTCCGCGCCGAGCTGCACGGCAGCCGCCAGGCCGAGGCCGAGATCCTCGGCGCACTGGCCGGGCTGTACGCGATGACGGGGGAGTTCGGGCGCGCACGGGCGCTGGTGCGCGAGAGCGACGCGATCCTCGCCGAGGTCGGGTTCTCGATCCACGCCGTCGCCGAGTGGGCGGCGCTCGTCGAGATGCTCGGCGACCAGCCGAGGGCGGCCGAGGAGCGCCTCCGGGCCGGCTACGAACGACTCGAGGAGATGGGCGACCGGGCGTTCCTGGCCACAACAGCCGCGCTCCTGGCGCGCGCGCTGCACGACCAGGGCCGTGATCGCGAGGCGCTCGCCTTCGCCGAGATCTGCCAGCAGACGGCTGCGCCCGCCGACCTCGTAGCGCAAATCGCGTGGCGCGGCAGCTCGGCAAGAATCCTGGCTGCGCGGGGCGAGGCCGAAGGCGCGCAGCAGCTTGCCCGCGAGGCTGTCGCCCTCGCCGAAACGACCGACCTGCTCTGCGACCACGGCGACGCGCTGATCGATCTCACCGAAGCGCTCCGCGCAGCCGGATGCCTCGAGGCGGCAACGGAGACCGCGCGGCAGGCGCTCGCGCTTTACGAGAGGAAAGGTAACCTCGTCGCGGCGGGACGGGGGAGGTCGCTGCTGCACGGCCTGGCACCCGTGTGATCCCTGCAGCTGCGGACAGGAGAGACGATGGCACACGGCAACTTCTTCCCGAGCATGCAGCTGGAGAAG
>DASRQS010000029.1:0-6886 GCA_035696365.1 Gaiellales bacterium | reverse complement strand
GAGATCGCCTTCCTGAACGGCAAGGCGCTCACCTTCATGCCCAAGTACGACGAGCGCGAGGGCAACTCGTGCCACATCCACCTGAGCCTCTGGGAAGGCCCGGAGAGCCTCTTTCCGGCGGGCGACGGGCACGGCATGAGCGAGACGTTCCGGCACTTCATCGCCGGCCTCGTGCGTCACACGCGCGAGCTGACCTTGCTGCTGGCGCCCAACGTCAACTCCTACAAGCGCTTCGTGCGCGGCTCGTTCGCGCCGACCGCGCTCGTCTGGGGGCACGACAACCGCACCTGCGCGCTGCGCGTCGTGGGGCACGGTAAGGGCATGCGCGTCGAGAGCCGGGTGGCGGGCGGCGACGTGAACCCGTACCTCGCCTTCGCCGCGCTGCTGGCGGCCGGCCTCGCCGGCATCGACGGGAAGTACGAGCTCGGCGACGCCTGGACCGGCTCCGGCTACGAGGCCCGCGACGAGCCGCACGTGCCCTCGACCCTGCACGAGGCGCGCGAGTTGTTCGCGGGCTCGGCGCTGGCGCGCGAGGCGCTGGGCGACGAGGTCGTCGATCACTACCTGAACGCCGCGACCGTCGAGCTGGACGCATTCGAGGCCGCCGTCACCGACTGGGAGCTGCGCCGCTCCTTCGAGCGCCTGTGAGCCGGCCGCGCATCGGCATCTGCGCCTACCGCACGCATGCGCGCTGGACGCACTGGGAGCTCGCGGCCACGGTCATCCCGCAGGGCTACGTCGAGGGCGTGCGGCTGGCCGGCGGCGTTCCGATCCTGCTGCCGCCGACGCCCGAGGGCGCGGAGGAGCCGGGGGAGGTGCTCGACGGCATCGACGGGCTGATCCTCACGGGAGGGCCCGATCTCGACCCCGCCCTCTACGGCGCCGAGCTCGAGGAGGGGACGGACGAGCCGACGGAGGAGCGGCGCGTGCGCGACGAATTCGAGCTGGCCCTGCTCGGCTGCGCGCAGGGGCGCGGCCTGCCCGTACTCGGCATCTGCCGCGGCCTGCAGCTGATCAATGTCGCGCGCGGCGGGACGCTCGTGCAGGACATCGCCCGCGCGCAGCTCGACCTCGCGCCGCACCGCCCGCAGCTCGGAACCTTCGGCCGGCATCGCGTGACGACCGAGGAGGGCACGCTCACGGCGGGCGTCCTGGGTGAGGCCGTGGACGACATCCATTCCCATCACCACCAGGGCGTCGCCGAGCTGGGGGAGGGCCTGGTCGTGTCCGGGCGCGCCCATGACGGCAGCATCGAGGCCATCGAGGATCCGTCCGCGCCGTTCTGCATGGCCGTCCTGTGGCATCCCGAGGAGGCATCGGAGTCGAGTGGCGCGCCGCTCTTCCGTGCCCTGGTCGAGGCTGCCGCGAAGCGGCGCGAGCGCGCCTAGTCGGGACGCTTTCAGGTGCCGCGCGGGATGCGCGGCAGACCGTCGTCGAGCTCCCAGTCGGCCCGCTGCTCGTCCCAGATGTGCTGGACGATGCGCAGGCCGGTCGGGCCGTCCAGGCCCCCGGCGGCGATGGAGTACGTGCTGCTCTCCGGCTCCCGCCAGAGCAGGCTCGAGCCACAGCGGCTGCAGAAGCCGCGCTCCCCGCCGGTGACGCTCTGAGGCCCCGGGAACCAGCGCAGCAGGCCCTCGGGGTCGTGCAGCTCGAGGCTCTCGCGCGGCACGGAGGTATAGGCGCCACTCGTGCCGTGGTAGCGGCGGCACTCGACGCAGTGGCAGACGAGGATCCCGCGCAGTTCTCCGCGCAGCTCGTAGCGGACGGCGCCGCAGACGCAGCGCCCGGTCGCCCTAGGCGTCGGCATGCGGCGTAGCCTAGCCATCCCGCAAGTACCATCAGACGCGTGAACGGGACCACGATCCTCGGCTCGATCGGCGCCGGCAACATGGCTGGTGCCATGGTGGAGGGCTGGCTGCGCGCGGATCCCGCGCTCGGCGGGCGCATCCTCGTCACCGATCGCGGTTCGGGCCGTGCGGCGCGCCTGGCCGAGCGCCTGGGCGTCCAGCACGTGGCCGACAACGCCGAGCTCGTGCGCCGCGCCGACGTGCTGTTGATCGCCGTCAAACCGATCGACGTGGAGCGCGTGCTGCGGGAGGCCTCCGAGCTGGTCGATCCGGGCACGGCGGTCGTCTCGGTCGCCGCCGGCGTCGCCACGACCACGCTGGAGAACGTCCTGGAGCAGGGCGTCCCGCTCTTCCGCTGCATGCCGAACGTCGGCGTCAAGGTCGGCGCCGGCACGCTGTGCTTCGCCAGCGGGCCGTTCACCGGCTCCGAGGCCGAGGCACGCGTGCTCGGCTGGCTCTCGCAGATCGGCACCGTGGTCACGCTCGAGGAGCGGCTGTTCGACGCGGCGACGGCGCTCGCGGGCTCGGGCCCGGCCTTCCTCGGCCTGGTGATCGAGGCCTTCGAGGACGCCGGCATCACGAGCGGCCTGTCCGCGGCGACGGCGCGCGAGCTGATCCTCTCGACCATGGTCGGAACGGCCAACGTGCTCGAGCAGACCGGCGTGAGTTGCTCGGACCTGCGGCGCATGGTCACCTCGCCCGGAGGCACCGCGGCGGCCGGGCTGGCCCAGATGGAGCGGGCCTCGGTGCGCGGTGGGATCATCGACGGTGTGCTTGCCGCGCTGGCGCGCGCGGGCCAGCTGGGCTGATGAGCAACAGCACCATCGACACGCTGATCTCGTTCGTGGACACGTTCTCGTGGGTCTACTCGGCGATCATCATCGCCTGGATTCTGTCCAGCTGGGTGCGCCTGCCCTACAACGTCTGGACGAACCGCATCCGCACGTTCCTGGACGACACCGCCGCCCCGTACGTCGGCATCTTCCGGCGCATCCTGCCGGCCATGGGCCCGCTCGATCTCTCGCCGCTGGTGGCGCTGATCGTGCTCCAGGTCGGCGCGCGCATCCTGGCGAGCGTGCTCGACGGATTCCGTCCGGGCTGATGCCGGTGCTGCGGCGAGCGCCGAGCGCCGCGCGCCCGCTCGGGCGGGCGCGGCACGCGCGCGAGCAGGCGCGCCCGAGCGCCGCGGGCTGGACGGGCATGCTGGCGCTGGCCGTGGCCGCCATCGCGGCCGATCAGCTGACGAAGGCGACGGTCGTGCACCGGCTGCGAGTGGGAGAGGCCGTCGACGTCCTGCCCGGCCTCTCGTTCTGGCACGTGCGCAACACGGGCATCGCGTTCGGCGTGTTCACCGGGCGGCTGTCGTTCGTCGTGCTGCTGACCGTCGGGGCGGTCATCTGGATGCTCGCCTTCTTCGCTCGCTCGGGCGCACGGCACCCGCTCGTGCCCGTCGCAATCGGGCTGCTGCTCGGCGGCAGCGTCTCCAACCTGTGGGATCGCGCCTACAACAACTTCGTGACCGACTTCATCTACGTGCGGCTGTTGCCCAACTTCAACCTCGCCGACAGCTTCATCGTCACGGGCGTCGGGCTGCTGATCTTCGCGCTCGTGCGCGGCGATCCCGCCGACCGCGGCGAAGGCTTCCCATGAGCCGCGAGCTGATCGCCGAGGACACGGCCGCCGGTGCCCGCCTCGACCGCTACCTGGCCGAGCACGCCGGGCTCGCCTCACGCGCCGCGGCCGAGCGGCTGATCGAGCGCGGGGCCGTGCGGGTCGACGGGGAGCGCGCGCACAAGGCGCTGCGGCTGGCCGGCGGCGAGCTGATCGAGGTCGAGGACGAGGTTGAGAGCGCCCCCGCCGGGCCCGAGGCGGGCACGGGCCTCGAGATCCCGCTGGCGCTGATCGACGAGCACGTGATCGTGGCCGACAAGCCGCCCGGCGTCGTCACGCACCCCGCGCCGGGAGTGGTGGGACCCACGCTGGTTGCGGCCCTGCGGAAGCTCGGCCTGCAGGGCGGCGACGACGATCAGCGGCCCGGCATCATCCACCGGCTCGATCGCGACACCTCTGGCCTGCTCGTGCTCTCCCGCAGCGACGAGGCCTATGCGTCTCTGGGCGCGCAGATGCGCGCGCGGCAGATCGAGCGCGAGTACATCGCGCTCGTGCGCGGTCGCCCGCCCTCGCGCCGCGGCACGATCGACGCGCCCATCGGCCGCGATCGCAACGACGTGGGCCGCATGGCCGTGGGCGGTCGCGGCGAGCGGCCGGCGGTGACGCACTTCGAGTTGGCCGAGCCGCTGGCGGGTGCGAGCCTGCTGCACCTCAAGCTGGAGACCGGTCGCACCCATCAGATCCGCGTGCATCTCGCCGCGATCGGACACCCCGTGCTGGGCGACCCGCTGTACGGCGTGCCCGGCGGGCAGATCGGCCTGCAGCGCCAGTTCCTGCACGCGGCGCGCCTCGCCTTCGCGCATCCCGCCGACGGCCGGCGCGTGGAGCTCGAGAGCGAGCTCCCGGCCGATCTGGCCGAGGCGCTCGAGCGCGCCCGCAGCGGGCCCGGCCGGTAGGGCGTGAGGGTCTGGCGAGTGGCGAGCGACCGCTCGACGCCGCCAGACACTGCGCCCTACCGCGCCGGGCACCGCAGCAACTCCTGAGTGCGACAATCGCGCCGTGGCGGCGCGACCCTCCGAGAGCACCGAGATCGCCGTGATCGGCGCGGGGGTGATGGGTACGAGCGTCGCCTACCACCTCGCCCTGCGCGGCGCGCGCGTCCTGCTGCTCGACAAGCTCGGCGCCGCCGGCGGGCCCTCGGGTGCGTCGGCCGGGATGCTGCGGGCCCACTACGAAGATCCGGCGATCGTCGCGGTGGCGCGCTACGGCTGCGAGTTCCTCGCGGACATGCTCGCGCGCACCGGGTCCGATCCCGGCTTCGTCAACTGCGGCTATCTGGCCGTCGGAGAGGCCGACCGCGAGCCGCGCATCCGCCGCGCGATCGAGGTGATGCGCGCCGAGGGCGTCGTCGTCGAGCAGCTCGACAACCCGGGGATCCGCTCGCTCGAGCCGCGGCTGGCGGCCGGCGCGCTCACGATCGGCGCCTACGAGCCGACCAACGGCGTGTGCGAGCCGCTGTTCGTCGCGGACGGCTTCGCGAAGGCAGCCGAGCGCCACGGCGCCCGCCTCTCCTTCGGAGCGCGCGTGACGGCCGTACGGCCGGACGGCGAGGGCTACCTGCTGATGTGCGCAGACGGTCGCCGCATCTCCGCCGATCGCGTCGCGGTCTGCTGTGGTGGCTTCGGGCCGAAGCTGACGCGCTCGCTGGGCGGTTCGCTGCCGGTCGACCTGGTGCGCGTCCAGGCCGGCCGCTTCCGCCCGCCGTTCCCGTTCGGGCCGCCCGGTCCGATCGTCTCGCATCACACGCTCGGCATCTGGCTGCGGCCCGACGGCGACGACGGCCACTACTTCGTGGGCGCGCGCGCCGACTTCCTGGGGCGCGGGCCCTACCGCGCGCGATCGGGCCAGGGCGGCGCGGACCTGCGCGAGCTGGAGCGGCTGTCGGGCCTGGTGGCGACGGTCTTCCCCGGTGCCGCGCGCGGCATCTTCCGCGGTTCCTGGGCGAGCTGGCTCGACTTCACGCCCGACGGCAACCCGGTCGTCGACCTCGTGCCGCGCCGGCCGGGGCTGCTGCTGGCCAGCGGGATGTCGGGGCACGCGTTCAAGCTCTGCCCGGCGCTGGGGCTCGGAGCGGCGGAGTTGCTGCTGGACGGCGAGGTTCGGAGCTTCGATTGGACGCCGTTCCGGTACGGGCGGTTCGGGCGCTCGCGGGCCGAGAGGCGAGGGGCGGGTGGCACGGGGACAGGGTGACGGGTCACAGGCGCGCAGCACCGCCAACGCTGGATGCCGCACAGTCGAAAGAGGCGCAGGGCAGGCTCTGAGTTCGTACCAGCGCCAATGCTGTGGATGCCGCACCAGTCTTCGTGGGGTCATTGCGGTAAGGACCACGAACGTCCGAGCCCTTCGCAGCCCAGCGAGGCCACCACGCGAAAGCAGCAGCGGGGGGGGGCAGACCTATGGGCACGGTCGAAACCTGGCACCCAGGATCAAGAGGTCTGACCCCGGTTTCAAGGCCATGCGCCCTCGCCAGCGAGAGGCAACGTCAAAGGAAGCGGTGGTCGAACCCGCGATGCATTCGCGAACGTCCGAGCCGTTCGCTGCCCAGCGAGGCCACCACGCGAAAGCAGCCACCGCGAGGCCACCGCGCGAGAGCAGCGGCGCGGGGGGCAGACCTGTGAGCACGGTCGAAACCCGGCACCCAGGATCAAGAGGTCTGACCCCGGTTTCAAGGCCATGCGCCCTCGCCAGCGAGAGGCAACGTCGAAGGAGGCGGTGGTCGAAACCCGCGATGCATTCGCGGGTCGCGCCCTTCGCTGCCCCGCGAGGCCACCACCCGAGAGCAGCAGCGCGGGGGCAGACCTATGAGCACGGTCGAAACCCGGCACCCAGGATCAAGAGGTCTGACCCCGGTTTCAAGGCCATGCGCCTTCGCCAGCGAGAGGCAACGTCGAAGGAGGCGGCGTTCGAAACCCGCGATGCATTCGCGGGTCGAGCCCGCCCCGCGAGGCCACCACGCGAAAGCAGCGGCGCGGGGGGCAGACCTGTGAGCACGGTCGAAACCCGGCACCCGGGATCAAGAGGTCTGACCCCGGTTTCAAGGCCATGCGCCTTCGCCAGCGAGAGGCAACGTCGAAGGAGGCGGTGGTCGAAACCCGCGATGCATTCGCGGGTCGAGCGAAGCCGTCGGCGGTGCACTTCCGGTGCGTTAGTTCCGGGTGCGGAACTCCCGCGCAAGCGACATCGCGCAGCTGGGACGGGGTGCGCGACAGCAAGGAATCCGACTGCGATCACCGTGTCCGATCGGGCGCTTGGCGACAGTTGCCTCTCGCTAGCGCAGGCGCAGGGCCTTGAAACCAGGGTCAGACCTCTTGATCCTGGGTGCCGGGTTTCGAGCGTGCCCATAGGTCTGCCCCTGCGCGGCCTCTTTC
>DASRQS010000028.1:0-35766 GCA_035696365.1 Gaiellales bacterium | reverse complement strand
GGTCAGCGCCGTTGTCTGCTGCTCGGCCAGCAGCGTCGGCGCGTCGGCCCAGTCGCCGGCGTTGCGCATCTTGACGCGCGCGAAGAATTGGGAGTGCCGCATGCGGGTGCGATAGGCGAGCGAGCCGCCGACGATGGTCGTGCCAGGCGGGGCAGTCCACTCCCAGCGGCCCTGCGACCAGATGGCCTGGCCCAACCCCGCGCGGGCCATGATGCGATTCGTCCCGATGTCGGGGCAGCCCACCGGGGCGCTGTGCCCGCAGAGGTTGTAGCCGGGCTCGACGTAGCCGCTCCAACCCGAGAGATCGGCGGTGAAGTCGTAGCTCAGCGTGTACTGGCCGGCGTGCGCGGCGGGGGCCGCGAAAAGCGCAACCACCGCCGCAACGAGGAGGGGGATGAGGCGGGGATGAGGCATGGGGCGATGATCGGTGCGATGTGTGTGCCGTGTCTGTGCCAGATCGAGCCCGTTGAGGAACGGTGTCGCGAGAGACACTCATAGGGGTGATCGACGCCTACCGATTTCCGGTGGAAGGTGGCGCCGGGTCGCACTGGGGCGGCTCGCCAACCGGCGTTCGGAGGACGGAATGCGAAGGGCACGCGGAGAGCGCGGACAGATCTTGCCACTTGCGGTGATTGCACTCGTGGCGCTGCTTGGAGTCGCCGCCTTCGCGATCGACGTGGGCTATGCCTATTACGCCAAGCGTCAGCTGCAGGCTGCGACGGACGCCGCCGCGCTCGCAGGGGCGCAGGACCTGCCAAACGTCAGCACGGCCTTCAGGACGGCCGCCGAGTATGCGGGCGACAACACCCCTCCGAACCTGTCGAGCTTCGACTTCACCTACCAGGCAAAATGCACCAACACCTCTGTCATCGCGGCCGGGTGCAACCCGTCTCTGAATCCCAACGCGCTCGTGGTATCAGGCACGGCCAGCACGAATGCCTGGTTCGCGAAACTGTTTGGCATCGATCACTTCGACGTCTCGGCGCACGCCAGCGCCTGTAGCCCGTGCTCGTCCACGCCGGTCGACATCGTGATCGCCATCGACCGCACGGGATCGATGTGCACGCCGCAGGGACTCGGTGGCACCTGCACCGATCTCGACAACGCCAAGGAGGGCGTGCGCACGATGCTGGCCATGCTCAACCCGCCCAACGCGCAGGTCGGCATGGTCGCCTTCCCGCCCGTCGAGACGACCACGACGGATCCGTGCGCCGCACCCTACAACGCGGCCGGCGGCGGCTACGACGGCTACGACAGTCCCACCCGCGGCTACGTGACCGACACGATCAGCGGCGGCTACAAGGCCGCGGGCGCGCTCAATCCCACCTCGGGGCTGTACCTACACACCGAGCAGGGGCCGAAGGCCTCGTGCATCCAAGCAGGAGGCAACACCTCCTACAGCGAGGCCCTGCGCCAGGCACGCGCCGAGCTCGCAGCGCACGGCCGTCCCAACGTGCCGGACTACATCATCTTCCTGACGGACGGCGAGGCCAACATCGGCAGCGTCTACGGGCCGAACGATCCCGTCTATCCGCCCGGGAACCTCGACGACAAGCAGCCCTGCCACACGGCAGTCAATCTGGCGAATACCTACAAGCAGGAGGGCGTGACGATGTACAGCATCGGCTACGCACTCGGTGACAATGTCGAATGCACCGCCGGCGGCATTCGCAATGGCGTGCACGTGGCGAACTTCGCAGTCGAGAGCCCGCCGACCACGTCGTACACGACGCTCTCGGAGATCGCATCGCCCGGCAACTTCTACAACAAGGCGGATGCGGGTCAGCTCAACACGATCTTCGCCGCCATCGCGACCGACATCGGCCAGGGCTCCAGCCGGCTGATCGACGACAACTTCTAGGACGGCGTGATCGCGAGCTCGCCGCCGAGGCCCTAGCCTCCGCGAATGACAATCACCCCGCATATCGTCGTTCAGGGCGCCGAACGCGCCGCCGCGTTCTACGCCCAGGCGTTCGGCGCCGAAGAGCTCAGCCGCATCCCGACCCCGGACGGCCGCCTGATGTCCGTCCAGTTGCGCATCGGCGACGGCATGCTGCACCTCGCCGACGAGTTTCCCGAGATGGGCTTGCTGGCGCCGCCCTCGATCGGCGGCACCGCCGTCGTCCTGGCGCTCGAGGTGCCCGATGCCCAGGCCGTGTTCGACCAGGCGGTCTCGGCCGGCGCCGAGATCCGGCAGCCCTTGCAGGAGATGTTCTGGGGCGACCTCCACGGCCAGATCGAGGATCCGTTCGGGCATCGCTGGAACATCGGCCAGCACCTGCGCGACGTCCCGCAGGACGAGATCGTCGCTGCCGCCGCCCAGCTCTTCAGCTGAGCTAGGGCGACCGGAAGACGAAGGTGGCGCGGCCGATCAGGCTCGCGAACGTCGGCGCCGCGCCGCCGCGCCTGACCGCGGGCCAGACGTACCAGACGTACGTGCCGGGCGTCAGGCGGCTGGCCGGGACGCGGTACGACGCGCGGGCCGGCCACACGACCAGTACGCGCCTGCCGTTGCGGTAGAGCTGCAGGTTGTAGTACGCGCTGCCTTGCTTGGCCTTCCAGGTCAGGAGCGGCGGCGCGTGCACGACGCTGCCGGTGAGCGGGCGCAGCGGGATGAGCGAGGCGAGCGAGACCTTCGTGCGGGCGGGCGGCGAAAAACTGCCGCCCTTGACGTAGGAGTACAGCGCCAGATAGCCCGTCTCGCCCGGGCGCAGCGTCAGCTTGGCCGATGTTCCGAGTCCGCGATAGAGCTTCGTGCCGTCGGCCGGCCGCTTGGGCGCGTGATCCAGATTGAGCACGACCAGGACGCTCGCGAGGTTGGCCTGCGGCGGTTTGACCCAGTTCAGCGTGAGCGTGACCACCGCGCCGATGCTCTTGCTGCGCGCACGCGTGACGGAGACCTTGGTGGGCGGCTGCGGCGCGAGGGGATCGACGGCGGGCGGCGGTGGCGGCGGCGGCGCACCGTTCGCGACGGTCACCGCGGCCACGGCGATGGCAACGTGACCGAGCTTGTCCGTGACGACGTTGCAGACCTGGTAGGGGCCGTTCGCGACCGTCGTCGTATCCCACTGCGCTCCGACCACGGGGCCCGTCGCGCAGGCGCCGACGGGGCCCACGTGCAGCACGCTCGACTCGACGCCCGAGCCCGCGTCCGCAGCCGTGCCGGAGACCCCGACGGTTCCCGCGACGTCACCGTTCGGCGACATGCCCGACACGGCGACGGTGGCGGACGGGTTGAGCGTGTCGACGAGGACCGTGAGGCCCGGGCTGTAGGCGACCCCCGTCGCGAAATCGGTGGTCTGGATGTAGTAGCACCACGTCCCGTCCTGCGCGGTGTCGGAGTAGCTGCTGGTCGTGTTGTCGGAAAACGTCTGCAGCGGCTGGCCGCCGCTGGGCGGCGACGCACAGGCACCGGGCGCGCGCAGCACGGTCTGCTGAAGATTGAGCGGGTCGGTGCCGGGCGTCCACGAGATCGTGACGGGCGACGCGTACAGCGCGCTCGTCAGCGTGGGCGCGCTGGCGGCGCTCACCGCGTGAGCGCTCGCGGGCAGGAGGGCAGCGACGGCCACGAATGCCGCCACCAGAAAGGAGTGTCGTGCCATCGGGAAGAGCGTAAGACCTGGGTGTCGCGACCCCCCGAAGGACCACCCATTCGGGGGGCACCTTTACCGTCGCCGGTTCGGTTGGCGTCGTCGGGCGATCAGGGAATGCCGGGAGCGGAAAGCGCATGGGCGCGGAGGGCCACATCACGGCGACCTGGCGCTACTCCTGGGTCAGCGTTGCGGCCGCGCTCGAGGCCCACTACTTCGGGCTGCGGGCCGATGCGCCCGCTGCGCTGACGCTGCCAACCGCCCCCCGACGTCCGGCCGGAACGCGAGGCCCCAGCACCCGTCTGACAGGATGCCGGCGTGGCCCGACTCGCCTTGACGTGGCTGCCCCTGCTCGTCTGGATGGCGGTGATCTTCGCGTTCTCCACCCGGCATGGCGGCGGACACCTGCCGGCGGCCGAGGTCGCAGTGCGCAAGCTCGCCCACGTCGTCGAGTACGTCGTGCTGACGCTGCTGCTGCTGCGCGCCTTGCAGCGTTCCGATCTCGCGTCCGCGACGGCCGTGCCGGTCGCCATCGTCGCGGCCCTGGTCTATGCAGCGAGCGACGAGTGGCACCAGTCCTTCGTCCCCGGCCGCACGGCCACGCCGCGCGACGTCGCGATCGACGGGATCGGCATCGTGCTGGCCACCCTGGCGGCCACGCGCACGCGTCTCCGCGAGCGGATCGCGTGAGCGGTGCGGTGGTCTTCGCCGAGCGCGCCCTCGCGCCGGGGGGCGACGCGATCTGGCCCGCGGCGCTCGAGCACCTGGCTCGCCGCTTCGCCTCCATCCGCGAGCTCGATGTCGCGACCGTCCCCGCCCGCGAGTCGGCCGTCGCCGCGCTCGAGGTCTGGGCGGGCGGCGAGGTCAGCTCGTGGCGTCTCGAGCTCGGCCGCTTCTACGACGATCACGCCCGCATGCACCTGCGCCGCGACCCTGCGACCGCTGCGCTGCTCGGCTCCCTGCGCGCGAGCGGCGTGCGGCTGGCCGCGTACGGCCAGGGACCGCGCGAGGCCTCTGCCGCCACGCTCGGGTTCCTCGGGCTCGACCGGCGCCTCGACGCGATCGTGCTCGAGCCGCCAGGGGACGGCTATGCGGCCTGCCTGGACGCGCTCGGCATCGGCGAGGCGCGCCACGTCCGCTCGCGCGAGGAGCTGGCTCGGCTACGTGAGTAGGGCGCGCCGCAGCGCGTCCTCGAGCCCCGAGCGCGCGATGGCGAGCACCTGGTCGCCCGGCCGCACGATGGTCTCGGGCCCCGCGATGTCGGAGGCGCCGGCGCGCAGCACGGCGATCAGGCGCGCCCCCTCGGGCAGTGGAATCTCCGAGACGCGGCGCTGGGCCACGTCGTCGCCCAGCTGCACCTCGACGACCTCGAGGCCCTCGCGGCGCAGCTCGAGCAACGGCACGAGCTCGTGGTCGGGCAGCTCGTGCTCGATCAGACGCATGATGGAGGTCGTGGCGCAGACCGACGGTGCGATGCCGAGCAGGTCGAACAGCTCGTGGTTGCGGGGATCGTTGACGCGCGCGATCACGCGCTCGACACCGTAGCGCTCGCGCGCGACCTGGCACACGACGATATTGTCCTCGTCGTCGCCGGTCACCGCCACGACCAGCTCGGCGCGCTCGATGCCGCAGCGCTCGAGCACCGCCAGCTCGGTCGCGTCGCCGTGCTGGGCGACGTGCTCGAGCTCCTCCTCCAGCAGCCGGTAGCGCGTGGCGGACTGCTCGATCACGGTGACCTCATGGCGCATCTGGATGAGCTCGTGCGCGAGGTTGCGCCCGACCTTGCCGCCGCCCGCGATGAGGATGTACATCAGATCGCCGCCGAATGGGCGAGCACGGTCTCGGAGAGCACGTCGATGGCGCCCGAGGTCGGGCATACGGTGCGCATGCCGAGCTCGGCGTAGAGCGCCGCGCGGGCCGGGTCGAGCACGCGCACGACCACGCAGCTGACGCCGAAGCGCTTCTGGGCGATCTGCGCGCAGACGACGTTCGTGTTGTCGCCGTTGGTCGCCACCACCACCGCCTCGGCGCGCTCGATTCCGGCCGCCAGCAGCGTGGCGATGTCGAGCGCGTGGCCCTCGACGGTGACGCCCGCGAAGCCCTCACCCAGGCGGCTGAAGGCCTCGGCTCGCTCATCGATCACGGCCACGTCCCAGCCGCCGTCGCGCAGCCGCAACGAGACCGCCGATCCAACACGCCCGCAGCCGACCACGACAGCGTGCTTCCCAATGCCCTGCTCGACATCCAACATGCGCGGGAGCGTAGCGCGGGCGGAGACGGAAGGCCCCTATCATCCTGGCCCGTGACCAGCGAACCGCTCGGCATCGGCCTGCTCGGATACGGGACTGTCGGCTCCTCCGTCGATCGCCTGCTGCGCGAGCGCGCGGACGTCGTCGAGCGCGTTGCGGGCCGGCCCGTGCGCGTCGTGCGAGCACTCGTGCGCGATGCGACGCGGTCGCGCGAGGGCGCCGCTCCCGGGCTGCTGACGGACCGCTTCGAGGACATCCGCGACGACCCGTCGATCACGGTCGTGGCCGAGGTGATGGGCGGAGTCGAGCCGACGCTCGGCTACCTGCGGGAGCTGCTGGAGCGCGGCGTCTCGGTCGTCTCGGCCAACAAGCAGCTGCTCGCGCGCCACGGCGCCGAGCTGCAGCAGGCGGCCGACCGCGGCGGGGCGCAACTGCGCTACGAGGCCTCCGCCTGCGCGGCCATTCCCGTCGTGCGCGTGCTGCAGGAATCACTCGCGGCCGCGGGCGTCGACGAGCTGATCGGGATCGTCAACGGCACCACCAACTTCATGCTCACGGCGATGGCACGCGACGGGCAGAGCTACGCCGATGCGCTGGCCGAGGCCCAGCGGCTCGGCTACGCCGAGGCCGATCCCACCGAGGACGTGGGCGGCGGCGATGCCGCCGCCAAGCTCGCCATCCTGGCCTCGCTGGCGTTCCACCGCCACCTGCACATCGACGACGTGCCCTACGAGGGCATCGACAAGCTGCACGACGACGACGTCGCGTTCGCCGCCGAGCTCGGCTACGCGGTCAAGCTGCTGGCGCATGCGCGCCTCTCGGGCGAGGGCATCGCCGCCAGCGTGGCGCCCGTGCTCGTGCCGCACGAGCACCCGCTGGCGCGCGTCAGCGGCAGCTTCAACGCCGTCATGCTGCGCGGGCGCGAGATCCGCGAGATCACGCTGCAGGGCCCGGGCGCCGGCGGCGCCGAGACGGCGACCGCGGTGATCGGCGACCTGCTCTCGGTGCTCGGAGGGCACTCCGACGGCGAGTCGGGGACGGCCTTCCGCGAGCTGCCGCTGGAGCCCGCCGGCAGCGCGCGCAGCCCGCTCTACGTCCACCTCGAGGTGACCGACCGTCCCGGCGTCCTGGCACGCATCGCCGCGCGTTTCGGCGATCGCGGCATCTCGCTGGGCGCGATGATCCAGCGCCCGCGCCCCGGCAACCTCGCCTCGCTCGTGTTCCTCACGCATCCGGCCTCGGAGGAGAACGCCCGCGCCGCCGTGGACGAGATCGCAACGCTCGACTTCTGCCACGGCCAGCCGCGCGTCCTGCGCGTGCTCGCCGCGTGAGCGCGAACGAGGGCCTGCTCCAAAGCGGTGACGGGCGCAGGCTGCTCGCCGCTCAGCTGTTCGACTCCCTGGGAGCCGGCGTCGGGCTGGTGGCGCTGCCCTGGCTCGTGCTCGACGCGGGCGGCGACGCCTCGACGGCCGGCCTGGTCGCCGTCTTCGGCCTCGTCCCGTACGTCGTCTTCGGGCTCTTCGCCGGCGTCACCGGCGACCGCCGCAGCCGTCGGCGCGTGATCATCGCTGCGCACACCACGCAGACGATCTGCGCGCTGGCGGTGCCGCTCTGGGCGATCTGGGGCTCGACGCCGGAGTGGCTCGTGCTGGCCGTCGCCTTCGCGGTCGGCATCGCGCGCACGTTCGGCGATGCGGCGGCCTTCGGGGCCATCGCCCAGATCGTCGGCCCCGCCCAGTTCGGGCGCGCGCAGGGCCTGCTCTCGACCGTCTGGGCGACCGGCATGGTGAGCGGACCGGCAGTCGGCGGCCAGCTGATCCAGGCCGTCGGCCCGAGCCGCGCGATCGCGGTGCAGTGCGCCGCCTTCGCGCTCGCCGCGGCGTGCGCGATCGCGATCCGCCACCCTCTGAGGCCGCCCACGCCCAACTCGGGTGGGCTGCGAGAGGCGATGCGCGAGGGGATCGACGTGATCCGCGACACGCCCGTGGTGCGCAGGATCACGCTCGCGACGATCTGCTGGAACCTGGCCTTCTACGGTGCGGAGGCGCTCATAGTGCCGTTCCTGCACAACGTGATCGACCTCGACGGCCAGCACGTCGGCTGGGTGCTCGGCGTCGGCTCCCTGATCGGCATCGCCACCGGCCCGGTGATCCTCTGGCTCGAGGGGCGGACGAGCCCGTCCACCGTCATCGTCGCGGGCATCGTCGTCAGCGGCCTCGCGGTGCTCGCCCTGGCCGCCTCGACGGCCTTCTGGCAGGTGTTCGTCGTGTGGCTGGTGCTGAGTCTGGCGCAGTGGGTCAGCTTCACCACCGCGATCGGCGAGCGGCAGCGTCACGCGCCGGCCCATCTGCAGGCGCGCGTCGGCATCACCGGCCGCGCAATCGCCATTGCGTCGATGACGGCCGGCGCGACGTGCGCCAGCCTGCTCGCGCACGTCATCGGCCTACGCACGCTCTACGCCGGCATGGGCATCACGACGCTGCTCGTCGCGGTCGCCCTCGGGCCGCGGCTACTGCGCGGGCCGGCCCCGGTCGCGGCCTCCGCAAGCCCGTGATCGCGGCGCATGCACCGGCGCCTGGCACCGATCTATGCAGGCCCGCTAGGCGACGGGCGCTGGGCCGGGCGGGATGTGCACCGCCGACTCGGCTTCCTCGGCGGGGGCGACGCTCGCCGTGCCGGGTGGGAAGGAGGTCACGATCACGCGGCAGTGGGCGCGCCGCAGCAGGTTCTCGATCGTCTCCGAGAAAACCTGCGCACGACCGGCCATGGCGCCGATGTGCGGGACGGCGCCGACCAGGATCAGGCCCGCGTTCACGTCCTTCGCAATGCGTGCCACCTCACCGCTGATGGCGCGGCTCCGCCGGGACATGAAATCGACCGGGACGCCGTAGTCGCGCGCGAACATCGCGGACAACTGGAGCAGATCCGTCGCGCACTCGTCGGCGCCCTCGATGGGAGCGTCCAGCGGCAGGCTGAGCGGCACCTCGACTACGTGGACGCCCAGCACGCGCTCTCCTTCCTGCTCCTGGGCGAGCTTGCAGGCGATCGCGAGCATCTCCTCCTCGATCGGCCCGCACTGCTTGAGGGGCACCACGATGGTGCCGAAGCGCAGGTCGATGACCTCGGGCGGCGGAGGCGTGGCCGCGTCGAAGCGCTGCAGCAGCGGCTTGCCCTGCACGCGCCGCATGACGACGAACAGCACCAGGCCACAGGCCAGCCAGGCCGGCGGCAGGATGCGCCCCGCGCGGTGAGTGCCGAGGTCGAGCACCCAGAGCGCCCAGGACATCGCGAGGCCGAGCAGCGCCAGTACCGGGATGTCGCTGCTCCCGAAGTGGACGCTCCCGCCCATCTTCACGACACGCGGCAGGGACGGCTCGCGCACGCGCAGCGCGATGACCGAGGCGAAAACGAGCATGAAGGCGATCAGGATGCCGAAGGAGTAGACCGAAGCGAGTGCGTCGACCTCGCTCCCGAGCAGCGAGACGGCGAGCATCAGCGCCGCGCTCAGCAGGACGAGCAGCAGCATCGCCCACGGCTCGACCGTGCAGCGCCGCGAGCGGCGCATGAGCGGGGGCGGCAACCCGCCCATGGCTGCCAGCGCGCGCAGCGTGCGCAGGGCCGCGCCAAGCGCGATCGCGGCGCTGGTCACGAGCACGCCGATCGCGCTCACGCTCACGACCACGCGCAGGATGTCGCCGGCGCTCGAGCCGAAGGCCTGCGAGCCGATGGCCTGGGCCGCGCCGGCGAGCGGAGCCGTGCTCCAGACGGTCGAGAGATCGCTGGCGTACCCCGAGGGCGTGCCGGGCGCGCGATGCACCGGCAGGAGCGCAAGGGCAGAGGCTGCGATGACCGCATAGGCGAGCACCGTCGCGGCGATCGCGGCGATCGTGATGCGACGCAGCGGCCGCGACGGATTGGCCGCCTCCTGCAGCAGGCCGGCCACGATCTCGATGCCCGTGAAGGCCACGAGAGCGATCGGGAGCGCGTAGCCGAGCGACGTCCAGGTCGGGGACACGCCCAGGTTGACGGAGCTCGTCAGCACGTCGATGTGCCCGAGCGCCGCGAAGCCGAGGATCGCGAGAGTGAACTGGGCGAACATGTCGACGAGCGCCAGCGGGCGTGCGAGATCCAAGCGCGAGAACTGCGGCAGGAGCCTGCCCAGGGCCAGTACCGCGATCACCCCGACGCCGATCAGCTCTGCGGAGCGCCCGCTCATCTGGCCGAGGTTCCCGACTGCCGCCTCGGCGTAGCGCGGCACGAAGAGGGCCGACAGCAGCGCCACGACGAGCAGGTCGAGCAGGATCGCCCAGCCGACCAGGAAGCCCGCGGCGTCGCCGAACGCGCGCCGGACGATCAGCGGCGAACCCCCGCCGGTCGCCGACGCGGCCTCGGCGTACGCGCCGGCCGCCAGCAGCACGAGCAGGCCGATGACCGGCAGGATGATCGGCGTCAGGCCGAGCGCGTAGAGCGCCACCACGCCGAGCGCGAAGTACAGCGACGAGGAGATGGTGCCGTAGATCGCGGCGAACAGGGCGTCCTCGCCGACGACACGCTGGAGCACGGGTAGCTTGCGCGCCATTACTCGTGCTTCCCCATCTGCAGCGCCAGCCAGCCGCGCCCGAGGCCGGCGAGCGTGAGCGCCACGCCGAAGATGTAGCCCACGGCCACGCCCGAGCCGCCGGCCAGCGCCGTGCGCACGAGCATGGTCAGGCCGAGCACGACCAGCACCGCGCTGAGGATCAGAGAGACGCGGTTGCGATTGCTCACGCCGAGCCTCCGTCCGAGGGTGCGACCGCGTGGGCCGCGCCGCGCCACTCCGGCGTGGCGCCCACCATCACCCTGCAGCGCGCGTGCCGCAGCACGTAGTCCACCGTGGAACCGAACAGGCGCGCGGAGCGCACCGAGCGGCCAGGCGAGCCGAGGACGATGATCTCGCTGCCGCGGCGGTTGGCCTCCTCCACGAGCGCGCGGCCGGCATTGCGCGTGCGCACCAGGCGTGAGATGACCTGCACGCCGTAGACCTGCCCGAGCGCCTCCGCCTCGGCCAGCTGCCCGTTGGCGCGCGCCTCGTCCTCGGGCGAAATCTGCGTGAGCGGGCGGGCGGCCGGGACCTCGAGCGTGTAGACCGCGACGATGCGGGCGCGCCGCTCCGATGCGAGCCGCAGGGCGGTCGCAGTCATCTCGTCGGCGACACGCGCATCCGTGATGTGTAGCACGATCGTGCGGTACTCGATCTCGATCGCGGGGCCGCGCAGCCTGGTGTCGGCGAACACGGTCTTGGTCAGCGGCAGCCCTTGCTTCTTGCGGTAGGCAACGTACACGAGCATGCCGAGCACGAGCCAGCCGAGGCCCGCCCAGCGCACGGCCGGGAATAGCGCGGCCACGACGATGAACGCGGCGAACGTGCCCAGCCCGCCGAGCACGGCGAAGAGGGGGATGTCGAGCTGGCCGACGCGGATGTTGAGCGGCGCGCGGAACGGCTGCTCGGGATCGCGCTTGGACTTGCGCACACGCAGGGCGATCACGGAGGCGTGCGCGATCGTGAACGAGAGCATCGCGCCGAACGCATACAGGTTGCCGAGGAACGCGACGCCTTGCCCGCCTGCGACCTTCGCGGCGCCGATCATGCCGATCGCAGCGACCGTGTAGACCACGATCGCGACCCAGGGCGTGCGCCACGTGGGATGCACCGTGCGCAGGAAGTCGGGGAACTGGCGGTGCACGCCCATCGAGTAGGTGAGCCGGGAGACGCCGATCAGCCCCGCGTTCGTGGCGATGATCAGGATGGTGCCCGCGAGCAGGCCGACGTAGTAGCTGACGGGCGTCGTGAGCGGGCCGAGACCGAGGTTCTGGACGATGCCCTGCACTGGATCGCCGGCGTACTTCGCACCCAGCGCCGTCCAGTAGTGCGTGCCGCCTGTCCCCGGCGGATGGGAGAGCGCGGGCGTCTGGTGCATCGGCATGGCCGAGAGCGCCACGGCAGGCAGGAAGGCGTAGATCGCGAATACCGCGGCGGCCACGAGGCCGATCGAGCGCGGCACGTCGCGCGCCGGGTCGCGCGCCTCCTCCGCCATGTTCGAGATCGTCTCGATGCCCGTGTAGGCGACCATGCCGATCGGGATCGAGATCAGGAAGGCCGAGACCGTGGGCGTGGTGCCGAAGTGCACGTTGCCCACGAGCACCTGCGGATCGAGGATCAGGGCCACGCCGACCACCACGAGCAGCGCCTGGGTCGCGAGGTCGGCGATCGCCAGGAAGATGTTGAGCCGCGCCGACTCCTGGATGCCACGGATGTTGAGCAGCGCGAGCACGACGCACAGCCCGGCCGCGACGACCACCTGCCCCGTCAGGCCGTTGCGCATGAAACCGCAACCCGGGAAGACCGACAGGTAGGGCGGCACGGTGTAGGCAGAGATCGCGATCGTGACCGTGTAGTTGAGCATCTGCGCCCAGGCGGCGAAGAACGAGACCGCCTCGTTGAAGGCGCGCCGCGAGAACGAGGCGGAGCCGCCGGCCTCCGGGAAGCGCGCCGTCGCCTCGGCGTAGGTCGCGGCCGTGAAGGCGAAGATCACGCCGGAGATCGCGAACGTGACCGGCGTCATGCCCCCGGCGTAGAGCGCGGTGACGCCGAGCGCGTAGTAGATCGACGAGCCGACGTTGCCGTAGGCCGTCGAGAACAAGTCGCCCACGCCGAGGACAGCGGGGAGGCCGTGCGAGCTGCGGCGGCGGAGCAGCGGCACGCGCTACCCGGTGAACTTCCACTGGCGCAACACGTCCTGCGCGTCGAAGCGCACGAGCACGTGCGCGGTGATGGCCGTGCCGCCGTGAGCGCCGTGACCGGCGACCAGCGTGCACGTGAGCGTGCCCGCCGCGGTCGTCTTGTCGCCGCAGTGGATGCTGCGGAGCGTGTCCTTCCCGGCCAGGTCGGGCCGCGACGGGAACGGATCGTTGGAGGCGACGTAGAAGCCCTGCCAATCGTCCTCGATCGTCTTGACCGCGATCGTGCCCGGATTCTTGGCGACGCCGCAGCCAGACATCACGACGGCGACGCCGACCAAGCAGGCGGCGGCTGCGAGCGCTCGCATCACGCGGAATCTAGCGGCAGAGGCGGGAGCACGTGTCCCGCCGACTGATAACGAGGCGCCCGTCCGAGCTTCTACAGGAAGTGGACGATCAGCGGGATGATCAGGATCGCGACGATGTTCGTGATCTTGATCATGGGGTTGATCGCGGGCCCTGCGGTGTCCTTGTAGGGATCGCCGACGGTGTCGCCCGTGATCGACGCAGCGTGCGCGTCCGAGCCCTTGCCGCCGAAGGCGCCGTCCTCGATCAGCTTCTTGGCGTTGTCCCACGCGCCGCCGCCGGCGGTCATCGAGATGGCCAGGAAGAGGCCGGTGACGATGGTGCCGACGAGCAGCCCGCCGAGCATCTCGTACGAGATCAGGCCGACGACGATCGGGATCACGATCGGGATGAGCGCCGGGATCCGCATCTCCTTGAGGGCGCGGCGCGTGACGATGTCGACGCACCTGGCGTACTCGGGCTTGGCGGTGCCCTCCATGATCCCCGGGATCTCGCGGAACTGGCGCCGCACCTCCTGCACGACCTCCGCGCCCGCGCGGCCGACCGCCTCCATCGCGAGCGACGCGAAGAGGTAGGGCATGATCCCGCCGATCAGCAGCCCGACGAGCACCCACGGGTTGGCGATCGAGAATTCGACGTTGACCGACTTCCCGGCGGCGGCCGCCTTCTGCACCAGCTCGTGCGAGTAGGAGTCGAAGAGCACGAGAGCGGCGAGGCCGGCCGAGCCGATCGCATAGCCCTTGGTGACGGCCTTCGTCGTGTTGCCGACGGCGTCCAGCGGGTCGGTGATGCCGCGCACCGACTCGGGCATGTCCGCCATCTCGGCGATGCCGCCGGCGTTGTCGGTGATCGGCCCGAAGGCGTCGAGCGCGACGATCATGCCGGCCAGCGAGAGCATCGAGACCGCGGCCAGGGCGATGCCCGTGATGTCGCCGAGCTTGAAGGCGACGAGGATGCCGATGCCGATCACGAGCACGGGCGCCGCCGTGGCCTCCATCGACTTGGCGAGGCCCGCGATGATGTTGGTCGCATGGCCGGTGGTGGAGGCCTCTGAGATGCGCTTGACGGGCCCCCACCTCGTGCCGGTGTAGTACTCGGTGATGACCATCAGGAGCGCGGTGATGACGAGGCCGACGAGCGCGCACAGGTAGAGCCTGCCCCACGACTGGTGCGCGACCGGGATCTTGTCGACCATCCAGTTCATGACGGGGATGAAGACCAGCGCGGAGATGCCGGCGGTGATGACGACTCCGCGGTAGAGGGCACCCATGACGCTGCCGCCTCCGCGCACCTTCACGAACTGCGTGCCGATGATCGACGCGATGATCGAGATGCCGCCCAGCACGAGCGGAATGGCGACGCCCGCGGCGCCCCAGCCCGCCTGCTGCGCGAGCAGCATGCCGGCCACGAGCGTGACGGCGTAGGTCTCGAACAGGTCGGCCGCCATGCCCGCGTCGTCGCCGACGTTGTCTCCGACGTTGTCGGCGATCACGGCCGGGTTGCGGGGGTCGTCCTCGGGGATGCCGGCCTCGATCTTGCCGACCAAGTCGGCGCCGACGTCGGCGCCCTTCGTGAAGATGCCGCCGCCGAGGCGCGCGAACACCGAGATCAGCGAGCCGCCGAACGAGAGGCCGACCAGCGCGTGCACGGCCGAAGTCTGCGAGACGTCGCCCAGCCGCAGCGCGCCGTAGTAGCCGGCGACACCCAGCAGGCCGAGGCCGACGACGAGGATGCCCGTGACGGTGCCGCCCTTGAAGGCGACGTCGAAGGCCTCTCCGAGGCCGGTGCGGCCGGCCTCGGCGACGCGGGCGTTGGCGCGCACGGCGACGTTCATGCCGACGTAGCCGGCGAGGGCCGAGAGCACGGCGCCGATGATGAAGCCGAGCGCCACCTTCCAGCCGAGATCGTCCGACCAGATGCCCGCGATCAGCAGCAGCGCCGCGACCACCACGGCGACCACGCCGACCGTGCGGTACTGGCGGTTGAGGTAGGCCGACGCACCCTCCTGGATGGCCGCCTGGATCTCGCGCATGCGCTCGTTGCCTGGAGACTGCTGCAACACCCAACGCGTCAGGTAGGCGCCGTAGGCAACGGCCAACAGGCCACAGATCAGGGCGAAGAGGACGTTGTGCTCCACCAGGAACGTCTGCATGACCGACTCTGCTCCCTCTCGAGAAGAAACCAGCCCGACGCCGCGCGGCGGGCCCAGGCGCGCCGCGGCGCGCCGGGCGATCGTAACAGGGTTGACCCGTTACATACGCCGGATGCGCCCGCGCTTGTGACTCCGCTACAGGGTGACGGCGTCCACTGCGGGCTCGGCGGCAACCCCGTGCAGAAAGCCGTCCGGGGCTCGAGATCTGACCCCGGTGTGTGCGCCTAGACCTCGCCGCCAGGCGTCCAGATGGGCGGGCGCTCCTCGGTCGCGCCGCCGTCCTCCAGCGGGTCCTCACCGGCGGGTGCTGACGCAGCGGTTGCGCCCGACTGCACGTAGGCCATGCGGAGCTGGGCGAGATCGCGCCGCAGCGCCTCCAGCTCCTCGGGATCGGCCTTCGGGGCCAGCAGCTCGACGATGCCGGACAGGGCGTCGATCGCCTCGCGGGCCTGCTCCCGGTCGGCGTGCTCCGGGCTCGCCATGCCGAGGCGGATGGCGGCCTGGTTGGCCAGCATCACCGCCGTCTGCGTGAGCAGGTCGCGCGGGCGCAGCTGCAGCAACTGCGCCGCCAGCGCTGCGCGGATCTCATCGGCGCCGGGCTCCTCTGCGCCCGGCTCGTCGCCGTAGTCAGCCACGTGCGACCTCCTGTGCGAGGGCGGCGTCGACGGATTCGCGCGTGACGCGCACCTGATCGGCGAACAGCTCCTCGAGCGTCGCCCCGGCCTTCAGCGCGGCGATCGAGCGCTGCGCGGAGTTGCCATGGTCGAGCATGGCGTGCAGCGGCTCGAGGTAGGGCTCGAGCCCGAGCGCCGCGATCTCGGGAGCCGCGTCCGCGAGTTGCGCGCGCACGCGCTCGGCTGCCGGCACCGAGGCCATGCCGCGCTCGTAGTCGATCAGCTCTCCCGAGAGCCCCCAGCGGATCGCACGCCACATGTTCTCTTCAATATGGCGGCCGCGCAGATCCACAAGCCTCTCGCCCTCGTCGATCGCGCGCAGGCGCCGCGCCGAGAGTGCGTAGGCATAGGCCATCACGGCCAGCGACTCGCGCACGTCGGACAGCGCGTCGGCGTTGCGAAGCTCGACGGTGCCGTAGGACTGATGGGGGCGCACGCACCACCAGATCTCGGTGTGCTCCTTGATCGAGCGCGTCTCCACGAGCCAGCGCACGAAGCGGTCGTAGTCCGCCCAGCCGTCGAACGGCTCCGGAATGCCGCAGCGCGGGAACATGCGCGTGAAGAGCTGCGTGCGCGTCGAGTGCAGATGCGTGTAGCGGCCCTCGTACCAGGGCGAGGAGGCCGACAGCGCGAGCAGGTCGGGCAGCGCCGAGCGCATGGCGTTGGCGAGTGCGATGGCGCGGTCGGCATCGCGCACGCCGACATGCAGGTGGATGCCGAACGTGTTGTTGCGCCAGGCGACGTAGCGCAGGGTGCCCTCGACGATGCGGTAGTGCGGCGTGTCGATGATCTCCTGCTCCCACCAGGGCGACCAGGGGTGCGTGCCGCAGGCCGCGAGCGCCACGCCCATCGCGTCGGCCTCGCCCAGCAGGGCGCGGCGATGCTCGATCAGCTTGCGCGCGGCCTCCGGAAACGACTCCGAGCGCCCGGACTTCACCTCGATCTCCGACGAGATCAGCTCGCCGGCCGTGTGCTCGCCGAGCGGTGTCGCGTCGGTGCGCGCCTTGAGCTCGGCGAAGCGGTTGACGAGGCCGAGCGACTGCGGGTCGACGATCTGGAACTCCTCCTCAATCGCGAGGGTGAGGTCCTGTGACTCGGCGAAGCGCTCGCGCGCCTCGTCCAGCGCCAGCAGCGGGTCGGGGATGCTCTGGCCCATCGGCGCGAGGTTACCAGCGCACTCTTCGCGTTCGTCCTACAGACGCCGAGCCGATCTGCCGATACGGCTCGCGTGGAGCACTCGCGGCGGGCGTATCTCCTTCTCCTCGGCCTTGGCCTGCGCGGCGGGCTGGACCACGGGCCTGTGGGCCCTGCCGCTCGCGGCCTACGCTGCTCGAGATCGTCTGGACGCTCGCCGAGCGCCTCGGCGAGCTGCGGCTACGTGAGGTAGAAGTAGAGCGCGTGTAGTAGCTCAACGGCCGGGCTGGAGCTGTGCACGACGACATCGCCGGGCGTCTCCAGGAGCGCCTCGGAGTAGTTGAAGATGATGTGCACGCCGGCCTTGACGAGCTGGTCCGCGACGGTCTGCGCAGCGCCCGCCGGCACGGCGATGACGGCGGCGATGATGTTGTGCTCGGCCACCTGCGCGCCGAGGTCGGCCGTCGAGCGGATGCCGGCGCCGCCCATCTCGGTGCCGATCTTCGCCGGGTCGTCGTCGAAGATCGTGACGATGTGGAAACCGTGGTCGGCGAAGATCGAGGAGCCCGCGATCGCCTGTCCCAGCCGGCCCGCGCCGATCAGCGCGATGTTGTGCTGGCCTGAGGTGCGCAGGATCCCGCGGATCTCGGCGATCAGCGCGTCGATGTTGTAGCCGACGCCGCGTTTGCCGAACTTGCCGAAAGCCGAGAGATCGCGCCGGATCTGCGTCGCGTTGATGTGGGTGTACTCGGAGACGTCCTGCGACGAGATGGAGCTTCGACCCATCTTCTTGGCCTGCGTCAGCACCTGCAGATAGCGCGAAAGGCGCGCCGCAACGCCGACCGTGAGACGTTCGCTCACTGGGGAACTCCTGCAATCGTCGGTGGGAAAGCGGTCGATCGGGGGCTCGTGCCGACCGCGCTCGTATCAGTAGCAGACTGTCGCGCAACGCCGCGTCAGGAGCGGGAATGCGGTGTCACGAACTTTGCTCTGAACGGCGAGCTTGTGCGCGCGCCACGGCGCGCTGCAACGGGCCTGCGGCGACCGCCAGCGTGAAGGCCGGATCGCCGTCGATGACCACGACGGGGAGGTCGATACGATAGCGGCGCTCGAGCTCGTCGTCACCGTCGATCGAGACGCGTCGCAGGCGGAATCCGAGCCGGGGCGCCTCGCTCTCGAGCACTGCCAGCGCACGGGCGCAGAGCCCGCAGCCGGCGCCCTCGTAGAGGACGACCTCGACGTCGCTAGCCGGCGGCGGCGACGGTAAAGCCGAGCTGTCGCTCACTGGTCACGTCGTCGGCCGACACCGCGTCGATCATGAGCCGGTAAATGCCTGGAGCGAGCGCCTTGCCGGTGCTCGGATCGATCCCCGTGATGCCGTAGCGGTAGCTGCCGGGAAGCAGCTCGTGGCGCTCGACGAGCCGTCCGAGCAGACGCGAGCCGGCGTAGAGATCGACGCTCAGCCGCTGCACCGGAGCGATCTCGAGGCGCGCCGTGCCGTTGGAATTGGCGGAGCCCAGCACGAGCGAGAGCTTTGTGGCGGTGTTGCCGTCCTTGGCGGGCTGCACGAGCGCGGGCACGAGGTCGGCACTGCCGATCAGCCCCGCCGCCAGATCGTCGCTGCGAGACAGCGCCCAGGGCACCCGCAGCGTGCCGCCGCCGCCGGTCGAGACGAGGATCCAGCCGCCGATCACGGTGCTCGTGGCGGGCAGCCCGTGCGCCTGCAGCGTGAGCGGCACGGGCATCGTGTTCCCGGGCCCGATGGCGAGCGACGAGGGGGCGCCGCTCAGCGAGACCGATGCGTCGCCGTCGTCCACGCGGTCGCGGCTGAGCGCGACCGAGACGTGCACGGTGGAACTGCTCGTGTTCTCGAGCGTGAGCACGCGCGAGACCTTCGCCGTCGCCGCGCGCGCCAGCCCGAACGACAGGGACGAGGGCTCGGCGACGACGGTGGCCGCGACCGCGCCCGCGGGGTCGACCGTGCCGCCGCCCTGCGCCTCGACCGCGGCGGGCCCGTCACCGCTGCCACCCACGGCGTTGGCCGTGCCGACGAGCGCGCCGCGCACGGTCATGGGCAACCACGTGGGGTGCGCCTGCATGACGAGCGCCGCGACGCCGGCGACCTGCGCGGCGGCCACCGACGTCCCGCTCTGGGCCAGGTACCGCCCGGCCGGGGCGGAGGTCGTGACCGCGACGCCCGGCGCGACGAGGTCGGGCTTGACCGAGTCGTCGAACGCCAGGCCCGTCGACGAGAAGGCGGCGACCGAGCCGGCCTGCGGGTTGTCGTCCGAGCGCATCGTGCTGAACGTGATCGTCACGGCGCCCCCCGTCAGCAGCGTGGCCGCCGCGGCCGCGCCCTGATCGCCCGGAAGCACGGCGATCGGCAGCTTCACGCGGTCGTCCAGGCCGAGGGCGCCGGCCGGCCCTCCGCCATCGCCGTAGAGCACGAGCGCCGTTGCGCCAGCGGCGCCGGCGGCGGCGGCGCGCTGCGGGATCGGGGCGCCGTCGCGCGGCAGCAGGACGGCCTTCCCGCTGACGAGGCTCGTTCCGTCCGTCGCGCGGAAGTCGCCCTCATCGGTTCCGGCGACCACGTCGGCCGGGGCGCGCGCGCTGTCGGACTTCGTCGGGCCGGCCGGGAGCACGAGGGGGATCGAGGTGTCGCTCTTGGGCGCGAGCGCGCCCAGCAGGGGCACGTTGTCGACGCCCTTCTGGATGCCGTCGGTGCCAAGCGCGACGTCGACGGTCGGCAGCGCCGAGCGCCCGTCGCTCGCGCCCACCGCGAGCCAGCCGGGCGATGCGGCGGGCGAGGCGATCGTGCCGAAGCGGCCGCCCGTGGCGCCGTCGTTCCCCGCCGCGGCGATGAGCACGGCCCCCACCCGGTCGACGCCCGCCGCGGCGACGGTCTCGGCCGAACCCCCGAAGGCGGCGAAGGGCTCCGCCAGTGGGGCCAGGATCACGTTCGCGTGGTCGGAGAGGTTGCCGTCTCCGTTCGGGTCGAGCGCGCGGTCGAGACCTGCCAGCAGCGTCGCGGTGGTGCCCATGAGCGCGCCCTGCTGCAGCTCGAGCACCTGAATCGGCACCAGCGAGGCCGAGGGCGCGACGCCGTGCAGGCCGGCGGGCCCGCCCCGCCCCGTCACGATCCCGGCCATCTCGGTGGCGTGCGCCGCCGCGGCTGGATCGGGCGGATTGGTCTGCGGCTTGCCGGCGATCGCGTTCCAGGCGGGCGTGAGATCGTGGAGATAGGGGTGCGAGCTGTCGATCGGGCCGTCGAGCAGGGCGACGGTCACGCCCTTGCCGTCGCCGCCGCCGACCTCGAGCGGCCGCGCGTCCTTGCCGAGCGCCGCCAGGTGCCTCGCCACCATCGCTGCCGGGTAGAGGCGCCGCACCGGATAGACGCCCGCAACCTCGGGTGAGGCCCGCAGCTGCGCCACCTGATCGGGCCGCACCGTGGCCGAGACCGCATTGAGCGCATTCACGTAGCGGTAGTTGATCGACATCCAGATGCCGGCGCGGGCGATCGCGTCGAGGTCCAGCTGCTGCGTCGTCGCGGCGGTCTTCGACGCATCCGCGCCGTCCAGCGCGACGGCGGGAGGCGCGGCCAGCACGATGATGACCTGCTGCGGCAGCGCCTGGCCGGAGCGGCCGTCGCCGATCACGACATCCCACGAGCGCAACGCGGCGCTCAGCGGATCGGGTGCTCCGTGCACGGGCAGCGCAGCGATGCCGGCCAGCGTTGCCGCCAGCGAGAGAACGAGCGTGCGCGTACGCAGGCGGCGGCGCGTCATGACCCGATGAGGGTACACCACCTGAGCGGCACCGCTAGCCCGCGAGGGGGCTGCGGGCGTAGGCGTCGAGCGCGAGGTAGCGGGAGGGCTCGAGGGCAGGCGCGGCGAGGGCCGCGGCCGCGATCATCGCCGCGTTGTCGACGCACAGAGCGGGCGGCAGCAGGCTGAGGTGCGCACCGCGCAGCTCGCAGGCCTGCGCGAGCGCATCCCTCAGCACGGCGTTGGCCGCCACGCCGCCGACGACCGCGAGCCGCGCGCGGCCCGTCGCCCCGAGCGCGCCCACGGCGCGCTCGACGAGCTGGCGGACGATCGCCGCCTGGTAGCCCGCGGCGAGATCGGCCCGCGCCGCTCCTGCATCGTCGCCGAGCTCGCGCACGCGCCGGAGCAGCGCGGTCTTGAGGCCCGAGAAGGAGAGGTCGTGGCCCTCCTGCCCGCGCAACACCGCGGGGAACTCGAAGCGCTCGGGATCTCCGTCGCGCGCGAGGAGCTCGAGCGCCGCGCCGCCGGCAGCGCCCAGGCCGAGCAGCCGCGCGCCCTTGTCGAAGGCCTCGCCGGCCGCATCGTCGCGCGTGCCGCCCAGCCGCACCGGCGCGGCATAGTCGGCCACGTCGAGCACGAGCGTGTGCCCGCCGGAGGCCAGCAGGCAGGCGAAGGGCGGCTCCAGCCCGAGCGGCTCGAGCCGGAGCGCCGCGACGTGCCCCAGCAGGTGGTCGACCGGCACGAGCGGCAGTCCGCGGCCGTACGCCAGGGCCTTCGCGGTCGACAGGCCGACGAGCAGCGCGCCGATCAGCCCGGGCCCCTGCGTCACCGCGATCGCGTCCACGTCGTCCAGCGTGGCCCCCGCGTCGCCCAGCGCGGTCTCGATCACAGGGACGACGAGCTCCAGGTGGCGTCGCGACGCGATCTCGGGCACGACGCCACCGAAGCGCGCGTGCAGGTCGGCCTGCGACGAACGGATCGCTGCGCGCACCTGGCCGTCCCTGGTCACGACTGCCGCGCAGGTGTCGTCGCAGGAGGTCTCGATGGCGAGGATCACAGGCCCGAGCGGCCGCTCGGCGGATCCCGCCACATGATCAGCGCGTCCTCGCGGTTGTCGGTGTAGTAGCCGCGGCGGATGCCCGTCGGCTGGAATCCGAGCGAGCGGTAGAGGCGGATCGCCGCCGCATTGGAGACGCGCACCTCGAGCGTGATGCCCCGCTCGAGATCGCGCTCGGTGTCCTCGAAGAGGTGCTCGAGCAGCTGGCGGCCGATGCCCTTGCGCCAGTGGTCGGGATCGACCGCGAGGTTCATGACGTGCCAGGCGTCGGGGTAGCGCGAGACGATGAGGTAGGCGATCAGCGTGTCCTCGTCATAGGCGCCGTAGCAGCGGCCGGTCGGCTTGGTGAGCTCGCCGCTGAACATGGCGCGCGACCAGGGCGTCGGATAGGCGCGCCGCTCGATGCCGTCGATCGCATCCAGTGCATCGATCTGGAGCGGAAAGATCTCGATCATGCGACCCGCGGTTCCGCATCGGGCCGGCGGACGTAGACGGGCTCCGGGGCACCCTCGCCGGCCAGCCGTTCGAGGGCTTCCGCAGCGGGCGCATGGCGCGGATCGTCGTCGGGCGGAACGATCGCTCCGGTGTCCTCGAGCAGCGCGCGCCAGCGCGTCGCGCCGTCGCCGACGCACAGCGATCCCGGCTCCAGGCGCCCGGCGACGCTTGCGGGAAGCTCGACGACCGCGGTGCCGTCGTCGGCCTGCGCGAACAGCTCTCCGCGCCGTGCGTCGATCAGCGCGAGGGCGCCGGGTGCGCCGGCCGCCAGCGCCTCCAGCGTCGACACGCCGGCACACGGCCGGCCGAGCGCCAGGGCCAGGCCGCGGGCGGTCGCGATGCCGATGCGCAGGCCGGTGAAGGAGCCGGGGCCGCAGCCGACCACGATCCGCTCGACGTCCGCGACCTCGTGACCCGCCCGCGCGAGCACCTCGTCGACCAGCGCCAGCGCGCGCTGCGCGGCGTGGCCGCCCTGGGCGCTCGCGCAGGCGAGCTCACGTCCGTCGCGTACGACTCCGCACACCGCACGCGCGGTCGCGCTGTCGAGCACGAGCGTCAATGGTCCCTCCGGCACGCGCCCAGACTAACGACGGGCGACGTCTATTTGCCGCGCCCCGTTCTCGTGCACGGCGATGCGCACGACGGCATACGCAGGAGGCAGTACACCGGCTCCGGCGCCGGCCCACTCGACGAAGACCGCGCGCACGTCGTCGAAGTACGGCTCGAGATCCCCCCACGCGGCCTCGTCCACGCGCTCGCTGCGCGAGAGGTCGAGGTGCGCGACGGGGCCTTCGGCGCCCTCGTAGAGGTGCGCGACCGTGAAGGTCGGGCTGGTGACCGCGCCGGTGACGCCGAGCGCGCGCGCTGCGCCGCGCACGAAGGCGGTCTTGCCCGCGCCGAGCTCGCCCTCGACGTAGACGACTGCGCCGTGCGGCAACGCGCGCGCGAGCGCAGCTGCGAGCGCCGCCGTCTCCTGCTCAGAAGAGGCCGAGCTGCTGCTCATCGGCGGCGACCGGTGCGGCGGGGACGGGCGCCGGCGATTCGGGGGCACGGGTGACGGCGGTGCGGTCGAGCAGCTCGCCCAGCCGCTCCACATCGGCCTGCAGTGCGGGCAGCAGGCGGGCGTTGTAGAGCGCAGCGGCGGGGTGATAGAGCGGGAGCACGGTGATGTCGCGGCCCGCGAGCTCGCTCCGCCGCGCGAGCCCGTGACTCTGCGAGACGCCGTGCGCCGCACCCGCGAGCGCGCGCGTCGCGAGATCGCCAAGGGCGGCGACCACGCGCGGGCGCACGAGTGAGACCTGGCGCTCGAGCTTGTCCCGGCAGGCCGCGATCTCCTCCGGCGCCGGGCTCTGCGTTCCGGGCGGCCGGCACTTCACGAGCGTCGTCACGTACACGTCGCGCCGCTCGAGGCCGATCGAGGAGAGCAGATCGGCGAGCAGCTCGCCCGCCGGGCCGACGAGCGGCCGCCCCATGCGGTCGTCGTGAAATCCGGGTGCATCGGCCACGAGCATGAGCTCGGCCGGCATCGGCCCCTCGCCCGCGACCACGACGGTGCGCGAGGCGGAGAGCGCGCAGTTGGCGCAGTGCGCCCACTCGGAGGGCAGATCGGCGCCCAGGACGACTCTCAGTGACGACAGCCGCAGCCGCCGCCGCAGCAGCCGCCGCTTCTGCCGGCGGATATCTGCGGCGCGGGCTGGTCACCGCCGACGGTGCGCGCCGAGAACGTCGAGAGCAGCTGCGAGACCTCGCCGGAGGTGCACTGCGGGCAGGCGACGAGTGTGCCGTGGAGCGAGACGAGCTCCTCGAAGCGGTGCTCGCAGGAGCGGCAGGCGTACTCGTAGATCGGCATCGCCGAATCGTATCGCGATCGCCAGGCGGCCAAGTGGCACTCGCCGCGCGTGCCACTTGGCCGTCAGAGTTGCCGGGCCGTCCCGGATAGACTGGTTCCCGGACTCCATCCACCGGAGGGGTACCGCTCTGCATATGCCGATCCATTCGCCATCGCGCACGCGCGCGGCCGTGGCGCGCACGCTGCCCGAGCTGACGGCAGCGCTCGCCGGCCGGGACGACGTCGCGCTCGTGCCCACCATGGGCGCGCTCCACGAGGGCCACCGCGCGCTGCTGGGCGCTGCACGGCGCTCGTCCGCGACCGTGGTCATGTCGCTGTTCGTCAATCCCACCCAGTTCGGCCCGGGCGAGGACCTTGCGCGCTATCCGCGCGACGAGCAGGCCGACCTCGCCGTCGCCTCCGCCGAGGGCGCCGACGTCGTCTTCGTGCCCGGCGTCGAGACGATCTACCCGGAGGGCTTCGCCACCTCCGTCGATCCCGGCCCGCTCGGGAACCAGCTCGAAGGCCGCTCGCGCCTCGGGCACTTCCGCGGCGTCGCCACCGTCGTGACGCGGCTGTTCGGCCTCGTGCGCCCGCGGCGTGCCTACTTCGGCGAGAAGGACTACCAGCAGCTCGTGATCGTTCGGGGCGTGGCGCGCGATCTCGGGCTCGGGGTCGACGTGATCGGTGTCCCGACGGTGCGCGATGCTGACGGCCTGGCCCTCTCCTCGCGCAATCGCTTCCTCTCGGCCTCCGAGCGCGAGCGCGCCACCACCCTCTACGCCGGCCTCCGCGCCGCCGGCCGTCTCTACGCCGCAGGCGAGCACGACGGCGCGCTGCTCCTGGACACCGCCCGCGCACGGCTCGCGATGGAGCCCGACTACCTGGAGCTGCGCAGGCGCGACGACCTCGGCCCGTACGACCCGAAAGGCCCCGCCATCCTGCTCGTCGCCGCGCGCCTCGGCACGACGCGACTGATCGACAACCTCACCCTGGAGGACGCATGACCACCCCGCCCGGCCCCGAAGCCGCTCGCCGGCTGACGCTGCAGGAGATCGCCCAGGCCAAGCGCGACGGCCGTCCGCTGGTGATGGTCACGGCCTACGACTTCCCCTCGGGGCGCATCGCCGAGCGCGCAGGCGTCGACCTCGTGCTCGTCGGCGACTCCGGCGCCATGACGGTGCTCGGCCACAGCTCGACGGTGCCGGCCACGATGGACGAGATGCTGATGCTGACGGCAGCCGTTTCGCGCGCCTGCACGCGCGCGCTCGTGATCGCCGACCTGCCGTTCATGTCCTACCAGGTGAGCGACGAGGATGCCCTGCGCGCAGCCGGGCGGTTCCTCAAGGAGGCCGCCGCCCAGGCCGTCAAGCTCGAGGGCGCCGGCCCCATGCTCGCGCGCATTCGCGCCCTCGCCGGAGCCGGGATCCCGGTGGTGGCTCATCTCGGGCTGACGCCGCAGACCGCGACCTCACAGGGCGGCTACCGCGCACAGGGCAAGACCGCGCAAGCCGCACTTCAGCTGCTCCACGACGCGCACGCCGCCGAGGCCGCCGGCGCCTTCCTGCTCGTGCTCGAAGCCGTGCCGGCGCCCGTGGCGGCGCGCATCAGCAGCGAGCTCGAGATCGCGACCATCGGCATCGGCGCGGGCCCGGGCTGCGACGGCCAGGTGCTCGTGTTCCACGACCTGCTCGGCCTCGGCGAGGGCCCTCTGCCCCGCTTCGTCGAGCGCTACGCGTCGCTCGGCGACCTCGCCGTGGAAGCGGTGGCGCGCTATGCCGAAGACGTCCGCGAGCGGCGCTTCCCGCAGGAACGCCACACCTACGCCATCGCAGAGGACGAGCTGGAGCACTTCCAGCGCCTCGTCGAGGCGGGCTCGCCCGTGACGGCCGACGACGAGGACGGCGTGCCGTGACGGGGGACGAGCTCGCGGAACTGCTTGCGGCAGGCGAGGTGCAGCTGCTCGATGTGCGCTCGGCCGATGAGTACGCCGGCATCGGCGGCTACGGCTGTGACCCGCGGCAGGGCCATATCCCGGGCGCCGTCCACATCGACGTCTCCGAGCTCGCCGCCGCAGGCGCTGCAGTCCGGGAGCTGCTGGCCGAGCAGGGGCTCGACAGGGAGCGGCGCATCGTCTGTTACTGCCATTCCGGCTCGCGCTCGGCCTACGCAGTGGCGGCGCTCGCGGCCGCCGGGGTGGCAGCGGAGAACTACGAGGGCTCCTGGCACGAGTGGTCGCAACGGATCGACCCCGGCTCCTCGTAGACTCCTGACCATGGATGGAGCCTTCGCACACACCTGCTACCGCGTTCTCGACCCCGCTGCCTCGATCAAGTTCTACACCGAGTGCCTGGGGCTCGAGCACGTGCGCGCCTCGCCGATACGGGACGAGGCCACGAACCATTTCTTCGCGTATGCCGGCGACCCCGAGCCGTGGCTCGAGCTGACGCACAACCATGACCGCACCGAGCCGTACGAGATCGGCACCGGCTATGGCCACATCGCGATCAAGGTCGACGACCTCGACCGGACGCTTGCGGCGCTGAACGAGAAGGGTGTGCAGCCTGAGCGCGCGCCGTACCTCGTCGGCACCACGCGCATCTGCTTCGTGCGCGATCCCGACGGCTACCGGATCGAGCTGATCGAGCGCAAGTGATGTGCGCGCCGAACTTGTAAGCGAAGGCCACCACCGCTAGGCTGCCGTCTAGCGGAGGATGCCTCCGCTTACTGATCCACCAGGAGGTCCGGCTTTGACAGCCATCACCACCCAGTTCGGGGCACAGTCCACGGCGGGCGAGGTCGCGAGCGGCGTCGACCTGACCGGCCGGCGCATCATCGTGACCGGCGGCGCGTCGGGCATCGGCATCGAGACGGCGCGTGCGCTCGCCGGTGCCGGCGCCGACGTGACCCTCGCCGTTCGCGACACCGAGGCGGGAGACCGCATCGCACTCGAGATCGCCGAGAGCACGGGCAACGCCGACGTCCACGTGCGCTACGTCGAACTCGCCGACCGCGCCTCGATTGCGGCCTTCGCGGAGGAATGGAACGGACCGCTTGACGTGCTCGTCAACAACGCCGGCATGATGGCGTCGCCCGAGCAGCACACGAGCGAGGGCTGGGAGCTGCAGTTCGCGACCAACCACCTCGGGCACTTCGCGCTCGCGCTCGGCCTCCACGAGGCGCTCGCGGCCGCCGGCAACGCGCGCATCGTGGCCGTCAGCTCGAGTGCGCATCGCCTCTCGCCGGTCGTGTTCGGCGACATCCATTTCGCGCGCCGCGAGTACGAGCCATGGTCGGCCTACGGCCAGTCCAAGACGGCCAACGTGCTGTTCGCGGTCGAGGCCACGCGGCGCTGGGCCGGCGACGGCATCACCGCCAACGCGCTCATGCCCGGCGCGATACGCACCAACCTGCAACGCTACGTCGCGGACGACGAGGCGACCAAGAGGCGCTGGGCGGAGTCCGAGCGCGACGGCGGCCTGCTCTGGAAGAGCACGGCGCAGGGAGCCGCGACGTCGGTCCTGCTCGCCACGGCGCCCCAGCTCGAGGGCATCGGCGGTCTCTATTTCGAGGACTGCAACGAGGCCGCGGTGAACGACGACGAGGACGTGCGGCGCGGTGTCCGCTCCTACGCGCTCGATCCCGTGGCGGCCCGGCGCCTCTGGGACGTCTCGCTGAGCATGCTCGAGACGCCGGTCAGCGCTGCGCGCTGACCGGACGCAGTTGAGGTAGGCGTCGCGCGGGTGCCGCCCCGGGCAGGATGGCGACACCCGCACGCCTGGCTCACATCTACGTCGAGGTCCAACTGGATGTCAATGCACCCGGCTGACACCGCGTTCGACGGCGCCGGACCTCCGGTCGTGCGCGTCTCTGTTCATGCGCATTCAACCGGGTTAGGCTCTTCACGTGATCGTCTGCTCGAACTGCGGCGCTGAGAATCCTGTTGCGAAGAAGTTCTGTGGCGACTGCGGGAGCGCACTCGCCTCGGTCTGCTCGTCCTGCGGAGGCGCCAACGCGCCTGGCAAGAGGTTCTGCGGTGACTGTGGGTCGCTGCTGGAGGGTGAAGCGGCTTCGGCGACGGCTGCCGTCGGACCGGTCGCTGAGCGTCGCCTGGTCTCGGTGTTGTTCGCGGACCTGGTCGGGTTCACGAGCACGTCGGAGGGGCGTGACGCCGAGGAGACGCGTGAGCTCCTGACCCGCTACTTCGACAGCTCACGACAGATCGTCGAGCGCTACGGCGGCACCGTGGAGAAGTTCATCGGTGACGCGGTGATGGCCGTCTGGGGCGCACCGGTCGCGCAGGAGGATGACGTCGAGCGGGCGGTGAGGGCGGCACTCGAGCTTGTCGCGGCCGTGCCCGGGCTCGACCCGAGCCTGCGTGCCCGGGCCGGGGTCCTCTGCGGCGAGGCGGCCGTGACCGTTGGTGCCCAGGGCCAGGGCATGGTCGCGGGCGATCTCGTCAACACCGCTTCGCGGATCCAGAGCGCAGCGGCGCCGGGCACGGTGCTCGTCGGCGAGTCGACCAAGCGGGCGTCGGAGGCCGCGATCGCATACGACGACGCAGGCGCGCACCAGCTCAAGGGGAAGGCCGAGCCCGTGCCCCTCTGGCGTGCGCTGCGGGTGGTCGCAGGGGCAAAAGGCGTCCTTCGCTCGGGTGGCCTCGAGGCGCCGTTCGTCGGCCGCGATCGAGAGCTCCGGCTCGTGAAGGAGCTGTTCCACGATTCGGCGGACGAACAGCGCGCCCAGCTTGCCCTCGTCACGGGCATTGCGGGCATCGGCAAGTCCAGGCTTGCCTGGGAATTCGAGAAGTACATCGACGGTTTGGCCGGCGAGGCGTTCTGGCATCGCGGCCGCTGCCTCTCGTATGGCGAGGGGGTCGCGTATTGGGCGCTCGCCGAGATGGTGCGCATGCGCTGTCGCATCCTGGAGGACGAAGAGCCGGAATCGGCGCGCGCGAACTTGCGGCTCGCTCTCGAGGAATACATCCCCGACAGCGAGGAGCGGGCGTGGGTCGAGCCCCGCCTGGCGCACCTCCTGGGGCTCGAGGAGGGCGTCCCAGGGGACCAGGAGAACCTCTTTTCGGCCTGGCGGATCCTCTTCGAGCGCCTGGCGGAGGAGTCGCCAACGATCCTCGTGTTCGAAGATCTTCAGTGGGCCGACGCCGGCCTGCTCGACTTCCTCGAGTATCTGCTGGACTGGTCGCGGGGCCATCCGCTCTTCGTGCTGGCGCTCGCCCGACCGGAGTTCGGCGACAAGCGACCGGGCTGGGGTTCCGGCAAGCGAAGCTTCAGTTCGCTCTACCTCGAACCGCTCTCCGCAGCGGCGATGGGCGATCTTCTCGACGGCCTCGTCCCCGGCCTTCCGGACGACTGGCGCGGCCGGATACTCGACCGGGCAGAGGGTGTGCCGCTGTACGCGGTCGAGACCGTCCGTATGTTGCTCGATCGCGCCCTTCTGACCCGCGAGGGCAACGTGTATCGCGCGACCGGTGCCGTTGGGGATCTGGAGGTGCCGGAGACCCTGCACGCGCTGGTGGCGGCGCGACTCGACTCGCTTCCGCCCGAGGAGCGCCGCCTGGTCGAGAGCGGCGCGGTGCTCGGCAAGACGTTTACGAAGCAGGGTCTCACGGCTGTGAGCGGCGTGGTGGAGGCGGAGCTCGAAGCGTTGCTCAGTGGCCTTCTCGGTAAGGAGATCCTGTCGGTGCAGGCCGATCCCCGGTCGCCCGAGCGCGGGCAATACTCATTCCTCCAGGACATCGTGAAGCGGGTCGCCTACGAGACGATCTCGCGACGCGAGCGCAAGGCCAAGCACCTCGCCGCCGCCCGATTCCTCGCGTCGGCCTGGAGCTCCGAGGAGGACGAGATCGTCGAGGTCGTCGCCGCTCACTACCTCGACGCGTACCACGCCGCGCCCGATGATCCCGACGCCGTCGAGCTGAGGTCGAAGTCGTTCGAGATGCTCGTTCGGGCGGCCGAGCGCGCGCACTCCCTGGGCGCGAACGCGGAGGCGCAGCGCGCCTTCGAGCGCGCCGGCGAGTTGACCGATGACCTGCTGGCGAAGGCGGAGCTCCACGAACGGGCGGGAGTGATGGCAGCGATCGGTGGTCGCCAAGACGAGGCTGCCGCGAACTTCGAGCACGCGATCGAGCTGTTCGAGTCGGCCGAGGCCACGCACCCGGCGGCACGAGTGTCGGCGCGCATCGCCGAGATCTCCTGGGAGCGGGGGCGCATCGAGCAGGGGCTCGAGCGCATGGACCGTGCATTCGCGGTGCTCTCCGAGGAGGAGCCGGACGCCGACCTGGCTGCGCTCGCGGCGCAGATCGGCCGGTTCATGTTCTTCGCCGGCCAGCGCGACCTGGCGTTCGAACGGCTCGACCGTGCCCTCGAGATCTCCGAGCTGCTGCTGTTGCCCGAGACACTCTCGGAGGCGCTGAATACGAAGGGAGTCGTCCTGAGCACCCTTGGGCGTAAGACCGAGGGAGTCGCCCTCTTACGCGAGGGCCTCGACATCGCGCTCGAGCACGATAAGCGCTCAGCCGCCCTGCGCGCCTACTACAACCTCGCCGACCTGATGGTGCAGATGGATCGAGCGCACGAGTCCGCAGAGCTCGCCCGAGAAGGACTCGCGCTCGCCCGCAGCGTCGGCAACCGCTACTGGGAACGGTCGTTCCTCGGCTTCGCATATCCGCTCTTCGCGCTGGGCGAATGGGACGACGTGGTCGCGCGCGAGGACGGTCTGCCCGAGGAGGACTGGAAACAGTCCAGAATCGCCTTCGCCACGTTTCTGACGCCGATCGTCCCGGTACGCATCAACCGGGGACAGCTCGAAGAAGCCCAGCGAAGCACGCGGCTCTTCGCCGAACTCGAGGCGTCCGCGGACATCCAGGAGCAATCGCAGGTGCGTTTCGCCGAGGCCGCGTTGCTGCTGGCCGAAGGGAGAAACGCCGAGGCGCTTCGCAGCGCAGAGGCCTCGTTCGAGACCCGGCACGCGCTTGGCATCGCGTACGAGGCGGTCAAGGAGTCGTTCGTCGTCGCCGTGGAAGCCGCGCTCGCGCTCGACGACATCTCCCGTGCCGAGGAGCTTCTCGCAGTCGTCGACACGCTCCCGCCAGGTGGCTCGCCACAGTTCCTTCAGGCGCACTCCGGGCGCTTCAGAGCTCGACTGGCTGCCCGCCGTGTGGATCCCGAGGAGGCTGAGCGCTTGTTCAAGCGCGCAGGCGGCCTCTTCCGGGAGCTCGCCCTTCCGTTCTACCTCGCGGTGACACTGCTCGAGCAGGGCGAGTGGCTCTTGACACAGGAGCGCGGCGAGGACGCCCAGCCGCTGCTCGCCGAAGCACGCGAGACCTTCGAGCGGCTCGAGGCGACGCCGTGGCTCAAACGGGCAGCGGGCGCCTCGGACGTCGGGCAGCAGGCCGAAGCAGTGACCTAGGCCCGCTCGGACGGCTGCGCCGAGGCACCCAGGACTGATTGTGTTACCGGGTCTCTGCGGTGCTCAGACCGCGATCGCCGTTTGTGCAGGCAAGACGCCGCGCAGGAACTGGCCGGTGTAGGACTCCTCCACCTCGGCCACCTGCTCGGGCGTTCCCGTCGCGATCACGCGGCCGCCCGCGTCGCCGCCCTCGGGCCCGAGGTCGATGACCCAGTCCGACTGCTTGATCACGTCGAGGTTGTGCTCGATCACGAGCACCGTGTTGCCCGCGTCGACGAGGCGCTGCAGCACCTCGAGCAGCTTGGCCACGTCGTGGATGTGCAGGCCGGTCGTCGGCTCGTCGAGGATGTAGAGCGTGCGCCCCGTGGCGACCTTGGAGAGCTCCGCGGCGAGCTTGACCCGCTGCGCCTCGCCGCCCGAGAGCGTCGTGGCCGGCTGGCCGAGCTTCACGTAGTCGAGCCCCACGTCGTGCAGCGTCTGCAGGCGCCGGCGGAGCTTGGGCTCCTTGCCGAAGAACTCGAGCGCCTCCTCGACCGACATTGCGAGCACGTCGGCGATCGAAGCGCCCTTGTAGCGGATGTCGAGCGTCTCGCGGTTGTAGCGCTTCCCGCCGCACACCTCGCACGGCACGTACACGTCGGGCAGGAAGTGCATCTCGATGCGGATCATCCCGTCGCCGGAACACGCCTCGCAGCGCCCGCCCTTGACGTTGAAGGAGAAGCGCCCCGGCGTGTAGCCCCGCGTGCGCGCCTCGGGCGTCAGCGAGTACAGCTCGCGCACGCGCGAGAAGAGGTCGGTGTAGGTGGCCGGGTTCGAGCGCGGCGTGCGCCCGATCGGCGACTGATCGATCTCGATCACCTTGTCGAACTGCTCCAGGCCCTCGATCGCGCGGTGCGCGCCCGGCTTGAGGCGCGCGCGCAGCAGGCGGTTGGCGAGCGCGCGGTAGATCACGTCATTGACGAGCGTCGACTTGCCCGAGCCGGAGACGCCCGTGACGGAGACGAAGCGGCCGATCGGGACCTCGACGTCGATGTCCTGCAGGTTGTGGGCCGTCGCGCCCGTCACCTTCAGCCACGCGGTCTCGCCGTCGCGCCGCGGGGGCACGGGGATCGAGCGCCGCCCGCTCAGGTACTGGCCCGTCAGCGATCCCGGGGTCGCTGCGATGTCGGCCGCCGTGCCCTCGGCGACGACCTTGCCGCCGTGCACGCCGGCGCCCGGGCCCATGTCGATCACCCAGTCGGCCGCGCGCATCGTCTCCTCGTCGTGCTCGACCACGATCACGGTGTTGCCGATGTCGCGCAGGCGCTCGAGCGTCGCGATCAACCGTGCGTTGTCGCGCTGATGCAGGCCGATCGAGGGCTCGTCGAGGATGTAGAGCACGCCCACGAGGCTCGCGCCGATCTGCGTCGCCAGCCGGATGCGCTGCGCCTCGCCGCCCGAGAGCGTGCGGGCCGCGCGGTCGAGCGACAGATAGCCGACGCCGACGTCGTCGAGGAACGTCAGCCGCTCCCGGATCTCGCGGATCACGCGCTCGGCGATCAGGCGCTCGGTGTCGGTGAGCTCGAGCTCGCGGAAGTAGGCGAGCGCCTCGTGCACGGCGCGCCGCGAGATGTAGTCGATGTTGTGACCGCCCACCGTCACGGCGAGCGCCTCGGGCCGCAGCCGCGCACCGCCGCAGGCCGAGCACGGGCGCATCGACATGAACGTCTCGATGCGCTCCTTCTGCAGCTGCGACTGGGTTTCGCGGTAGCGCCGCTGCAGGTTCGCCACGACACCCTCGAACGCCGTCATGTAGGAGCGCTTGCGCCCGTAGCGGTTCTTGTACGTGACGTACACGCGCTCGCTGCCGGTGCCGTTCAGATACAGATCCTGATGCTCCTGTGAGAGCTCGCCCCAGGGGCGGTCGAGCGGGACCTCCCAGCGGTCGGCGATCGCCTCGAGCACCTGCTCGAAGAAGCTCGACCCGGCAACGTTCCAGGGCGCGAGCGCGCCCTCGCGGATCGAGAGGACGGGATCCGGCACGACCAGCTCGGGATCGACCTCGAGCGTCGCCCCGAGGCCGGTGCAGGCCGGGCAGGCGCCATGCGGCGAGTTGAACGAGAACGTGCGCGGCGCAAGTTCCGCCAGCGAGACGCCGTGCTCCGGGCAGGCGAACTTCTCCGAGTAGGTGTGCACCGGGCCGTCGACCTCGCGCACCTCGACCAGACCGTCGCCGATGCGCAGGGCCGTCTCGATCGAGTCGTTCAGCCGGGGGCGAAGGTCGTCCTTGATGACGAGCCGGTCCACGACCGCGGAGACGTCGTGCTTGAACTTCTTGTCGAGCGCCGGCACATCGTCGAGCAGGGAGGTCTCGCCGTCGACGCGCACGCGCGTGAAGCCCTCCCCGCGCAGGCTCTCGAGCACGTCGCGGTGCTCGCCCTTGCGACCGCGCACGAGGGGCGCGTCGATCGTGAAGCGCGTGCCCTCGGGCAGCGCCAGCACCTGGTCGACGATCTGCTCCGCCGACTGGCCGGCGATCGGCCGCCCGCAGATCGGGCAGTGCGGCCGCCCGATGCGGGCGAACAGCAGGCGCAGGTAGTCGTGCACCTCGGTCACGGTGCCGACCGTCGAGCGCGGGTTGCGCGAGGTCGTCTTCTGATCGATCGAGATCGCCGGCGACAACCCCTCGATGGAGTCGACGTCGGGCTTGTCCATCTGGCCCAGGAACTGGCGCGCGTAGGCCGACAGCGACTCGACGTAGCGGCGCTGGCCCTCCGCGTAGAGCGTGTCGAAGGCGAGTGATGACTTGCCCGACCCGGACAGGCCCGTGATGCACACGAAGGCCCCTCGGGGCATGCGCACGGTGACGTCGCGGAGGTTGTGCTCACGCGCGCCGTGGATCACGATTTCGTCGTTCAGAAGGCGGTTCGGGGTCATTGGATCCTCAAGGCTCGACCAGCCTAGCAGCGGCCGTTTTGATCGAACAGGTGTTCGTATAATGCCAGGCCGGCAGGACGGAACGGGGAAACGGCGAAGCCCTTGTCCGTATGCCGCGCGCGCGTATGAAACTCGACCCCGGCGAGCGTCTGCTGCTCGCTTGCAGGCCGCACCCCGCGGCGCTCCTGCCGGCCACTCTGCGCTCTCTCGGCGCGCTGCTCGCAGCGGCGGCGGTCATCGCCCTCCTGGCCCGCTCCTCCGCGCCTGCGGGGGTGCGGCTCGCGCTCGACCTCATCCCCCTGGCCTTCGCCGCGCGCGCCGCGCTGCGGTTCACGCGTGCCGTCTGGCAGTGGGACCGCACGCTGCTGGCGCTGACGACACGCCGGGTCTACCTCGCGGCCCCGCGCGGAGCAGTGCGACGCGCGTGGCAGTCGCTCTCGCTCGGCGGCATCCACAGCACCGGCGTCACCCACAGCTTCGGCGGCCGCCTGCTCGGCTACGGGACGCTCACGCTGGGCGACGGGCCGCAGGCCTGCGCCGTGCGCTACGTGAGCGATGCCGAGCGGATCGCCGAGGCGATCCAGGACGCCAGTCCCCATGGCCGCACGTGGGCGCAAAACGAGGGGCCAGCTGTCTCTGATCAGCCGGCCCCTCATTCGGGCCTCGCGTGATCGGGGTGGACCAGGCGGGGTAGTTCAATCGGTTCCGGTCAGGCTGCGCGGTCGCGCAGATCCTGGAGCTCGCGCACGGTGGCGAGCTGGCCCAGCGTCTCGACCTCGATCTGACGCACGCGCTCGCGCGTGAGACCGAGTTCGCGGGCGATGTCGTCGAGCGTGCGGGCGTCGCCGCCGTCCAAGCCGTAGCGCAGGACGAGCACGCGGCGCCGGCGCTCCGGGAGCGCCTCGAGCGCACCGGACAGCGTGTCGAGCCGGTGGGCGGCGTCGACCGCGTCGACCGGGTCGACGGCGTTGTCGTCGGCGAGCACCTCGGACATGGACGACTCGCCGGACTCGCCGATGGGCTCGTCGAGCGACATCGAGGAGCGCGCCGCCTCGCGGACGATGCGCACCTGCTCGATCGGCAGCTTGGACTCCGCTGCGATCTCGTCCTCGTTGGGCTCGCGCTGCAGACGCAGCATGAGCGTGCGCTCTGCGCGGTTGACCTTCTGGAGGCGCTCGACCACGTGCACGGGCAGGCGGATGGTGCGGCTCTTGTCGGCCAGCGCGCGGGCCACGGCCTGACGGATCCACCAGGTCGCATAGGTGGAGAACTTCAGGTCACGGCGCCAGTCGAACTTCTCGACCGCGCGGATCAGGCCCAGGATGCCCTCCTGGATCAGATCCAGGAAGCCCAGCCCCTGACCGCGATAGTTCTTCGCGATCGACACGACCAGACG
>DASRQS010000027.1:0-20206 GCA_035696365.1 Gaiellales bacterium | reverse complement strand
GGGCGGTCCGAACGACCCGCGAGTGCGTGAATTTCGTGCCATTCCAGCCGCTCCAGGCGAGAATCTGATGGCCGCTGCTCAGGTACAGGGTGTCGCCGGAGGTCGCCAGGCCGAAGACACTCCTGGGCGAGCCGGGAAGCTTGATCGGCTTCCCGCCCCTTAGCAGGTAGACACCGCCTTTGATCTTCGGGTTTCGCTCATCACCGAAGCCGGCGACGAACGTCTGGCCGCGGAAGAACGCGAACACGGTCGGCGTGGGCACGCCTCGCGCGAGCACCGCCACCTTGTGTCCATTCGCAGCCTTCGGCGTGGGCGGCGGGCCGTTCGCCGCCAGAGCCCACGACGACCACCCCAGCGCAGCCGCGACAACGATCGTCACCCCGATGACGTAGTTCCGCATGTTCATTCTCCTGACCGCTCGATCCCGTCCGGCAGGAAGGTGATATCCGAAGCGCACCTCCGGCGCAACCCATCGGGCCTGCCAAAACCAAGTGGCACCGCCGCGTGTGCCGCAATTCGCCCGGCGCCCGCTGACCGGTTCGCCTAGGCACGAGTGCGCACCTCCGGTCGCTGGGGCGGGGCCGCGTGCGGGCTGGCCGCTGAGCCAACTCGCTCCGCAAGAGGACCCTGCGCGTGCACTGCCAGCGGTTAGTCTGGACGGATGACGCTGCAGCGACGCGCGCATGCGTTGACGCACAAGGAGCTCGAGGCGATCAGCAGGCTACAGGAGGGCTCGCCCGCTCCCAATTGCGAAGACGCAGTATGGAGTTACTTGCTGGCGTTGGATCTCGTCTGGTTGGACGCCGCGATGCGTCCTCCCACGATGCGTTTGACGGCTCAGGCGCGCAGCTACCCAACGGAGTAGCCGGGTGCTGAGTTGTTCTGTGTTTGGTGGGAGTACTCCGAGTCGCGTAGGCCGGCTTCGGCGACTTGCTTAGCCATGGAGTCGATACGTCCGGTGTCCTGGCAGGGCCCGATTTCGCCATGGGCGTTTAGCGTCGTTCGGGCGAGGCGTCGAAGTCGCCATCGCGCGTAGCCCCCTGCCAGCCGCAGGAGCATTCTGCGGCGTAGCTCTCGCGGTCGCTGAAGCGGGCGCGTAGATCTCGCACGCGGCATGGATGCTCGCTGCCGGTGAGCGCTGCCGCGGCGGCGGAATCGACCGGGAAGAACTCTGCGAGTCGCATGATCTCGGAGGTGCGGCGCGTGACGGGCCCGACATCCATGGCGATGACGAGTGCGAAGCGCCCACCGTCTGACGTAACTTCCTCCTGGGCACGCGCGAGCGCTGCGACGCTCGTCGAGTCGAGAAAGCTGCACCGAGAGAGGTCGACGAGCACGTCACGTCGCCTGGTGGTGGCATTCGCGAGCGCTTCTCGAAGCAGCGCGTGAGTGGCGAGGTCGTGATCGCCGACGAGCTCGAGGTGCGCGAGGCCGACGGTGGGAAAGGTGATCTCGACGCGGTTGGATGCGCGTTCGCTAGGGGTGCCTTCAAGCCGACTGGCCACGCTGCCTCCTGCAGGGGTAACGCGGCGCCCCGCCGCAACGCCTCCGACCTGCAGCCGATCCATCACGAAGCGAGGCTTCGCCGAGAGTCAGAGCGAGACCTCGCTGGCGAGTTACTCGCCGCTGGGCTCAGGAACCAAACGAGCGCCTCGTAACTCCGCGGCTTGTATTGCTTCGATCCGCGCGGGGTGGTCAGACCTTGCCGCGTCCGTTGGCGTCCCCCACTGCGTCCTTCGCCTTCCCCTTAGCTTGCTCGAGCTTTCCTTCGGCCTCATGCGACTTGTCGTCGGTGAGCTTGCCCTCACTTCCTTCGGCTTACCGGTCACGTCAGCACCTGACTATCGGAGCGAGGTTTTGGGCTTGCGTCGACGCGGCAAGAAGGCTTCGATTCTGTTCACGTGCCCCCAGAGGAGGGCTTCGATGCCGACCAAGATGGATGACCCGCGCGAGCTGTTCCTGCACGAGCTCGGCGACCTTCTCTACGCGGAGAACGGGCTCGTAAAGACGCTGCCGAAGCTCGCCAGGGAGGCGAGCGACGCAGAGCTACAGGAGGGCTTCGAGTCGCACTTCGCGGAGACCAAGCGGCACGTCGACAACCTCAAGCAGGTCTTTGAGGTAGTCGGTGAGAAGGCCAAGGCCGAGAAGTGCCCGGCGATCGATGGCATCACCGAGGAGCACGACGAGTTCATGAGCGAGGAAAAGCCTTCGCCCGAGATCACCGACATGTTCCTGACGGGCTCTGGCGCGCGCGCGGAGCACTACGAGATCGCGGCGTACACCGGACTGATCATCATGGCGCAGGCGCTCGGCGAAACGGGCGCGGTGCCGCTGCTGGAGGAGAGCCTCAAGCAGGAGAGGGCGGCGCTCGACAAGCTCGAGAAGGCCGCGTCTCGCCTTTCCCGCGCGTGATCCAGGCGCGGACGGCCCGGCGCGCGCGGGCGGTCCGCGCCGTCCAATCTCGATCGGAGGCCTCGTGAGTCGAGTCCTGGCGGTCGCGCTGGGGGTCGTGACCGCCATCGGCGGTTACCTCGACATGGGGGAGATCGTCTCTCTGCCCGCTCTGGGGGCGACCTACGGCCTCGCTCTGCTGTGGGTCCTCGTCGTCGGCACCGTCGGCGCCATGGTCTTCGCCGAGATGGCAGGGCGGATCGAGTTGGCGTCCAAGCGAACCGTGTTCGACATCGTGAGAGAGCGCCTAGGCGTCCGCGTGGGGCTTGTCACGCTGTGTGCGGGCCTGATCGTGAACGCGCTCACGCTGGTCGCGGAGATCGCCGGCCTCGCCTTCGTGCTCGAGCTCGCAGTCGGGCCTGGGTACCTCTGGTTCGTTCCGATCGTGGCGATCGCGCTGCTGGCCTTCAACGTCTTCGGCAACTGGACGCTGATCGAGAACCTGCCCTCGTTCCTCGGCCTGGGGATGCTCGTGATCTTGTTCGCGATCGTGAGCGGCAGCGAGTTCCGCATCGACTGGAGCGCCGTTGCCCATCAAGTCGTCGAACCCAACAACCCAAGTCACGATCACTGGCTCTACGTCGCGGGCGTGATCGCCATCCTCGGGGCCACGATGAGTCCCTACGAGTGGTACTTCTACTCGAGCGGCGGGCGCGAGGAGAAGTGGACGATCCGCGACAAGTCCGTCAACCGGGCAACCGTGTTCATCGGCTTCGGTCTCGGAGCGGCGCTCGCCTTCTCGCTCATGGTCGGAGCGGCGGCGCTGTTCTCGGAGCGGGGGATCACGCCCGCGCACGTCGGTCAGACAGGCCTTCTGGCAGTGTCCGCCTTCGGGCAGGCCGGATCTTGGATCTTTCTGCTCGGCGTCTTCGGATGCGTGCTCGGCGCCGCATGCGAGGTGTCGCTCTCGAGCGCACAATCCGTCGCGCAGTTCTTCGGCTGGCCGTGGGGAGCGTCGGAGAAAGCGAGCGCCGTCCCCGGCTACACATTCGTGACGGGCGCCGTCACTCTTGTCGCCACGCTTATCCTTTTGGCGGGCGTCGACCCGATTAAGGTGACCGTGATCGCGCTGATCTTCGCCGCCGCGGCACTTCCACTGACGTTCTACCCGATGTTGATCGTCGGCCGCGATCCGCTTTACATGGGCAAGGAGACCAACGGGCCGATCGCGACGGTCTTCGGCTGGCTCTACTTTCTCGTGCTCAGCCTCGCGGCCATCGCCGCGCTGCCGATCGTGATCGTGACAGGCGGCGCGATCTGATGGAGGCCGCACGCGACCTGCAGGATCACCAGCTCGTCGACCGCGACGACCGGCCCTGCGGGCGCATCGACGACATCCTCATCGACTGGGACGACAGCGGCGCGCGACTCGGCTCACTCCTGAGCGGCGGGGGCATCCTCGTCGATCAGCTCGGCACCCTCGGCCGTCTCCTGAAGCGCATGCCACGCCTCGAAGCCGCGCGTAGCCACACCGCGATCGAATGGCGCCAGGTGCGCGCGCTCGAGCAGGACAGGGTTTGTCTTTTGCCGCCGAGTGACCGCTTGGGCGTGCGGCGGCGGAGCCGCGAGTCTCGGTACCCCGACAGACAGCTGCCTCTGACCGCGCTCCTGCAGCTGCGCGTGATCGATTCGCTCGACCGGGAGATGGGTCTCCTCGACGTGCGCACGGACCGCGCCCGGCCGCCAGGGGCGCCGCGCGTGACCGGCCTGCTCTGTGCGCCAGACCCCAAGCTCGTCCTGCTCGGCCTGAAGCGGCACGACGGGGGGCTGCTGCCTCATCCCCGGGCGGCCAGGCAGGCGCGCTTCGTTCCCTGGACGGCGATCGCGTCCATCGATCGCAGCGCGATTCACCTCGAGAGCGCTTTCGGCGAGCTCCCGCTTCTGATCGATACGTCTGACGAGGCACCGCCTCCGCCGGACTCACAGGAGGGCGCGTGAGAAACGTGCTCGGAATCTTGGTGCTCGTGGCGCTGGTCGCCGCCGGCTGTAGGTCGCCTGGCAATCCGCCGCAGCGACCCGCTCAGGGCGAGTACCAGGATGTCATCCGGCGCGAGCTCGACAGCGCCGGCAGCGCGCTTGCGACCAGCGAGCTCGTGCTCCGCTACGTCCACACGGATCGCATCCCCCGAACCTACGCGCAGGTCGTCCTGCGACAGGCCGCCAACGACCTGCGCAAGGTCGCTCAGGACATCCGGCAGATACACCCGCCGCCCCGCGCAAAATTGGCGCAAGCACGCCTGCTGCTCCTCTGCAGGCGCGAGGGAACAGCGCTCACGAAACTTCGCCCTCATCTCTCGGACTCGAGCAGACGCCAGCGAATCCGAACCCAGATCGCGAGGGACGCAAACCTGCTCGACAAGGAACTGAGCGCCCAACTCGACCCGAGTTGATGCGCACCGAGCGGTTGTTTGCGAGACGCGCTGTAGTTCTCCGCAACGGTTGCGGCCCGCCGAATGGACGGGCCGCAAGTCAGGAACTATTGGCGGGCGTCCTGGCCGCGGCCCTTACGGCGGGCTGGGCGGGCTGCTTCCGCTCCCGGCTCTACCGAGCATCGTGCGGCGCCAAACGCCGCGGCGTAACCAGGATTACCCAGCCAAGCCGCGACCCAGCCAGGCCGACGCGCGGGACCCTCGCCCGCACCTCGGCCGGCTCAGGTCACTTGGCGGCGCTTGCCTTGCGACGGCTCGGCGCCTTACGGGCGGACTTTGCCTTGCCGTTTGCCAGAGCCGTTCGCGACGACCGGCGACGGGGGTAGACGGCAAGCCCGCAGCCTTGCGGAGCCGAGTCGCGACCTCGGCGATCATTTCGGGATCCGGGCCCGGGGCGAAGACAGCGGTCTGAGAGGGAAGGTCATTCGCCGCGGCGCTTTCGGGATGGATCTCCTCTGCGATGACGAGGCCTTCTCCCGTCTCCGGGTGTGGCCCGTTGAAGACCGCAGCGATGACTAGCCGGGCGTCGGCCCAGCAAATATTGGCATGCGAGCCTCAGACGTTGCGCGGGAGGGCCGGCATGCGACGCGGACAGTGCTTTCGATGGGTCAGGCGAGAGCCTCGCGGGCGAGCGCCAGCCGTTCCCTCTCGACCACTTCACGCTGGCTGCGAGCTCGCCCTTCGAGTCGATCGAGGTCGACGCGCGAGGCCGCGTTGGGCACGGAGCGCAGAGCATCCCAGAGGGCTTGCTTGCCGGCGATCCCGAGCCCGAGAGACTCCAGTTCGTGCATGCGGTGGAACGCGGAGCCTGCGCCGCTGGCTCGGCCGTTGGGCTTGAGACGCGCGAGGCGCTCCATCGCCCAGGTGCCCGCGTTCTTCAGGAGCGAGCCACGCACACCAAGCTCGGCCATGAGCTGCTTGAGCGTCTCGCGATCACCCTCGATCTCGGCGGCGACACGCGCGAGCGCCTGGCCCGAGCTTCGATCCGCGTTGCTTTTGGCAACCCGCTGGGCCAGCGCCACGCCAGCGGTGGCCCCCGCGAAATGGTCCTTCAAATAGACGGCGAGCACGCGACTCGACATGCTGTCAGCGCTCATGATCCTCCCGTCGCTGAGAGCCGCTACTGGCGAGGATGCTCTCAGCGCCCGGCTCTGGAGGCGGCACCACGGGCGCGTCGCTCCCGCCTGGATCTCCCGCCAGGCCGTCCCCTCCGAAGTCGTCCACCGGCAGTGGCGGTGACGGCGCCAACCAGCGTTCCGGAATCGGCATCTCTCGAAATCCCCCTGCTCTCGTACTTCCAGCTCTGCATCCCCGGTTGACGGCTCCGCGGGGGTCACGGGGGAGCCATCTTCCGCGGAAAATAGATGCCCAGCTGAGCGCGAGTCAAACGCCCCGGGGCGTGGCAAGCCGGCATCACCAGTAGCATCAACCCGCGCTCCCTCCTTTCCAACGAGCCCGCAGCCAACGCGACTACGAAGGTCACGCGCCGGGTACGCATCAGTCCGGCAGCAACAGCCGCTTGTCCCGAAGCCTCGAGGAGGGCACCATGGCAAAGACGAACGTGCACACCTTTCCGCACGAGAGCGGCTGGGCGAATCGGCGCGAGGGCGCCAAGCGCGTCTCGAGAGTGTTCGGGACGAAGGCCGAAGCGGAAGCCGCCGGCCGCAAGTCCGCGATGCGCGAGAAGGTCGAACACCTCATTCAAAACCGCGACGGCCAGATCAGTGAGCGCAACAGCTACGGCAACGACCCAGCCCGCATTAAGGGCTAAGACGTGCGCGAAAATCTCGGACTGGTTCGAGGCGAAATCGACCGATCAAGATTCTGCCGGGATACGCCGGCACCTCGACAACCTCATCGAACGGTTGAAGGTGCCCGCCCACGGGGTCGGCACGATGCCGGATCACGAGCGGCCGGATCGACGCGTCAACTCGCCGTGAGCTCCCCAGGCGCGAGCAAGGACGCAAACGAGAGGACGACATGAGCCGACGCGTGAGTTGCCTGCTGCTGCTGCTGCTGCCAATGGCCGGAGCAGTTTTCAATTCTCACTGCTTGTAATTAGATGACAGAAGCATGACCTCGCAGGGGCCGAGCGACTCGGGTTTGAGGTTGCTCGTCGGTGGGAAGGGAAGGCGTTGAGCTTACGGGTCGGGCTCGTCTAGCTCGTACGTCCGAACAAGATCTACCCTCGAACGAGGAAGGTGCTCCATGCAGATCGACAAGCAGACGATCATGGACGCTGCGCCCGACCGTCAAGAGGTCGCGGGTCAGGCGCGCCGCGCCACGAGCGTCGCTGAGCAGAATCCGCTCGGGCTCGCGGTGGGGTCGGTCGCGGCCGGCTTCCTGGTCGGCATGCTGTTGCCCAGCACGCGCATCGAGGATGAGCGCCTCGGCTCGGCTGCCGACGACGTGAAGGAGCAGGCCCTCGAGGTCGGACAAGAGACGCTCGAACACGGCGAGCAGTTCGCGAAGGACGCTGCCCAAACGGCGAGTGAAACCGCCAAGCAGAGCGGGCAAGAGCACGCCGAGGATCTGCGCTCGAGCGTTCAGGAGCACGTCGAGGAGGCGCGAGCGGAATCGCCTGCCAGCCCCTGACAGCAGCACGCATGCCGAGAAGCTCCAAGGCGCGCCGCCAAGCATGAGCGTGATGAAAAAGCCGCGAACTCCACGAGCTCCGAACGCGAGGCTAGACTCCAAAGGCGCTCTCTGGGCAACGCTCAAACGCACGCTCAGCGAGTTCCGCAAGGATGCCCTCACAGACTGGGCAGCGGCGCTGACCTACTACGCGGTGCTGTCGCTCTTTCCGACGCTGATCATGCTGATCGCACTACTCGGCTTGTTCGGGCAATACCCGCAAACGTCGAACTCCGTCCTGGAGATCATCAGCCGGATCGGGCCGGCCTCAGCCGTGGACACGTTCCGAGGTCCCGTCGAAGGAGTGGTCAAGGCGAAGGGCGGCGCGAGGGCGCTCCTCGGATTCGGGTTGCTCGGCGCCATCTGGTCGGCATCGGGGTACGTCGGAGCCTTCTTCCGTGCCGCCGACGTGGTGTACGGGACGCGCGAAGGGCGCCCATTCTGGAAGCTTCGCCCGTTGCAGATCCTGATCACGATCGTCATGACGCTGCTGCTGGCGATGGTCGCGATCGCCATCGTCGTGACGGGCCCGCTCGCGCAGGCTGTGGGCAACGTCATCGGCCTCGGATCGAGCACCGTCACGCTCTGGAACTGGCTGAAATGGCCCATCCTGCTCGCGATCGTGGCAGGCATCATCGCGCTGCTCTACTACTTCGCTCCGAACGTCAAGCAGCCGAGTCTGAGATGGGTTAGTCCGGGCAGTGCCGTGGCCTTGTTCGCCTGGATCGTCGCATCCGCCTTGTTCGCTCTGTACGTCTCGCAGTTCGCTTCCTACAACAAGACCTACGGCAGTCTGGGCGGTGTCATCGTGCTCCTAGTCTGGCTCTGGATCTGCAACCTCGCCCTCCTCTTCGGCCTCGAATTCGACGCCGAACTCGAACGCACGCGCGAGCTTGAGAGCGGCGACCAGGAAGCTCGAAACAAGATCCAGCTCCCGCCACGCGACGCCCCCAAACCAACGACCTGACAGCCTCTGGCCTCGTCAACGCGTCTCGCACCAGTTGAGCGGCTCACTTGGACTACGGCATCCTCGTGACCGTATTCGCCTCCGCCGGAGGATCGCACGACCCCGCGCGGCGTCTCCGTGGCGCTCACCGTCGGCACCGCGATGCTCGCATTCGCGCTCGCCCTCGTCGCCGCGCTGAACCTCCGGCCTGACAGGCGTACTCGCGAAACAAAAAGCAGAGCCGCCGACTACGCACGTCGCTGCCTCCGATCGAGCAACACGGGACTCTTCAAGAATCCAGGACCGCAAGCGATGCGTGCCGCCCAACCGGGCGGTCGGTGCTGTGCCATCAGGCAAGACTGACGCCTAATTAACGCCTAACGCCTGAAAACCAGGCTCCAGTATCCAGGCCAGCGAGCTCGGATCCGCCGCGCTGGAACCCGCTTGGCTGCTCGCGTTGCGCCCCGATCGCCGTGGAACGATCCGGACCCCGAAGAAGCTTCCCAAGCTGAAGGTCGCGGGTTCGAGTCTGGTCGTCCGCTTCGGCTTGTGAGCGGGCATTAGTCGGCTTGGCAGGCAGCACGCCTCGAGGTACGTCAGGACGACGACGCGGATGTAGCGGACGTGCTCGAAGAGTTACGCGGACTGCGGGCAGAACTCAGATCGGTGCGCGTAAGCAGGTCGTTGGGCGTTGCATCATCCGCCGCGATGACAATTCCCGCGCCGGCCGTGGAGGACGAGTGGCTGGGCGAGCGCCGACACAACCCTCTTCGTGCGCGCCGTGGCCTCCTCCAGGACCACCAAGTCGGAGACGGCCCGGGTGCGGGGATCTGTCGCGGTCATCGAGGGGCCCTACTCCGCCCGCTCGGGATGGGCCGGAACCTCGCCGTTCACGCGGGCGCGTCGCTCCAGAATCCCGAGACCGCGGCGGGGTCGTCGACGTGGATGCGGACGTCGGAGATGAGGCCGTTGCGGAAGCGGAAGACGAGCCTCTGCAGCGAGTCGAGCACCTCGGCGCCACGCGCGCCGCGGTTGCGCACGCGCGCGACGACCGAGTGTCCGTCGTCGCGCACGCCCAGGGCCTCGGTTCGGAACCAGCTGGTACACCGAGCGCGGGTCGTGCCAGTCGTCGACATAGTACTCGCGCCGGCCCGCGCCCTTCCAGACGCGGGCGGCCTCGAGCGCCTCGTCGTCGGCGCCCGCGCGATACGCGTCGAGCAGGTCCGGCACGCTCTCCGGGTCCGCGAGCGACCAGAGCCCGTCGCCGAGGCGGCCGGCGAGCCGCGCGGCGCCGGGTAGGAACGCCGAGACGTAGATCGGCGGGCTGCGCTCGGGACGCGTGTGGAGGTAGGCGCCTTGGCGCGGAAGTAACGCCCCTCGTGGTCGATGCGCTCGCCGTCGAAGAGGCGGTCGATCAGCTCGAGCGCCTCCTCGAGCCGTCCGAGCTGCTCGTCGGCGTCCGGCCAGTCCATGCCGAGGTCGACTCGTTGAGCGACTCGCCGGAGCCCAGGCCGAGGAACGCCCGCCCCGGGTACATCACCTCGAGCGTCGCAAAGGCCTGTGCGACCAGGGCCGGGGTTGTAGCGGCGGACGGGCGGCGTGACGGCCGAGCCGATCGGCACGTGCGCGGTCACCTGCCCGACTGCGCCGAGCCAGATCCAGGCCTGTGCCGACTCGCCGGGCTTTCACCACGGCTGGACGTGGTCGCTGCAGCCGATGCGGTCGAAGCCGGCTTTCTCCGCAGCGGCGGCCTGGCGAGCAGGTTCGCCGGGACGTCGGGGATGCGGCGGCGACGGTGACGATTCCCAGCGGCTCGCGGGGGCAAACCCGCGCGCCCGGCGCCGTCAGCGCGGTGTGTGCACGTGGGGGACCCGGACAGGATCGCCGATCGGGATCTCCGGTCCCTCGGGCGGCGGATCGCCGATCGGCGGATCCTCGATCGGCTGCGGCGCAGGCGACGGCTCGGGGCCGGGGGGCTCGGGGATTTCTTGGATCGCTGTCATACGCCTCACATGCCCCGTCTCTGCCATGGCGAAGCACGACCGCCCCATCGTTTCGCCGCGGCGGGTCCCGGAGATAGCCAAGATACGCGACAGAAAGGGGGCCGTCATGCCCGATGAGGCACACGACGCACACACCGAGCAGCGCCGGCAGCAGGAGGGCCAACGCGAGCAGGGCGTCCGCAGCGAGGACTCGGAGGATCTCTCGAGCCCGCAGTTCACGGAGCGCGCAGACGGCGACGAGCGCGCGGCGAACCGAGACCCCTGACGCCGAACCCGTGCGACTGTGCCCCGGCGGCGGCCGGGAACGCGCGTCTGGCCGCGCGGCTCGACGAGTTCGCTGCGCTGCTCGAGCTCGCCGGGGCCGGCACCTTCAGCGCGCGCGCCTACCGCCGGGCGGCGGAGCTGATTCGCGCGACGGACGCCGACATCGGCGTCCTCGTCGAAGAAGGCCGCGTCCGCAGCCTGCGCGGCATCGGCCCGGGGATCGAGGCGAAGCTGCGCGAGCTCGTGGAGAGCGGCGACATCGCCGAGCTCGCCGACCTGCGCCGCGCGCAGCCGCTCGAGCTGGCCGCGTTCGGGCGTCTGCTCGGCATTGGCGCGCGGCGTGCGGTCGAGATCGGCCGCGCGCTCGGAATCGACTCGGTCGCGGAGTTCCGCGAGGCGGCCGTCGCGGGTCGGCTGCGCGCGGTTCGCGGCATCGGGTCGAAGAGCGAGGCACGCATCCTCGCGGCGCTGGCACGGGAGGGCGAAGCGGCGCCGCGCACGCCTCGCGCCCGCGCTCGGCGAGCAGATCGCCGCGGCGCGCGGCGGCGTCGCGGCTGGCGCGGCGCGGCGCTGGGTCGATGCGGTGCGACGGCTCTCCGTCGTCGTCGCGGCGGACGACCGCGAGGCCGTCCGCCGTCGCTTTGCGGCGCTCCCCGAGATCGTCGCGCTGCTCGACGACGACACCGGCATCACCGCCGACGGCGTCGCGATCGAGTTGGTCACGGCGCCCGCGAGCGAGCTCGGGCCGGCGCTCGTGCGCGCGACGGGGCCGCCCGCGCACGTGGCGGCGCTCGGACGCCTGCCGCCCGCGGCCTCGGAACGCGAGGTCTACGAGCGGCTCGGCCTGCCCTGCCCGCCGCCGGAGATCCGCGGCGCAAACGTGCCGGCAAGCTTGCCTGCCCTGGTAGAAGCCGGGGACCTGCGCGGCGACCTCCACGTCCACACGACGTGGTCGGACGGGCGCGACAGCGTGCTTACGATGGCGGCGGCCGCGCGCGACCGCGGCTACGAGTACCTCGCGATCTGCGATCACACGCCCGCGGTCTCCGTGGTCCGCGGACTCGACGCCGATGCCGTGCGCCGGCAGGGCGAGGAGATCGCGGCCGCGAACTCGGAGCTGGCGCCGTTCCGGATTCTGCGCGGCGTCGAATACGACATTCTCGGCGACGGCGGCCTCGATCTCCCCGACGACGTGCTCGACGAGCTCGACTGGGTGCAGATCTCGCTCCACCGCGGTCAGCGCGCTCCCCGCGAGGAGCTGACGGCGCGCGTCACCGAGGCCATGCGGCACCCGGCAGCGCGCTGCCTCAGCCACCCGACGGGGCGGCTGATCGGGCACCGGCCGCCCAACGCGCTCGACCTCGAGTGCACGATCGAGGTCGCGCTGGAGACGGGCACCGCGCTCGAGGTCAACGGGCTTGCCAACCGCCTCGACCTCTCGGGCGAGCACGTCGGGCTCGCGGTCGAGGCGGGCGCGCGGATCGTCTGCTCGACCGACGCGCATTCGGTCGTGGGACTCGCGAACATCGACCTCGCCGTCCGCACTGCCCGGCGCGGCTGGGCCGAGGCTGCCGACGTGCTCAACACGCTGCCCTTGAGCGGCGCTGCTTGCTCGCTGAGGCACCTGCGCGAGCGCAGGTTTCGGCCTCGCGCGCGCAGGCGAGATGGCGGGAAAGCCGAGTAGAGGGAGGAGCGACCGTGGCTGGCGAGAATCCGCGTGCATGGCCGAACGCCCGAATCGGCTGCTCGGGCTGGAATTACGACGATTGGCGCGACGGCGCCTTCTACCCGCCGCGCTGTCCGGCGCGGCGGTGGCTTGCGTTGTACGCCGAGCGCTTCGACACGGTCGAACTGAACGCGACGTTCTACCGGCTCCCGCGCCGCAGTGCCGCCGAGCGCTGGGCGCAGGAGACCCCCGAGGGCTTCACGTTCGCGGTCAAGGTGAGCCGCTACGTAACGCACGTCAAGCGGCTGCAGGAGGCGGGCCGACACCTCGACCTCCTGCTCGAGCGCATCGAGCCGCTCGTGTGCGCGCGCAAGCTCGGGCCGCTGCTGTGGCAGCTGCCGCCGACGTTCAAGCGCGACGACGCGCGCCTCTCAGCCGCACTTGCCGAGCTTCCGCGCGGCTTCCGGCACGCGATCGAGTTCCGTCACGAGAGCTGGTTTGCGCCCGAGGTGATGGACATGCTCCGCGCGCATGATTTCGCGCTCGTGATCGCCGACCGGCCCGAGATCCGCTCGTTCCAGACGCGCGAGCTCACGTCCGACTTCGTCTACGTGCGCTTCCACCACGGGCGCGGGCGGCGCGGGAACTATTCACACAGCGAGCTGCGCGAATGGGCGCAGGGCATCCGCCGCTGGGCGGGTGACCGCCAGGTCTACGCGTACTTCAACAACGACTGGGAGGCGTTCGCTCCGGCCAATGCGGCGACGCTTGCCCGGTTGCTCGGAGCGCGGTGAATGGCGGGCTCTCGCCCGCGACACGGGAAGGCGACCGCCGCGCGGGCCGGCTGCTTCATGGTGGCGATGCACAATGGAGGCGTCGAGGACCGCCTCGGCATCATCGATGAGCCAGGTAGGCCAGGAGGAACGGATGCCCGTCCGCCGGGACCGGAGAGTCGTGGCGCCACGGGAGGCCGGGGCAGACCGCGCGGTCGACGCGGCGTTCGCACACAACTTCGTGGCGCGTCTGGCCGCGATCGGCACCGGCGATCTCGGCTTCCGCGTCGCCGGCACACCGGAGGATGATGAGGCATGCGCGCTGGTGGCGGCGGAGATGGCCGCGATCGGCCTGCAGCAGATCGCCCGCGAGCCGGTGCCGGTCGATGCGTGGCGGTTCACCGGGGCGAGCCTGAGCATCGCGGAGGAGGTTCTGCGGTGCTCCTGCTTCGGCGGCGTCGCGGGAACTCTGCCCTCCGGCGTCGAGGGCGGGTTGGTGTTCGTCGGCGAGGGCCGGAGGGAAGAATTGCGCGGCCTCGACCTGCGCGGGCGCATCGCGCTCTTCGACTGGCGCGGCGATCAGCTGTACTGGCCGGCACTGACGGCTGCGGATCTCGGGCACGCCGGCGCGGTGGCTGCGGTCTGCACGTGCCTGCCCGGCGCGCGCTACTACCAGGCCGAGCGCTCGCTGGGGAGCTTCGACTCGATGGGGTTCGCGGGGTCGCCGCCACTCGCCTACCTCCCTGCCGACGACGCCGCCCGGGTGATCGCGCGCTTGCGCCAGGGGGTGCCGCTGCAGGCGCGCCTCGTCGTCGACGCCGAGCTCACGCGGGGTGCGACCGCCCACAACGTCGTGGGCTCGCTGCCGGGTTGCTCGCAGGGCGCACCGATCGTGATCGGCGGCCATCACGACGCCTGGTTCTCGGGAGCGTTCGACGACGCCTCCGGCGTGGCCGCCACCTTGGCGATCGCCAAGGCGCTCGCCGACAGCGGGTACGAGCCTGAGCACACGATCGTGTTCACATCGCATACCGCCGAGGAGTACGGGCGGGCCGACGCGCAATTCGACTGGCTCATCGGGGCCTGGTGGCAGATTGCCCACGAGCACCCCCAGTGGGCGCGCGAGGCGGTGCTGTACTTGAACGTCGAAGGCACGGGCATGGCCGGCGCCCCGACCGTCGTCGACTCGCCGCCCGAGCTTCGGCACTTCGCGCGCCGCGTCCTCGGTCGCGCTCGCCGGGACGGCCTTCTGCGGCACGGCAACGTCTGGGACGTGCCGCGCACCGGCACCGAGCAGTGGCCGTGGGCAGCCGCGGGTGTTCCGTCGCTCGGGGTCGCGGACGTCGTGCCGCACTACATGCAGTCCATCTACCACACGCAGTACGACACGCTGGAGATCGTCGATCGCGATCGTCTCGCCGACGGGATCAGGCTCTACACCCGCCTCGTGATGGCTGCGGACCGGGATCCCGCCGGACTTCTGGATCTCGCCGCCCGTCCGCGCCAGGTCCGCCGGAGAGGCGGGCTCGCGTCACTCGACGCTTGCGGCGTAGGGACGCGGCGCCTGCGAGCCGCCCTCGACCGGCACGAGGCCGCTGCCTTGCGGTCGTTCGCATACGAAACCGCGCGGGCCGCCTTCCATGCCACCGCCACGGCCGTCGAAGGGCTCAATGCCCGCGACAAGCAGGATTTGGCGTACGTGCAGGCCGCAAACGACCTGGCCGCGCTTGCCGAAGGCGGGCGCAGCCTCGCCCGCGGCCGCCACGGCCGTGCGGTCGCAGCGCTCGAGCGGGTGGGGAGGAATGCACTGACGGCGCGGCTGAGCGAGCCGGTCTTCGCTCGTGATGCCGCGCGCCACCGGTCCGATCATCCCGGGATCGCGTGGGCCGGCCCCTACGAGACTCCGTCCGCGAACCTCTGGGCGGAGCTCGCCGCGCTCCGCGGCGAGCCCGGCGCTCGCGCAGCCGGCGCCTGGATCGCCGCGTCCGTCGAGGCGGCCCGGGAGCGAGCCGCAGACGAGGCTCAGATGCGCGTCGATGCCGTGGCTGCGGGCTTCGAGCGCGCAGCGGACATCCTCGAGGCGGACGACGGCACGTAGACGGGCGCGCGGCAGGCTGGTGACGGCCTCGAAGAGAATGGCCAGCGCTGCCGGGCCGCAGCGAGATGTAGCTGCGGCCTGGTGGTTGCGTTCGCCGGACGGCGATTCGTTGATGCCAAGACAGAGCACAGCCACCCATGAGCAAGAAGCGACATCCCAGCGTGGCCGCCCCGGGCGACGCCGCGCCAGCGCGTACGCCGCAGCCTCCTGCCAGCCGCCTGGGCTCGTCCGAGCGAGGACGCGACCTCCGACATCCAGGGGCGCCAGGACACCGAGCGGGCAAAGCAGCGGGAGACGGGGCGCCCGCCCTCGGATGCGCCGACGTACTGAGGTCGGAACTGCTACGCCGGCGGACGCGAACGGCATGCGCAGCCCGGGACATCCGACAATGGGCTGCCCAGCCGGGTGAGCGAGCGGCGTGCCGCGGGCGCGCCCCGGCACGCCCCAGGAAGGTACGAGGTGCGCTCGCCGCCGGTACACGGGCCATATGGCGTGCGCGCGCCCCACGGGTCGGCGATGCGGTCGATCATGATGCTCCAATTCAGCAGGCCTTGACGCCCGCGGATTGGCGCTCCGCCCGGGAAGTGCGCTCCGCGATCGTTCGCGCTGAAACGTGTGCGATGCGCCGTCGTGACGGGAGGTTTGCCGCGCACCGGCGGTGGTATCTCAGCGCGCCGTGGCCGACCCGTTGAACGTGCTGCTGTGCTGGGAATCCATCGAGACGAACTCGTGGAATCCGGTGCTGGCCGACTTCCTGCGCCGCGCCGGGCTGGTGGTCACCGAGGCGCACGATCTGGACGCGGTGAGGTCGCTCGACCCCTCGGACTTCGACGTCTGCCTGCCGCGGTTCCGCGTCAGCGCAGCGCACATGACGAGTCTGGACGAAGCGCTCGTGGAATCGGGCGTCCCGATGCTGAACTCGCGCGACACGAGGTGGCGATGCGAGAACAAGGCGCTGGCCCACCTCGCCTTCGAGGCGCACGGGATCGCCCAACCGCCGTCGTTCGTGTGGAGCGCGGACGGGGTGCGCGACCGTCAGGTCGAGTGGCAGGGAGAGACGCTCCTCAAACCGCTCTACGGCAGCCGCGGCAGCGGGATCGAGATCTGCGGCTCCCTGACCGAGGCGCTCGAGAGGGCCGCCGGACGGCGGGAGGATCTGCTGCTCCAGCAGATGATCTGGCCGGCGCGCTGCTGGCGGATCGCGGTCGGTCAGACCGCCGGGGTCATCGATCCCTACTGGCGCCGGCCTCCTGCCGACGACCAACGCGTCCTGAGCATCTCCAGTGGCTCGCGGATCGACAGGAGCGGCTATTCCCAGCGCCTGGGCGACGTCGCGCTCGCCATGCTCGCGGCGGTCGACGGCGACATCCTCGCCGTGGATATCCTCGAAACCGAGGACGCGGTGTACGCGCTCGAGATCAATCACAACTTCGACGCCCACGGCGGAGACGCGCCTGCCGCCGGCGCATTCCTGCAGGAGATCCAGCGCGCGGCGCGCGTCCCCGTCGGCTGAGAGCGCCGACGCGCCACCGGCCGGATCGCTGGGGCGGGACCCGCGCCGTTCAGATCTCGCAAGTTCGGCGAGTCTCCGGCTACGAGCGAGCCCTGCTGCGCGTGGCCAGGCACCGCTGCCGGAGCGCGTCGAGCCGAAGCCCGGCCCTCACACGGCCGGGCTTCGTCGGAAAATGCGCATCAGCCGCCGCCCCGCGCAGAGAGGCGTCGGCAGGCCGCATTGCGTACGTGACCACCCTGCGTGCGACCCGGGGGCGTTTGGACATTCAGATCCCGGGCGCTGAGGCAAGACGGACGGCGCACCGGTCCGCGCGCTCGAAGCGGCGCCCCCTGAGTGCCTCCTCCAGACCCTTGACCATGGCGGCGAACACTACTCCCGCTCGACGGATAGTCCGCGCCGAAAGCCGCGCGGACTGCACCGGGTATCCACTGCGGAAGCCGTACCTGACGTGGCACCACTTCGACCCGCCGTGTCCTGTGCGGAAGCACCACGATCCCGCCGGCATGGTGGCTATCTGGCGCGACCATCATTCCGAGGCGGACGCCGGTGCGTTCACCGTCGACCGGCTCCGCGGACGGCGCCCGGCGGGACAGCGCCCGCACGCGGGCGACGAGCTCGGCGAACGCGAACGGCTTGCCGAGGTAGTCGTCTGCGCCCAGTTCCAGCCCGTCGACCCGGTCCTCGACATCGGCGGCGGCGGTGAGCATGAGCACCCGCGGGCCGGACCCGGCCACTGTCCGGCACACCCGATCGCCGTGCACGAGCGGCAGGTCACGGTCGAGCACGATCACGTCATAGGCCGTCTGCGCGGCGGCGTCCAGCGCAGCCGCGCCGTCGTGCGCGACGTCCGCGGCGATCCCGACCTGGCGCAGCCCCTGCGCGATCCGGCCGGCAAGCGTCGCATGGTCCTCGACCACCGGCACCCGCATCTCTAGAGTATGCGCCGTTCGGCATGACATTCGTGCAACGTCGGCGGTAGCGGCAATGTCACCCGCCCGGCAGACATGAAGCGAATCACTACGCATCAGGGCGACGGTGATGTCCGCCGGCGCTAGCCGCGATGAGCTAGTGCTGCCGGGTCGCGCCGACCGGGTCGCGCCGGGTGCGGGGCGCGGCCTCCGCCTGGTATGCCTGGAAGCGGCGCTCGCTGCTGTCGCGTTCGCGGCGCTGTGCGTCGTGGTCCTGTCCGTCGCGCCCCAGAGCGCAGAGCCTGATGACGGCGCCTACCGCGCATCGATTGTGGCGATGACCGAAGGGCATTTCCTGACGTTGTCAACCGCTCAGGCAGAAACCCTGGCAAGGAAGCTGGGCGACAACCCGGCCGCCCCTCCGAACCAGTGGGTTGAGCTGAGCGACGGGCGGTATATCAGCGAGAAAGACCCCGGCTATCCGTTCCTCGCGTCGCCGTTCCAGGCGCTCGGCATCATCCGGTGGGCGCCGCTGTTCTACGGGGCCCTGGCCTGCCTTGGGCTGTTCGTCGGCGCCCGGCGCTGGCTCGGGCGCTTCGGTGGCCTGGCAGCGGTGGGTCTGTACTGCTCATCCGGAGCCGCCCTGGCCTTCGCCTGGCGCGATTACATGCCGACGTTCACCGACGCCTCGCTGATCGCGGCGGGTTCCGGGGCGCTGCTGTGGGCGGTGCTGGCAACCGAGGCCAGTTCCCGGCGGCGCACCTGGGCCGGTCTCGCCGGATTCGCAGCGATCGAGTTCGCGACCTTCGTCCGCTACACCAACATCGTGATCCTCGGCTGCGCCGTCGTAGCCGTGACCGTCGCGTGGCGGCTGCGAGCCGCAAGACTGCCCCTCCGCACGCTGTGCTGGTGGCTTGCCTCGGTGGCCGTCTTCGGCGCCGGCGTGGCCATCTTCGACGATCTCGTCTACGGCGGCCCGCTGACAACCGGGTACCAACCCGGCGAGGTCACCTTCGCCCTCGGCGCGATCGGGCCGAACCTGCGCCTCATGCCCGCGCACCTGATGCAAGCCATGCCGATGCTGGTGTTCGGACTGATAGCGCTGGCGTGGATCACCCTGCGGTGGATGGTGCTGCGCCGGGTCGGCGGCCAGGCCGGCGCAGTGGCTCGTCGCGATCTATCGGTCGGCGCCACCCTGGCCGCGTCGTGGTTCGCGATCTGGGGCCTCTACTCCGCGTACACCTGGACAGCCGACCCGACCTCGGTCACCGTCCAGGTCGTCAGGTTCTACGTCCCGGCGATCGGCGCGATCGCCCTGCTCGGCGCCTGGCTGGTAACCAGGATTCCCGGCCGCGCATGGCTAGCCGGCCTGACGTCAGCGGCCGTCATCACGGTGATGTTCGGCCTCGGCGTGTGGTCCTTCTACGCCATGTACGCGGCGTTCAGCGTCCCACTACGCGGCTAGGAATTGACCGCCAACTCGGAACGACCTCAGTCGCAAGTGGCGCCAAAGGTCGCATGAGGCGCAAGACGCGACGATCGGCGGCGACGTGTGGGAGGCGCGCAGCCGCATTGTTGAGCCAGGCGGTAGCAGCTACTAGGACGAGTCGACCGGCGAAAGACTTATAGAGAAGCCCCACATGTGCGGGGCTTCTCGTTAGCAGGCCTGTAAGCCGGATTCTGTTTGTGGTGACCATCCCTCTTTGCAGCAACCCGGTCCCTCGGCGGGCCGCCTGATGGCGGGACCTGTTTGCCTTGCACCGGACGGGGTTTGGCTAGCCGCCGTGTCGCCACGACGCTGGTGGGCTCTTACCCCACCTTTTCACCCTTACCTTCAGCGTCTCCGGAGAATCGCTGCAGGCGGTCTCCTTTCTGTGCCACTTTCCGTCGGCTTTCGCCGCCTGGGTCGCCCCAGCGTCCTGCCCTTCGGTGTCCGGACTTTCCTCGAGCCGTGAGGCCCGCGGTCACCCGGCCTGCGTGTCGAATTGTAGCTGGGCTTTCTCGCCCTCGATGCTGGCGCGCAGGCATGCACTGCACTCCGGGCAGGTGACCATGCCGCCCGCGTGCAGCACGAACTCGCCGCAGACGAGGCACTCGAGGCTTGCGCCTCGGAGCAACGCCTGCAGCTCCTGTTCGAGAGTCCGGTGAAAAGGTGCGACCGAGCTCAAAGTGACCGGAACACCCCCGTGACGCGGCCGAGGATCTGCACGTGCGCCGAGTAGATCGGCTCGAGGGCGTCGTTCTCCGGCTGAAGCCGGATCCGGCCGGACTCCCGGAAGAAGCGCTTGACGGTTGCCTCGTCGGCCGACTCGTCGTCGCCTGCGAGCGCGACGACGATCTCGCCGTTGCGGGCTTCCTGCGCCCGCTGCACGACGACGATGTCCCCGTCGAGGATGCCGGCGTTGATCATCGAGTCTCCCTTGACGCGCAGGAGGAAGTCTCCGCGCAGCGTCTCGGGGACTGCGAGGTGGTCTTCGATGTCCTGCTCCGCGAGCACCGGCCCGCCGGCCGCAATCTGACC
>DASRQS010000026.1:0-58904 GCA_035696365.1 Gaiellales bacterium | reverse complement strand
GGCTGGGTTGCAGGTGAGAAGCTCGTCGAGAACCTCTGGCTGCGGATGACGAGCTCTTCGCCCAAGCTCGGCGGCAAGCAGCAAGCGCTCGAGACTGCAGCCTTTCACGCGCTTGACAGCGGGAGCCAGGGCGATGATCCGTGAGGAGGCCGCGAGGCTCCTGCACCGGGAGGAGCGGCACCGCCGGCTGTTTGCGCGGCTCGTCATTGCCGCTGGTTTAACGCTGGTCGTCGCCGTCATGGGCACGCTGCTCACGTACGTCTTCGAGCGCGGAGTGAAAGGCGGCGACATCCATGGGCTCGGTGACGCGGCGTTCTTCACGGCCGTGCAACTACTCACGATCTCGTCGCAGATCAAGAATCCGCTCACCACGGCAGGGCGATTCGTCGACCTGGCCCTCGAAGCCTGGTCGATCTTCGTCGTCACGGCGGTGGCGGGCAGCTTCGCCTCGTTCTTCTCATCGGGCGACACGAGTTAGGCAAAACCGCCAGGCTCGCCGGCCGAGGAGCCTCGATTCTTACTCGCTCTAGAGGACATCGCGGACGCCGGCGCACTCAAAGGATGACGGACACTCGCGTCACGCCACGGACGCGCCGCGCGCTGGTCGGCGCGACCAAGTCCATACGCGAAGTCCGCGGGTCCTGCCTCTCGAATGCCGACTTGGTGTAGTGGAAATGCGAGGGACGGGCGAGGGCCCGCGCGCGGGTGACGACTCGCCCGTGCTTTGCGCTCGACCGTCTGCACGCCGCGCGGCTCGCGATCGCCGGCGACCCCGGGTCAGGTCCGCAGCGCCAGCGGGAACGGGTTATCAAGTGCCTGGCTTTTTGCACGGCTTTTCGTGCCTTCGCCTGCGCCTCCATGCGTCTCCACGCGGTTGAGCCCCACGCGCTCCATGGCGCGGGAAAAGCCCGCCATTAGCGGGCTTTTCCGTACCATGGGAGCGGTTGGATTCGAACCAACGTAGACATACGTCAACGGGTTTACAGCCCGTCCCCTTTAGCCTCTCGGGCACGCTCCCCGCACGCGCGGCCGCCGAGGCGGCCGCGCGCGAATCTTAGCGAAACGCGGAGAGCCGCTTCAGCCCATCGTGCCGCGCAGGCTCTGGGCCTCCGGCAGCGTCTCCAGCTTCTTGAGCGTGTTGTTCTCGATCTGGCGGATGCGCTCGCGTGTGACGCCGAAGGCGCGCCCGACTTCCTCGAGCGTGCGCGGGCGGTCGCCCGTGAGGCCGTAGCGGAGCTCGATGACGCGGCGTTCGCGCTCGGGCAGCGATTCCAGCGCGCGCTCGATGTCCTCGCGGCGCAGGTTGAGCGTCGCGGTGTCGAACGGCGTGGGCTCGCTGTCGTCGCGCACGAAGTCGCCGAGCTCGGACTCCTCGTCCTCGCCGATCGGCTTCTCGAGCGAGATGGGCGCCTGCGCCATGCGCAGGATCTCGCGCACCTCGTCGGCGCTCATGCCGAGCTCGCGCGCGATCTCCGACGGGAGCGGCTCGCGGCCGAGCTTCTGCACCAGCTGCCGCTCCACGTGCACGGCCTTGTTGAGCTTCTCGACCATGTGGACCGGGATGCGGATCGTGCGGGACTTGTCGGCGATGGCGCGCGTGACGGCCTGCCGGATCCACCACGTCGCGTAGGTGGAGAACTTGTAGCCCTTGCGGTAGTCGAACTTCTCGACCGCCCGGATGAGACCGAGCGAGCCTTCCTGGATGAGATCGAGGAAGGAGAGGCCGCGGCCCAGGTAGCCCTTGGCGATGGAGACGACGAGGCGCAGGTTGGCCTCGATCATGGCCTGCTTGGCGCGCATGTCGCCGCGCTCGATGCGCTTGGCGAGCTGCACTTCCTGCTCGGCAGTGAGCAGGGAGACGCGGCCGATGGCGCGCAGGTACAGGCGCAGCGAGTCGAGCGAGGGCTCGACCGTGAGGTCGAGCTCCGGCCCCTTCTCGGCAGCCGGCGCGTCCGGCGTGGGATCGCCGGCGCTCTCGAGCACGTCGATGCCGTGATCGAGGAGATACGAGTGCAGATCTTCGACCTGCTCCTTCGAGATCTCGACCTCTTCGAGCACGGTCGCGATCTCTTCGTACGTTAAGAAGCCCTTCTCCTGGCCTACCTCGACGAGGCGCGCGAGCTCCTCGATATCGGGCAGCGAGTACTCGACCGTCAGCATTCCGTGGCCCCCATACCGCACCTCCCGGTTCGTATGGCACCCCGCCTGCACAGCGCGAAGCGACACGCCTTTCCCCCTGCCGACTCAGCCGTGAGTCCAAGGTGCCGGGCAGCATAGGTGACGCGAATGTGACCGCAAATTGCGCCATTCCGAACCTACCGAAAAGCAATGGCAATTCTGGACCAACAGCGGGAATACCCGCATAAGCGGGGGGTTTTGGCCCCGGGCTATAGCACTGGGAATGTGCGGGACCAGGACCCGACCTGGGCGCCGTTACCGTCGCGAATGGGTCGCTCGCGCCAGGGGTCGAAGGCCTCGCCCACGGGCCCCCCGACGGCTTCGAGCAGTGTGAGCGCGGCGATCTCCATCGCCTCGAACGACCCGTCCTCAACCTTGAGCGCCCCACCGCGCCCCGTCTCTGCGCTGGCGCAACAGAAGACGCCGAGTGCGCCGCGTTTGGCGACGACGTGCGGCAACGCATTGGCGAGGGAGTCGAACGACCCTGGGCCCGCGACCATCTCGGGCGCCTCGCGCATGGCGCCGGCGACGCCCCGCGCGGCCTCGGCGTAGGGCTCCGGCATGCCGTGGCCGGCCAGGCGGAGGTAGCCGAGCGCCGCATTGCGCAACGGCAGCGAGTAGGCGCGCATGCCGCAGCGGTCGCCGGCGATCACGAGCTCGCATTCGCAGGCCAGCGCGACGGCTTCGGTCGCGTCGGCCTGGGCCGGGCCGTCGGGGTCGAGATAGGCGGAAGGATCGCGCCCGAGCATGCTCTCGCGCAGCAGCATCAGGGCGTGGTTGCCGGAACAATTGTGCTCGAGCACGGTGGGCGTCCGTCCGGCGAGCGCCAGCGCGCGGGCCGCGGCGGGGGCGAGCGGCGGGTGGACGCCGCGCGGTCGCAGGTCGGCGACCGAGAGGCCGGCGCGCGCGATCACCTCAGCGACGGCGGCCGCATGCGCGGGCGTCCCCTCGTGCGATCCGCAGGCGACGGCGACGTGACGGGCAGCCAACTCGTAGCGCTCCACGACCCCGTCGCGTACGGCGGGGAGCGCCTGCAGCGGCTTGGCGGCGCTGCGCAGCATGCACGGCCATTCGGGATCGCCCGATGAGGCCAGGACGGCGCCGGAGGCGTCGACCATGACTGCGTGCACGCGGTGGCGCGCCTCGACGACGCCCCCGCGCACCTCCTCGACGACGCCTGTCTCCACGGCCCGCGTACGATACCGGTATGCCCGAGCTACCTGAGCTCGAGGCGCTCGTCGAAGCGCTCGATCCCCTTGTCTCGCGCGCGCCCGTGCGTGATGTGCCGGTCGCGCACTTCGCCGTGGTCAAGACGGCGACGCCGCCGCTCGACTGGCTCGCGGGCCACTCCCTGACAGCCGCCGTGCGCCGCGGCAAGCATCTGCTGTTCCCCACCGACGAGGACCTGGTGCTCACGGTGCACCTGATGACGGCGGGCAAGCTGGCCTACGTCGAGCCGGCCGCGAAACGGCCGCCCGGTCCTGTGCTGGTCGTGCGCTTCGACGACGGCGGCGAGCTCGTGGTCAGCGAGCGCACGACGCGCAAGTCGGTGCGCGTGCGCCTCCTGCCGGCTGCCGAGCTCGACGAGGAGTTCACGCGGCTCGGGCCCGAGCCGCTCGAGGACTCGTTCGACGACGCGGCGCTCGAGGCCGCACTCGCGCGCGGCGGGCAGCTGCACACCCTGCTGCGCGACCAGCGGGCCGTGCTCGGCATCGGCCGCGCGTACGCCAACGAGATCCTGCACGCAGCGCAACTGGCGCCGTTCGCGAGCGCCGACCGGCTCTCGGCGGAGGAGCGCGAGCGACTGCTGCAAGCCATCAAGGCGACGATGACCGACGGCATCGAGCGCTTCCGCCCACGCGGGCCCCGCATGATCGCGAAGGGCAAGACGCCCGAGATCTACGACATCCACGGGCACGCAGGCGAATCCTGCCCGCGCTGCGGCACGATCATGCTCAACGTCGACTTCGCGGATCACCAGGTCGTCTACTGCCCGTCCTGCCAGACGGGCGGCCAGGTCTACGCCGATCGCCGGCGCTCCCGCCTGCTCAAGTAGCGAGCGGGAAGCGCACCGTCAGCCGGTCGGCGCTGAGCTCCACCGAGGCGCCGGCCAGCTCGAGCACGCGCTTGCCCGCGTAGGCGCGCAGATCGCGCTCGAACAATTCCTTGTCACTCTCGGCAAGCGGACCGAAGGTGACGCGGTCGGCGCTCGCGATGCGCCAGGCGCGCTCCTTCTCGCCCTGGGCCTCCGTGATCGGCGCGGCCAGCCAGGCCAGCGACGTCACCGCGCGCCCGGCGTCGGTCTCGACCAGGCCGGCGCGCACGTCGCGCTCCAGGGGGTGGCCGGTCAGCTCGGCCGCCTGCAGCGTGAGCTCGCCGAGATCGACGGACTCCGGGCGCAGCCGCAACGTCCCGCGCTCGGAGTGTGCGATCGCCGAGAGCGCCTTGATCAGCTGCTCGAGCTCCTCGCTGGCCTCGATCACCTGCCGCAGGTACATGGCGTTGTCGCCGGTGACCCCGCCCATGCGCTCGATCGTGCGCGCGAAGCCATACGCCGCGGCCAGCGGCGTCCGGAGGTCGTGACAGGCGTCGACGACGAGGTTCGGAAGGTCGCTGGGTTCTCCGCGCACGCCGGGCCAGGGTAATGGATGCGGCAAGCCCCCGTGCGCGCGTACCATCCAGAGCGTGAGCCGGCCCGCCAGCGATGATGTCGTGCTGCGGCACGACGTGCAGGCTTCTGCGCCGCGCGTCCACCTCTCGCTCACGCGCGCGGGGGTGACGGGCATCCAGAGCGTGATCCGCATCGCGCACGGCGGCAAAGAGCGTCTCTACGCGGCCAAGCTCGAGTGCACGGTCGATCTCGACCCGGCGCACAAGGGCGTGCACATGTCGCGCTTCCCGGAGCAGATCGGCGAGTCGATCGAGCGCCTCGTGATCGCCGAGTCGCTGCACATCGAGGAGCTGGCGAGCGCGATCGCCCGCGAGATGGTCGGCCGCCAGGGCGCTCTCCGCTCGCAGGTGCGCATCGAGGCGATCCAGGCGACGACGCGTACGGCGCCGCGCAGCGGGCTGCCCAGCCAGGAGATCTCGACGCTGATCGGCGTCGCCACGGCGAGCGAGCAGCGCACCCGCCGCGCCGTCGGCGTGCGGGTGCACGGCATCACCGCCTGTCCCTGCGCCCAGGGCCTGGTGCGCGATCACGCCGACGAGCGCCTGGCAGAGCTCGGCTATGACGCCGGCGACCGCGAGCGCATCCTCGACACGGTCCCGATCGCGACGCACAACCAGCGCGGCGAGGCCACGCTCCTGCTCGGCACGCGCGAGCACGTGCCCGCCGAGCGCTTGGCTGCGATCGCCGAGGGGTCGATGTCGGCGCCCGTCCTCACCCTGCTCAAGCGCGCCGACGAGTTGCACGTCGTCGAGCAGGCGCACGCCAACCCTCGCTTCGTCGAGGATGTCGTGCGCGAGATGGTCGCCGGTGTGGTGGAGCAGTTCCCCGACCTCGAGGACGACGCCTTCGTGCAGGCGCATCAGCGCAACTTCGAGACGATCCACGCGCACGACGTGATCGCGGAGCGCACGGGCCTGCTGGGCGACCTGCGCCGCGAGATCGCGGGCGGCGACGGCGGCGCCCACTCCTCGCTCGACGACTGGCTGCGAAGTTAGAAGCGCTAGTCGGCGTTGAGGCGCTCGGCGAGCGCGACGACCGAGTTGAGCACGTAGATGACCTCGGGCCCGACCAGGTGCGCGGTCGCCAGGCGGCCGCAGGCGCAGAGGTGCGAGCCGGACTCGCTGAACGAGCAGATCCCGTAGAACCCGCCGGCGATCGAGCCGCCGTTGGAGCCCAGCAGATCGCGGAAGAGCTCGCCGTGGTCGTCGTCGGAGTCGAGCGGCATGATCGGCGCGTACACGTCGAGCACGCGCTCGCCCGCGTAGTGCTGCAGGTAGACCGCGCAGCCGTCGCTCTCGATCAGCCAGCGACCGCGGTCGAGCGTCTGGTAGACGATGCCGAGGCGCCGCAGCACGCCCTCGACGTAGAGGTTCGCCTGGTCGGACTCCTCGTCGCCGACCGGGCCGCCGAGGTCGAGCGCCTCGGTCAACTTCACGTTGTAGCGACGCTCGAAGATCGCCGTCTCGACGATGCGGCGCGCGCTGTCGGGGTGACGGCGCGCCTCCTCGAGCCCGACCGCCTCCTGCCGCGCGCGCGCGTCGAAATGCAGACGAGCAAGGTGCTCGAGCAGGCTGTCCTTGGTCGGGAAGCGCTCGAGATCGGACTCCACCGTGGCCACGATGCGCTCGAGCTCGCGGTGCGGCAGGCGGCGCATCCAGGACTGCCTCCGGCGCGCCTGCTTGAGGGCCCGCCGGACGTCGCTGCCTTCACCCCTGCGCCACGATCCGAGCACACCCCCAGTTTTGCCGATCTTTCGCGTCTCGCCAAGCAGCGAATGTCACGAACTTGGTTCGGACGTGGCGCGGCGCAAACGCGTACGCGGTTCGGTTCCGGCCCGCAGCCGCGCAATGTTGGCACGGTGGCGGAGCGCCACGAAGCCGAAGGCCAGAGCCGCGAACGCGATCACGGGCCAGGCGCAGCCGAGCGCGATCGCGGCGATCAGGAAGACCGCACCGGAGGCCAGCGACGCAACCGAGGCGTAACGCAATGTGAAGAACGTGAGCGCCCAGGCCAGTGCCGCCAGGCCGACGCCCGCGGGGAAGAGGGCGAGCGCGGCGCCTGCGCCGGTCGCGACGCCCTTGCCCCCGCCGAAGCCGAGCAGCACCGGGTAGCCGTGACCGAGCATGGCGACGATGCCGGCGATCGAGGCCGTCAGCGGACCGGACCAGTGCAGCGCCGCGAGGGTCGGCAGCGCCCCCTTCGCGACGTCGAGCAGCAGCGTCGCAACCCCGAAGCGCCAGCCGAAGTTGCGCCACACGTTGGTGGCACCCGTGTTCTTGGAGCCGAGCGTGCGGATGTCGGCGCCCCGGAAGATGCGCACCAGCCAGTAGCCGAAGGGGAGCGAGCCCGCCACGTACGCGGCGGCGATCAGGACGACTTCGGTCACGGCTGGGCCTCTCGCGTCAGGAAATGGTGGCGGGCGTTCCAGAAGTAGTCGGCGAACGACCAGATGGTCAGGGCGAGCGCGACGGCGACGACGACGTCCGTCCAGCGGGCATGGCGGGGCGCGAGCAGGAGGCAGACGACCATCACGTTCTGCGAGAACGCCTTGAGCTTGCCCAGTCGCGAGGCGCCGATGATGCGTGAGTCCCCCGCGGCCACGAGCCGCAGGCCGGTGACGGCGAACTCGCGCGCCACGATCACGAGCACCACCCAGGCGCTCACGCGCCCCTGCTCGACGAGCGCGATCAGCGCGCCCATCACGAGCAGCTTGTCGGCCAGCGGATCGAGGAAGACGCCGCCGATGCTCGTCCAGCCCCGCCGGCGCGCCAGGTAGCCGTCCAGAGAGTCGGTCGCCGCCGCGATGGCGTAGGCGAGCGCAGCCCAGCGCTCGTGGTTCGCGAAGTCGGCCAGGATCAACCAGACGACGACCGGGACGACGAGCATCCGCGCGAGCGTGATGGCGTTGGGAGGGGTCATTCGGCGAGCGCTCGGCGCCCGATGACTCTAGTCGATCGTGATGCAGGAGCCCGTGCAGGAGCCGGGCCCCCGCCGTCGAACGGCCGAGGCGGTGGCAGCTCCCGAGATCATGCCGCTCGACCTCGTCGCCTGGGCCCTCTTCCGGCGCGGGCGCAGCGCCGCCGAAGTCGCGGCGCAGACGGGCCTCGAGCTGGAGCAGGCGGTCGAGGCGATCGTCCGCGGCTTCCGGCTCGCCCTCGAGGAGGGCTGAGCCGTGCACATCGCGGGCGCGCGTGTGCTCGTGACGGGAGGCGCACGTCGCGTCGGGCGCGCCATCGCGCTCGGCCTGGCCGAGCGCGGCGCGCAGGTCGCGTTCACCTTTCACCACCCCGGGAGCGATGCCAGCGCGACTGCCCGCGACCTCGCCGCCGCCGGCGCCGGCGGTCACGCGATCGGCGCCGATCTGGCCGATGGCCATGCTGCCCGGCGCGCCGTGGAGGAGGCGGCGACCGCCCTCGGCGGCCTCGACGTGCTCGTGCACGCCGCCTCGGGCGGGTTCGTCCCCTGCGACACCATGGACGTGGAGCCCGAGCTCTTCGCCGAGGCGCTCGGCGCGACGCTGACCGGCGGCTTCTTCTGCGCCCAGGCCGCGCGCAGCGCGATGGGCGACTCCGGCGTGATCGTCAACATCACCGACATCGCTGCGCTGGAGCCCTGGCCGCTGTTTGCGCCCCACGCGGCGGCCAAAGCTGCCCTGGCGCAGCTGACGCGATCGCTGGCACTGGCTTTCGCTCCCGGCATCCGCGTCTGCGCGGTGGCGCCGGGCCCGGTGCTCCTGCCCGATGGCAGCGACGACGACATGCTGGCGCGCCACGCTGCCCGGACCGCGCTCGGCCGCCTCGGCTCCCCTGCAGACGTCGTGGACGCGGTGGCGTACCTGATCGGAGCCGATTTCGTGACGGGCGAGCAACTCGTGGTCGACGGCGGCCACACGCTCCGGGACGGGTAATCGGCCCTCTCCAATGTTCAGTTTCAAGACGCCGTGAAGCCGCCAATCCGGCAGAGTGGCCGCAACGTAAGACCTGCGTGTCCGCCTCCGCCTGCGGCCAGCCCCTTGCCGTCTCGCGTGAGAATCGGCAGAGTGCTGCCATCATGGTCATCACGACCACCAGTGCCGAACGGCTGCTCGCCCGCGTCGCGCGCGGCGACCGCATGGCATTTTCGGAGCTGTACGACCGCTACGCGAGCGCCGTGTACGGTGCCTGCCTGCGCGTCTTGCGTGAGCCGCAAGCCGCTGAGGACGCGGCTCAGGACGCGTTCTCGGCCGTCTGGCGACACGCCGCGGCCTTCGATTCGGGACGCGGCGCAGCCGGCGCCTGGATCGGCAGGGTGGCGCGCAACGCGGCCCTCGATGCGAACCGAAGGCGCGCGCTGCGCGTAACAGCACCAGAGGTCGATCCGGTGGACGACGGTGCCACGCCGGAGGATCTTGCAGTCGCAGCCGATGAGGCCTTCCGGTTGCGATTGGCGCTCGAGACGCTGCCCGAGCGCGAGCGGATCGTCCTGGGGCTCGCCTACAGCGACGGATTCACACAGAGTGAGATTGCAGAACACTTGGGATTGCCACTTGGCACGGTCAAGACGCGGACGCGGAGCGGACTCGCCCGCCTCGCCGAACACCTGGAGCGGGCGCAATGAGCGAGCAGCTCGAACCCGAACTCGAGCGCGTGGCGCGGATGCTGGCGAAAGCCGGCCCGCTGCCCGATGCCCCTGCGAGCCTGCGCGAGCGTGCCCTTGCGATTCCCGACGGCGGCTCAGCCACGGACGAATCGGTCGAGCACGCAGTTCCGAAGAGGCGCCGCACCTGGCGCAGGCCACGGCCGCTCGCGCTCGCGGGGCTTGCGGCCGCCGTGGCCGCCATCGCGGTCGTGCCCGCCATTGCGCTCGTGCGCGATGACGGCGGTGGCGTCCACCGGATCGACCTCGTGCCGCGCTCGTTCGCGCCCGAGGGCGGCGGCGCCGCCCAGGTCGTCCCCCACGACGACGGCAGCTCCACGATCAGCCTGACCGTATGGAAGATGCCGAGCGCGGGACACGGGCGCACCTACGAGGCCTGGCTCGGGCGCACGGGCGACCGTCGTGCGCTGGGCACCTTCCACACCAACGCGAGCGGCAAGGCGACGATCAGCTGGCGATTGACGCAGCAGGAAGTTGGCGAGTACCGCTGGCTGTGGGTCACGAGCGAGCCCAAGGGAGGCAGCGCGACCCCGAGCGAGTCGACGGCGCTCTGGGGCCCGCTGACCTGATCGCTCGACGGCGCTCGCGCACCGTCGGCCGAGCGCGTCAAGGGTGACCGTTAGGCTTGCGGCATGGCCGCGCCGAGCAATTCCATCGACGTCCTCGACCACGGCTTCGTGCGCCTGGACGCGGTCATGGCCGACGACCTCTCGGTCGTCAACGCGGCACGCGTCTCGTTCGGGGCGCGCCGCGAGACGATGGAAGAGCGCGATGCCGGCCTCGTCCGCTTCCTCATGCGCGAGCGTCACGGCACGCCCTTCGAGCACAACTTCTTCCGCTTCCACATCAAGGCGCCGCTGTTCGTGACGCGCGAATGGCAGCGTCACCGCATCGGCTCGTTCAACGAGCGCTCGGGCCGCTACTCCGAGCTGCCCGACGAGTTCTACGTCCCGGCCGCGAGCGCCGTGCGCACCCAGGTCGGAAAGCCCGGCTCCTACACGTTCGAGCCCATGGCCGATGACACCGCGGCCGAGGTGCGCGCCGGCATCGAGTCGAGCTACGCGGAGTCCTACGGCCGCTACCGGGAGCTGCTCGATGCGGGCGTCGCCAAGGAGGTCGCGCGCAGCGTCCTGCCGGTCGGGCTCTACACCGAGTTCTACTGGTCGGTCAACGCGCGCTCGCTCATGAACTTCCTCTCGCTGCGCAACGCGGCAGCCGCCCAGCAGGAGATCCGCGTCTACGCCGAGGCCGCCGAGGCGCACTTCGCTCGAGCGATGCCCGTGACGCACAGCTCGTTCGTGGATCAGGGACGGACGGCTCCCTGAGCACCCGTCCGAGGCGCGAGCTCGAGCTCGCCGAGCTCGGCGACGGCGTGCACCGCGTCACCCAGCCCCTGCCCTGGGCGCTCGACCACGTGCACTGCTACGCGGTCGACGACCCCGACGGCTGGACGCTGATCGACTGCGGCCTCGGCACGCCCGGAACCGGGCGCCGCTGGGAGCAGGCGCTCGCGCAACTCGGGCACCCGCACGTGCGCCGCCTCGTGATCACGCACTACCACCCCGATCACATCGGCGCGAGCACTCGGCTGGCCGAGCTGACCGGCGCCGAGGAGATCGTGCAGGGGACGCGCGACCGCGAGCTGACGGAGCGCACCTGGCTCGACCTCGCTTCGGGCGATCGCTTCCAGCGCTACCTGCTGGCGAACGGCATGCCGGCCGACGAGGCTGAGCGCTCTGCGGGCGAGGAGGACGAGCTGCCGATCGCCCCGGTGGAGCCGACGCGGCTCGTGGACGACGGCGACACGCTCGACCTCGCCGGCGAGCCGTTCGACGTGCTCGTCCTGCCCGGTCATGCCGACGGCCACATCGCGCTGCTCGGCCGTCGCAGCGGGCGGCTTTTCGGGGGCGACGTCCTGCTCGACGAGATCACGCCCAACGTGGGACGCTGGGACGACAACGAGCCCGATCCCCTGGGCCGCTACCTGGAGACACTCGGGCGCATCGAGGAGCTCGCGCCTGCCGTCGTCTACCCCGGGCACCGCGGCGTGATCGAGCACCCCGCGGCTCGTGCGCAGGAGATCGCCATGCACCACGTGGCGCGCCTCGACCAGCACGAGCAGGCCCTGCGCGAGGGAGCGCGCAGCGCCTACGACGTCGCGCAGCACGCGTGGGGCGGCAAGCTCGGCTTCCATGAGCAGCGCTTCGCGCTGGCCGAAGCGCTGGCCCACATCGAACGGCTCGAGCTGCTCGGCCGGGCGGTGCAGGTCGGGCCGCACCGCTGGCGCCCCGCATAGACCTCAGAGGTCGTAGAGCGCGCCGTACTTGGCGCGCAGGTAGCGCATGAAGGCCGCGTGGCCGAGCGCCTCGCCGGTCGCGTCGTGCGCGATCTGCTCCGGGGGGACGAGCGCGCCGCGGCTGTGCACGTGCTGCCGCAGCCAGCCGAGCACCCGGTCGTACTCGCCCGCGCGTACGAGCACGTCGAGCGGGCCGAGCTCGCGCTCGATGGCCTCGAGGAACTGCGCCGAGTAGAGCGTGCCCAGCGTGTAGGTCGGGAAGTAGCCGACGAGCCCCGCCGACCAGTGCACGTCCTGCAGCACGCCGACGCCGTCGTGCGGTGGCGTGATGCCCACGAGCGTGCGCATGCGCTCGTTCCAGGCCGCGGGCAGGTCGTCGACGGCCAGCTCGCCGCGGACCAGCGCCAACTCGAGCTCGAAGCGCAGGAAGACGTGTAGATGGTAGGTCACCTCGTCTGCCTCGACGCGGATCAGCGACGGCTCGACGAGGTTGGCGGCCCGCACGAACTGGTCGAGCGAGATGTCGTTCATCTGCACGGGGAAGGCCGCGCGGACCTCGTCCAGGTTCCGCTCCCAGAACGCGCGCGAGCGGCCGACCATGTTCTCCCAGAAGCGCGACTGCGACTCGTGCAGGCCCAGCGAGGTCGCGCTCCCGCAGAACGTGCCCTCGATGGCGCCCGTGAGGCCCTGCTCGTAAAGGCCGTGCCCGGCCTCGTGCAGGACGGCGAAGAGCCCGGAGAAGAGATCGTCCTCGTGCTCGCGCGTGGTCAGCCGGACGTCGCCCGGCGCGAAGCCTGACGCGAACGGGTGGGGGGCCTCGTCCAGGCGGCCGGCGGAGAAGTCGAAGCCGATCACGGCAGCCAGGCGCGCACCGACGGCGCGCTGGGTCTGCGCGGGATACATCCTGTGGACGAAGGCGTCGTCGGGCCGGGGCTTGGCGGCGATCTCCTGCACGAACGGCACGAGCTCGTCGCGCAGACCGTGCAGCAGCGGCTCCAGCCGGGCCACGCGCATGTCGGGCTCGTACTGATCCAGGAGCGCGTCGTAGCGCTCGCCACCCTCGTAGCCGACGGCGTCCGCCTCTTCGCGCCGCAGAGAGATGAGGCGCTCGAGCTGGCGGTTGAAGAGCGAGAAGTCGGCCTCGGCGCGGGCGACCTGCCAGGCCTCGAAGCCCGCGGACTCGGCCAGCGCCAGCTCACGTACGAGCGCGGCGGGCACCCGCACCGCGCGGTCGCGCTCGCGACGGGCCTCGCGCACGCGGGCGCGCTCGAGCTCGCCCAGGCCGTTATCGCCGCCCAGCTTGGCTATGGCGTCGCCGAAGCGCTCGTCGCAGATGCGCTCGTGCAGCACGCCGGCGAGCGTGGCCTTGGCCTCTCCGCGGGCCGATGCGCCGCGCGGCGGCATGTTCACCTGCTCATCCCAATCCAGCAGCCCGCCGACGCGACCGAGCTGGGTGACGTCACGCTCGAACTGCTCGAAGACGTTCCAGGCGGGCACCTGCTCGATCACGGCCATCAGGGGCTGAGTGGCTTGTGCCCGGCCACGCCGATCATCATGCCGATCAGCCAGCCGAGGCCGGCGATCGCAAAGCCCCAGGCGAAGCGGCTCTGGATCCCGCGCTCGCGCGCGAACACGAGACTGAGGCCCGCGAGCCCGATGCCGGTCGCGCCGAGGAACAGCGGCCACCAGATCAGGGCGAGGATGCCGAAGCCGGCTCCGAGGCCATTGAGAATGCCGCCGAGCGCGTCGAGCGGCTTCTCCCGCGGGGGCAGCATGCGCTCGTAGAACCCGACTTGCTCCGGTACGTCCGCCACGTCTCTCCTCGTCGCTTTGACGGCGATGATCGTATCGGATCACGACAGGCGCACCATGCCTCCGACAGGCTCGAGGCCCTGCCCTCCCGACCGCCGCCACGCCGGGTGGAGCGTGGCGACGGGCGGCAAGGCACTGCCTTAGGATTGCCTAATAAGGAGACCCTAAGCAGTGCGCGCAGTTTCTGTCAACTCGCCTTGGCGAGAGGCGCCGGCGGGGGAGCCGAGGGGCGGCGTCGCGAGCGCCTCGGGTCGGGGCCCCTACCTATCCAACCCATACCAACGTCCAGCGAACCCTCGGACCTCTTGGGGTGGGGGTCCTCGGGAGACCGGGGTTGGATGGAGAGGCGGCGCGCCCTCCGGGACAGCGCTCGACCCCTGTCAACTGCGGCTCCAGGAGCGATGCGTGTCCCATTCGATGTATCGACGGCGAAGGTGGCGCACGTTCGCGGCCACCCTGGCCCTCAGCCTCGGCAGTCTGGCCATTCCGGCCGCTGCATTGGCTGACGGGCAGCTCGACCCGGTTTACAACGGCACCGGCTACCACGTCGGCACGGTTGGCGAGGGCACGGTGTTCAGCAACACGGACACGCGCATCCCGATGATCGTGCAGGCCAACGGCAGTGTCGTGATCGGCGGCTCGCGCGGCGGCTTCATGACGCTCGCCCGCTACACGCCGACCGGCCAGCTCGACACGTCGTTCGGCAGCGGCGGCTTCGCCACCGCGCAGTTCTCCGGCACGCCGACGAGCGGACCCGGCAACAGCGGCGCGACGGCCCTCACCACCGACGGCCCCAACGGCACCGGCAATATCATCGTCGCCGGCTTCGGCGCCTCGCAGTCCGAGTTCGCCGCTCGCTTCACGGCCAACGGCGCCTTCAGCGGCGCCGCCGTCTGCTACGCACCGCACCTGATCGACTACACGGCGCGCGCGCTCGCCATCAAGGGCGGCTCGGTCGTGCTCGTCGGCTACGCCCGCGACCGCCATCCTTCGATCGCAGTCCCCGGAACGCCGGCGGTCATCTACGGCCAGCGCGCCGTCGTTGCGCTCCCGCCGGTCGCCAATCCCCCGGTGGTGTCCACCACCGCGTGCGGCACCTATTCCGACAACGGCGGGCTGTCGCTCGGCTCCTCGGGCGTCCAGATCGACGGCCTCGGCCACGACGGAACCCCCGCGCCCGACCTGATCTCCCAGGCCGGCCGCCAGTACGACGGCGTCGCGGCGAATGCCGACGGCAGCTACGTCGTAGCCTCCACGATCGGCCCCGACGGCGCCTCCTGGGTGCAGAAGTTCTCGGCAGCCGGCGTCGGCGTGCTCGATCCGACGTTCAACCCGCTCGGGGCCACGCCTGGCCGCCTGCCAGTCGGAGGCGTCAACTTCCACGCGATGAAGCTCGGCGCGGGGGTGGACACCTCGACCTACATCGCCGGTGAGTCCGTCGACGCAGCGGTGGCGGGCAACCGCCAGATGCTGGTCGCCCGCGTGTCGGCCACCGGCGCGCTCGGCGCCTTTGGCGCGGGCGGCATCGCCCGGGTCAAGGTCGCCGGCGGTAACGACTCCGGCCAGGCGCTCACCTTCCAGGGCACGAACATCATCGTCGGCGGCTCGGCCAATCTCGGCGGCAAGGCGGCCTTCGGCATGGTGCGCTTCAACGCCGCGGGTACCCGTGACAACCTCTTCGGCCCGAACGGCCAGGTCGTCACGCCGTTCGGCGCTCCCGCGGTCAACGGCTTCGTCACCGGCATGGCCGTGAACGGCAACTTCGTGTACGTCTCCGGCCGCCTGCAGGATCCGGCCGGCCTCGCGACCGTCTCGGCGCGCTACTTCGCGACCGGCGCCCCGGCGCCGCCTCTGCCGCCGCCGGCCGCCTCGACCCAGGGCGTCGATCAGATCACGACCAGCTCGGCGCGCATCACCGGCACTGTCAACACCAGCAACACGGCGAGCACGTGGTGGATCCAGTACGGCACCACCACCGCCTACGGCGCAGCGACTGCCCCGCAGCCGCTGGGCGCCTCGACGGACGATGTCGACGTCCAGACCGCGTTGACCGGCCTGGCGGCAGGGACGGTCTACCACGCCCGCGTCGTGATCTCGAACACACAGGGCACCGTCGGGGGCGACGACGTCGCCTTCACGACGCTCGGCACCGCGACCGCAGCCGGCGCCGGCTCCGGCGGCAGCGCGGGCGGCACCGCCGGCGGCGCCACAGGCGGCACCGGCTCGAAGGGCACGACGCCCGTCACGACCAAGAAGAAGCAGGTCTCCAAGCGGTGCGTCATCACGAAGGTGACCGGCAAGCCCATCAACAAGGCCCGCAGCACGCTCATGTCCAAGGGCTGCAAGGTCAAGGTCGTCTACAAGAAGTCGCACAGGAAGCGGGGCACCGTCCTCACGATCAACCGCAAGGTGGGCAAGAAGCTCGCCTTCCATGCGCTCGTGACCGTCACGGTGGCCAAGAAGTTCTGAGCGCGACACTCCGAACGCGAACGAAGGGGCCCGGTCGCCACGCAGCGGCCTGGCCCCTCGCATGCCCGCCTACAATCGCGGTGCGGGCCGGTAGCTCAGCTGGTAGAGCAGGGGACTTTTAATCCCAAGGTCGCAGGTTCGAGCCCTGCTCGGCCCATCTACGAATTCCCGGCGGCGGTCGAGCTCCGCTTGGCGCGCCTCAGCCATCTTCGCGACCGCGGCGCGCCCGGCCTCGGTCAGATGCATCCGGGCATCGGGCGAGGCCGGCGGCGCGGCCAGCAGCCCTCGCTCGGCAAGCCGCCCGAGCGGAGGACAGAGCACCTCGCTCTCGCGCCCGAGGCGCGCGGCGAGGCGAAGCTGTCGCCGATGCCCTGGTCGGCCACGGTCTGCCACAGCGGTTTCTCCTGCAGGAAACCAGGTGGCGACGAAACCCAGGACGGCGAGCCCGGCCGCGATCAGGAAGACGGGGCGAAGCGCCTCGGCGTAGGCGCCGCGATAGGCGTCGCGCACCGCGTCCGGGAGCGTGGACGGGGTGGGCGGGGAGCGAAGTCGTCGGCCGCCGGTGGCTTGCGCTTGTCGCTTTCGCGTTTGACGGAGACCGTGACGTCGCTGAGTTCGGCCGTGCTCACTACTACTGCGTCGCTCGGCCAGTCCGATCAAGCAGGGTAGACCGCCAGCTCAAAACGGGCGCCCTGATCGGCGGCTCTAGACGTCCCGCGGATCGTTGGGATCCTGGCCGGGGGCGTCGGGTGGCGGGAGCGATGGTTCCGTTCGGCGCGAGCGCCTGCGCCACCACCAGAAGCCGCCGCCGATGAGTGCGGCGAGCGCGACGACTCCAGCGACTATCCAGCCCCATGGGGTGCTGCTCTCCGAGGGGTCCTGCGTCGACGCAACCACCGCCGCCCCGGCTGCGACGGCAGCCACGGTGCTTACGCCAGTCGAGGTCGTGGCCGTGGTCGGCGTCGTCGCTGCGGGTGTCGTCACGGTAGTTGGGGGTGTTGTCACGGTGGTTGGGGGTGTCGTCACGGTGGTTGGGGGTGTCGTCACAGAAGCCGCCGGCGCTTCCGACGTCGAGGCTGTCGGAGTCTGTGCAGTCGCCGTGGACGAGGCTGTCGGAGTCTGTGCAGTCGTCGTGGACGCCCTGGTAGCCGCGTCGGAGATGGCTCCCGTCACCGAGCCAGTGGCCGTCGTGCGAGTTTGGCTGGCAGACGACCCTCCCCCTCCGCACCCCGCGAGCATTCCGGCCGAGACGACTGCGAGAACTGACACCGCGACGATCCCCCGCCAGCCCCGGCGGCGCCGCCCGATCACACCGCCGAACGCCTCTCGAGACTGATACTCGACCGACGACATCCAAGCCCCCTCCAACGCCACCATCCTCTGAGCAGTCACCGTAGGAACCGCCATGCGAAGAGACCTCACACCGGAAAGGTGATCCTGGCGCCCGCAGGGCACCGGTATCTCAACGACACGGCACAGCGACTCGAACAAAGGGCGACTCCAGGGACTTCGGGACCCCGTGCCAAGCCGGCACGCACGTTGCGATCAAGCGGCGGGGCAGACGGAGATACAACCATCCGATCGTCGGCGAGGTCGCGCTCGACACGTCGCTACGCGTTCCTGGGTGCCTTCGCACGATTCATCCTCGTTGCCTCGTCCGGGACGTAGACCCGAGATCCCCAAGCCTTTAGGCTGACTCCGCTGCGTGACGCACGAACCATCGACCAAGGGTGAACCGAGCCGCGTTCGGCGTCACCACGACACGAGGTTGCACATGGAACACCACCTGCTCGGAGGCACGGGAATCTCGGTCAGCAAGCTGTGCCTCGGCACGATGATGTTCGGCGCGTGGGGCAACCCCGACCACGAAGAGTCGATCCGGATCATCCACACCGCGCTCGATGCAGGGATCAACTTCGTCGACACCGCCGATGTTTACGCGCAAGGCGAGTCCGAGGAGATCGTCGGCAAGGCGCTCGCCGGAGGGCGGCGTGACGACGTCATCCTGGCCACGAAGTTCCACGGCGCGATGGGCGACGACCCCAACCAGCAGGGGAGCTCCCGGCGCTGGATCATCCACGAGGTCGAGAACTCGCTGCGTCGCCTGGGCACCGACTGGATCGACCTCTACCAGCTTCATCGCCCGCGGACAGAAACGGACATCGAAGAGACGCTCTCGGCACTCAGCGATCTCGTGCACCAAGGCAAGGTCCGCTACATCGGTCACTCCACCTTCCCCGCGAGCCAGATCGTCGAGGCGCAGTGGGTCGCGCGCGAGCGCACCCTGCAACGCTTCGTGACGGAGCAACCGGCCTATTCGATCCTCGTCCGCGCGATCGAGAGCGACGTTCTGCCGACATGCCGACGCCACGGCATGGGCGTGCTCTCCTACAGCCCTCTCACCGGCGGCTGGCTCTCAGGCCGCTGGCGAAAGGATGCCGGGCAGCAGTCCTCCTCGCGCGCCACCCGCCTGCCTGAGCGCTTCGACCTCTCCCAGCCAGCCAATCAACGCAAGCTCGAGGCCGTCGAACAGCTCGCCCAACTCGCCGACGACGCCGGCATCACCCTCATCCAGCTCGCCATCGCGTTCGTGCTCAACCACCCGGCCATCACCGCGGCCATCATCGGTCCGCGCACGATGGAGCAGTTCGAGAGCCAACTGGCCGGCGCCGACGTCGTCCTCGACCAGGCCGCGCTCGACCGCATCGATGAGATCGTCCCACCGGGGATAACCGTCAACCCGGTCGACAACTCCTTTGCCAATCCCGGGCTCGACCCCTGGGCGCGGCGACGGCACGGCGCCGGATAGCCGCGCGGGGCGAGAGCGCGTGCGTACGAGTGCGCGTACGGGCCCGGCTCTGCTGGTTGCAGTTCGTCTCCATTCGCTAGGCACCTGGGGAACAGACTTTGCAGGAAGATTCCGTTTCACGCAGCTCGCTGCAGCTCGTTCGGGCGGACTTTTAGTCCCAAGGTCGCAGGTTCGAGCCCTGCTCGGCCCACTCACGACCCTCGGCCACGATGACGCCGAGCAGCACGGCGACGAGGACTGCGGTCTCGGCGAACGGCGAGAGCCAGGCGCCGACGGGAATGACGGCGAGCGAGAGCAAGGTGCCCGCCGTGCGCCAGCGGATCCCGCCGATGCCGAGCTCCTGGCGAAAGGCCACGTCCCCCGCGAGATAGACCGCGACACCAGCGCCCAGGATGGCGGCACGCGCCCAGGTCAGCGACGAGAAGGGATGGGCCGTCGCCTCCCGTGCGACGGCCGCGATGGCGATGATGCCGAGCAGGATCGGCAGGTGCCAGTGCCCGAAAGCGCGCACCGCGGCCTGCGCTCGCTCGAGCTGCGGCAGTGCCTCCAGCGCCTGCTCGGCGCGCGCGTCGTCGCCGCCGAAGTAGAGCCACCAGAGGCACGCGCTCAACGCGAGCCCGGCCGCCGCGACGGCGACGAGCGAGCCGTCCACCGGCAACTGCGAGGCCCCGAAGCCGATCGCCACGACGGACTCGCCGATCGCGACGATCACCACGAGGCCGTGACGCTCGACGAAGTGCGCCGGCGCCACGAGGAAGCCGCTCGTGCCGCGCAGCATCGGCGTCAGCCACTCGAACACGCCGGCCGCGCCCCACAGCACGTACTGCGCCGTGCCGCCGAGCGCGCCGCCCGCGAGGATCACGGCCGCAGCGAACAGGTTGTAGGGCGCGAGGGTGAGGATCGCCCTCACGGCGCTCGCCACGGACGCGCGGGTGAAGAGCGCAGCGTGCAGGACGACGATGAAGAGGTACGCGATGCCGAAGGCGAGACCCGTACCGCCGAAGGCATCGGGAATGGAGAGGGCAAGCATGAAGTAGGCGCCCATCGCCGCGAACAGCACGAGGCGGCGCGCCAGCGTGTTGGTGTCGACGGCGTTCGTCATCCAGGCGTAGCCGGCGTACATCCACCAGATGGGGGCGAGCATCACGACCACGCGCAGCAGGCCGCGGCCGTTCGGCGCCTCGAACAGGACCGTCGTCAGCTGCGTCAGCGTGAAGACGAAGACGAGGTCGAAGAACAGCTCGAGCGTCGTGACCCGCTGGGGCTGGTGCGTCTCGGCCGCCGTCGCCACGCGCCAATCCTATGGGCCGCCTCCGGCGTCGCGGAAGACGTTCCGGGCGTGGAGCAAGCGGGCTAGTCGGAGAGCGCGCCGATCGCGTCCTCGGCCTCGATCAGCTGCTCGAGCCAGCGCACGCCCTCGGACAGGTGGATCAGGTCGGCGGCGCGCGCCCGCTCGGCGTCGCGGTCGCGCAGCGCGTTGTAGATGTCCCAATGCCGGCGCTTGGTGACCTCGATCGCGTCCTGCTCGACGACGGAGCGCCAGATGCGCGCGCGCAGCGTTCCGCCGGAGAGATTCTGGATCAGGGAGGCGAGCGTCGAGTTGCCGGACGCCGCGACGATGATGCCGTGGAACTCCGCGTCGGCGGCGATGAAGGCCTGCGTCGTCTCGGCCGCGTCCATGTCCGCGAGGCAGCGCTCGAGCGCCTCCAGGTCGTCGTCGCCGAGCCTCGTCGCAGCCATCTCGGTCGCCACGGGCTCGAGGATCCGCCGCACCTGGTGCAACTCCAGCAGGGTCGTGCCCGTGAGCAGATCGCTGACGAAGCCCATCCCCGTGAGGAGCAGCTCGGGCTCGAGGCTGGTCACGTAGGTGCCGTCGCCCACGCGCGGCTCCAGCACGCCGATCAGCGTCAGCGCGCGCACGGCCTCGCGCAGGGAGTTGCGCGAGAGGCCGAGCCGCTGCGAGAGATCCGACTCGTTCGGCAGCTTGGCCCCCGCCGAGAACTCGCCCGACATGATCAGGTCCTTGATCTTGGCGATCGCCTGGTCGGTGAGCGCGGTCACGCCGCGGTCCCGTGGGCGGGTGCGACGACGCGGTCGAGGTCGTACAGCCGAACGGCGTTCTGGCACAGGAGACGCTCGGTGTGCGGCGGGGCGAGATCCTCGATCACCTGCACAGTCTCGCGCCAAACGCGCTCATAGTCGCCGTTCAGCAGTGCGACGGGCCAATCGCTGCCACACACCAGGCGCTCGGGCCCGAATGCGCCAAGGGCGACACCGACGGCCTCGCGCAGGTCGTCGGCGCTCCAGTCGGCCGCCTCGAGCGCAGTGTTGAGGCCCGAGATCTTGGCGGCCACGTTGCCGTGGGAGGCAGCGGCGCGCAGCTCGCCGGCCCAGCGCCCCAGCTGGTCACTCCGCAGCGGAGGCTTGCCCAGATGGTCGATCAGGATCGTGAGGCCCGGAAAGCTCGCGGCGAGCTCGGGCACGTCACCGAGATGGCGCGGATAAACGCACGGAAGCTCCAGGAGTAGCCGCCGCTGCTCGAGCAGCGCGAGGCTCTCCAGCACGTCGTCCCGGAGGATCCAATGCGGATCTTCCTCGTCGTGGATCAGGTGCCTGATCCCGCGCAGCTTGGGCTGCTGCGAGAGCTCGCCGAGTCGCTCCTGCGCGCGTGCCGGCGAGCGCAGGTCGACCCAGGCGACGACACCGCCGATCCAGTCGTGCCGCGCGGCGTGCTCGAACATGAAGTCGGTGTCGGAGTCGGAGCAGGCGGCCTGCACGAGCACCGTGCGCGACACGCCGGCCCGCTCGAGCAGCGGCTCCAGGTCGGCCGGCTCGAAGGTCTGCCGGATGACCTCGTGATCAACGGTCATCCAGGGCACGGCCTCCCGCTCGAGGTTCCAGAAGTGGTGGTGCGCGTCGACGATCACGGCTCGCTCCGAGCGGAGTGCGCGGCCCCCGGCGCCGCAGCGCCGGGGGCCCTGGGTTAGCGGGCGCGTCGGCCCGTCGGGTGTCCTCAGAACTTGCTTGCGTTCGCCTTCGTCACGAGCGCGGTGCCGGTGTCGACGTTCTTCGGCACCTTCTTGCCCTGCACGGCGGCCCACAGCGTCTTGATGCCGAGATCGCCGATCTTGGCCGGGAACTGCGCCACGCTGCCGTTCTCGGTGCCCGCCTTGATCGCCTTCACCTCGTCGGTCGAGGCGTCGAAGCCAACGAGGATGATCCCGCCGGGCTTGATGCCCGCGTTCTTGATGGACTGGATGGCGCCGAGCGCGGGCGGTCCGCAGGCCGAGTAGATCGCCGTCAGGCCCTGATTGGCCGTGAGGATCGTCTGCGCGGCGGTTGCGCCCTTGGTCTGGTCGCAGTCGGTCTCGAGCTTCGAGACGACCTTGATCTTGCTCTTCATCGCGCCGAGGCCCTTGAGCATGCCGGTGACGCGCTCGACGAGCGCGGGGTTGGCGGGGTTGCCCTCGAGGATGCCAAGCGTGTCGCCAGGCTTGAGCTTCTTGGCGAGGTACTCGCCCGCGAGCTTGCCGCCGTTGAAGTTGTTGGTGGCGACGACCGAGCTCTTCTTCTTCCAGGAAGGGATGTCATTGTCCATCAGGACGACCTTGACACCCGACTTGATCGCCTTGTCGAGTGCCGCCGACACCGCAGGACTCGTCGGCGTGATGGCAATCCCCTTCACGCCCTGGGCGACCATGTTCTGGATCGCGGCGATCTCGCCCGCATCGTCCGTACCACTCTTACCACTGGCGTAGATGACACTCGCACCCGCTGTGGCCTTGTCCCACTTCTTCGAGGCATTGACGAGCAGGAAGTAGAAGTCGACCGGGAACTTGGTGATAAACCCGAGTTTGATCGTGTCACTCTGCTCTGCAGGCTTCGCGCTCGCAGTAACTGTCATCGCGAGCATCGACGCCGCCACCACGGCCACGACGGCCACGGCGCTCAACAGCCGATTCTTCGACATTGTGCGTCCTTTCAGGTACACAGATTTGACAGCGGATCACTCGATCCGCTCTGACGTCGCCTCCGCAGCCCTGCAGTAGCGGCGGAAGTCCGCAGGTGTGTGGCACTCGCGTCTCGCCACACCGGTGAGAGCCCTTACCGCCTGTTCACTCACCACCTCCTACGATCAGCGAGACGATCTGCTTGTAGGTCTCAGCGCTCGGGATCAGCTCGGCGACCTTGCGGCCACCGCGCAGCACGACGGCGCGGTCGGAGACCTCCAGGACGTGATCCATGGCGTGCGAGACGACGACGACCGCCCTGTTCTCGTCTCGCAGCCGCAGGATCAGATCGAGCACCTTGCGCGACTCGCGCACCCCCAGCGCCGCGGTCGGCTCGTCGAGGATCACGACCTTCGACGCGAACGCGGCGGCCCGGCTGACGGCGACCGCCTGGCGCTGGCCGCCGGACATGAGCCCGACCACGGCGTCGAAGTCGGGCACCGACACCTGCAGCCGCTCGAGCACCTCGCGGGTGGCATCGGTCATCTGCCGCCGCTTGAGCACGCGCAGGGAGCGCGGCATCCAGGCTGGCCCGGCGAGCTCGCGGCCCGCGTAGAAGTTGTCCGTCGGGCGCAGATTGTCGAACAGCGCGAGATCCTGGTAGACGGTCTCGACGCCCAGGGCACGTGCGTCCGCGGGCGTGCGGATCGACACCGGCACGCCGTCCATCTCGATCACGCCGCTGTCGAGCCGGTGCACGCCGTTGAGGCACTTGATGAGGGTCGACTTGCCGGCGCCGTTGTCGCCGAGCAGCGCGAGCACCTCGCCGCGGCGCACATCGAGATCGATGTCCTCGAGCGCCGAGACCACGCCGAAGCGCTTGCTGGCACCGCGCACCGTCAGCACGGTCGAGCCTCTGGCGGCGGTCGGAGAGGCGGCGACGGGCGTGCTCACGCGTTCCTCGTAGCCTGAGCGACGCGCACGCGGCCCTCGATGTAGCCGCGCAGCACGTCGGCCTCGACGGCGATCAGCACGATCACGCCGATCGCCATCAATTGGTAGAAGGGATCGACGTTGTGCAGGTTGAGGGCGTTGCGGATCACGCCGATCGTGAACGCGCCGACGAGTGCGTTGCCGACGTTGCCGCGGCCACCGGCGAAGGCCGCGCCGCCGATGATCACGGCGGCGATCGAGTCCAGCTCGGCGAGATCGCCCGCCGTCGGCGAGCCGCCGTCGATCAGCCCGGCGGTCAACAGACCGCCCACCCCCGCGGCCAGGCCGCTCAGGACGTACACCGTCACGAGCACCCGGCGCGTCGGGATGCTCGACCGGCGGGCGGCTTCCGGGTTGCCGCCGACCGCGTACAGCCAGCGGCCCCACACGAGCCACGTGGTCAGGACGAGCGTGCAGAGCGCGAGGCCCGCGACGACGAAGATCGAGTACGGAAGCCAGCCGATCGTGCCGCCCCCGAGCGTCTGCACGACAGGCGGCATGTTCGGGACGAGCGTCCCGTTCGAGGCCCACAGCGCGAGTCCCCGCACGATGCTCAGGGTCGCCAGCGTGACGATGAACGGGTGCGGCACGCGGCCGTAGACGTAGACGAGGCCGTTGACCAGCCCAACGGCGAGGCCGGTGCCGAGGATCGCGGCGACGACCAGAATGCTCGAGCTCGTGTGCTCGAAGACGACCGCCCCGATGACGCCCGACAGCGCGATGGTGGAACCGACCGAGAGATCGATGCCGCGTGACACGATCACGAGCAGCTGCCCGAGCGCGACGACCGCGATGACGGAGGTCTGCGAGAAGACGTTGCCGATGTTGCGGCTCGTGAAGAAGATCGGCGTCGTCAGGCTGACCACGATGATGAGCAGCAGCAGGATCAGCGCCGGTCCGGCGCGCAGCGAGAGCAGCGCGGCCTGCAGCAGGCGGTACTGGTCGAGGCGCAGGACGCCTCCTCGCCCCGCCCTGGGCTGTCCCGACCTCGGCGCCACGGTCATCAGCCGCCCACCGCACCCTCGACCGGCGCCCAGACCGGGCCGTTCGGGAACTCGTATTCGTCGAGCGAGGAGGGGAGCATCTCGATGCTGTAGCCGGGCGCCAGGGGCGCAAGGTACCGGCCGCGCTCGACGACGGCAGGCTCTCGGAAATGCTCGTGCAGGTGATCGACCCACTCGACCAGCCTGTCCTCCAGCGAGCCGCTGACCGCGATGTAGTCGAAGAAGGCGAGGTGCTGCACGTACTCGCAGAGACCCACGCCGCCCGCATGCGGGCACACCGGGATGCCGAACTTCGCCGCCAGCAGGAGCACTGCGATGGCCTCGTTGACGCCGCCGATCCGGCAGGCGTCGATCTGACAGACGTCGATGGCCTCGGCCTGGAACAGCTGCTTGAAAATGACGCGATTCTGCACGTGCTCGCCGGTGGCCACCCGAACGGGAGCGACGTGGCGGCGGATGCGCGCGTGCCCGAGCACGTCGTCGGGGCTCGTCGGCTCCTCGATCCACCACGGATCGTGCGCGCCCAGGACACGCATCGAGGCGATGGCCTCGTCGACGCCCCAGACCTGGTTCGCGTCCATCATCAGGACGCCCGCGGGACCGAGCGCCCGCCGGATCAGGCCGGCGCGGCGGTCGTCCGCCGCGAGGTCTGCACCGACCTTCATCTTCACGTGCGTGAAGCCGGCCGCCAGCGCCTCGTCCACCAGCGATTCGACCTTGTCGTCGCCGTACCCGAGCCAGCCGGCCGATGTCGTGTACGCCGGATACCCCGAGGCGACGATCTCGCGCTCGCGCGCGGCAGCCCCCCGGCGCGCGTCCTGCAGGAGCTCGATCGCCTCCCCGGGGCCGAGGGCATCCGCGATGTAGCGGAAGTCGACGCATCCGACGAGCTGCTCGGGAGTCATGTCCGACAGGAGTTTCCAGAGCGGTTTGCCCTCGCGCTTGGCCCACAGGTCCCAGACCGCATTGACGACCGCCGCAGTCGCCAGGTGGATGACGCCCTTCTCGGGTCCCAGCCAGCGCAGCTGCGTGTCGGACGCAAGGCTCCGCCAGAAGGTGCGGGGATCCGCCGTGATCTCCTCGAGCGAGCGGCCGACGACCAGCGGCGCAAGCGCCCGGATGGCGACGACGCAGACCTCGGTGCCGCGCCCGCTCGTGAACGTCAGCCCGTGGCCCTCCACGCCGTCGTCGGCATCGGTGCGCAGCACGACGTACGCCGCCGAGTAGTCGGGATCGGTGTGCATCGCGTCGGATCCGTCGAGCCAGCGCGAGGTCGGGAAGCGGATGTCGCGCGCTTCGAGGCTCACGATGGTCGACGTGCCGGTCAAGAACTGCTCGCTTTCGCGTAGAAACAACCGATCTTTCAAGCCCAATCTCGCAATCTTCTGCGTGATGGAGGCGATCTTAGTCATAAAGATCGGGTCATTGCAACTCTTCGCGGCAATTGGCACGCGCCTGCGGCGCGCCGTGCGCGGCCACGGCCGGCCCCGCGCTGCGTTTGCCTCGCGCTCGCCCGGGCATAAACGGGGCGCACGAAACGACGCGCCGGATCGCCGATCCCTCGCGCTCGACCGGAGTGGCCGGGAAACCGCCGCCACCATCCCCACCCGAGGAGTACTTCCGATGAAGCTGCTGATCATCGTCGCGACCCTGGGACTGGCGACCTTCGTCGTCCTCCGCCGTCGCAACCCCGAGCTCGCAGAGCGCGTCGGAGGCGCGGTCAAGGAGGCGGCGGGGCACGTCACCGACGAGGCGCCGGCCGACATCGCCGCGCGCATGCGCGACAAGGCGAAGGACAAGGCCAAGGGCCTCGTCGGATGAGCGAGCACGACGAGCAGGACGACGAGCGCGGGCCGGGGGGAATGGACGCCATTCCCGACGAGCCGGTCGAGGACTCGGAGGAGCCGGGTGGCATGAGCGCCATCCCGGAAGGCGAGCCCCCGGTCCGCGAAAGCCAGGACGGCGAGGACTGAACGATGCGTACGGACTTCTCCTGATCTGGCTCGGTTCGGCCTGACGCTGGCCGCGCATGCAGCCAGAAGCTGTTCGGTTGGTTCGGCGGCGGCGGGCCACGCGGGACGGCCGAGCTCCGGCGCCTTGTGTTGGCGGTGCTCGCGGGCATCGCCGAATTCGGCCGAGGTCTGCTCACGCCGCTGGCGGAGTTCGCCCTCGTGGTCGTCATGCTCAACGCGATCGCGACCGTGCACTGGCAGAAGGGCTGGCTCAACACGGCGGGCGGGTTCGAGTTCAACCTCGCCATCCTCGCCGCGGCGGTCGGAATCACTGCGACCGGCCCGGGCCGCTTCTCGCTTGACCACGCGCTCGGCTGGGCAACGGGCTGTCGGGCCCCAGGTGGGCCGTCGGCGTGCTGGCTCCGGGGCCAGTGGCATCGCTGCTCACACTGACTCTCGCCCGTACCCATACGCTGCACGCAGGCCGCACGACCCCGAGTCACTGACCCGACGTCAGGAGCGGGGCGCGCGGGCCATGATCGATGCGCCCGCTCCCGCTTCTCGCAGCAGTCGCGATCCTCGTCATCATGGCGTTGCGGCGCCGCACGCTCGGCCGCGCCACCGGCGCGGCCGGGGTGCTCGCCGCGGCGCTCCTGACGGGCTACGGCCTCGGGCTCTACATGCTCCCGAGCATCGACGACGCGCTGACACGGCTGGCCCCGGCGCTCGGGAACTGGACCTATCCGCTGGTCGCCGTGCTCGCGTATCTCGAGGCCGCGGCCTTCGTGGGGCTGCTCGTTCCGGGTGAGTTGACCGTCGTGCTCGGCGGCGCCGTCGCGCGCGACGGCGCCGTCTCGATCCAGGCGCTCTTCCTGCTCGTCTGGTTCGCCGCCGTGGCCGGCGACACGACGGGGTTCATCCTCGGCCGGAAGCTCGGACGGGGCTTCCTGCTCCACCACGGTCCGCGCTTCCACATCACCCCGGAGATCGTGGCCCGTGTCGAGGACATCTTCGACCGCCACGGGGGCAAGGCGATCATCCTCGGCCGCTTCATCGGCGTCGCCCGCGCGGTCACGCCGTTCCTGGCCGGCAGCTCGCATCTCAAGCTGCGCCGCTTCCTGGCCTTCGACATCCCCGGCGCCGGCGCCTGGGCCGCCTGCTTCCTCGCGGTCGGCTACGTCGTCGCCGCGTCGGCCTCGGGCGCTGCCTCGCTCTCGCACAAGATCGGCCTCGCCATCGGCGCCGCAGCGGTCATAGGCGCGATCGCGCTGGGCATCCGGCTGCTCTATCGCAGCGCTCCGCCGGGGGAGCGCCTGCGGCTGGCGGTGCGCTGGGCCCGGGCCGCGCTCATCCCCGAGCGCGACGCAGGCAACCAGTAGCCGGATGGCTGCTCAAGGCGCGGGACTTCGCCGCCGATGCCATCCAGATGGAGGAAACGCCTCCGAGCCTGGCCTGCACAACGACGTCGCGCGCGTGAACGACAAGCTGCTGCACCCGTCGAGGATCCTCGTGGTGGATGACCAGGAGGCCAATGCCCTGCTCCTGCAGGCCATCCTCGTGCGCACCGGCTACACCGCCGTCGAGACGATGACCGACCCGCTGGCCGTCGTCGCGCGCTGCGCCGAGGAACCACCCGATCTCCTGCTGCTCGACTGGCACATGCCCGGGTGCAGCGGCCCGGACATCCTCGAGGAGATCGGCTTCCTGACCGAGGAGCCCAACTGGATGCCGGTGCTGGTGCTCACGGCCGACATCGCTCCCGACACCAAGCGGCGCGCGCTGTCGCTGGGAGCGCGTGACTTCCTGACCAAGCCGATCGACGTCCCCGAGGTGTTGTTGCGCGTGCGCAACCTCCTGCAGAACCGCTATCTCCGCGTCGAGCTGCAGCGCAACAACGACCTGCTGCACGAGCGCGTCTCGCAGCGGACGCGGGAGCTCGAGGATGCGAAGCTCGAGATGCTCGACCGGCTGGCGCTCGCGGCGGAGTACCGCGACGACGCGACGGGCCAGCACGCGGAGCGCATCGGCCGCACGAGCGAGCTGCTCGCATTGGCACTCGACCTTCCTCCGCCGGACGCCGCGCTGATGGGCCAGGCCGCGCGGCTCCACGACATCGGCAAGATCGGCATCGCCGACGACCTGCTCCTGAAACCCGGCAAGTACACCGTCGACGAGTACGCTGCCATGAAGCTGCACCCCGCGATCGGCGCGCGCATCCTCTCGGGCAGCACGAACGAGCTGCTGATGATGGCCGAGCAGATCGCGCTCACCCATCACGAGCGCTGGGACGGCCGCGGCTACCCCAGCGGTCTTGCCGGCGAGGCGATCCCGCTCCCCGGGCGAATCGTCTCCGTGGCCGACGTGTTCGACGCGCTCACCCATCGCCGGCCGTACAAGGAGCCCTGGCCGGTGCCCGTGGCGGTGCGCGAGATCCTCAGCGAGACCGGGACGAAGTTCGACCCCCGGGTCACCGAGGCGTTCGCCAAGCTCGACCACCCCACGCTCGTCCAGCCGGCCAAGCACGGCGCGAGGGCGGCGGTCGTGGCAGTCGACGACGAGCTCACCCTCGGCCGCGGCCAGGGCGCGAACACCGACGCCGAAGCGGCCTGAAGGTCTGCGCGCGCGGCGGGTGCGCCCGGCGCCCGCCCACCTAGTCGATCAGCGACTCGCGCAGCGCGACGGCCACCGCCTGCGTGCGGGTGTCGCACTTCAGCTTCGCCATGGCGTGCTGGACGTGCGTGCGCACCGTGAGGGGCGAGATGGAGAGGGTACGCCCCGCCTGTTCGTCGCGCATGCCCTCCGAGAGCAGCCGCAGGACGTCGCGCTCCCGCTTGGTCAGCGAGAGCATGCGCCTGTCGGCAGCGGGCCCCGCGAGTACACCGGCGAGCGAGGGATCGATGTAGCTGCCGCCGCCGGCCACGATGCGGATCGCCCGCAGCAGCTCGTCGAGCGGCGCCTCCTTGAGGATGAAGCCGCGCACGCCCACATCCAGCGCCGCCAGCAGCAGAGCGCGCTCGGGGTAGGCGGTGAAGAGCACGACCGAGATGGGCGAGGACGCCGCGGCCAGCTTGGCCGCGATGTCGATGCCTCCGATGCCCGGCATGCGGATGTCCAGCAAGGCGATCTGCGGCTTCTGCTCCTCGATCAGCCGGAGCGCCGCCTCGCCGTCGCCGGCGCGCCCTGCGAGCTCGAATCCGGTCTCGCCCTCGAGGAAGCGGCAGACGGCGTCGAGGATGGCCGGATGATCGTCCGCGACGATGCAGCGGATCGGCGTACTCGCGACGAAGGTGCCGTTGCCGTCGCCCGTCATGCCGCGCTGTCCTGGTCGGCCGCGCTCGCGCCCACGAGCAGCGGCAGCGGCAGCGCGGCGGGCCGGGCGAAGAAGTAGCCCTGCCCGTAACGCACCCCGAGACCGGCCAGCGCCTCGACCTCGGCCGGTCGCTCGATTCCCTCGGCAACGATCGTGGCGTCGATCTTCTCGGCGAACGAGATCAGACCGGCCGCCAGTGCCTGCAGCGAGCGGTCCGATTCGATGCCGTCGATCAGCGTGCGGTCGAGCTTGATGAACTCCGGCTCGAGGCGCAGGATGTGGCGGAGGCTCGCGAAACCGGCGCCGGCTTCGTCGATCGCCACGCGCGCGCCGAACTCGCGCACGGCACCGAGCGCCTCCTGCAGGCTCTCGTAGTCGTTGATGCGCGCGTGCTCGGTGATCTCGACGACGACGCGTGCTCCGTCGCTGCCGGCGATCAGCCGCAGGAACGCGGGCGTCGCGAGCGTCGACGGCGAGACGTTGACCGACAGGAACAGGTGCTCCGGCAGCGCGGGGAGGGCGGCCAGCGCGACTCGAACGGCGGCCAGCTCGAGCTCGCGCAGGAGGCCGACCTCATCGGCCTCCGCGAACCAGCGCACGGGACCGCGCGAGGGGGGGCCGCGGAAGCGCGCGAGCGCCTCGGCGCCGATCGTCGAGCCGGCGAGCGTGCAGATCGGCTGGAAGACCGCGTGCAGCAGGTCCTCGTCCAGCGCACGGCGGATGCGTTCCTCGCGGCGCTGCGAGCGCTCCTCGTTGCGACGGCGTGCGTGCAGCAGACCCGCGAGCTCCTCGATCACGCTGCCGGTCATTTCCGCCGAGAGACTCCCCTGGCCGCGGGCCGCGCGCTCGATCGAATTGACGATGGTGTCGACCGTGCTGCCCTTGACCAGGTAGCCGTCGGCTCCTGCCTCGAGCATCTCGAGCACCGTCTCGCGGTCGTCCTGGGCGGACAGCGCCAGCACGCGCGTCTGGGGCGAGCAGCGCTTGATTCCCCTCGCCGCGCTCGCTCCACCCCCGGGGATGCGCACGCCCAGCACGGCGAACGCCGGCTTCTCGCGCATCGAGACCAGGATGGCCTGCGCCGCGTCGGACACGACGTCGGCGATCTCCAGCGACGGCTCCGAGCGGACGAGCGTCGCGAGCTCGTCGCGCGCGGTCTCATCCTCCTCGGCGATCAGCACGCGGATGCGGTGGGCGCTCACACAGGCCCGCTTGTGCGCCCGAGCAGGCCATACGGAATCCAGGCCTCGACCGCCGTGCCTTCTCCCGGAGCCGACTCGACACGCAGCCTGCCGCAGCCGAGTTCGGCGCGGGCGCGCATCGCGGCGAAGCCCAGGCAGGTTGATTCCGGCGCCGCGAGCGAGGGCTCGAATCCGCAGCCGTCGTCGGCGATGCGCACGGCCCAGCCGCCGTCGCGCTCGAAAACGCTCACGGTGACGGTGGAGGGCCGGGCATGCTCGCGCGCATTCTCGAGCGCCTCCTGGGCGATGCGGAAGAGGATCGCCGAGGCTTCGGTGGGCGGCTGCTCGGACAACTGGTCGTCGAGCAGGTAGTCCACGGCCGCGGTGCGCTCGACGTCGAGCGCGATCGAGAGCGCGACCGACAGTCCCTCCTGCTCGAGCCCCGGAGGATGCAACTCGACGACGAGGTGCCGGAGACGCGCGATCGAGAGCTGCACGGCCTCCTCGGCCTCGCTCAGGAGCGCGAGCTGCTCGCTGTCCCTAAGCGCGCGGCGCAGCATCTGGAGCCGCATCCCGAGGGCCGCGATGACCTGGATGGAGTCATCGTGGATCTCCTCGGCGAGGCGCCTGCGCTCCTGCTCGCCGGCTGCGACGAACTCGGCCAGCAGCGCATGGCGCTCGGCGGCGCCGGCCGTGGAGGCGACGCCCGGCGGGGCTGGAGAGGAAGCGGCGAAGGAGCGGTCCTGCATGCGCGGGCGACCTGCCTTGCGGGAGCTCCGGGGCCGTGCGGCCCGATGGACTGCACCTTCAGTTGCGCCGTGCCGTAGCCAACGTGCCAACACGCACAACCGTTCCTCACTCTAGTGGCCGTACCTGCCAAAAACCCAAGATGAGCGCGCTCAGCGGTCTGTCTGGAAGTCGTTGAGCGAGGCCCGCCGGCTGAAGCGACGGCCGGCGAGACCGTCGGTCGTGGTGCCGTAGATATCGGCGAGGCAGGACGCGAGCGCGAGCGCGATGACGCCGGTGCTCTCGCAACGGCGTAGGCCCGGCACCGTCAGCGCGACGCCCTGCCGTGACAGGATCGCCACGACGCCGGCCTCGCTCAGATGCGTGCGGGCGCGCGCGCCGCGCAGTCCCCTGGCCACGCGCTCGAGCTCGACCGTCGGCTCCCCCGTGGTCGGCCGCCGGATGGGCGGAGCGGCCTCGAGGGTGGGCCCGGAGGGTGCGGCGACGGGCGTCACGGTGGGCCTTCCTGGGAGGGGAGCGGGCGGCGGTCTTGGCGCCGTGACGGAGTGCCGGAAAGCCGATCTTCCGTCTACCACCTGCATCGCCGTTCCCCGGCCGGCCGGAGATCCGAGCTTTCGCCCCGATCGCATCCTCGATTTCGAGGATGCCTCCGGCGCGCTGGTAGCGTGAGTCGCATGGAGGATGCAACGGGCGCGCTCGACCCGGAGGTCGTCGATCGGCTGCGGGCGCTCGCCCAGGCGGGCAATTCCACCCTGCTGGACAGGTTGCAGACCGCCTTCGCGCGCGACACGCCCGACCGGCTGCGCTCGCTGCGCGCCGCCGTTGCCGGCGGTGACGCCGACGCGATGGCTTTCAACCTGCACACGCTCACGGGCAGCGCGGCCACCCTGGGGGCGATCCGCGTGGTCGCCAGCTGCCAGGCACTGTCGCACGCGAGTGGCGCAGCCGTGGGTCCGCTGCTCGCCGAGCTCGAGCGCAGTGCGGCCGACGCGCAGGCCGCGCTCACGCGTCTGGCCGAGACGGGTTAGGCGGCTCGGGGTAGGCGCGAGCGGTCGCCCGCGCGGCGAATGGACAAGACGATCTCGGTGACGTCGCTGCCCTTGACGATGTAGCCGTCGGCGCCGGCCTCGTACATCAACTGCATCGTCCGCTCGTCGTCGTGCGCGGAGAAGGCGAGCACGCTCGTGTGCGGCGAGCGCTGTTTGATCCCGCGCGCGGCACTCGGTCCACCGCCCGGCATGCGCACGTCGACGAGCGCGACGTCGGGCTGGTGCGCGGCAGCGGCGGCGATTGCCTGGGCAGCGTCCGCGACGCTGCTCGCGAGCTCGAGCACGGCCTCGGAGCGAACGACGCTCGAGAGAATCTCTCGAACTGCTTCGTCGTCCTCTGCGATCAAGACGCGGATGCGATGGTCAGGCTCCACTAGCTCTGACGCTAGCAGCATTTAGAGCATCTGATTCGATTTGCAAATAGTGCGGCGGCAGACCGGGCAGCGCTCGAGGTACGGGCGATGCAGCCGGCCGCAGGCGGCGCACACAGTGCGCAGTCCGCCGAACTCGAGCAGCGTCGCCTCGATCCCGTCGAGCCGCTCCTCGCTGAGCTCGCCGAGGCGCGCCATCACGCGCGAGACACGGGCTCGCGTCACGGCGGCATGGATCGGGGAGTCGGGGGAGGGCATGGGGCGCCGGCTTTCAGTGGCTGGGAGGCGTCAGGAGGAGAAGTCGGCGGTCGCCATGACAGCGCCCGGGGTGTGGTGATAGCTGCCGGTGGCGATGCCCAGCCCGACCCGGTGCAGCTCGGGCATGAGGATGATGTGACGGTGGGCAGGCGAGTGCATCCAGAGGCTCACGAGGCCCGCGGCGGTGCCGTAGGAGCCGGTGCCCCAGGCGATGTTCTCACCCACGAGCGGGCTCTTCAGGAACCGCCGGACGCGCACGTCGAACCTCTCGTTGGGCGAGTTGTGCTCGAAGTACCCGTGCTCCAGCATGTCCGAGGTATGCGAGCGCGCCGCGTGGCGCAGGGCCACGCTGCCGGCCAGCGTGCTCAGGCCGTGCTCGTGGCGGATCGCGTTCAGCAGGACGAGAACCTGACCCTCCGTGCTCGCGCTGTAGCCCGAGCGAGTCGCGGCCTGGCTGACGGCCGGCACACAGACGAGCGCAACCGCCAGGAACAGCGAGCCGTGAAGGATCTTCCGCATGCCAACTACATCGCCGCGCTTCGAGCGAGCGAAGATCCGAGCTTTCTCCCCAATCGCATCCTCGTTTTCGAGGATGCCGCCGAACGCGCGCCTGCTACCGCGCGCGCAACCAGGCGATCGAGCCCGCCTCGCGCGTGCTCAGACGTTCGCCCCGTCGTAGCGCTCGAAGTCGAGCTCCAGGAACTCCTCGACCTCGGGGATCCAGCGGTCGCGCACGAACGCGGAGTGACGGGGATGCTCGTTGTAGGCGCGATAGGCGCCCGCGTCCGAGAACTCCATCGAGAGGCTGAAGCGGTACTCGCTCTGCGACCCGACCTGGCGCAGCACCTCGAAGCGCTCGACGCCCGGGATGGGCGTCAGGTGCTCGCTCGCGCTGCGCAGGAAGTCCGCCTCCTCCGGCGAGCCGGGCGCGTGTCGCAGGCGGAAGACGACGGTGTGACGGATCATCGCGCGCAGCCGCGCCGGTCAGCCGCCGCGCCGGGGCGCGCCTGCGAGCTGCCGCGCCATGCCCTCGAGCAGCTTCATCGTCACGCTCGGCTGCTCGCGTACCAGCGGCCTGAAGTTCCACGCGGGCATGCCCCAGCAGACGACGTCGCTGTCGGCGCTGACCGTGGCCGTGCGCTCTGCGCCCGAGAGCAGCGCGATCTCGCCGAAGTGATCGCCCGGACCGAGCGTCGCGCGGCGCTCGCCGGTCTGCGTGATCGCAACCGAGCCCTTCTCGACGAAGAAGAAGCCGATGCCGCCCTCGCCCTCGGCCACGATGCCCTCGCCCGGCACGAAGACGCGGCGCCGCATGGAGACGGCGATGGTGTGCAGGTCCTTGTCGGACACGTCGGAAAAGAGCGGCACGCCGCGCAGGAACTCGTAGGGCTCGTCAGGCATGCGGGGAGCCTACGCGACGGCCCTGGGGTGGGCAACTGGCACCAGGGCGTCCCCCTTGGCGGGCGGCACGCCAACGCGCGCTCTCGCGTTCGCGCGTGGGAGGCCGCCCGCCAGGCGGGCGCAGTCGCGCCCCGGAGGCAGGGCGCGGGCCGGGATCAGGCAACCTTGAAGGTGGCCTTCATCCCAGCGCTCACGTGCGGGTCGCACTGGTAGGTGTACGTGCCCTTTTTGAGCGTCACGGTGATCTTCTTGCTGCCGACGAACGGCACCGTCGTGACCACCTTCGCAACGCCGGGCCCGAAGATGTGGAAGTTATGCGCGGACGACTTGTCCTTGACGGTGATCACGTACGAGCCGGGCTTGAGCGTCTTGACCTTCGTGGTGCCCTTGGCGAGCGTGATCGTGAAGCCGGGGCCGACGGTGCCCGTGAGGGGCGTCGCGGCTGTCGAGCCAGCAAGCGCAGGAGCAGCGAGCGCCAGACTGGCGGTGAGGGCGGCGGCGGTGAGAAGGGACGTGCGATTCACGTGGTCTCCAGAGTCGGAGGAGCCGGCCCGGCCGGGGCCGGGACGGTGGGGACGCCATCCCTACGGGCGGGCCGGTAGGGCGGATTGGGCCGCGCCGGTTTCACAGCCGGCTCTCAGAACCGGCAAATACCCGTGCCAAGAGCGCTTTCAGGATGAGCCTTTAGCGACCGATGTAGAAGACGGCTGCGACGATCAGCGGCGTCACGAACCATGCCACGGCCGTCAGGATGATGCCGACGGTCGCGACCGTCATCGAATCGTCCCGGGGCGGCTCGCCGGCCGCTCCGATCGTCTCCCACAGCGCCTCCAGCGGCTCGTGCAGGATCAGGCGGGAGCGGCGATGGGCCACGGCTGCGCCCCGCAGGATGATCCAGGCCACGGCTGCGAAGATGAGCACGGCCGCCGCGCCCAGCCCGAACCAGGCAGACGCCCCGCCGCTCGAGAGCCCGCCCACCTGACGCGCGACCGAGACGAGTCCCGAGAGCACGGCGCCGCCGACGAGGAAGCGCGGCAGGCCTCCGCCCCCTCCGCCGAAATCGGGCGCAAGGCGAGTCATCGCGATGCGCGCCCGGGCCAGCGGCCCCCGCTCCGGCTGATCGAAGGTGCACTGCGCCTCGCGGCGCGCGTACAGCCGGCGCATCGAGTTCGAGATGTCGCGCGCGTAGGAGCGCACGATCGCGCGGGTCACCTGCTCGACGCCGAGCACCGCGACCGGCCGCAACGGGCCGAGCCAGCCCGGGAGCCTCGGCCCGCGCCAGCCGTGGCGATCGAACACCTCGAGCGCTTTCACGACCAGGTGATGCGCGTCCTCGAAGCGATCCGGGTGCGCCAGGATCTGGCGGTCGGCGAGCTCCTTGGTCGCCTCGCGCTCGCGCGGTGATGCGGGCGTCAGCCCGGCGAGCACGCGCTCCGCGTCGGCTTCGGAACCTCCGGGCAACAGCCGGAAGCGGCTGAGTTGCTCGGCGAGGTCGTCGAGCAGCAGGCCGGCGCGCGGCCGCTCGGGCGCCGCCGGCTTCTCGTCAGCGTGCCGGCGGGCCATGCTTGGGGCGCTTCGTCGGCGGGTGCACGGCCAGACGCTATCGCTTCCGGCCCGCCGTGCGCGGCCACTTGACACATGATCAACCCGATACGATGGGTTGCGGTGGCAGCCAGCCTGGATATGCGTTCCGGCATCGCGACGTTGGCCGATGCCGCGACGGCCGAATTGCGCGAGCGCATCCTCTCGGGTGAGCTCCCGTCCGGCGCGCCGCTGCGCCTCGAGGAGCTCGCACGTTCGCTCGGAACGAGCATCTCGCCGGTGCGCGAGGCCGTGCGCAAGCTCGAGGCGCTCGGCCTGGCGGTGCACGTCGCCCATCGCGGCTCGCGCGTCAAGGAACTGGACGTCGACGACCTGCGTGACACCTATGAGGCCCGCCTGGCGCTGGAGCCCGTGGCCGTCGCGCGGGCAGCCGGCGGTCGCATCACGGCGGACGACGTGGAGCGGGCGCAGGCGGCGCTGGAGAGCTACACGCTCTGCCGCGAGCGGGGCGATCGGCCCGCCGCCCGCGACGCGCACGACGCCTTTCACTTCACGCTCTACAACGCTTCGGGGTCCGACTGGCTCGTGCGGCTGATCCGCCCCGCCTGGGACAACAGCGAGCGCTACCGCGAGCTCTCGATCCAGAACGCGGGGATCGTGCGCGAGCGCCAACTCGAGCACGAACGCATCCTCGCGGCCTGCGCCGCCGGCGATGCCCCCGCCGCCGCCGATGAGCTGCGGCGTCACCTCACCGTGACCGCGACCCTCGTGGCCAGGCAACTCGGCGCCGAGGACCTGTTCGCGCCTGCCGCTACTACTTGAGGTAGAACTGCATCGGCAGGGTGGCCAGCGGCTCGCCACCGGTCGCCGTGACGAGCCATGTGTCCTGCATGTAGAGGCAGTCGCCGCTGTCGGCGATGGCGTGCGGGTGCATGGAGAAGACCATGTCCTCGGCAAGCTCCGTCTCGACGCCCTCGCCGATCTTGGGGAACTCGATCATCGTCATGCCGATCGAGTGCCCGGTCACGTGCCCCAGCTGGTAGCCGCGCCGGGCAAACGGCTCCGAGACGGCGCGGTGGACGTCGTGACAGGTCGCGCCCGCGCGCAGTGCGCCCCGGGTGACCTCGTAGTACTCGAGGTAGGCCTCCATCTGGCGCTTCGTGTGATCGCTCAGCGGCGCGTCCTTCGTGCCGACCGCGCGCGAGACCTCGACCCAGTGCATCCCGGGCCCGGCAACCTCCAGCGAGGGCAGGAGGAAGTCGCCGAGGATCTCCTCCTCGCGCGCGATCTTGAACTCGGGCAGCGCCAGCCCACTGCGCCCGGGAGCGGTCAGCACCATGTTCATCGTCAGGCGCCCGCAGCCCTCGCCCACGAAGTAGCCCTCGGCGGCGCCCATCACCTCGGCGGCGCTCTTGCCCGGTGCGTAGGCGTCGAAGAACACCTCGAAGCCCCGCTGGTTGATGCGCACGGAATCGCGCACCGACTCCAGTTCGGCCTGGCTCTTGATTGCGCGCGAGTGGTCGAACTCGACGTCGAAATGCACGAGATCGAGGCCGTCGAGCGCGGAGTGATCGCGCACGTTCATGATGTAGTCGAGGCCGAACACGCCGATCCGCTTCCAGCCCGCCGCGTCTGCGCGCGCCGCGATCTCGGCCCCGGGAAGGTCGGCGAAGACCTGCTCCAGCGAGGTCTGGCCGTGCTCGCCGACGTAGCGCGCCTCGGTCGGGAAGACGATGAAGGGCTCGCCGTCGGCCGGGACGATGACGTAGGCGTAGCGGTGGACGATCTGGAATCCCGAGAGGTACGTGACGCCGCCCTCGAAGCCGGAGTACTCGCTGCCCGAGACGATCAGGGCGTCGAGGTCGTGGGCCGCCATGGCGGCACGCGTGTTGGCATAGCGGCGTTCGAGCTCTCGGGCAAGATCCATCAGGCGGTCGTCTCCTGCGTCCAGGACGCTTCGATGCCGCGGATCAGCGCGGCGATGGTTTCGTTGAGCGGCGTCGGCACGCCCAAGCGGTCGCCGAACGCGACGATGCCGCCGTTCAGGTAGTCGATCTCCGTGCGCCGGCGAGCCTCGATGTCCTGGAGCATGCTGGCCTTGTGGTTGTAGCCCACTTCCGGCTTGGCGGCGTGATCGATCAGCGCCTCGGGGTCGGCGTCGAGCGTGATGCCCTGGACGCTCGCGACGGCCTTGCCCTCGTCGATCAGGCCGCTGACGAGCGCGCGCAAGTCGGGCCGCTCGCACACGCGCCCGTGGGTGAGGCCGGTCAGGGCGCCGAGCGGGTTCGAGGCCGCGTTGAAGATGACCTTGCGCCACTGCGCCGGTCGCGCGTCGGCCACGGCGTGGGCCGGCATGCCCGCGCGCGTGCAGGCGTCGGCCAGGCGCTCGATTTCGCCCGCGGTCGCGGGCTGCGGCTCGAACGGGCCGAAGGTCGTGTCGCCCTTGACGTCCCACTGCACGACGCCGGGTTCGAGCACCTTGCCAGCTGGGAAGGTGGTGCCGCGGATCACGCGCCGGACGTGACGCGCGAGCGCCTCCTCGTTGCCGACGCCGTTCATGACCGAGGCCACGGCGCCGTCGGCGAAGACGTGCGCGGCCGCGGCGATCGCCGACTCGGCGTGCATGGCCTTGGTGGCGACGATGCCGAGCTCGCAGGGCGGCAACTCGCCGGGATCGCTCGTGGCGTGCAGCCGCGCGTGCACGTCGCCGGCGCCGCTGAGCCGGAGGCCGTTCTCGCGGATCGCCTCGACGTGGGCCTGCGAGAGGTCGAAGGCCCAGACCTCGACGTCGTCGAGCGTGGCGAGGTTGGCCGCGAACAGCGACCCGACCGCGCCGCAGCCGACGATGCAGATCTTCATTGGGGCGTGCCTTCCGGGGTGGGCGGCCGGCGTGCGGCCGGGCGCCGGACGCGGGGCAGGGAGAACTCGCGTCCGCCGGTGATGCCGGACGGCCGCAGGATCAGCATCGTAGCCATCACGGTGCCGAGGATGATCAGCCTCGTGCCCTGCGGGAGATCGAACGTGAAGCCGATGTTGACGCCGCTCTCGGCCTGACTCAGGAACGAGTCGAGGGCGCTCACGACGAGGGCGCCGAGCACCGCTCCCCAGAGGCTCGTCGCCCCGCCGAACACGAGCATCGCGAGCGTCAGGAAGGTCAGCTCGAGGTAGACCGCGTCGGCCGTGATCGAACCCAGGATGTGCACGTAGAGACCGCCCGCGAAGCCGGCCAGCGCGCCCGACAGCGTGAACGCCCAGAGCCGCTGGCGGTGCACGTTGATGCCGACCGCCTCCGCCGCCGCCGCGTCCTCGCGCGAGGCTCGCAGCATGCGCCCGAGGCGGCTGCGCTGATACGCGTAGGCGACCGCGATGATGATGAGCACGCCGATCACGGGCTGGAGCGCTCCGTCGGACTCCGGGATGAGCGAGAGCGTCGTCGCGCCGGGGCCGATCTTCGTCCACTCGCGCAGCACGTTGTGCGTGATCTCGAGGACCGCGAAGGTCGCGATGCCTGCGGCGAGGCCGGAGAGCCGCATCAGCGGCAACCCGAGCAGCAGAGCGAGCAGACCGCCCACGAGCGCCGCCAGCCCGAGCGACGGCACGGTGCCGAGCGTGTGGTCACGCAGAATCGGGAAGAGATCCGGCAGGACGCCCGACTTCGACTCCACCGGGATCGTCATCACGCCCGAGGCGAAGCCGCCGACCGCGACGAAGCTGATCTGCCCGAACGAGAGCACGCCCGAGTTGCCGACGAACACGTAGACCGCGACGACCATCGCGACCGAGATGATCGCGCTGAGGAAGTACTGCTCGTTGGCCAGCGAGACCTGCGTGCTGAGCAGCCCGACGATCACGACGAGCAGCATCGGACCGAGCAACTCGAGCGCCGCAGCGCGATTCCTCATACCCGGTCGACCACCGAGGAGCGCCCGCGCACGAACAGCCCGGCGGGACGCAGGAGCAGTACGAGGATTACGAGCGCCATCACGACCGACGGCAGGTAGATCGTGCTGTCGGTCGGCAACACGCCGTTGACGATGCCGGAGGTGAGCCCGATCGCGAAGCCCCCGAGCGTGGCCGTCCAGAGACGGTCGATGCCGCCGACGACAACCCCGACGAGCACGATGATCGTGTCGTGCAGCGCGAAGTCGGGAGTCACGAACGGCGTTTGCACGGTCAGGATCACGGCCACCGCCGCGGCCAGTGCGCCCGAGATCACGACCGCCAGTCCGATCACCTGGTTGGCCCTCACGCCGAGCATGCGGGCTGTGCGAAAATCGGCTGCGGCGGCGCGCGTGCGCAGTCCGATCTCGGTGCGGCCGAGCAGGAGCGCGAGAGCGCCGAGGGTGCCGAGGGCGACCAGCACGGCGACGATCGTGACCTTGCGCACGTCGACGCCGGCGATCGCCACGGACTGGTTGAGCGAGGACAGGGACGCCACCGGCTCGCCGATCTGGCCGTCCCGGATGTCGATCAGGAGCGCGACGCTCTGAAGCACGAACGAGATCGCGAACGTGGTCACGAGCATGACGGTCGGAGATTGCTCGCGCAGCGGCCGGAAGACGGCGCGCTCCATCAGCAGCGAGAGCGCGATCACGACGGCGAAGCAGGCGACGATGCTCCACGCAAGCGGCCAGGCGGAGGTGTACGCGAGCGTGTACGCCCCGGCCATGACGAGCTGGCCGTAGGCGAAGTTGACGAGCCGCAGGACGCCGAAGACGAGGCCGATGCCCACGGCCATGAGCGCGTAGGTCGCGCCCAGTCCGATCGCATCGACGATCACCTGGGCATCGACCGATCCGAGCGGGAGTGTGCCGATGGCGTTCACGAGAGGTAGGCCGCGACCATCGTGTCGGTGTCGTCCGCGTCGGCGGGCGTCAGGGTGAGCCGGATCTCGCCGTTCGCCATCAGATAGGTGCGGTCGGCGAACGCGACGGTGCGCTGCGCGCGCTGCTCCACCAGGAGCACCGTGATGCCGCGCTCGCGGATCTCGGCGAGGGCGGAGAAGACGACGTCGACGATCTTCGGCGCGAGCCCCAGCGACGGCTCGTCCAGTAGGAGGACGTCCGGCCCTGCGACGAGCGCACGCGCGATCGCGAGCTGTTGCTGCTGCCCGCCGGAAAGCACGCCGGCGCGGCGGCGGCGGAACTCCTTGACGATCGGGAAGAGGGTGTAGACCGACTCGATGTCCTCGGCGCCACCCTCGCGCGAGCGCCGCCCGGAGAGGCCGAGCCGCAGGTTCTCCTCGACTGTCAACTCGGCGAAGATTCGCCTCCCTTCCGGGACGAGCGAGATGCCCGTGCGCGTCACGCTCTCCGGCGCGCGGCCGCGCAGCGACTGCCCGGCCAGCCGGATTTCGCCGCGCTCGGGCTCGACCATGCCCATGACCGCGTGGAGCGTCGTCGACTTGCCCGCTCCGTTCGGGCCGATCAGGCCCACGATCTCGCCACGACCGACCTCGATCGACACGCCGCGCACCGCCGCGACGCCGCCGTAGCTCACGTGCAGGCCGTCGATCGCGAGCATGGCGTCGCTCACGCGTCATCCTCCTGCACGGCGCTCTCGCCGAGGTAGGCCGCGGCGACGTCGATGTTGGCGCGGATGTCGCCGGGTGCGCCCTCCGCGAGCGTCGCGCCCTGGTCGAGCACGTGGATGCGGTCGCAGACGTCCATGATCAGCGCCATGTTGTGGTCGATCAGGAGCACGCCCGCGCCGTGATCGTCGCGCACCGCCCGCACGACGTCGGCGAACTCGGGCACCTCGGCTTCCGGGAGCCCGGCGGCGGGCTCGTCCATGAGCACGAAGCTCGGCTCCATCGCAAGCGCGCGCGCGACGCCGAGGCGGCGCTCGTCACCATGGGCGAGGGCGCGGGCCGGGAGGTGCTGGCGGCCGGTGAGCGCGAGCAAGGGCAGCAACTCGTCCGCCCGCCGGCGTGCCTCGCGCGGGGCGGCGCCGACGCCGAGCGCAGCCACCTCGACGTTCTCGCGCACGCTCAGATCGCGGAAGGACTTCGAATGCTGGAACGTGCGAGCCAGCCCGGCGCGACCACGCCGGTGCGGGCTCCAGTCCGTGATCTCGCGCCCGCCGAGCTCGATCGCTCCCGCACTGGGGAAGTCGAACCCCGTCATGAGGTTCACGAGCGTCGACTTGCCGGCGCCGTTCGGGCCGATCAGCCCGACGACCTCGTGCTGGCGCAGCTCGAGCGTCACGTCGTCGAGCGCCTGGACGCCCTCGAACGAGCGCGAGACAGAGCTTGCTCGCAGCGTTCCCTGCGGCATCGGGCTGTCGGGGATGTCGGACAGGGAAGGCTCGCTCACGGCACGGTCCCGCGGTGGCCCCGGACGGCGTCCGAGGCCACCGCAGATCGTGTCACGTCGCTCAGAGCTTCGGCACGACCTTCGCGACGACGGAGCCGATGACCGTCTCCTTGGTGCCCTCGATGCGGATCACACGGTACTGCCGCCCGAAGACGCTGTGCTGCGAGGCCGAGAAGCTGACCAGGCCCGAGAGCGTCGGCACCTTCTTGAACTTCGCCATCTGGGCGGCCAGCGCCGCGCCATTCGTGGTGTTGCCTGCGCGCGCGTACGCGGTGACGAGGCCGTCAATCGCCGCTGCGCCCGTGACGAAGCCGCCGGTCCCGGCCTTGACGGCCTTGGCGAGCTTGTTGACGGCGGGGTTCGGGTCATCGCCGAACGCCGAGGCGTAGGTCACGGCGTAGTAGTTCGTGACGCCGGACTTCGGCACCCAGTAGGTGCCGTCGCCTGCCCACGAGTTGAGGATCGGCGTCTGGTTGCCCAGCGCGCGCATGCCCGTGACGAAGGCGGGGAGCTCGCCGAACGAGGTCACGGTGACGTAGACGTCGGCCTTCTTGCCGTTCAACCGGCTGACGGCCGCCTGCACGTTGTTGGCGCCGGTCGCGTAGGTCTCGTGGTCGACGATCTTGCCGCCGAGCTGCTTGAAGCGGGCCTCGAAGGCTTGCACCACGACCTTGAAGTAGGCGAGCAGCGTGTTGGTGGCCGTCCCGGCCGTGTGCCAGCCCTTTCCGTAGGCCCACTGCGCCATCGCCGAGCCCTCGTCCTGCGCGACGTTGCCGAAGCTGAACGCCAGCGAGCCCTTCGCACCGAAGCGCTTGGGGCCCATCTGGTCGGTGCCGATGCACGGGGCGATGGCGAGCACGCCACGGTTGATGGCCTCCTGCACGACCGGCGTCGCGTAGTCGACGTCGCAGGTCGTGAAGATGACGTTGGCGCCCTGGCCGAGCAGACTCAGCGCGCAGGCCTTGGCCTTGGCCGGGTTGTTGTTCTGTGTGTCGCAGGTGATGATCTTGAGCTGGACGCCGCCGCGCGCGTTGACCTCCTTGGCGCGCACCTGGGCAGCCGCGAGGGCCGGATCGTCGAAGGGCGACATGTTGCCCTTGCTGTCGTAGGCCCAGCCGATCACGATCGAGCCCTTGGTCGCAGCCGATGCGGTGCCGGCCACCGAGACGCCGACTCCGAGGGCCGCTGCCACTCCCAGGAGCGCTGCGAGCGCCCGCTTCCTCTTCACCTTCACTTGGACCTCCTGTGCGGTTGCGAACACGAGCGGGCCGGAGTCACGAGTAGGACTCCTCTTTTGCCTTGATCAGGCGGCGAAGTGCCGTATGCAGCGGAGCGTCCACACCGTGTCGCTCGGCTTCCCGGACGAGCGCGCCGGTGATCAGGTCGACCTCCGTGCGCCTGCGAGCTTGGACGTCCTCGAGCATCGATGGATAGTGGGCGCTACCCCGCTGGGTGGCGAGCACGTTCATCTCCCAGGGGTCGTCGTGCAGCTCGATGCCGGCGGCCACGGCGACGGCCTTCCCCTCCTCGATCAGGTCGAACACCAGATGACCGAGGTCGGCCGGCTGCTCGCGCGCCGCGAAGTGCCAGTCGTGCGGCAGATCCGTCAACGCGGCGACAGAGTTGACCGTGGCATTGAAGATCAGCTTCGACCACTGCGCGGGCAGCAGGTCGGGCAGCGCCTCGACCTTCAGACCGGAGCTCTCGATCAGCCCCGCGGCCTTCGTCACGAGCGCGAACGGCGTGTCCTCGTAGGGTCCGATCCAGGTCTCGGTGTCGAGCACGTACTCGACATGCGTGTCGGAGTGGCGCGTGCCGCTCATGAACGTGACGCCGCTGATGATCGGCCAGTCGCCCGCCCCGCGCACTGCCTCCTCGGCCCCGAGGCCGTTGAGCACCGTCATGATGGTTGCGCCGGCAAAGCGGCCGCGGAGCGACTCGACGGCTCCTTCGAGACCCGACGCCTTGGTGGCGACGATGCCCAGGTCGAACGGGGGGATCGCGTCGGGATCCGCGGAGGCGAAGACGGTCGCCTGGCGCTCGCTGCGACCGCTGATGCGCAGTCCTTCGCGGTTCAGGGCGTCGGCGTGCTCGGCTCGACGGGTCAGCACCGACACCTCGGCGACGGCCGCCAGGTGCCCGGCAAAGAGGCTGCCGATTGCACCTGCGCCTATCACGCACACCCGCTCCATCCGTGCCGGTTCCCTCCAGCCGTCCCGCGATTTGATCAAGTATCGCGACTGGGGTGAGTCGCGTCAACGAGCCCCGCCGGGCGCGTTCACCGGACCGCATAAATTGGGGTCTGACCCCAATTTATGCGGTCCGATTGCTCAGCTCCCCGCGATCTCCGTCAGCCGGTTGCGGACGGCCCAGAGCTGCGGGAACAGCTCCTTCGTCGTCATGCCGGCGAGCACCGCCACGGGCGTGCCCTGGGTGCCGATCGCGCCGCCGCCGATCACGCGCTGCACCATCTTGACGTGCACGGAGCGCCAGATCGCGATGCGCTCGTCGAATTCGATCAGGGCCTCGGCGAGGTCGTACAGCGAGGGGTGCGCGCGTTCGTGCACGTAGACGTCGCTGAGCTCCAGGCCCATGCGCTCGAGCAGCGCCGTGAAGGCCTGCCAGAGCGGCGGGCCGAGGCGCCGTAGCCGCCGCCAGCCGGGCGAGTCGAAGCCGCTGCCGTGGCCGAGCGCGCGCCGCACCTCGTGGTACTCCCAGGGCGAGAGGCGCTCGAGCATGTGCAACGCGTCGGTCGTGAAGATCACGCAGTGGTTCGCGCGGCCCAGCAGCCGCACGGCCGGCACGAGGTCGTCGTCGCCGATGCGCGCGATCGCCTCCTCGGTCTCGAAGACCGCGAGCTTGAGCCAGAGCTCCGAGGACTGGTGCACCGTCTGGAACAGCAGCTCGTCGCGGTGCACCATCTCCTCGGGCGTCTTCTGCAACGCGAGCAGCTCGTCGGTGCGGAGGTAGCGCTCGTAGTCGCTCGCGCCCGGACCGGGCAGGATCGGCAGCAGCTCGCCGTGGCCGAGCACCTCCTTGGCCGTCGCGTCCTCGACCGTCGGGTTCCGGTCGGCGCCGGCGGGCGGGTCTGCATCAGACATGGACGATCCCATCGGGGAAGGGGCTGAGCTTCTGCGGCCCGGCCGCGGTGATGTGGAAGTTGTCCTCGACGCGCAGGCCGCCGCCCTCCGGCCAGTAGCACCCGGGCTCGATCGCCAGCACCATGTGCTCGAGGATCTCGGACTCCACCGCCTGGTGGGCGTAGGGCGGCTCGTGCGCGCGCGCGCCGATTCCGTGCAGGATCGGGTGGGAGGGCTGACCCGGGAAGCCGAGCGCGTCGATGCCCGCGCGCACGCGGCGATCGAGCTCGGCGAAGCTGTTGCCCGGCCGCGCGAAGGCGACCGCATCGTCGTACACCTGCATGAGGCCCAGCTCGAGCTCGCGGTAGCGCGGGGAGAGCTCGCCCCAGACGAGGTTCTTCGTGTGGTCGGCCCAGTAGCCGTCGGCACACACCCAGATCTCGAACAGCGTCGGCTCGTTCTCCTGCACGGGCGCCACCGAGGTCGCCGTGAAGGTCCGGATCGACGGCCCCGACCAGATCAAGGAGAACGGGAGCGCGAGCTCCACCATCCCCCTCCAACCCGTGCCCTCGCCATGCACGAAGCCCTGCCAGGCGGCGGCCGCCTGGGCGCAACTCATGCCGGGCCGCAGGATGCCGCGCATGTGCTCCATCGCGGCGGCGGCGATCTCGTTGGCCAGGCGCATGCGCTCGACCTCCTGTGAGGTCTTGAGCGAGCGTGCCGCGACCAGCAGGGCGGTCGCGTCCTCGGCGTCCGGGAAGCCGTCGAACCAGGCACGGCTGAAGGTCGTCGGCTCGCCGACCATGCGATCGCTGGCTTGCGTCCCGCCGCTCAGCTCCACTGCGACCCGCTCGTAGCCGGCGGAGACCTGCACGGCGAGCTCCAGCGCCCGCAGGCCGGGCGGCCGCGGATCCGTGGGGTCGTAACCGGGGAACAGCCGCACATCGGAGGTCCAGGCGGTGCGGGCGGCGTCGTCGGCCGAGGCCTCGAGGCAGATCAGCACGGGCTCGCCCTCGCGCGGGAAGACACACGCGTCGTAGCCCTTCATGCCCCAGAAGTTCGTCAGGTAGAGAACGGCGTCCGGCGCGCGGACGACGAGCGCGTCGAGCTCGCGCTCGGCCATGAGCGCGCGCACGCGCGCCAGCTTGGCGTCGTCACGCGGCCAGCTCACCAGCGCACCCGTGGAGGCGCGGGCTCGCCGTGGCCCTCCTGCCACGAGATCACGGGGTTGCGAAGCACGCCGATCTCCTCGATCTCGCATTCCATCACGTCGCCCGGCTTGAGGTAGAGCGAGGCGGCGTCCGGCGAGAAGCCGGCGACGCCCGCGACGGTGCCTGTCGAGAGCACGTCGCCGGCCGAGTAGCCGAGCGCCGAGTAGTGGCTCAGGATCTCGGGGATGGAGACCGACATGCGCGAGGAGTGCGACTCCTGGCGTGGCTCGCCGTTGACGCGCAGCTCCATGCGCAGGTTGTGCGGGTCGGCGATCTCGTCGGGCGTCACGATCCACGGGCCGAGCGGGCAGAAGGTGTCGATCGCCTTGCAGAACGAGAACACGCCCGAGCGCATCTCACGGCGCTGGATGTCGCGCGCGGTGATGTCGTTGAAGATCACGTAGCCGCCGATGTAGTCGGCGGCCTGCTCAGGCGGAAACCACTTGCCGGCCTTGCGCAGGATGATCGCGAGCTCGAGCTCGTAGTCGAGCTCGTCGGTGAGGTGCTCGGGGTAGATCACGGGCTCGTCCGGGCCGATCAGCGCGTCGACGTTCTGGAAGAAGACGATCCAGGGCGCGATCTCGTGACCCCAGTCGACCTGCTTGCTCTCCTCCTCGTGCTCGCGGAAGTTGCCGGCCGTGTGGAAGAACTTCTTGGGCACGATCGGGGCGTGCAGGTGCGCGTCGGCGAGCGCGACCCGGCGGCCGCTCTCGTCAGCCCCGCCGCGCTCGAAGTACTCGCGCATCGTCGGGACCTCGAGCAGCGCGATCTCGTCGCCCTCGACGTGCCCGACGGCGACGCCGGTCTGGGCGTGCTCGAACGTCACAAGCTTCACGTGGTCTCCCCGTCCTGTCCGCAGATGCGCAATGCGGCGCGCGCGTACACCTCTGCCGTCTGCGCCAGCCCGTCGATCGTCAGGTTCTCGCCTCGCGCCGTGTCCATCAGTCCCGTCGAGGTGCCGTAGTTGACGGTCGGGACGCCGTAGCGAGTGAGCGCCGAGGCATCGGAGAACCAGCGCGTGACGGCGCGCTCGGGCGCGGCACCGAACACCTCGGCGTGGCTCGCGTCGACTGCGGCGATGAGTGGGTGGTCCTCCTCGATCTCGGCGCCCGGTGCGGTCACGTAGACCTCGCCCTCGACGCCGTAGGCGGGGAAGCGGCGCTCGAGGTCGCGCACCATGTCCAGCACCTGGCCGCGCGCCACCGACATCGGCTTGGTGGGGGGCACGCGCACGTCGAGGAAGAGGTCGGTGTGGTGCGGCGTGCGCGAGACGCGCCAGCCGAATCCGCCGGCGATCGCCCCCACGTTGACGAGCGCCGGGACTCCGCGGTAGGCGTTCTCGGGGTCCCGCTCCCAGGTGGGAATCCACTCCAGCACCGCCGCAATGATCTCGTGCATGCGCAGGATCGAGTTGCGGTCGCGCATGCCCTCCGAAAAGGCGGTGTGGATGAAGTTGCCCTGCGTGCCGATACGCAGCCAGAGCGAGCCGAAGTGACCGAGCACGAGCTTGCCCTCGGTCGGCTCTCCGAGGATGCACATGTCGGCCACGCCGCCGTGGCTGACGAGGTAGCGCGAGCCGGCCGCGTAGCCGCGGTACTGCGCGCCCTGGGCCTCGCCGTACTGGGTCTTCTCGATCTCGCCGCAGACGGCGGCGATCATGCAGTCGCCGCGCAGCGTCACGCCGCCGTCGGCGAGCGCGCGCAGCGCCTCGATGTAGCAGGCCAGCGCGCCCTTCATGTTCGAGATGCCGAGGCCGTAGAGGCTGCCGTCCTCGACGAAGGCGGAGGGCTGGAAGCCGGGAACCCCGGCCAGCCAGGGCTCGCGACCCGAGTACGAGGTGTCCATGTGCCCGTTGAACATGAGGCTGCGGCCGCCGCCCGAGCCCTCGCGGATACCGAGCACGTTGGCACGCCCGTCCTCGACCTGCTGCCATTGCACGCGGAGCCCCATCTCCAGGAACGTCTCACGCATGAGCTCGGCCATGGCCTGCTCGTCGCCGGTGAAGCTGGGCGTGCCGATCGCGCGGCTCGCCCACTCGACCAGCCGGTCGCGGTCGATGCCGATCGCCGCGGTCACGCTCGCACGCGTGGGAGGACCTGCTCGCCGAACAGCCGGATCTGCTCGTGCCGGTCCGCTCCCCAGAGCTCCAGCATGACGTGCGTGCAGCCCGCCGCCCTGTACTCGTCGATGGCCGCGACGCAATCGTCGGGAGTGCCGGCGATCGGCTTGCAGCGGTCGAGGATCGAGTCGGTGACCTTGGCCTTGGCGGCGAGCCGCCCGCCCTCCTCCATCGCGACGGCGACGGGCCGGATCTCCTCGGGGTCGATCTGCGCGAGCTCCAGCAGCGTGTCGGCCGAACCCTGGATGTTCTGCACCTTGTTGGCCAGATACATGCCGGCGATCTCCCGCGCGCCGTCGCGGCCCTGGTCGCGGTCGGTGGCGTGGATCGAGGCCACGACCGTGCAGCCAACGTCGACGGAGGCCGGGTCGCGGCCCGCCCTCTCGGCCCCGATGCGCACGTTGCCGAGCGTGTAGCGCACGAAGTCGGGCGTCGTGATGGACGGCGTCAGGAGCCCGTCGCCGATCTCGCCGCCCAGCTGCTGCATGAGCGGCGCCGTGCCGGCGATGTAGACCGGGACGTTCCAGCGCGGCACGTGGGCATCCGGCGAGAGCGCCGGGATGTCGGCCGAGAACACCTTGCCGTCGTAGTCGAAGCGCTTGCCGCCCAGCACGCCGCGCATGATCTCGACCGAGTCGCGCATCGTGGCAAGCGGGCGGGTCACCTTGGGTGGGCCGCCCTGCTTGGTGTTGTTGAGGAAGATCTTGGACGTGCCGAAGCCGGCGATGAAGCGCCCGGGACCCGCGGCCTCCTGCACGAGCCGCGCATCCATCGCGGCCTGGACGGGGTGCCGCGTGTAGGGCGAGATGATCCCCCAGCCCACCGTCAGGAGCTTGGTCTGGAGGGCGATCATGCCGCCGAGCACCGTGGAGGACTTGGCCTCCATGCCGTGCTTGCGCCACCACGGATAGGCCTCGGCCAGCCAGATCGTGTCGAGCCCGGCGTCGTCCATGACGCGCGCCGACTCCAGCATCTCCTCCAGCGGCTCCATCGTCAGCTGCATCACGCCGACGCGGAACGGAACGGTCACGCCGCTCCTTCGAGCTTGGTCTCCAGCGCGGTCATGATCCCCTCGACCTGCTGGTTGACGATGGGCTGCAGCACGCGCTGCCCCATCGAGGCGAGCACGCCGGCGAGCTTGACGTCGGCCTCCCACGCCATGTGGGTGGCGTTGCCTTCGCCGCTGAGCGTGAAGGACGTCGTCATGTCCATCATCGCGCCCATGCCGTTGCCCTTGCCGCGCATCGACGCGAACTCGAGCGGCCGCTCCTCGAGCTGCTCGAAGTCCATCGTCATCTTGAGCCCGCCGAGCCCGAGCGGCACCTTCACCTTCGCGCGCCAGTGCGTGTCGTCGATCACCTCGAAGCCCTCGACGCCCGGCATCAGGCTCGCCATCCCGGCGGGATGGCTGATGATCTCCCAGACGCGCTCGCGCGGCGCCGCGAAGTCCTTGGTGCCCTCGACCCTCATGGCGTCTCGACCTTCACGTCGGCCCGCGTCGCCTCCGGATCGCCGAGGATCGAGAAGACGCGGTGGTAGGGGTTGTGGCTGTCGTGGATGATCCCGCCGCCCGCCGCGCGCAGCGCATCCTGCAGGGCGGCGCAGACCGCGTGGATGCCGGCGCCGCCGCCCTCGCCCATGCCCTTCGTGCCGAGCGCCGAGAACGGCGACGGCGACTCGAGCGCCCCGGTCTTGAGCGGCGGCATGTCGAGCGCGTGGGGCACGTGGTAGTCGTAGAAGTTGGGCGTCAGGAGGTTGCCTTCCTCGTCGTAGGCGAACGTCTCCCAGGTGGCCGCGCCCAGCGCGTGCGCGGTGGCTCCCATGACCTGGCCCTCGACGATCTGCGGGTTGATGCGCTTGCCGCAATCGTCGATCACCGCGTAGTCGACCACCTCGTAGACGCCCGTCTCGGGGTCGATCTCGAGCACGCAGGCGTGGATCTGCATGGCGTAGGTGAGCGTGAGGTTGCCGAAGTTCTTCTCGACGTCGATCGGCCCGAAGATCGGCCGGTAGACATAGCGCACGTTCATCGTGAGGTCGAAGTCCTCGGGGAGGTTGCCGTTGTTGGCGTTCACGATGGCGCCCAGCGCCATGAACGGCAGCGCGACCTCGGGGTTGGCGCGCAGCCGCGCGAACCCGCCGGCCAGCTCGACGTCGTCCGGCTCCGCCCCCAGCACCAGCGCGGCCAGCTGGCGCATCTGCACCGCGAGCCCGTCGGCCGCGCCCTTGACCGCCGACAGCCCCGAGACGGCGAACTGGCTGGCGTAGGTGCCGGAGAAGCCGGCGTGCGAGTTCCAGTACGAGTCGTGCCCGGGACGCACGGTGACGTCGTCGGTGGAGCAGCCGAGGATGTCGGCCACGACCTGCGAGGCCGTCGTCTCGTGTCCCTGCCCCTGCGGCGTCGTGCCGAGCGTGACCACGATCTCGCCGAAGATGTCGAGCTTGACCGTGGCGACCTCGTTGTTGCCCGAGAACTGCAGCTCCGGGTTGACGTACTGCGACTGGGCGAAGTTGTTCGTGCCCGAGTCGAGCGTCGAGCCGATGCCGAAGCCGAGCAGCTTGCCGCGCGACTTGGCCTCGGCACGGCGCGCCTCGATCCCCTCGTGGCCGATCAGCTCGAGCGCCATGTCGAGCGCCCGCGGGTAGTCGCCCGAGTCGTAGACGCACCCGCTGGGCGTCGTGTACGGCATCTGCTCCGGCTGGATGTAGTTCAGCTTGCGCAGCGCGATCGGGTCGAAGTCGAGCTCGTGCGCGACGATGTCGATGATGCGCTCGGTCAGCCACAGGTGCTGCATGCGCGAGTAGCCGCGGTTGGGCGACACGGGCGCCTTGTTGGTGATGACCTGCGAGTAGTCGACGCGGATGTTCCGCCAGCGGTACATGCCGGGGGTGACCTGTACCCAGATCGCGCCGCCCAGCGGCTCGTAGCGCAGGAACGCCCCGGCGTCGTCGAGCGCCTTGCAGCGGAAGCCGAGCAGCGTGCCATCGCTCTTGACGGCGACCTCGACATCCTGGAACCAGCGCTCGTTGCCGTGCGACATCGACTGGTGGAAGTCGGTCCGCGCCTCGGTCCACTGGATCGGCCGGTTGAGCTTGCGCGCCAGGAGGCAGCAGGCCACGAGCTGCGGATGCGACGTGATCTTGTTGCCGAAGCCGCCGCCGATGTCCTGCGTGACCATGCGCAGCTTGTCGAGGCCCACGCCCATGGCCGGCCCCATCATGATGATGGCGAAGCCCGGGAACTGGTTGTTGCAGTGGATCGTCCACTGCCCGGTGCCGCGGTTGAACTCCACCAGCGCGGCGTCGAGCTCGAGCGGCGTCGAGTTGAAGCGGTCGAAGTGCAGCTCGCCGATCGAGACCACGTGGTCGGCCTCGGCGAAGGCGCCCTCGATGTCGCCCCACTCGTAGGTGCCCTGCCAGCTCTGATTGCTGCCGATCTCATCGTGGATCACCGGCGCGCGCGGATCGAGCGCGGTGCGCGCGTCGACGACCGGCGGCAGCGGGTCGTACTCGACCTCGATCAGCTCGGCCGCATCCCGGGCGAGCTCGCGTGTGGAGGCCACCACGGCGGCGACGGGATCGCCGACGAAGCGCGCGCGGCCGACGGCCAGTGCGTAGTCCTTGAGCTGGCCGCCCGGCGGCGGTGCGATCTGGAAGAACGGCTCGGTCAGGATCGCGACCTCGTCGCCGGTCAGGGTGCCGAGCACGCCGGGCGCCTCGAGCGCGGCGCTCACGTCGACCGAGAGGATGCGCGCGTGCGCGTAGGGCGAGCGCACGAAGTGCACGAAGCCCATGTTGTGGCGCTTGATGTCGTCGACGAAGACGCCCTGGCCCTGGACCAGGCGGCCGTCCTCCTTGCGCGGGACGCTCTCGCCGACGAACGTGCCCTTCTCGGTGATCTCGGGCGCGACACTGCTCACGTGGCCGGCACCTCCTTCGCAGCGGCCTGCACGGCCTCGATGATGTTCCAGTAGCCGGTGCAGCGGCAGATGTTGCCCTGCAGCGCCGCGCGCACCTCGTGCTCGCTCGGGCGCGGGTTCTGCTCGAGCAGCACGGTCGCGCTCATGAGCATGCCGGGCGTGCAGTAGCCGCACTGCAGGGCGTGGTGATCCGTGAAGGCGCGCTGCAGCGGCGTCAGCCCGCCGTCGTCGCCCGCCAGGTCCTCGACCGTCCGGATGCGCGCGCCGTCGGCCTGGACGGCCAGCATCATGCAGCTCTTCACGGCCTCGCCGTTCAGCTGCACCGTGCAGGCGCCGCAGTTGCCGGTGTCGCACCCGATGTGCGTTCCGGTGAGGTCGAGGTCGTCGCGGATGAAGTGCACCAGGAGGCGCCTCGCGGCGATCTCGCGCTCGTGGGTCTCGCCGTTGACCTCGACCGAGATCGTCCGGCTGTCGCTCGGCTCACTCACCAGCTCATCCCTTCGCTCGCGCGGCTGCGGACAGCACGGCGCGCTCGCAGCACACCTCTGCGAGGTGCCGGCGGTAGTCGGCGGGCGCGTGCACGTCGGCAGGCGGATCAAGCGAGTCGCCGATCCCCGCGACCGCCGCGTGCACCGTCTCCTGCGTGAGCTCGGCGCCCTGCAGGCGCTGCTCGAGGGCGGTCGCGCGCTCGGGCACGCCCGAGACGCAGCCGATCGCGACGCGCACTCCGCCGGGCCCGACGCTCGCGGCGGCGCTGACGATGTAGGTGCCGTGCACCCCGAGCGTGATGCCCTCCATCGCGTCGCCGGTGCCGGGCGCCGCCACCGGCACGCTCACGTGCGTGAGCAATTCGCCCTCGCCGGCGGCGGTCATGTACACGCCAAGGAAGAAGTCGCCGGCCGAGACCGTGCGCTCGCCGCCCGCTGCTTGGATCGTGAAGCTCGCATCCAGCGCCGAGAGCAGTGGCGGCAGGTGGTTGGTCGGATCGTTGACGCAGACGTTGCCGCCGACGGTGCCGCGGTTCTGCACCTGGCGGTCGGCGATCTTGGCCGCGATCTCGGCCAGGACGGGGCGGGCGGCGGCGACCTCGGGCGAGCCGATCAGCTGGCTGTAGGTGACCATCGCGCCGAGCTCGAGCGCTCTACCATCGGCCGAGAGGCCGATCTCCCGGAGCTCGCTCAAATCGGCCAGGTCGACCAGCACTTCGGGCGACGCGGCGCGTGCCTTCATGACGTTGACGAGCGTCTGACCGCCCGCCAGAGCACGTGCACCGTCGTACGCTCCGAGCAGGCGCACCGCCTCCTCGATGCTCTCTGGGCGGGCGTACTCGACCTCTCGCAGCAGCATGCGTTTGATCATAGATCAAGCGACGTTGGAGTCGCAACCAAGCACCGCTCAACCAAGCCATTTGCGGCACTTGGCACCCTCCAGGAGCGGGAGCCTTCCTGAGCCAAATCGCAGCGGCAAGCCATATCTGAACTTGCCCCGTGGCCAGCCCCTGCACCCAGCTTCTCCTCAAGCGACCGAGCCGACTCGTCACCCCGCGCGCGTCGTAATTCCGGCCGTCAGCCTCTAGTCGGGGATCGCGTCCGCACTGGAGGCATGCCGGAGATTCGCCCCGCGAGAGTCGATGGCATGGAGAGGATCAACCAGGCGTTCCTCGACGCCTTCGCAAAGCGGCGTGGTCGATCTCGTCTACCTGGAGAAGTTGCGCTCGCTGCTCGAACGGGGCCACTCGATCCAGCTGGCGTACACGGCCAGGGGACGCGCGCCGTCGTGTCGAGACCAGCGACGACCTGGCCCATCACGGCCCGAAGCGGGGGTCAAGAAGGTTCTCCACATCTAGACCCGCACGCAGGGAGAACGAGTCTTGATTCGGAAAGCCCTCGTCGTGCTGGCCCTCTCCCTTGGCCTGGTTGGACGGTGACGGCTCCAGCCGTCACCTCTGCCGTGGATGCCGGAACCACCGCTCGCGGGCCACCACGGACAGCATCTCCGGCCCGTCCGCAGACCGAGCCACGACGGCCGAGAGCACCACGGCCGCCTCCAACGGTTCCTAGATCGGCCCTCTTGTGCTTGATGAGGGCACCAGGTTCACCACTGGCGGCTGGTATCTTCAGCGCCGTGGCGGGCTATGACGCGGTCTTCGTGGGTGCCGGCGTCAACTCCCTGACGGGTGCGGCGCTGCTCGCTCGCGAGGGCTGGAGCGTGTGCGTGCTCGAGCGCAACGACCGGCTGGGCGGGGCCATCCACACCGCTGACGACCTCACCGCGCCGGGGTTCACGCACGAGCTGATGGCGTCCTGGCACCCGCTCTTTGCCGGCTCGGCCGCCTACGCCGAGCTCGGCGACGACCTCGCCCGCCACGGCCTCACGTATCTCAACACCGCGCTGCCGACGGGCGCCCTGTTCCCCGATGGCGGCGCGGCGTTCCTCACGACCTCGCTCGAGGGCAACGCCGCCGAATTCGAGCGCCACGCCGAGGGCGACGGCGCCGCCTGGAGCCGGCAGTTCGCCGAGTTCATGGCCTCGGCCGACCTCAGCTTCGGGGCGCTCTCGGCCGAGCTCTGGTCGCTCCAGGGCCTCGCGCTCGCGCGCCGGGCTTACAGCGGCTTCGGCAGCAGGGGCCTGCTCGCCTTTGCGGGGAGCGCGCTCGTGAGCGCGCGCGACTGGCTGGGCGCGACCTTCGAGTCGGAGCGCGCGCACGGCCTGCTCGCCCCCTGGGTGCTGCACACCGGCCTCGGGCCGGAGCAGGCCGTCTCCGGCTTCATGACACAGGTCATCGCCTGCGCCATCCAGCTCGGCGGCATGCCCGTGCCTCTGGGCGGCGGCGTGCGGCTCGTCGAGGCGCTCGCGGGGGTCGTGCGTGAGCACGGCGGCGAGCTGCGCACGGGCGCTGACGCCGAGCGCGTGCTCGTGGCCGGCGGGCGCGCCACCGGCGTGCGGCTCGCCGGCGGCGAGCCGGTCTCGGCCAGGCGCGCGGTCATCGCGAGCGTCACGCCCCAGCAGCTCTACGGCCGGCTCCTGCGCGAGGACGAGGTGCCGGCGACGGCTTGGCAGGCGGCACGGGCCTACCGTTACGGCCGCGCGGGCATGCAGATCCATCTCGCGCTGGACGAGCCGCCGCAGTGGGTCTCGCCCGAGGCCGAGCGCCTCGCGCGCACCGCCCTGCTGCATGTCACGCCCGGCCTGGACGGCGTCTCGCGCGCCGTCAACGAGGCCGAGCGCGGACTGCTGCCGGCGGAGGCGACGATCGTCGCCGGCCAGCCCTGCACGGTCGATCCGAGTCGCGCGCCGGAGGGCAAGTCGATCATCTGGATCCAGCTGCAGGAGCTGCCCCGCCGGCCCACCGGCGACGCCATGGGCGAGATCGACGTGGGAGACGGGACCTGGACGGAGACGCTGCGCGAGGCCTACGCCGACCGCATCCTCGCGCGCCTCGGGACGCAGGTCTCCAACCTCGAGCGGGCCACGATCAAGCGCGTGGCACTCTCCCCGGCCGACCTCGAGGCACTCGATTGCAATCTCGTCGGCGGCGACATCTACGCCGGCTCGTGCGCGCTCGACCAGAACCTGCTGTGGCGGCCCAGCGGACAGCTCCCCGGTCACGCGACCCCGCTCGACGGACTCTGGCAGATCGGCGCCTCCACGCATCCCGGGCCGGGCCTCGGCGCCGGGTCGGGCTACCTCGTCGCGAAGCACCTGCTACGCCCCCCGCTGCACCGGCGGGCCTTCGAGCGCGGCTCCGAGGCCGCGGGCAAGCTGCGCGGGCGCCTGGCGCTGTGAAGATCGCGCTGAGCGAGATCTCGACGCCCGCGGCGTCCTTCGCCGAGGACGTCGCCGCCTATTCCGCCGCGGGGTTCGACGGCATCGGCATCTGGGAGTTCAAGCTGCCGGACGACGACGACGCCTCCGTGCGGCTCTTGCGCGAGAGCGGGCTCGGCGCCGCCTACTGCGTCCCGGCCATCCCCTCGCTGCTGCAGCTTGCGCTGCCGGGCATGGAAGGCCCGGCCGACCCGGCCGAGCGCGCTGCGGCGCTGTGCGCAAGCATGGGGCGCCTGGCGCGCTTCGACCCCGCCTGCGTCCTCTGCCTCGCAGGCCCCGCCGGCGATCGCTCCGAGGAGGACGCACGCGCGCTCGTGATTGACGGGTTGCGGCAGGTCGCGGAGGCGGCCCGGGCCGCCGGAGTGCGGCTCGGCCTCGAGCCGACGCACCTCCTGGAGTCCCACGAGACCGGCTCCCTTTCGTCGATCGGCGATGCCATCGCCCTGCTCGACGAGGCCGGCCTCGACGACGTGGGGGTCATGGTCGACAACGTCCACGTCTGGGACACGCCGAGCCTGGCCGACGACATCGCGCGCTACGCGCCGCGCATCGCGGGCCTGCACATCGCCGACAAGCTGGCGCCCGGAGCGCCTGGACGAGTGCTTCCGGGAGAGGGCATGACGCGACCGGAGACGCTGCTCGCCCTGATGCGTGCGGCGGGCTTCGCCGGCTACCTCGACATCGAGATCTTCTCGACGCCCGAGGAGTTCTGGGGGCTGCCCGTGGACGAGGCCGCGCGGCGCGCCGCCGCAGCGGCACGGTCGCTGATCACGCAATCATGAGCGGCATGGACTACCGCTCCCTCGGCACCACCGGGCTTCAGGTCTCTCGCATCGCGCTCGGTTGCGGCAACTTCGGGGGCATCGGCTCCGCGCCCGAGTTCTACGGCCAGGGTGAGACCGACCAGGAGGCGTTCGCGATCATGGACGCTGCCTTCGAGCTCGGGATCAACGTCTTCGACACGGCCAACGCCTACGGCGGCGGGCGCAGCGAGACGGCGATCGGCCGCTGGCTCGCCGAGCGCGGCTCGGCCGTGCGCGACCAGGTGCTGTTGAGCACGAAGGCCTTCAACCCCGTCGGGGACGGCCCGAACGACCGCGGCCTCTCGCGCAGGGCGCTGTTCAACGCGGTCGACGCGAGCCTGGAGCGGCTGGGAGCGGAGCGGATCGACCTCTTCCTCTGCCACGAGCCCGACCCGGCGACACCGCTCGAGGAGACGCTCGGCGCGCTCGACGACCTGCGCCGCGCAGGCAAGCTGCACTACATCGGCGCCAGCAACATCGAGGCCTGGCGGCTCGCGCGCGCGCTCTGGATCAGCGACGTGCGCGGCTACGCGCGCTTCGAGTGGGTGCAGTCGTCGTACAGCCTGCTCGACCGCTCGCCGGAGACCGAGTTGCTGCCGCTGTGCGCCGATCAGGGCCTCGTGCTCTCGCCGTTCTCGCCGCTCGCCGGCGGCTGGCTGACGGGCAAGTACCGCCGCGGCGAGGACGCGCCCGCCGGCTCGCGCATGACGCTGCGCTCAGAGCCGTACGAGCATCTGCTGCGCGACGTCGTGTTCGACTCGCTCGAGCGCTTCGAGCAGATGGCCGACGAGCGCGGCATCGGCATGGCGGAGCTCGCCCTGGCGTGGCTGCTGGCCTCGCCGCTCGTCCACCCGATCGTCATCGGCCCGCGCCGGCCCGCGCACCTCGAGCCGGCCAGGGTCGCGCTCGAGCTGACGCTCACCGACAGCGACATCTACGAGCTCTCGGCGCTCTTCCCGCGCTCGCTCGGGGCGGGCACATGAGCATCCGCGTCCTGAGCGGCG
>DASRQS010000025.1:0-1990 GCA_035696365.1 Gaiellales bacterium | reverse complement strand
CACTCGGCCGGGAGGCCGGCGAGGCGGGCGCCGAGGCTCGTCGCGACCTCTGGGTGGGCATCGCGCTAGCCGGGTCGTGGTTCGCGATCTGGGCCCTCTATGCCGCGTACACCTGGACGACCGACCCGACGAACAGCAGCGTCTCCGACGTCAGGTTCTACGTCCCGGCGATGGGCGCGATCGCCCTGCTCGGCGCCTGGCTGGTGACCAGGATTCCCGGCCGCGCATGGCGGGCCGGCCTGACCTCAGCCGCCGTTATCACGGCAATGTTCGGCCTGGGCGTGTGGTCCTTCTACGACATGTACGCAGCGTTCGGCGTCCCACTAAGCGGCTAGGCATTTACGGCCATCCCTGTCTGGTGCAGCCCTTGAGCGATCCGGCCGGAAAGGAGGACAGCTACGGATACGGGGTGTGGCGGAGAGCGACCCCTACGTGCCTGGGTCGGGCCGCAACACGGCGCGCCCCGCAGCGCAGCCAGCCCAACCGCCCGTCGCGCCCGGCGCCCTCGACAGCCCGTGCCGCGGGTCACGCTGACCATCGCCGAGGCTGCGAGCGCACTCAAAATCTCCGAGTCGTCCTTCAGGGCACTGGTGCTTCCGGACTTGCGCGGCGTCTGCGCCGGGCCGCGGCTGAAGCTCGTGAGAGTTGCCGAGCTCGACCGCTGGGCACAGCCTCGAAGCTCTCCACTCCCAATAACACGGCGCCTTACCGGCGCTTGTCGCACCGGCGCGTGGCGACGACGGATGCGAGCCGCGGCCGCGCGGCAACATGCGCGGCAACATCTGCACTCCGCATAACGCTCCCTTGGCCTCTGTTGAGGAGCGCACTCAGGAGTCGGAACCTCGTTTGCAGGCATTTCGCCTGGAACAACGGAGGGGAGGGATTCGAACCCTCGAACGACGGGGCCGCCGTTAACGGTTGTCGAGACCGCCACCCCACGGTTTGGGGCGGACTTCCAGCGTCCGCATCGGAACTGCTGGCGGACAGAGTGCAGTCCACGCGCGAGTTCGCCGGCGCTCTACAGCGATCATGGGTCGAGCGGGCTGCTAGGGATTGAAAAGCCCGCGCGGAAGAGGCTGGATGCCTGGCGTCGAAACTCTCGGACTGGGCTCGTTTGCCTCGAGCAGGAGGGCGACCACGACGCAAGCAGCGAGCAGGAGCGCCGCAAGCGCGATCAACCGCACGATGACCAAGCGGCTTATCGACGGTAACCGGCGATGCGTTCGGTACAGCGACGCTCCGGGCATACCCATTCCTACCCGCCTGCGTGCATTCCAAATCAGGTGTTCGCGGTATACGCTGCCGCGGGCAGACCCGCAACGCCGCGCGCCAGCGCGAGCTTCCGCCCTGCGGCCAAGCCACCGCTTACGCAACGCGCGACGACCAGGATCGCGCCGAGGGCTCCGTCCTGCGGCTGCCGAAGTAAAAAGGGACGCCCGGTTGCAGTTGGACTGGAGCCTGCCTAGATGCTGTCGACAGGGCGCGGCTTCAGATGCTCGCCGTCGAGCGTCTCGATCGCCACGATGTCGACGTACTGGAGGCTGGTGTCTCGGGCGCGCATGAGTTGCGCAGCCTCCCTCGCCTTGGCCTTGTCGCGGTAGCGCTCGAGTTCGGCTGCGACCGGCTGATGGCTGTCAGGCCAGAGTTCATACCACGTGCCATTGTCGTCGGCGCTCATGCCGGGGACTATGTTGGGCGGGTCTCGCCAGCTACGGCTTGGTTCGGGTGGTCTGAGGAATGATGCTCGCGACGCCAGCAGATGGCGCGAGGATGCTGGTGTGCCCGTCCTCCCAGCGGACACGGACGCGCGAGGGATCTTCGTGCAGAACCTCCTCGATCACGCCTGCCCGGCCCGGCTGCGAGGCTCTTTCGGACTCAACGACGATCCTGTCTCCGACATGAACGCTCATCTGCGTCTCGCCCTCCCTCGGTTCCGGGCTGCCGTGCTGTCAGTGAGGATAGCGGCCCGCAGTCGCGCGGTGCACTCGGC
>DASRQS010000024.1:0-5009 GCA_035696365.1 Gaiellales bacterium | reverse complement strand
TCCTGCCTAGGGCATTGAGTCAGACATCTACGACGCGGTGACGCTGGTCGCGTCGAACGCCTCCCCCGGAGACGCCTCGGGATCGGTCAGCGCGTTGCGGTCGACGAGGCGGGCCTGAACGCGTAGCAGGGCGTTGAGCTGGTTCTGCACGTCTGGCGTCTGACCCACGATCAGCGCGGCGGCGAGGCGGTCGTCCCGCAGGTACCAGCCGATCAGCGCGCCCACCTCGAGCGAGCCACGCATCACGAGCTCGTCGTGGCCGCCGTCGAGATCGCCGAGCAGCCCGATCTTCGTGCCGAAGACCTCCGAGAAGAAGAAGGCGACCTGGTCGTAAGGCGTGTTCTGGCCGGCCAGTAGGCGGCCGAGGCGATCGCCCTGGTGGTTCGCGTTCGTCCAGTGCTGGCACACCCGTCGATGCCCGAAGATGGGATCCTCGAAGCTGGCGAGGTCGCCCACGGCCCAGATGCCAGGCACGCTGGTCGCAAAGCGCTCGTCGACGAGCACCATCCCCTTCTCCAGCTCGACTCCCGATCCCTCGAGGTAGCCCGTGGAGGGCTGCACGCCGACGCCGACGATCGCGAGCTCGGCCTCGATCTCGCGTCCCGCCTTGGTGACCGCGCCAGTCAGCTTGCCGCCGCTGCCGCGAAACTCCGCCACCACGTCGCCGAGGATGACCTCGACGCCGCGCTCGCGGTAGAGCCGCTCGAGCGACTGCGAGAGCGGGGGCGCCTGCAGCGAGGCGTAGAGGTCGTCGGCGAGATCGACCTGCGTGACCTCCAGGCCGCGCCGGCGCAGCGACGCCGTCGTCTCCATGCCGATGAAGCCGCCGCCGATCACGAGCGCGCTGGAGGCCGATTCCGCGGCGGCGCGCACGGCCGACGCGTCCCTGAGGGTGCGGTAGGTGTGCACGCCCTCGAGCGTCTCGCCGGGCGTCCCGAGCGCGCGCGGCAGCGACCCGGAGGCCAGCACGAGGCGGTCGTACCCGAGCGACTCGCCGCCGGTGAGCTCCACTGTCCGGTCCGCCGGCCGCACGCCCGTCACCTCCGTCCCGAGGCGCAGGTCGATGCCGAGTTCGGTGTAGGTCTCCTCCGGCTCGACGAAGACCCCGGCGGCCTCGATCTCACCGCGGAGGAACCCCTTGGAGAGTGGCGGACGGTTGTACGGCGGGTCGGTGTCGGCAGAGAGGATCGTCAGGGGGCCCTCGCCACCGGCGTCCCTGAATGCCCGGGCGACGCGTGCGGCCGCAAGGCCGCCGCCCACGATCACGATGCGGTCGGTCATCTGCGCTCCCGTCGGTAGTGCCTGCGTGTGTCGCCCACCTCGGGGTGAGTGTCCCCGACCGGCGCGATGCTTACGCCTCGTCCCACGGCTTGCCGCCCCGGCCCCAGCGGTGCGGGTCGTAGCCCTCGACGAGCACCCAGGTGTGGTCGCGCAGCTCCTCGGCCTCGAGCGCGCCGAGCAGGGCGTCCGTCATCGCCTTGATGATGCGCGCCTCCGAATCGGCGTCCAGGCGGCGTTCGAAGACTTTGACCGTGACGAGCGGCACAGCAACCTCCTCGCTAGGGAGGTGCAACCGTAGCGCTCCCGGAGCGCCTCTACAGGTCGGCGGTGACCTTGCCGAGCGCGCCGGAGATGCTGCCTCCGAGAGCGGCGAGCGCGACCAGGATCGCGACCGAGATGATGCCGAGCACGACGACGTACTCGGCCATGGTCTGGCCGCGATCGTGCCGGACATTGATGTACAGACGTACGAAGAAGTCGTTCACGTGCGAGCCCCCCGAGTGCGGCAGTGCCCGGATTGATGGTCACACGTAACACGAATCGGGCATCCGGGCCAACGCCCGGTCGAGGGATCCCGGAGCGTCGTAGACTGCGTGCGTGAGTACGACCCTGAGCCCGTTCGGCGGCGACGTCGAGGTGTTGCGCGAGGCGACCCGCGATGAGACGTCGCTGCGGCGGTTCCTGCACGGCCTGCCCGGGGTCGACCAGGTCGGAGCCGAGGCGCGCGCCGCTGCGCTCGCGACCCGCAGCATCAAGACCACAAGCAAGGCCTGGGCGCTCGATGCCGCGGTGCGTATGGTCGACCTGACCACGCTCGAGGGCGCCGACACGCCCGGCAAGGTGCGCTCGCTGTGCGCCAAGGCCATGCGCCCAGATCCCAGCGACCCCTCGACCCCTGCGGTCGCGGCCGTCTGCGTCTACCCCGATCTCGTCGAGGTCGCCGTTGAGGCCCTGCGCGGCTCGGACGTCAAGGTCGCGAGCGTGGCGACGGCCTTCCCGTCCGGGCGCGCATCGCTGGAGGTCAAGCTGGCCGACGTGCGGGAAGCGGTCGCCGCCGGAGCAGACGAGATCGACATGGTCATCGATCGGGGCGCGTTCCTGGCCGGGCGCTACGGCCTCGTCTACGACGAGATCGTCGCCACCCGCGCCGCCAGCGGATCGGCGCACCTCAAGGTCATCCTCGAGACGGGCGAGCTCGCCACGCTCGACAACGTGCGGCGCGCCTCGGTGCTGGCGCTCATGGCGGGCGCCGACTTCATCAAGACGTCGACCGGCAAGGTGAGTCCGGCCGCGACGCCGCCGGTGGCGCTCGTGATGCTGCAGGCGGTGCGCGATTTCGCCGACGCCGCGGGCGAGGTGCGCGGCGTGAAGCTCGCGGGCGGCATCCGCGCGAGCAAGGACGCGATCCGCTACCTGGTGATGGTCTCGGAGGTCGCCGGGCCGCGCTGGCTGGACGCCGACCACTTCCGCTTCGGCGCGTCGAGCCTGCTCAACGACCTGCTGCTGCAGCGCCACAAGCTGGCGCGCGGCGGCTACGACGGGCCCGACTACGTGACGCTCGACTGATGGCGGCGGCGCCTCCCTTCGAGTACGCCCCCGCGCCCGAGGCGCGCGAGACGGCGCGGCTGCGCCCGTCCTACGGGATCTTCGTCAACGGCGAGTTCCGCGAGGGCACGGGCGAGACGGTCGCCACGCTCGATCCCTCCACGGGTGAGCCGCTGGCCGAGGTCGCCGAGGCAGGCGTGGCCGATGTCGACGCCGCCGTGACGGGCGCGCGGGAGGCCTACGAATCGGTCTGGCGCGATCTACCCGGACGCGAGCGCGCGAAGCACCTTTTCCGCATCGCGCGAGCCATCCAGGAGCGCGCGCGTGAGCTCGCCGTGCTGGAGTCGCTCGACAACGGCAAGCCGATCCGCGAGTCGCGCGACGTCGACGTGCCGCTGGCGGCCGCGCATTTCTTCTACTACGCCGGCTGGGCCGACAAGCTCGAGCACGCGGGGTACGGTCCCGCGCCGCGCCCGCTCGGCGTGGCAGGGCAGATCATCCCGTGGAACTTCCCGCTGCTGATGGCCGCCTGGAAGCTCGCTCCGGCGCTCGCGACCGGCAACACGGTCGTGCTCAAGCCAGCCGAGACCACACCGCTGACCGCTCTGACGCTTGCCGAGATCATCGCCGAGTGCGACCTGCCGCCCGGCGTCGTCAACGTGATCCCGGGCGGTCCTGCGATCGGCCAGGCGCTGGTCGAGCACGAGGGCGTCGACAAGATCGCCTTCACGGGCTCGACCGAGGTCGGCAAGCTGATCCTGCGCAGCGTTGCCGGCACGCCCAAGCGCCTCACCCTGGAGCTCGGCGGCAAGGCCGCGAACATCGTGTTCGACGACGCCCCGCTCGACCAGGCCGTCGAGGGCATCGTCAACGGCATCTTCTTCAACCAGGGGCACGTGTGTTGCGCGGGCTCGCGGCTGCTCGTGCAGGAGTCCGTGGCCGAGGAGGTCATCGCCAAGCTGCAGGCGCGCATGGCGACGCTGCGGCTCGGCGATCCGCTGGACAAGAACACCGACATCGGGGCGATCAACTCGGCCGAGCAGCTGGCCCGCATCCGCGAGCTCAGCGACGCGGGGGAGGCGGAGGGCGCGCAGCGCTGGTCGCCGCCCTGCGAGCTGCCCGAGCGCGGCTTCTGGTTCCCGCCCACGATCTTCACGGGCGTCTCGGCCAGCCACCGCATCGCGCGCGAGGAGATCTTCGGGCCCGTGCTCTCGGTGCTCACGTTCCGCACGCCGCAGGAGGCCGCGGACAAGGCCAACAACACGCCGTACGGGCTGTCGGCGGGCATCTGGACCGAGAAGGGCTCGCGCATCCTCTGGATGGCGAACCAGCTGCGGGCGGGCGTCATCTGGGCCAACACCTTCAACCGCTTCGACCCGGCCTCGCCGTTCGGGGGCTACAAGGAGTCGGGTTTCGGGCGCGAGGGCGGACGGCACGGGCTGGAGGCCTACCTTGCCCGCTGAGGAGCCGCGCCTGCGGGTGCGCAAGACGTACAAGCTCGCGATCGGCGGCGCCTTCCCGCGCTCGGAGTCGGGGCGCTCCTACCCGGTCCACGACACCGGTGGGGAGCTGCTCGCGCAGGCCGCGCAGGCCTCGCGCAAGGACGTGCGCGATGCCGTCGTCGCCGCCCGCAAGGCCTTTCCGGGCTGGTCGGGCGCAACGTCCTACAACCGCGGCCAGGTCATCTACCGCGTGGCCGAGATGCTCGACGGTCGCCGCGAGCAGTTCGCCTCCGAGGTCGCCGCTGCCGAGGGCGTGACGCGCAAGGCGGCGCTCGAGAGCGTCGCCGAGTCGATCGACCGCATCGTCTGGTACGCCGGCTGGGCCGACAAGTTCGCGCAGGTGGCCGGCTCGGCCAACCCGGTCGCCGGCCCGTACTTCGACTTCTCGGTGCCCGAGCCCACGGGTGTCGTCGCGATCCTGGCGCCGCAGGAGTCGAGCCTGCTCGGGTTCGTGAGTGTGCTCGCACCGGTGCTCTGCACCGGCAACACGGCGGTGATCGTGGCCTCCGAGCAGCGCCCGCTTCCCGCGGTCTCGCTTGCCGAGGTGCTGGCGACGTCGGACCTGCCAGGCGGCGTCGCGAACGTGCTGACCGGCTTCACGGCCGAGCTCGCTCCCTGGCTCGCGAGCCACCGCGACGTGAACGCGATCGACCTCACGGGCATCGCCTCCGACGACCGCGC
>DASRQS010000023.1:0-35752 GCA_035696365.1 Gaiellales bacterium | reverse complement strand
CTGTGGGGCGCGAGCTTCGCGGCGAGTGTCGCCGCACTCGAGCACGTCGCCCGTCACGTCGTGGTCCTGCGTGACACGCCACACGCACCGCAGGACATCCCGGCCTGCATCTCCTGGAATCCCGCGCTCTCGGCGACCTGCAACTTCCCGCGCGCGCCGGACGGCCACTGGGACAACGCCGAATACGCGGCCGAGCGGGCCGCCGGGGTCCCCCGCAGTCTGTATGCCAACCCGGCCCCTGCCGTCTGCGGCGGGCCCACCTGCCGCGCAGTGATCAACAATCAGATCGTCTACCGGGACGACAATCACCTCACGTCGGCGTTCTCCGCGTCCATCTGGCGCGGCCTCGCGCATGCACTCAACACCACGTTGAACGTTCGCCCAATCTAATGGCGGGGGGCACTGATCATGCAGCGAAACCCGTTCGACGACGCCTCCGAGGCGGAACGGCAGCGTCGGCCAACGCCCTCCGACGAGCGAGGGTGGCGAGCCTTCACCAGCGCCATCCGGCACCTCGTCGGAACGGGCCTTGCCGTCACCGCGCTGCTCGCGCTGGTGGGCGGCACGATGTTCTCCGTCGCGTTCGTCATGCACCTGGCGGCCGGCGCGGACGTCTTCTGATCGGCTCGTACCTCCACAGGGTGCACCCGCGCATGGGATCTCATTTGCATCTCATGTAGCGGCCTAGCCTGCTCTGCACATCGTCGAAGCGACAAGTGGAGGTACGAAAATGGATGTCAGATTCAAAACGCTCACCGCGGGACTCGCGGTGGTCAGCGCACTGGCGATTGGCGGCATTGCCAATGCCGCCAACAACGGCGGCACGCAGCCATCGAAGCCGGCCACTCCGGCCACCGCCACGGCGAGTGTCGCCGATCCGGCCACACCGGGCGACGCCGTCGACACCGGAACCGCACAGGACGTGGCCACCCCCGGCGACACTGCGGATGCACAGGACGCCGGCGGCCCCGGCGAGACCGCTGACGCGGGCAAGCCGGACAGCGACAACGTTCAGCAGGGTGACCAGAGCGCCGCTGACACGGCCGGCGAGCAGGCCGGATCCGAGCAGCCCGGCAGCGATGGGCCCGGCGGGCATGCCGACGAGGCCGGCGGAACCGCCAACGCGACGACGCAGCAGGCCGGAGCCAACTGACGGCACCCGATGAGACTCGCGTCCGACGTCTGCGACCCCGCTCCGGCGGGGTCGCAGGTCGTTGCACGACGGTGGCTGTCTCCGCGAGGGGCACACCGACATTCAGGCGCGACTCAGGCGAGCGCCACGAGGATCCAAGAGTGAGGTATCTCGTCGTCGAGGATGATCTGCGGCTCGCGCGTGTCATCAAGCGCGGGTTGACTGCGGATGGTCACGCCGTCGATCTCGCGGTGACACGAGAGCGAGCGCTCGCGCGTGCGCGGGCGACGGACTACGACGGGATCGTTCTCGACGTGATGTTGCCGGGCGCAGACGGATTCTCCGTCTGCGAAGCTCTGCGCGAGGCAGAAGTGTGGTCGCCGGTCCTGATGCTGACGGCGCGTGACAGTGTGGAAGATCGCGTACGCGGCCTCGACAGCGGTGCAGACGACTATCTGACCAAGCCATTTTCCTTCGCCGAGCTCTCCGCGCGCTTGCGGGCGCTCGGCCGGCGAGCACCCGCAAGGCGGCCTTCCGTGCTGGAGGTTGCGGGGTTGCGGCTGGACCCGGCCACGATGCACGCCTCGCGCGACGACGTCATGATCGCGCTCTCCGCCAAGGAGTTCGCATTGCTCGAGGAGCTGATGCGCCGAGCGGGGCAGGTGGTGTCGCGGTTCGACCTCCTCGAGCACGCCTGGGACGCTCGCTACGAGAGCCGCTCGAACGTCGTAGACGTGTACGTGCGCTACCTCCGTGAGAAGATCGATCGGCCGTTCGGCTGCGACTCGATCGAGACCGTGCGGGGAGCCGGATATCGCTTCCGGGCGTCTTCGGCGTAGAGCGACGATCGTGCGCGCTCTTCCGATTCGCCTGCGCTTGACGGTCAGCTTCGCCATCATCGGCTCACTCCTGCTCGTGGCCGGCGGAGCGGTCATGTACGACCGCTTGCGCAGCGAGCTCGATCGAGGGCTCAATGCAAGCTTGAGGACACGCAGCGCAGACATCGCGCTGTTGATGCGCAACGCCGACGGCACGGCATCCATTGGGCGACTGCCCGCCAGCGATGAGACGATCGCCCAGGTACTCGACACCCAGGGGCATGTGCTGGACTCGACACGAACGCTGGCCGGAGAAAGCGCGCTGACTTCCGCGCAGCGCACGAGCGCGCTGAACCACCCGACGCTCGTCGATCACCCGCTGCTCTCGGGCACGGATGAGAAGGTCCGGCTCCTGGCGCAGACCATCAGCATCGGCGGGAAGCGGCGCATCGTCGTCGTCGGCGCTGCCCTCGAGGGGCGCACCGAGGCGCTCGCCGGGCTGCGGCGGGAGTTTCTCGTGGGGCTGCCGGTCGCCATCCTGCTCGCCATAGCCGGGGCATTCATCGTCGCGTCCGCCGCGCTACGGCCGGTGCGCGCACTGCGCAGAGGCGCGGAGGCGATCACGCGCACCGGACCAGGTGCGCGCCTCAAGGAGCCGCGCACGCACGACGAGATCGGCGAGCTCGCGCGCACCCTGAACTCCATGCTGGCCCGGCTCGCAGCGGCCAGCGAACGCGAGCGGCGATTCGTGGCCGACGTCAGCCATGAGCTGCGCGCCCCACTCGCGCTCGTCCAGAGTGAGATCGAGGTGACGCTGGCAGGCCCGCGCCGCCTCGCGCCGTACAGGCGCGCGCTCCTGGCCACCGAGCGCGAGGTAGCCGGCCTGGCCCAGCTGGCCAACGATCTGCTGCTGCTCGCGCGGGCCGACGAGGATCGCCTTCCGCTTCGCCGCGAACATGTCGAGCCGGGAGCGATCCTCGATGCGCTGGCGCGCCGGTTCGCGCGGCGCGCCGGCGCGGAGGGCCGGCAGCTTCGCGTCGAGCGAGCAGACACCGGCTCCGTCGAGGTCGATCGCCTGAGGCTCGAACAGGCACTGGCCAACCTGATCGAGAACGCGCTCCGCCACGGAAAGGGCGACGTGACACTCGCTGCGCGCCGCACACCGCGCACGATGGAGTGGGCAGTACGGGATGCCGGCAGTGGTATGCCGGACGCCTTCGCAGAGCGCGCATTCGAGCGCTTCACACGCGCCGATCCGGCCCGTAGCGGGCCCGGGGCAGGGCTCGGCTTGGCGATCGTCGAGCTCATCGCCCGCGCACACGGCGGCGCGCCGTACATCGAGCAAGACGCTTCACACTGCGAGATCGGGATGCGCATCCCGCTGCAGCAGACAGAGGTCACGCCTCCCCGGGTCGGAGGCCGCGCTGTTCCGAGAGCAACTCGATGGCCTCCGCGAGCGGCATCTGAGGGGACGGGACGGTGATATCGGCCCCTCCCTCGTCCGGGGAGAGGTTCTCACCATGGCTGCGCACGTATCGGCAGAGCGCGACAAGCAGATATTCGTACTCGACGTCGCGCTGGTCGTCGACGGCGCGCATCAGCCGCAGGTCGTCGGCGAGCAACTGCTTGGCAGCATCGTCTGCGAGCCGCCAGCGCCCCTCTCCTGCGATCCGCACGATCATCGGCCGTTCACGCTAGTGGTTCGCAACGATCTTCGGCCGGCCTGCCCCGATTGATCCGCCGGAGATCGTGAGAACCGCGCGCGCGAGCCGTCCCGTCGCTGCGCGAAGGAGTGGGCCCGCGGGCAATTCGACCACGAAGGCGGTGCCGGCGAGCGTGTGATTCTGCCAGCTGGTGATGCTTCCCGGCTCGCGAGGCAAACGAGCGAGGGGAAGCCCGGCGAGATTCGCGAAGCGGCGCTCGATGGCAGTGTCTCCGCCTGATTCGTCGACCAGCGCGAGATGCTGATGAAACCAGATCGACACTGCTGGGCGGAGCCGCAGGATCAGCGTGTGCGCGATCCGGGCCTCCCGTTCGGAGAGCGGTCGCGAGCCCGAGTCGTAGAGTCCGTACAGCCGCCGCCAATGCCATGGGAAGTTGCGGTTCAGATCGACGCCATGTGCGTTGTCCCGGGTCCCCCGCGCCGCCCCGTCGGGATTCAGGTCCGGGATGATCCAGAGGTCGACGCGAGGCGGTGCGCGGAGGCCAAGCAGGCGCTCGGCGATCGCCGTTCCCGCGCACTCGTTGCCGTGGGTGCAGCCGACGACGAGCACCTTCCGGGTGCTGGAGGGGTCCCCGCGTTCGAAGGCCACGATGGGACGCCCCTCGACCGACCTGCCGAGCAGTATCCGCCGCCCGAGCGCGACCACCGTCCGATTCAGGCCGGCGACCCGGCCCGTGACGACCGGCGCGCGCCGCGCAAGCGCCGCTGTGCCGATGCCCGCAGCTCCAGCCGATGCGACACCGCTCAGAGCAAGCCCCACGACAGTGATCATCCGCACGGGGCGCGATGCGACGAGCAGCACAGCGGCAAGCTAGAGTGGCGAACCTGACCGCCGCCTGAAGGGCCGCCGGCGCGGGTGGTCGAGCACAGCCGCCGTCCAGGATCGTTCGGTCGTGCCGCCCGAGCCGGCTGCCGGTCCGCACCTCCCGAGCAACGATCCTCACCGCCAGGCAGCCGCATCGGCGGCGGCCGTGGGACGGACGCGTCGGGAGGTGATCAGGGTGTGCGCGCTGCTGCGAGCACGGCGCGGACGTAGCGGACGATCACTGCCGCGTGGAGTTGGCCGGCGGGCAACTCGGCCGCGAAGGCAGTCGTTCCGTGCAAGGTGTTGTTCTGCCAGGTGATGGCGCTGCCCGCCAGTTGAGGCATCGGGTGATAGGGCAGGCCGGAGACGGCGGCGAACACCCTCTCGATCCGGCGTCGTCCGCCGGAGGCCCAGACCATGTCGAGATGCTGGTGGAACCAGATCGTGACGCGCGGGTGCACGCGCAGGATTAGCGCCTGGGCGATGCGCGCCTCGCGCTCCGACAACGGGCGCGGCCCTGATTCGTAGACGCCGCTCATCGGTCGCCACCGCCAGGGGAAGTTGCGGTTCAGGTCCACGCCGTGGGAGTTCTGTCGCGTGCCGGCGGCGACGCCGTCCGGATTCAGGTCGGGGACGATCCAGAGGTCGATGTCACGAGGCGACAAGCGCTCGAGGGCGCGGGCGATTGCGATCCCGGCCGTCTCGTTTCCGTGCACGGCTCCGACGACGAGCACCGGCACTCCCGAGCGCTTGCCAACCTCGACCGCGGTGATCGGCCTGCCCTGCCAGGAGCGGCCCAGCGGCACCACGCGCGCTTCTGCGACCACAGCCGGAAGCCAGACCAGCGCGCAGGCGCCGAACAGCGCACACAGCCATGCTCGCGAACCCAGGCCCCGGCCACGAGCATCGGAGTCCGGGAGGGCCCGGATGCTCGCGCCGCTAGGCGTCGTCAGGCTCGTCGGTCATGACCGTGGTCACAGGGAGGCCGAGGTGCGCCATCCGTCGTGGAAGATCGACATGCAGTCGTTCGGACACGCGGTGATGGACGGTTGCGAGGATGATCTCGTCGACGTGCTCCGTCTGCAGCGTCTCCTCGACTGCGTCCATGGGGTCGTGACGTCCGGAGACCGAGCCATTGACCGTAGTGCCCGCCGCCTCCGTGAGCAGACGCAGGGCATCATGCAGCACCGCCATTCCGCGCCGGCGGCTCCGGCGGCGCTGGCGGTCCGTGAGCTCGGCATGCTGTGCCGGATCGGGAAGGACGACATGGAACTCGGCCGGCCCGGAGGCGGCACGCCGGCGCACTGCCTCGAGCAGCGCAGGAGTCGCCCACTCGCCGGAAGCCGCCACGATAAGGACGCGCGCACACGCCGGCTCCTGCCACCACTCGCCGTCGTCGAGGGCGCCGACCGCACCCGGCTCAGGTCGAAGCGATGCCGGGTTGCCGTCAAAACCGAGAACGTTCACGTCGCGCTCCTTTGCACCCGATCCCACTCGCTCTAATCGATACTAGCCGACGGAGCGGGCGGGCGACAAGGGTCAGGGCGCGAAGCCGATCGAGCCCTCGGCATGCGCGCCGGCCGGCCCTGTCGCGACCTCACTCACGTTGCACGTGGCCGCGCAGCGCACGCGGATCGTCGTCGCGCCGCCCTCGAGCGCTGCGAGCAGGTCACCAGGAGCCACGCCGGCTGATCGCAGCGCGTCTGCGGAGATCTGCAGGATTGCATCGTGCCCGGGGTTCGCGTTGCCCGGGGTGAGCCGATCGGCGAGATACGCGTCTGCGTTCGCAGAGGGCACGAAGCCGAGGCTCTCGACGCCGATGTCACCGCCCGCGGGCTGGCCGGGATCTGCGATGTCGCGGACGCTTCCATCCGGTGACACGGCGAGCAGTCGGCCGTCCACCTCGTCCGGGACGATCAGATCTCCCCCGAAGGCGCCGAAGCCCGCCGGCGCGACCGCCAGGCCACCCTCGAGGTGCGGTGCCGAGCGAGTGAGCGTCCGCGTCTGCCCACGGCAGTCGACGGCGATCACCACGCCCTGGGCGTCGGCGGTCAGGCCCACCACCAGCAGCTTGCGGCCGAAGCGGCCGACCGTGTCGAAGACGATGCCGTTCAGCGTCTTGACGCCGCGAATCTCCGCGAAGCGGCGGACGCGGCCGCCCGGTGAGACCGAGAAGATCCCGGCCGCGCCGGCCGGTTGGATCGCGTAGACCGTGCCTCGCGGAAAGCTGCAGCCCCCGGCCGCCTGCTGCGCGTCGGCGACCGCGATGTAGGGCTCGAGCTTCGGGTTCGCCGCATAGCGCCGACCCGCAGACGGGTAGGGCGACAGGCCCCCCGTCCGCAGGCGCAGAAGGAAGAGCCGTCCACGGGCGGCCACGACGAACCGCCCGTCGCTCCGGGGACCGGCGATATCCACGACCCCTCGGGTGCTGCGCCAGATGCGCCAGGCACCCACCTCGGCGTCTCGCGCGCTGAGCGGCGAGGCAACGGCAAGCAACGAAACCGTGCCGACAGCGGCGACCAGAAGCCTGGCGCGCATGGGCCGAGCCTAGCTCCTTTGAACCTCGATTGCGGTCGCGCCGCTCCGTGGGCGCGAGCGTCGAATGGAGCCGCATCGCTTCTTCCGCCTTGGCCGGCCTCAGCGGCGGTTGGCTTGACGCGCGCACTGCGGTGGCATAACCCGGACGTGAGAAGGCTCGTGCTCGGAGCGCTCGCTGCCGCCGTCATCGGCGGGACGTTCGCGTACGTGCTTCCGCAGGTCGGCGACTACGGCCGGGCGTGGCACCTCGTCGGCACGCTCTCGTGGAGCTGGATCGGCATCCTCGGCGGCTGCGCGATCCTGGATCTCGTGACCTTCGCCCCGCCGTGGCAGGTCGCCCTGCCAGGACTTCGCTTCTGGCCGGCGGTCGGCGTCACCCAGGCCTCGACCGCGGCATCGCTCATCGCCCCGGCCGGATCCGCGGTCGGCATCGGGATCGCGTACCAGCTCCTCCGTAGACGCGGCTTCCCGAGGGCCGAGACGGGTCGCGCGGTGTCGCTGACGTCGCTCTGGAACCAGCTCGCGAACCTGACCTATCCGATCGTGGCGATCTGTCTGCTCTCGCTGTCGGGGCACCAGACCGCGACGCTGGCGCCCGCCGCCTTCTTCGGCGCGGGTCTGCTCGCCGTGCTCCTAGTCGTCGGGGCGCTGGTGATGGGCAGCAGCCGCCTCGCCCTTGTGATCGGTGATCGCGCTGCCCGCGCCGCCAACGCGGTGCTCGAGCTCATGCGCCGCTCACCGGTCCAGTGGAACGGGCTGACCTTCGAGCACTTCCGGCGCGATGCCGTCGGCCTGCTGCGCACCCGCTGGTTGCCCCTGACGGTGACGACCATCGTGAACGGCCTTGCGACGCTGCTCACGCTCACCGCGGCTCTCCGTGCTCTGGGGGTGTCGTCCTCGCGCGTCTCGTTCGTCGAGATCTTCGCCGCCTGGGCCCTGGCGCGTTTCGTCAGCGGCATCGAGCTGACGCCCGGCGGCTTCGGCGTCTTCGAGCTGAGTCTGACTGCCGCGCTCGTCGGCTTCGGCGGCCCGGGCACGGCCGTCGTGGCCGCCGTCCTCCTCTACCGGGCGCTCACGGTGCTGCCCACACTCGCGACGGGACTGCTCGTCGTCACCACCTCGCACCTCCGGCTGAGACGGGCGCCGGCCCTGGACCGCGGCTGACAATCCACGGCCCGCGCGTGGCCATGATCCAAGCCTGCCCGTTCGGGCGGGACGCCCCTCGCCGGAGGTTCATAACCGTCGTGCAGGCGTCCACGCACGCTCCGGTAGGGCAACGGGCGACGGAGAGGGACATGCCGAATCGATGGGCTGGACGACGTGGACGACGGTCGTGCGAACCCGGGCGCATTCACCTCCGACCTTGCCCTGGCTCCCGCGAAGATCGCTCCGGCAGTCGCCGGCTCGATGGCCGCGAGCGCGATCGCAGCCGGCTCGGCGCTCGATGGCGCCGGAGCCGATGCGCTCGTCGCGGCGCCCGGCTCGGGCGGGACGGGCGCCTGGTTCGTCGTCGGCGGCAGCCGACCGACAGCGAGCGACGGCCGCGGAACGCGGTCGCGCCTTCGGGCAGTGCGGAAAAACCGCTACTCGGTAGAGGGCGGGCACCGAAGCCGCGATGGCCTCGCACGCCCACGATGGGCGTACTGGTTGCGCGATGTCTGCAACCAGGCAACCGAGCCACTGGAGGCTCGCGCAACGCTCGCCGCTGCGCGAGGGGAGGCATCTGCCGATGACGTCTGACCCCAATCACCCGATTCTCGTCTGCTACGACGGCTCGGAGAACGCCCATGAGACGCTCGGATTCACGGCGAGCGCCTTCCCCGGTCGACGGGTTCTCGTGCTGACTGCCTGGGAGCCTCTGCTCATCTTCGGGGCGTACCCGATGATGGACGTGGCAGTGCTGGACGACGCCGCACACAAGATGGCCGCAAACGGTGCTGCTCGTGCCAGAGAGCTCGGCCTGGATGCGACCTGGACGACCGCGGAAGCGTCGCGAGGCCTGGCAGGCGCCATCATCGACGTTGCCGGCTCGCACCAGGTGCCGCTCATCGTCATGGGGTCACGCGGCGACGGCGAGCAGTTCTTGCACGTACACCGGCTCGGATCCGTCGCTCGAGCGGTGGCCCACTCGAGTGACCGGCCGCTGATGATCGTCCCCTCCTCCAGGTCGAAGGGACACCGCCAGGTCGGCGACCGTGCTGCAGAGATCGCGCCGCAACTGCCGCTCCTGCTCTGCTGCGACCGCTCCTCGGGCGCCCGTCACGCCATCGAGGTGACCGCGGAGCTGTTCCCCGGACGCAAGACCGTCGTCCTGCACGTGTGGAGTCCGATCGGCATGGCCGCCCCGGCGCGGGGCGGCGCCCTCTCTGTGCCGCTTTGCAATCACGTCGCACTGCAGAGGGCAGCCGAAGAGCTGGCCGCGGAGGGATGCCGGAGAGCGTCCGAGGCCGGTCTCGACGCGACGCCCGAAGCCGTCGAGATGGACTTCAACGGCATCTGCCACGCGATTCTCGCAGCCGGTGACCGCCACGACGCGGGTCTGATCGTCGCGGGCGCGCGGGGGCTCTCGGCGCTCGAGTCGCTCGTGCTGGGCTCGGTGTCCCACGGCATCGCGCAGCAGGCCCACCGCCCGGTGCTGATCGTTCCCGCGAGATCATCGGCGGAGGAAGGCGGAAAGCCTCCCGAGAGCGTGACCTCGACAGTAGACTCGCCAGTGTGACCGACGAACCGCCCGGACAGGATCGCCAGGCGTCGCGATCGGCGCTGCTGCAGGCGTCGCCGCCGATCTTCCGCTCGGGAAGGCTCGACCGCCTGACGCGCGTGCATCCTGCCACGCCCCCGCTCGTCTTCGGACCGGCGATCGTGCTCCTCGCCGTGATCAGCCTGCGCGGGACGTCGCTGGAGCGAACGACGATCGCGTTCGTCTCAGGCTGGATCTTCTGGACGCTGGCCGAGTACTGGACGCATCGCACCGTCTTTCATTTCGAGCCCAAGCACCCGATCGGTGCTCGGCTTCACTGGATGATCCATGGCGTGCATCACGACCACCCCAACGACCGCCGGCGTCTCGTGCTGCCGCCTGTCGTCTCCGTCCCGCTGGGTGCGGCGTTCCTCGGGCTCTTCCTGGTGGCGCTCGGAGCCGCCGATGGCTGGGCGGTCTGCGCCGGCTTCTACAGCGGCTACCTCGCCTACGACATGGTGCATTTCGCTCTCCATCACCATCGTCCGAAGAGCCGGCTCGCGCGACTCCTGCACCAACTCCACATGCGCCACCACTTCGAGGACGAGCACCGCGGCTTCGGCGTGAGTGCTCCGTGGTGGGACCTGGTCTTCGGCACCTATTCCACGCGCGCACGCCGCGTGCCACGCGAGGCCGATGCTGCACGCTCCGACCAGCGCAATTGAGGAAGGGGCCGCCCGCACAGCGCGTCCTGATCCTGACCGCGAGCGTGGGCGCGGGACACGACCTTCCGGCAGCGACGCTGACGGCTCAGCTGCAGGCGGAACGTCCGGGCGTCGACGTCCTCACGGAAGATGCGCTGGAGGCGGTCGGCGGACTCGTCAAGCTGATGAGCGCCGACGTGGCGACCGTCGTGTTCTTTCGTTTCCAGGTGCTCTGGGACGTCGGCTTCTGGCTCTTCGCCGGATGCGGCCCCACGCGCCGGGGGACACAGGCACTCCTGACACACCAGAGCGCACGCGGGCTGCTCGCCCTGATCGCGCGGAGCCGTCCCGACGTCATCGTCTCCACCTATCCCAACATCACCGAGGTGCTCGGCCGGCTGCGCCGTGCGGGGCGCCTGGATGTCCCGGTCTGTGCGGCCATCACGGATCTCGCCGCGCTCGACTACTGGGCCAGCCCGGGGGTCGACGTCCACCTCGTGACGCACCCGGAGTCGATCCCCGAGGTGCGGCGTATCGCGGGCGCGGACACCGAGATCCACTGCGCCCACGGCTTCTCGCGCCCCGAATTCCGCACCCCAAGGCCCGCCGCCGCAGCGCGCCGTGAACTCGGTCTCCCGGCCGAGGGCGCGGTCGTGCTCGTATCGGGCGGCGGCTGGGGCGTCGGCGACGTGCTCGGCGCCATCGACGAGGCATTGCAATTGGCGGGTGTCACGCAGGTCGTCTGCCTGTGCGGGCACAACGAGGCCCTTCAGCGCCGCGTCAGCTCGGTCTTCGCGACGGAGCCGCGCGTGCGCACCGAGGGGTTCACCGATCGCATGCCCGAGTGGATGGCGGCCGGCGACGTCCTCGTCCACTCGACCTGTGGCTTGACCGTCCTCGAGTCGCTCATGCGCGGCTGCCCCGCCGTCTCTTACGGGTGGGGCCGGGGGCACATCCGGCGCAACGACGAGGCGCTCCGCCGCTTCGGTCTCGCCGACGTCGCAGCCACTCGAGCAGAGCTCCGCCGTGCACTCGTGCGAGCGATCGCGCGTCCCCGGCGGCCGGATCCGCGCTTCGCAGAGCTCCCCTCGGCGGCCTCGTTCGTGCTCGCGCTCGCAGATCGCGCAAGAGATGCGGCGGTGGTGTAACGGTGCGCGCCGTCGCCGCCGCCTGCTGTGCCGGCGCGGCGACTGCATGGTGCTGGCCCGCTCCCTTGCCGCTCGCGCCGGCGCTTGCCGAACGCCTCGGGGTGCCCTGCCGCCTCGCGCAGCCCCGCGGCGTTGCGCTCACGTTTGACGACGGTCCGCACCCGCAGGGCACGCCGGCGACCCTCGCCGCGCTCTCGGCCGGCGGGGCCAGGGCGACGTTCTTCCTCGTGGGCGAGCAGGTCGTCCGCCGGCCGGCCCTTGCCGCCGAGATCGTCGCCGCCGGGCACGAGATCGGACTGCACGGCTATCGCCACCGCCTCCTCCTGCGGCGCAGCGTCCGCGCGCTCGAAAGCGACCTCGATCGCGCATTCGAGGTGATCGCGGCAGCGACTGGGCGCGAGCCCACGTGCTACCGGCCGCCCTACGGCGTCTTCTCCAGTGGCGGCCTGAGGCTCGCGCGGCGACGGGGCTGGGCACCGCTGCTGTGGTCCAGGTGGGGTCGAGACTGGGGGGCGCGCGAAACCGCCGATGCGATCACACGGCGCGCGACGCGCGGTCTGGTAGCGGGTGACGTCGTGCTGCTGCACGACGCGGATCACTACAGCGCGCCGAACTCCTGGCGAAGGACGGTGGCCGCACTCCCGGGGATCCTCGCTGCGGTCGAGGAGCTCGGTGAGCCGTTCGTCGCGGTGACCGACTCGATATAGCGCGCCACGCCGTCGGCGAAGGGCGTGGTCGTACGCCAGCCGAGCTCCTCCCACGCCCGCAGGCCCGAGATCTGCACGCGGGCGAGATCGCTCTGCCGGCCGGGCACATGCACGATCGAGACGTTGCCGATCAGGTCGCCGACGATGCCCGCGATCTCGCGCACGCTCACGGTCTCCTCGCCCACCAGGTTGTAGGTCCGGCCCTGCGCTGCCTCGGTCAGCGAGGACACGATGCCCTCGGCAAGGTCCTCGACGTAGACGAACTGGCGCGCCTGGTTGCCGTCGCCGTTGATGCTGAGCGGCTCGCCCGCGAGCGCGCGGGCGACGAAGCGGGCAACGACCGTCGCGTCGCGCGCGCCGGGGCCGTGCGGGATGCCGAAGCGCAGGATGGTCGGCGCGAGGCCGTACATCGCTGCGTAGGAACGGCAGTACATCTCACCCGCGAGCTTCGTCGCCGTGTAGAGGTGATCGGGCGCCACGAGCAGCGTGTCCTCACCGAGCGGGTCGATCCCCGGCGCGTTCCCGTAGACCCAGATCGTACTGCCGTAGACGAGGTGGCGAATCCCCTCCGCGCGAGCCGTCTCGAGCATGACGCCGGTCCCGCGCGTGTTGACGACCTCGGCGCGCAGCGGGTCGAGCGCAACCTCGTCGACGTCCGCCACGGCGGCGAGGTGCACGACGGCGTCGCACCCGCGCATCGCCTCCCTCAGCGCAGAGGCATCGAGGATGTCGCCAACGACGCTCTCGACGCCATCAGCGACATGTCGCGCCGAAAGCACGAGATCGAACACACGCGGCTGGTGGCCGCAGGCCATGAGGCGGTTGACGACGTGCGAGCCGATGAAGCCCGACCCGCCCGTCACAAGGACTCTCACACATCCGTCCCTTCTTCCACCCCCGGCCCCGTCGAGGGCTGATAGTACAGGGGCACGCACCAGTGGTTGTCAGCAACCCAGTCCGTATTCGGCAAATCCACGGCATGTCCCATGATGCGGTGGCAGGGCTCGTCGTACACCTTGCCGGTCGAGCGCTCGATCGGCTGGAACACGATGTACTTGTAGAGGCCCGAGATCATCCCGGGGGGGAGGCGGAGCCGGCCGGGGTGGTCGGCGTCGAGCCAGTCGCGCGCCGCGGCGTTCTTCCACGCCGTGATCTCTTCCAGGCGCTCGACCCCGACGATGCCCAGCGCAGCCGTGAATTCGTTCATACGCAGGTTCAGCCCCGCCTGGGAATAGTCCGGCTTGCCGTAGTCGCGATAGGAGCGGGCGAACGACACCAGATCGTCGTGGCGGGAGACGAGCAACCCGCCCTCGCCCGTGGAGATCGTCTTCGTCGCCGCGAAGGACCAGATCCCGGCATCGCCCCACGTACCCGGACGACGGCCGTGGAAGGAGGCTCCATGGGAGTGCGCGCAGTCCTCGATCAGGAAGATGCCCTCGGCACGACAGAACGCAGCGATGCGCTCGACCTCGAACGCGATGTGGCCTCCGATGTGGACGAGGAACGCCGCGCGCGGTCGATGCGCCAGCGCTTTCGCCTCGAAATCGGCGAACGAGGCGCACAGATCCTCGCGGTTGCAGTCGACGAAGACGACCTCCGCACCTGCCGCCCGCGCGACGAGCGGTGTCGCCATGAAGGTGTTCGACGGGCACAGCACCGTCTCTCCGCGCACCCCGGCGAACTCGAGCGCCGCCAGCGCCGCCCCCGACCAGCTGTTCGTTGCCACGGCCGGCAACCCGTTCCAGTTCTCCCAGGCCGACTCGAACGCCTCGACGAGCGGGCCCTGCGACCAGCGCTGCGACGTCAGGGACTGATCCCAGAGCTCGTGCAGCCGCGCGCGGTCGCGCTGGTCGAATCCGATCGCGAAGCTCCCCAGATCCGGGCGATGAGCCAACTGCATGGCAGGAGAGCGTAGTGCAGGGGCTCGCGGTCTCTGCCACCCGGCAGTCAGCGCGCAAATCCCAGCGTACCGACGACGGCCAGCGCGACGGCGATCGCGAGCAGCAAGCCTGCAATGAGCTCGCCGACGTGCGCCAGCAAGAGGGCCCGAATCCGGATGCGCAGTGCAACCGAGTCGTGCGAGGCACGGCTCAGAGCGGCGATCACGATGATCGGCGCGATGAATGCGAGATTGAACAATCCGAGCATGACGACCTGTGTGAGGAAGCTGGCTCGCGACCCGGACACGGCGGCGATGACGGCGAAATAGGGCAGCGCCGTCGGCAACTCGACGAGCGCGACAGTCGCGCCGAACAGCAACGGACCACGGTTGGGGCTCCTGCTGGGGCGCGCGAAGCGATCGCGAATGGCGTCCCGCGCCCACCAGGCCAGGCCGGCCGCCAGGAGCAGAGCGGCGGCGAGGGCGAGCTCAGCGAAATGCCGTGTGCGAGCGCCCGCGTGGGGGAGGTTCGCCAGCACGAGCTGGCCCGGTCCGGCGAGCAGCGCGACGCCCGCGAGCAGATTGACCGCGACCACTCCCGCTGCGAAGCGGAGCATTCGGCGGGCGGCGTGGTCGCCCGTGGCCAGATAGAGCGCCGGCAGGATGGTGCCCGGGTTGAGCGAGTCGACGAGGCCGACCGAGACGACGAGCAGAGCGAGAGCGAGCACATCGGACATCCACGTTCAGCCTGCCAGTCGGCCGCAGTTCAGGTTGCAGGTGACCCAGCGGGAGGCGGGCGACCGCTCTCAGCGTGGCGGTTCTCACGCAGTTCTTATGTCTCGAGCCTAGCCTGGGAGATATGCTGCAGTCGCAGACACTTGCGCGCTCGGGCGGGCGTGCGCGCAGCGTTCTGCTCCGGCGGACGTGCGCGACGCTGCTCGCAGTGGTCTTCCTCGGCAACGCCGCAGCCATCACATGGCTGTGGGTTCACGGCGGCAACCTGCACCCGCACTCGACTGGCGACCTGCTCACGGGCATCGGGCGACTGACCGGACTGCTCGGGGCCTACCTCGCCCTCGTTCAGGTCGTGTTGCTCGCCCGACTGCCAGTGCTCGAGCGACTGGTGGGGTTCGACCGGCTCACGGTGTGGCACCGCTGGAACGGGCACGTCTGCATCGATCTCGTGCTGGCTCACGTGATCTTCACGGTCTGGGGGTACTCGCTCGTCGACAGGTACCCGCTGAGCAAGGAGATCTCGACGATGCTCGGGGGCGGCATCTACCCCGGGATGATCACTGCGACCATCGGGACGGCGCTGTTCATCGCGGTGGTGGCGACCTCCCTTGTAATCGTGCGCCGCCGGCTGCGATATGAGTGGTGGTACAGCGTCCACCTGATGGCCTACGCCGCCATCGCGCTCTCCTGGTTCCACGAGATACCGACGGGGAACGAGTTGGTGCTCGACCGCGTCGCGGCCGACTACTGGAGGGCGCTCTACCTCTTGACGATTGCGGTGCTGGTCATCTGGCGCGTACTCGTGCCGTTGTCACGAGCGGCGCGGTACAGGCTCCGCGTGGCCGAGGTGACCCCGGAAGGGCCGGGCGTCGTGTCGCTGCGGATTACGGGGCGTAGGCTGGATCGTATGGGCGCTCATGCCGGACAGTTCTTCCTCTGGCGTTTCCTGGCACGGCACGCCTGGGGCACCGCTCACCCGTTCTCTCTGTCGGCCGTGCCCGAAGACGGCTCGCTTCGCATCACCGTCAAGGGCCTCGGCGACCACACCGCGCGAGTCGCTCAGATCCCGCCGGGCACCAGGGTGATCGCAGAGGGCCCGTTCGGCGTCTTCACGGATGACCGCCGCCACAGCGACAAGGCCGTGCTCATCGCCGGCGGCATCGGGATCACCCCGATCCGCGCGCTGATGGAGACGATGAAGGGCGACCTCGTCGTCCTCTACCGGGCGCTCACCGACGAGGACGTGATCTTCCGCGAGGAGCTCGATGCGATCGCCACCGCCGGCGGCGCCGTCGTGCACTACCTGATCGGAGATCACCAGGGCAACGGGCGCGAGTTGCTCGCTCCGAAGCACCTGCTCGAGCTCGTGCCCGACCTCGTCGAGCGCGACGTTTTCCTGTGCGGGCCGCCCGCGATGGCGGCGTTCATCCTCAAGAACGTTCGCGACGCGCGCGTGCCGCGGCGCCAGATCCACGCCGAGCGCTTCGCTCTGATCTGACAGTGAAAGGGTCCGCCGTGCGCAAGCATCTCACGATCGTCCTGACGACGGTGGCTGTCGCCATGCCCAACGTCAACGCCCTGGCGGCCGTTGCCGCCCCGACGTCGAGCGCGAAGAAGATCGTCGTCGCCAGGAAGACCTTCACGGGCGGTATCGCACAGGCTGATCAATGGGGCAATCTGCAGGTCACGATCGTCGTCAAGAAGACAACGACCACCGCCGGCACCAAGAAGACGGTCAAGCGCCACATCGAGTCCATCAAGGTGCCCGTCTTCCCGGACCACACCGGCCGCTCCCAGTTCATCAGCCAGCACGCATTGCCGACCCTCATCCAGGAGGCCCTGACGGCGCAGAGCACGCACATCTACATCGTCTCCGGCGCGACCTACACGAGCGATGCGTTCGGGCAGTCGCTCCAGGCGGCGATCGCGAAGGAGAAGGCGTGGTAGCCACTGCGCTGCCGGGCATCCGCCGGGTCGAGCACGTGATGGGCATGCCGATCGTCATCGACCTGCGCGACGTGGACACAGACGGGGCGATGCTCGGGCGGGCCTTCGACGAGTTCCGCTCGATCGACGCGCGCTTCAGCACCTACAAGGAGGAGAGCGAGATCTCCCGCCTCAACCGGGGGGAGATCGCGAGCTCCGAGGTCCATGCGGATGTGCAGGAGGTGCTGTCGCGTTGCGCCGTGTTGCGCGAGGCGACGCAGGGGTATTTCGACGTCCACGCCGCCTCGCGGTCGGTCCTCGATCCGTCCGGTCTCGTCAAGGGCTGGTCCGTCGACCGCGTCGCGGGGATCCTGTGGGGCCTGGGTGCACGGAATTTCGCAATCAACGCGGGAGGAGACGTGATCGTGCGCGGCCGTGGCCACCCCGACGACTGCTGGCGGGTCGGAATCCAGCATCCGGTGCTCAGCCACAAGGTCGCTGCGGTCGTGGTCGCAAACGACCTGGCGATCGCGACCTCCGGCGCCTACGCTCGCGGTGACCATGTCATCGACCCTCACACACGCCGCCCACCCGCCGGCGTGCTCTCGGTCACGATCACCGGCCCGGACCTCGCGACCGCGGATGCGTACGCCACGGCAGCCTTTGCAATGGGCACCCGTGGGCCGGCCTGGACCGCCAAGCTGGCAGGCTACGAGGCCATGACGATCCTCGCCGACGAGCGCGTGCTCTCCACTCCAGGGTTCCCGAAGTGAGCGGCCGCGGAGCCGTGCCGGGAAGCGCAGGCCGCGGGGAGGCTGCGCGCTTGATTCCGCGCTTCACCGTCAGCGAGCGGATCGCGCACTGGCTCCTCGCCGCGACGTTCGCCGCCATGCTCGCGACCGGCGTCTTCATTGGCGGCATCGGGCCGCTTGGCCACCACGCGGTCCTCGTCGTGCACGTCGCCTCGGCCGTCGCGCTCCTGCTGGGCATTGCATTGCTCATCGTGCGGCGCCGCAGCCGCCGACCGCTCGCACAGACGGTGCGTGACCTGCGGCAGCTGAATTCGGCCGACAGGCGCTGGCTTCGACTCGCCCCGCGTGCGTATCTCGCCGGTGGTGACCTGCCGCCGAGTGGCCGCTTCAACGCGGGTCAGAAAGTGAATGCTCGTCTGGTGCTGCTCGTGTTCGCCGTCCTCTACCTCTCCGGTCTCGGTGAGCTCGGCCGTTTCACCTCCGTCCTCGCCCCATTCCGGGCCCTCGCTGGTCTCCACGGCCTCGCGGCGGGAGTCGCCGCCATCCTCGTGGCCGGCCACATCTATCTCGCTCTGCTTCACCGTGCGACGCGGCCGGCGCTGCGCGGGATGACGCTTGGCAGCGTTCGCCGGGATTGGGCCGAGCATCACCACGCCGAATGGGTCGCGGAACTCGATGACCAGGCCGCGAAGGAGTCATCCGCAGAGCGGTGAAGCCATGGGAATACCGAGGACGCAGCGTCTCGCGTATGGCGAGGACACGTCCGTCACGTCGTGAGCACGCGCGACGCTTGACCACCCAAGCCCAGCGGCGTACGGTGATCCAAGCGGCCGACGCACCGGCGGCGGAAGCTGCTGATCACCCAGTCGTAGGCGTCGAATCCGGCGAGGATGAGCACGCTGACACTGGCCTCGAGGCTCTGTGAGCGGATCAGCATGCTCAGCATCGACTCCCGCACCCCACCACCCAACCGCGTGGAACTCGCATCGGCCGGACGCGACATCGCGGTGGTCGCGCTGATCGGTGAGCACGACCTGGGCCACTACGAGACGCTCAGAACGGTGCTCGCGCGCGCAGCCGTGCGCGCGCCAAGCCTCATCGTGGATCTCAGCGACTGCGTGTTCATCGACTCGACCACCATCGGCGTGCTGCTCCAGACCCGCGAGTTGACAGGCAGGCTCGGTGGCGAATTCGCGCTGGTGATCGATCCCGCACCAGGATCCGTCTCGCGTTTGGCCCGACTCGCGCACCTGGATGAGATCTTCTCGATCCAGCCGTCGCTCGACGCCGCTACGACAAGCATCGAGTCCAAGCGGTTCAGCGACTACCCGTCCTGAGGGCCGGTCTCAGCACGGCCTACGAGATCTGCGCGCCCGCTGTGACTCCCCGGCGGGCCGCGCAGCGTGCGACGAATCGTGCTCGAAGATTGACGGCCCAGCCCACGTGCTCAGCGCGAGCCGCTCGCCGTCCGCACGGAGGCCGCTGCGAACGGAGGTGGCCCGAGGAACACGACCCCATGGGCATGTGCTGCCGCCATCGTGCGCTCGAGGTCGGGTGCCGGCGCCGAGTCCAGGTCTCGGCTGCTCGCCGGTTCGCCGCCCGCGCGAAAGAAGCGGTCATGCCCCCCGGGCGTATTCATGACAAGGAAGCGCGCGGTCTCGGAGGTGACGAGGAACGCATGCGGGACTCCGCGCCGGATTGCGACCGTCTCCCCTGCCTGCGCCTGGTGCTCGTCTCCATCGACGTGGAAGAGGATGGTGCCCTCGAGCAGGTAGAACGTCTCGTGGCTCGGGTCGGTGTGCAGTCCGGTGGCCCTCCCGCCGGTCGACACGACCTCGACGAGCGAGAACGCGTCGTCGCTCCACTCTCCGGGGACCTTGATGTTCTGCAACGCGCCGTTGAACCAGAGTGCGTCGCCCGCGAGCGCCGCCACCACGTGGGAACGCGCCTCGTCCTCATTCGGAGCGTGCATGGATCTCCTCCGCTCTTGTGAGACTGTCGTCTCATGTTAGACTACTGTCCCGTAATGAGCATGTCAATCTCATGAGCGAGACGGGCCGGGTCCAGCAGAAGGCGCGCACGCGCGCGGCCCTCGTCGCGGCCGCGCGGCAGCTGATGGCGAGCGGAGTCGCGCCCACGGTCGAGCAGGCGGCCGCCGCTGCTGAGATCTCTCGCGCAACGGCCTACCGCTACTTCGCGAACCAGCAGGCGCTGCTCATCGCGACCTACCCCGAGATCGACGGGACATCGCTACTCGGCGCGGAGCCGCCCACCGATCCCGCGACCCGGCTCGAGCTCGTCGCCGAGGCAATCGCGCGCCAGGCAGTCGACCACGAGACCGAGCTGCGCGCCATGTTGCGGCTCTCGCTCGAGCCAGAGGACGCCCGGCGCCCTGACCTTCCTTTCCGCGTGGGACGGCGCATCGTCTGGGTTGCCGATGCGCTCACCCCACTCCAAGGACGACTCTCCGAACCCGACCTGCAACGGCTCGTCCTGGCGATCGCCTCGGCAGTCGGCATCGACTCCCTCGTCTGGCTCACGGACATCGCCGGGCTCTCACGACCACAAGCCGTCGACGTCATGCGATGGTCCGCACGCTCGTTGCTGCAAGCCGCGCTCGCGCGGCACGCGGATGCCCCGGCAGCCGCCGGATAGCCCGGCCGCACGACGCTCTGGCGGCGATCCTGCGACGCCGACGATCGCCGACGAGCATGAGATTTCGTCCTGCGGGTTCACCGGGTGCTCACCAAAGCGTCACCGGGCAGCCTCGTTCGCAGCACGGCGCGCGACTAGCGTTCGCTTGAGAGAACCGGCCCGCGGTCTCACACCGCCGAGTCCCACGCGTCTTCGACGAAGGACCTCGCATCGTGCAAGCGAATGATTTCGACTGATGGCAGGGGTGCTCGAAAAGCCCGCTCCCGGAGCACTCGCGAACCGGCCCGACGGCGTTCCGGATCGCGTCATCGTGGTTCTGGGATACCACGAGATCGGCGACGACGGTTCGCACGGAATCAGTTCCATCTGCCGCGCGGCGGTGCGCAGAGCCGAGCAGATCGCAGCGGAGTTGCGGCCACGGGCCGTGATCTTCACCGGCTGGTCGTCCACCGGAGGCCCGGCGGAGGCCGATTTGATGGCCCAGGAGTGGCGGGGTCCCGCCGGCGTGCCCTTGATCAGGGAGCCGCAGGCTGTCAATACGGCTGAGAACGCCGTTCGCTCGCTGGCGCTGGTGCGAAGCATCGAGGGTGCATCGGAGGTCGTGCTGGTCTGCTCCATCCGGCACTTCCCCCGCGCGCGCTTCCTGTTCGACCGGCTCTACCGTCGCCACGGCTACGCCACGCGCTATCGCTATGTCGTCCGGCCGCTTCCCTCTCTTCCGCTCGTCCGGCACGAATTGCGATCGATCGCTCGCATGGCCCGAGACCGGCGCCGGGCGGTGCGGCTGCTGGGCGAGGCCGAGCGAAGCCGAGCGAAGCTGAGCGAGGCTGAGCGAGGCTGAGCAGTCGCCCGCAGCGGCGAGGAGCTAGGCTCCGCGCTTGGCGGGCGAAGACAACTCGGTAGGGATGGGCCTGTTCTTCTATCCCCGCGGAGGATCGGCGCAGGTCGCCGGCTACCTGTCCCGCGCCCTGGGCGAGCAGGGCTGGAGCGTGACGCTTGCGTGCGGATCGCTCGGCAGCGCAAGTGCTCGCACGAACGCGCGAGCGTTCTTCGCCGGCATCGAGACCGAGCCGGGCGCGTATGACGAGGCCGTCGCAGCCTGGGAGCGCGGGGCCGATCCCATGGATGCTCCATTCCCGATGCAACCCTCGTACGAGGAGCGCGAGGGCGTCCCCGACAGATCGTTCCCGAGGGTCTCCCCGGATCAGGCTGAGCGGATGGCCGGGGCCTGGGCGAGACTGATCGCAAGATCGCAAGGCCTGAGGCGCGCCCGGATCTTCCATCTGCACCATCTCACGCCACTCCACAACGCGGTCGCGCAAGCCGCGCCAGGCGTCCCGATCGTGACGCACCTGCACGGCACCGAGCTCAAGATGCTCGACGCGATCGCACGCGAAGAGCCGGGACTCGGCCAGGGCCCGCACGCGCACTGGTGGGCCGCCCGGATGCGCGCGGCGGCTCACAGCGCCAATGCCACGGTCGTGATCTCCCCCCATCAGCAGCGCGAGGCAGTCCGGCTGCTCGGGATCGACCCGGCGACAGTGCATCTGCTTCCGGACGGAGTCGACAACGAGCGTTTCGCGGTCCGGCGTTCGGACGACGAGGAGCGCCGTGCGCGCTGGCTCGACTGGCTCGTGCGCGACCCGCAGGGCTGGGATGAGAAGAGCGGAGCTCCGGGGAGCGTCGGCTACACCGAGCACGAGGTCACCGAGGCGTTCTTCGACCCGAGCACGGGAGCGTCGCGGCCTGTCCTGATGTTCGTCGGGCGGTTCCTCGGATTCAAGCGCGTGCCGCTACTCGTGCGCGCCTATGCCCGGGCTCGCCCACGCATGGCCGTCCCTGCCCCGCTCGTGATCTGGGGCGGCGCACCCGGAGAATGGGAGGGCGAGCACCCGCACACGGTCGCCACAGGCGCAGGTGTGAGCGGGGTCTTCTTCGCCGGATGGCGCGGCCACGACGACCTGCCTCAGGGCCTTGCCTGTGCGGATTGCTTCGTCGCCCCGTCCACGGACGAGCCATTCGGCCTCGTCTACCTCGAGGCGATGGCCTGCGGCCTGCCCGTCATCGGGACCCTCAGCGGCGGGCCTCCGAGCTTCATCAACCTCGAGGCCGACAACCCCGATGGCTGGCTCGTACCACCCGACGACGAAGAAGCTCTGGCAGACGCCATCGTCCGCGCGGTCGATGACCCGATCGACCTCCGCCGACGCGGCGACAACGGTGCCCGCCACGTGCGCGACAGCTACTCCTGGAACGGCCTCGCCCGGCGGTTCGCGCAACTCTACGAACAGGTTGCGGACACCCCTCGACGCTGACCGTCGGACGGGACAGAGGGGTTGCTGTCAGATCGGCTTGCTCAGCGCGGCGGCTCGTAGCGAGCTCGGCAACCAACGGCGACCGCGGATCGGGGGAGGTCCGTCGTCAGCGCTCGACTACGGTGGGCCAATGACGACCGCCGACGATCGTCGTGAGCGCCGGGACACTCTGGGCGCGCGATTGGGCACCTCTACGATTCGGGAGCCCGCGTTGGGCGACGTACGACAAACACGGAAGGCGGGCGCCTTGACAAACCCAGGCGAGATGCGCGACCGAGTAAAACTCCTCGACGGACGGCGCCGCGTATGCGTCGCGCACCTCGATCCGCAACCGGCCCGCCACGCAGCGCGAGGCGCTCGCTGCGGATCCACCGCGCTCGACTGGGGCGACGTGAGGATCGCCGGACAGCTCGTTGAGCTCGCCCTCTGCCGCGTGCACTTCCGGAAACTGCGCGACAGCCCCGACCCAGCCGCGCTCGCACACAACTGGGCCCCCGCGCCGAACCGCGTCACCCTGAAAGCATCCACGACGGGCCTCGCATCGGCATCGCCGGACCGTCCCGGCGACCATCTGACGCCCGCGGGAATCCAGCATCAGCGCCGCAGGTAGGTGAGCACAGCGAGGACGCGGCGGTTGTCCTCGGTCGCTGCGGTGATTCCGAGCTTGCCGAACACACTGCGGATGTGCGTCTCGACGGTCTTCGGGCTGAGCCAGAGGGCCCCGCAGATGCCCTGGTTCGATCGTCCTTCTGCCATGAGCGCCAGGATTTCGCGTTCGCGCGGCGTGAGCTGCTCAGTCGGATCTGCCCGGCCGCGGTTGGCAAGCAGCTCGTCGACGACCGCCCGATCGACGACGCACTCGCCGGCAGCAACGCGCTCGATTGCGTCGACCAGCTGCTCCACGCGACCAACGCGTTCCTTGAGCAGGTACCCGACGCGTTGGGGACTCTCCTCCATCAGCCTGAGCGCATAGGCAGCCTCGAGGTGCTGCGAGAGCACGACGACGGCGGTCTCGGGGTAGTCCGAGCGAATCTGCTGCGCGGCGCGAACGCCCTCGTCGGTGTGTGTCGGGGGCATGCGAATGTCGACGAGCGCGACATCGGGCCGCTCGTCGCGGACGCTCGCGAGCAGCTCGCCACCGTTTCCAACCTGCGAAACGACCTCGAATCCTGCCTCCGCAAGGACGTGTGCGATGCCTGCGCGAATGAGCGCCGCGTCATCCGCGATCACGATGCGCATGGAATCTCCGCGCTGATGATGGTGCCCACGCCCGGCTCGCTTGCGATGGCAAGCTTGGCGTCGAGAGCTTCCAGCCGGTCGTGCAAGCCCGCGAGACCCGAATCCTGCGTCGCGCGTGCGCCACCTGCCCCATCGTCCGTCACCGCCACACGCAGCGTGCCCGGGTCGCGTGCGAGCAGCACCTCGACCCGCGACGCGCGCGCATGCTTGACCACGTTCGCGAGGGCTTCCGAGACGAGAAAGTAGGCCGCGAGCTCCACAGTGTCCGGTAGGCGTCCAACAGTCGAAGCATCCACCGCGACGGGGAGCGGAGTCCTTCGCGCCAGCGCCCTGACCGCCGACTCGAGCCCTTCCTCGCGCAGGAGCGTCGGATGGATCCCGCGCGCGAGCTCGCGTAACTCGCCGATCGCGGCCTCGACCTCGTCCTGCGCGCGCGCAAGCACGTCGGGGTCGGGGGCAGGACCTCGCGACGCCGAGAGCCCCAGAGCGAGTGACAGCGTCACGAGGCGCTGCTGGGCTCCGTCGTGGAGGTTGCGCTCGATACGTCGCCGCTCGGCGTCGGCTGCAGCGACGATGCGGGTACGCGATGCTCGCACCTCGGCGAGCTGCGAGCGCACCTCGGCCGCCAGCCGCTCGTTCTCGAGCACGAGCCCCGCCGTCGTCCGCACCGATTCCACGAGCGCCGGCTCGTCGAGCAAGGCCGGGTCGTGGATGAGCGCAGCGATCTGCTCGCCGTGCGCAGTCACGAGCGTGATCGCCCGATCCGAGCTGGTGGGCAACTCGAGTGGCTCGCCGCTGGCGTCCACGTAGCGGCCGTCGGCGAGGCGATATGCAAGCTCGACGGTGGGATCGCCGAGAACGTCGGCGAGGCGCTCCCGCAGGCTGGTCGCCTCCTCCGGGCCCAGCTCGACCACCAGGTCGGACGCTTCCGACCGACGGAGCCGAGACCAGGACACGCCCGCGACGAGTCCGAGTGGCAGGATCAGTGCAACGAGGCGACCGATCTCGTCGAGCCACGCCACGTCTCCGCCGGCCCAGGTCATCCACGCAAGGAGGGTCAGCGCAACGGGAACAGTGAGCACGGCGGCCACGAGCAGAGGCGCCTGGGCGCGCCGCGCCGGTCCGCGCAGAACACCCATGCGTTGCGCCACCAGCACGAAGAGCGCCAGAGCGACGGCAATACCGAGCACGCCCTGTGCGCGGTCGATGATGTCGGCCGCGGTCGATTGGGTCGTAACCGAGAGCACGTCCCGCGACTCCGGATCCACGAAGGCGCCGGCGACCTGTCCGCCGATGGTTGCCGCGTACGCGGCGGCGATCGTGAGCCGCGCCGCGCGAGACCATGGACGGCCGTCGGGGAATGTCAGCACCAACTGGACGAGGAGCGCAACCCACAACCCCTCGAACAGGAAGCCGAGCGTCCATACGGCAGTCGCGTCAGCCCACTGCAGATCTGCCGCCAGCAGCGCGAACGCGGCGGCGGCCAGCAGAACGCGCGGGCGGCGCCAGCGCGCTCGCTCCAGCGCGACGACCGACGCGGCGACGAGACCCCACGACAGCGCGATGTCGGCCGCCACCCGGATGCCCCGGGCACCCGCGCTCGAACCGAGAAAACCGACGGCGAGACCGGCGGCGACGACCGCCGGCACGAGCAGCACCGGATCGCGCAGCGCGCTTCGAGGCCACGCGGAAGTGGCGGCGTCGGTCGCCATCAGCCGAGGAGGGCGGCGAAGGCCGCCGCAGACAGGCGCGACTTCTGGATGAACCCGCGTGCGCCGCAGGTGGCAATTCGCGTGCCGTAGTCCTCTGCCTCACGTGTGGAGACGAGTACGACCATGGGTCCGCCCGCAGCTGAGAGCGCCCTGGCGACGGAGAATCCGTCGCGATCGGGCAGTTGCACGTCGAGGAGCACGGCGTCCGGCGGCGCGTCTGCTGCCGCCGCGAGGGCTTCCGCGCCGTCGGCCGCCTCACCCGAGACGACGTAGCCGCCCGCCTCCAGGAGTTGACGCGCCACCGCACGGAAGGGCTCGTGGTCGTCGACGATCAGCACGCGCTTGACCATGCTGCAATCGTCGCACACGGCGGTGGTGACAGTTCAGGGTTTTCCCTGGAATCTGCTCGGTCTCGGTGAAATCCCTCGTGAGCTGAAATGATGAACACGTGGGCATGGCGACACCGGTCGCGCGCGATCCCCGTCAGCGGCGTTTTCGCATTGCGGTCGTTGCGGTCTCCGCGCTCGTTGCCGTCGCCGGGGCCGTCGTGCTGGTGAGACGCGACTCGGGCGAGAACGCGACCACGCGAGGCGTGACCGCGACGGTGGGGGGCCTTCCCGGGCATCCGGGCTCGGTGGCTGCCGGCAAGGATGCAGTGTGGTTCGCGCTCGTCGACACGCAGCTGCCCGTCCGCCAATTGCCGATCCTTCGCCTCGATCTCGCGTCCGACGCGCTCAAGCGCAGTGTCGACGTCGGTGGGCAGGCGAGGTACCTCTTGCACGCCGGCGACACGCTGTTCGCGTCGGTCGCGCACGCCGGCAGTAACGGGTCGGGACCGAGCCGGATCGTCGCTCTCGACTGGCGCACCGGCAGCCTGCGGCTGAGTCGGCAGTACCAGGGCGCCCTCGGTCCTCTCGTCAAGGACGGCAATGTCCTGTGGGCGTTGCAGACCCGCCCCGGTCGGCTTCTCCGGCTCGACACGACGACGTTGCTGCAACGGTCGGCCCCGCTCGAGTTGCCCGCCGGCCAGAGTCTTGGGCTGGCCGTCGGCGCCGGCTCTGTCTGGGTAGCTGCGAGCGACGCCGGCAAGGTGCTGCGCATCGACCCGGCGACACTCGAGATCACGGAGTCGAACGTGGGCGGGTTTCCGCTCGGGATTGCAGTTGCGGGCGGTGAGGTCTGGATCACCGACCGCGAACGGGGCACGCTTGCGCGCCTGGATGCCAAGACGCTTCGCACGATCGGTGATCCGATCCAGGTCGGGCCCGAGCCGAGCGCGCTGGTCGGCGCCGGCGACTACCTCTTCGCCGGCCGCGCGGGCCGCGGCACCGTCACCCGGATCCACGTACCGACGGGGAGAAGGGTCGGGAGGCCCATCCGCTTCGCGCAGCGCGATGCGAACGCCTCCGGATTCGCGCTTGCGCCCTCGGGCGCGTCTGTCTGGGTGAGCAGCTTCGCCGCGAGCACCCTGACGCGCATCAGCTCGACCGGGGCCAACCCCGCTGTCCCTGCCGCGACCGTCTCGAAGGCCCAGCGGGCAAGTGCGGCGCAGTCCGGGTTACCCCGCGGCGCCAAGATCGTCGCCGAGATCGAAATCCCGAGCGGTAGCGGCTCGCTCGCGATCGGCGAGGGCTCGGTCTGGAGCATGAGCGACCTCACCGCGCGGCTGGCGCGCATCGATCCGAGACACAACAGAATCGTCAAGCGGATCCCGATTGCCGGGGGTGGGGAGATCGCCGTCGGTGACGGCTCAGTCTGGGTGACCCATCCGGACACGGACACCGTGACGCGGATGGATCCTTCGACCTACGAGGAGAGCGCGCCGATTCACGTAGGAGGACGCCCACTCGGCATTGCCGTCACTCCACGCGCGGTTTGGGTCGCGAACGCCAATGTCCCGAGCCTTTCTCGCATCGACCCGGCGACGAACACCGTCGTCAAGACGATCCGCTTGGGCCCTCAGTCGATGTGCTGCGGACTGCACATGGACGTGATCGCGGCAGGACGCGCTGTCTGGGTCGTCGTTTCGCAGGGCAACAGGCTGATCCGAGTCGATCCTGCCACCAACGACACGACCGTGATCAACGTCGACTATCCGCCCTGCGCAGGCCTCGTCGCGGACGAGTCCACCGTGTGGTCGGCGGGAGGAGACTGCGCAGATGTAGTGGCCCGCATCGACCAGCGGACGAAGACGGTGAAGAAGTTGTTCGAGCCACACCCGATCGGCTTGGCCGCGGCGTTCGGCACCATCTGGGTCGCAAACCTGCGCTCCCATAACGTCGATCAGCTCGATCGACGCACCCACCACGTCGTGGCGCGCCTCCCGGTCGGAGGGATACCAATCCACATTCGGTTCGGATTCGGCTCGCTCTGGATGCACGACGATGAAGGGCGCATTCTTCGCATCGATCCCGTGCGCTGAGCTTGTCAGGGTTTTCCCTGGAACGGGCTCAGTCCCAGGGAAATCCCCGATACCGACCAGCTTTCACGCTGCTTCGATCGTGGTCCAACCGCCAGCACGATCGAGGAGGAGAGATGCAGCCACACCATCGAGTCATTCGAGCGATCGCCGCACTCGCATGCGCAGTCGCGGTGATCGGCACGGCCTCGGCGAGTGCCTCGTCGCGCAAGGTGATCGGGCCCCGCGCCAAAGTGATCGCCAAGATCGCCATCCCCGAGGGGACCGGCGGGCTGGCGATCGGCGAGGGTGCCGTCTGGGCCCTGAGCTGGAGCAAATGGACGCTCATGCGCATCGACCCGCACGCGAATGCGATTACGAGTCGCGTCAAGCTCAAGCCCGTCAACCCGTGCCCGCCAGCGCCCGACACCTGCGGAAGCGTCACGGCAGGCAACGGCGCCGTCTGGGTGTCCATGCGCACCGACAATGTCGTGGCGCGCGTCGATCCCGAGTCCAGCAAGGTGACGGCGATGATTGGGGTCGGGAATGACCCGCAGGGCGTCGCGACCTCGCCCGGCGCCGTGTGGGTAGCCAACAACGGTGCCCCCAGTGTCTCTCGCATCGATCCTGCCACGAACAAGGTCGTCGCCACAATCCCGCTCGGACCCGCGAGTGCCTGCTGCTCGGACCACATCGGGCTGACGACCGGCATCGGTTCCGTCTGGGTGAACATCCCGAACCTGCACTCTGTCGTGCGAATCGACGAGGCGACGAACGCCGTCACGGCAACCATCACCTCGTCGCTCGATGAATCGGATGAGCCCTGCGGATCTGCCGCAGTGAGCCAGGACGCGGTCTGGGTCGCAGGCGCCCACTGCGGAAGCGTGATCACGCGGATCGATCCGCGCACGAACAAGCCCAGCGGCAAGGTCAAGGGCGCGGTTTCCCCGATCAACGTCGGCCTCGGCTTCGGCTCGCTCTGGGTGACGGACCTGGACGCGAGGTCGGTCTTGCGCGTCGACACGCGAACTCGCCGGATCATCGGCATCCTGCCGGTCGGCGGAATTCCGGTCCTGCTCTCGGTCGGCCTCGGATCGATCTGGGTCCGAGACGATGCCGGCAGCGTTCTGCGAATCGCCCCACGGCACTGAACGAGCGCGCGGGGCCGCATGCAGACGTGCGGCCCCGCGCGTCAGCCGTCCGTCTTGCCACGCCGAGCCGGAGCACGGCCATCCGGCTGCGTTGGAGCGGGGCGGCTGGGCGCGGGCGGGATCTCCTCCGTCACGGCGGGCGCGTCCGTCGCGACGCGGATCGGCTTGCCGTGGTGGCGAATCTCGATGGGCGCCCCCTCCAGCAGCACGTAGGTCGCATGCGTCTTGGTCGCCTCGACCGAGAGCACGCATCCACGGAAAGCCAGGCGGAAGGCGAGGCGGTCGAGCCGCGCCGGCAGTCGTGGCGCAAATGAGACCTCGCCGGCACGCTCCCGCAAGCCGCCGAACCCGGCGACCGTGGCGATCAGGGCGCCGGCCAGGCTCGCGATGTGCAGGCCGTCGCGCGTGTTCTGCCCGAGGTCGTGCAGGTCGACCAGCGCGGCCTCGGCCAGGTAGTCGTAGGCCAGCTCCAGATGGCCGACCTCCGCCGCGATGACAGCCTGGGTGCCGGCGGAGAGCGAGGAGTCTCTGACCGTGATCGCCTCGTAATAGGCGAAGTTCCTCGCTTTCTCGTCGTCACTGAACGCGTCGCTGAAGACGTGCATGGCGAGCACGAGATCCGCCTGCTTGACGACTTGCTTGCGATAGAGATCGAAATACGGGAAGTGCAGGAGCAAGGGGTACTGCTCCGGCCGCGTGTGCTCGAAATCCCACACCTGGTGGTCGGTGAACCGCTCCGATTGCGGGTGGACGCCGAGCGCTTCATCCCACGGGATCACCACGTCGCGGGCTGCGTCTCGCCACGCCGCCGCCTCCTCCAGATCAGCCCCGAGCGCTGCCGCATGCCGGGGATGGCGCGCCACGGCCGCGGCGGCCGCGCGCAGGTTCCGCTGTGCGAGCAGGTTGGTGTAGACATTGTTGTCTGCGATCGCGCTGTACTCGTCGGGTCCGGTGACGCCGTCGATGCGGAAGCGCCCCCGCGCATCGTGATGACCGAGCGAGCGCCAGAGCCGCGCGGTCTCGACGAGCAACTCGAGGCCGATGTCGCGCTCGAAGGCCTCGTCGCCCGTCGCGGCCGTATAGCGCACGACGGCGTCGGCGATGTCGCCGCTGAGGTGGAACGCCGCCGTGCCGGCAGGCCAGTAGGCCGAGCACTCCTGGCCGCGGATCGTCCTCCACGGGAAGACGGCGCCGGCGAGGCCCAGCTGAGCGGCGCGTTCGCGCGCCAGGTCGAGTGTGGAATGGCGCCAGCTGAGAGCACCGCGGGCCGCCTCGGGGACCGCGTAGGTCAGCACGGGCTGAACGAAGCGCTCGCTGTCCCAGAACGTGTGGCCGTCGTAGCCGGGCCCGGTCAGGCCCTTGGCGGCGATCGGGCGCTTTCCGGCGCGCGCAGCCGCCTGGAGCATGTGAAAGAGCGCGAAGCGCACGGCCTGCTGAAGCTCGGTGTCTCCGTCGAGCGCCACGTCGGCGCGCCCCCAGAATTCGTCGAGATAGGCGCGCTGTCCCGCCAGGATCCCATCCCATCCGGTGTGTCGCGCCTCTGCGAGACCGGCCACGACTTCATCTCGGAGCGCCGGGTGTGAGCGCTGGCTCGACCGGCTGTAGACGAGGAACTTGACGAGCTTCAGGGGCTGACCCGGTGCGAGGTCCGCCGCGACGGTCACGCGCGCGAGGTCTGCTCGGCTCTCCCCCGTCGCGTCCGTTCCGGGATGTGCCTCGAGCAGATGATCCATCCCCGCCGCCATCGCGAGCTTGCTGCTGCGCGTCGTATGGGAGAGCACGGCACGCAATTCGTGGTCGAAGAACGCCTCGGAGACGAGCGCCGACTCCAGAGCAGCCGCGGCGCGCGGGTCCCCCGAGCGAGCCGGCGCGGGTTCGTTGGCCACGAGCTCCGATTGCACGACGACCCGCACCGGCCCGTCGAGCGGCTCGACCTCGTACATGATGGCCGCGAGCGACCGTTGTACGAACGAGACGACCCGCGTCGAGCAGACGCGCACTCCCACGCCGGACGGCGAGCGCCATTCCGCGCGACGCCGCAACACGCCGGCACGCAGGTCGAGCTCACGCTCATGCGCGAGCAGCTCCCCGTGGCGGACGTCGAACGGCTCATCTCCGACGAGCAGCCGGATGATCTTCCCGTTCGTCACGTTGACGATCGTCTGGCCCGACTCCGGGTAGCCGTAGCCGGCCTCCGCGTACGGGAGCGGTCTCAACTCGTAGAAGGAGTTCAGGTACGTGCCGGGGAGCCCGAACGGCTCGCCTTCGTCGAGGTTGCCGCGCAGCCCGATGTGACCGTTCGAGAGCGCGAACACCGACTCGGACTGCGCGAGCACTGCCAGATCGAGAGCCGTCTCCCGCACCGACCACGGCTCGACCGCAAAGCCGGGATGGGCGATCACGCCGGCCCGAGCAGCTCGGAGAGATCGCGGACGACGACGTCCGCGCCATGCGCCCGCAATGCGTCCGCCTGGCCGAGACGGTCGACGCCGACCACCAGGCCGAACTGCCCCGCTCGTCCAGCGGCAACGCCTGCAAGCGCATCCTCGAACACCGCCGCTTCGGCCGGCTGCACGCCGACCATCCGCGCGGCGGCGAGGAACATATCCGGAGCGGGCTTCCCCCGGAGATGCTCGCGCTCGGCGACGACGCCGTCGACCGCTACCTCGAACAGGTCGGCGATGCCCGCCGCCTCCAGCACCTCGCGGCAGTTGGCACTCGCGGAGACGACCGCGCAGCGCTTGCCGGCGTCCCGAGCTGCGCGGACGAACCGGACGGACCCCTCGAATGCCTCGACGCCGCGCCGGTGGATCATGGCGAGCACGAGCTCGTTCTTGCGGTTGCCGAGGCCGCCGATCGTATCGGCGTCGGCTGGATCGTCGTGGGAGCCCTCGGCCACCGCAATTCCACGGGACGCCAGGAACGACCGGACGCCGTCCGACCGCTGCCGTCCGTCGACGTACTGGCCGTAGTCCCCAGCGACATCGAACATCACGAACGCCTCACCGGTCCGCGTGGCTCGCGCACGGAGGAACGCGTCGAACATCTCGCTCCACGCCTCGGCGTGGACTGCCGCCGTGTTCGTGAGCACGCCATCGAGGTCGAAAAGGCATGCCCGGTTGGCGTCCGGCAGCTGCAAGGTCGGCGAGTCCATTCTCGGAGATGAACGGTAATTGCGGACCGCGCCCCGATCCAAATCGAGCAGCTCGTTCGCCTGGTCGCTTCGACCGCGCTTCGCCGTCAGGTCGCGTCGGTCCGCCCTTCCCAGCCCTCCTCGCCATCCGACCACGGGACCGCCGTCTCGCGCCTGAAGATGAGTTACGTCGACGTGCATCACTGGCCACTCCCGTCGCAGTCGCGCGTCCTGGCGACGAGCCTGTCACGATTGCCGGAGCGATGTGGGTACAGCGCGACATCACGCTCCAACCGCGGCCGCGCGGCTACCACCTCGTCACGCGCGAGGTCGTCGGCGAACTGGCCGAGCTCGCCGGCATCCGAGCCGGGCTGCTGCATGTCCACATCCAGCACACCTCAGCGTCGCTGACGCTCAACGAGAACGCATCGCCCGAGGTACGCCGCGACTTCGAGACCTGGTTCAGCGCCGCCGTGCCGGAATCGTTCGGCGGGTGGACGCACACGCTCGAGGGCTCCGACGACATGCCCGCCCACATCAAGGCCTCGCTGCTTGGCCCGTCGGTGACAGTCCCCGTGCGGAACGGGCGAGCACACCTCGGCACCTGGCAGGGGATCTACCTGTGCGAGCACCGCGACCACGGCGGCCCTCGCACGCTCACGCTGACGCTCCACGGCGAGTAGTCAGGAGAAAAGGCCTGCGTTTCGACACACTTTCTCGGTCTCGGCGCTGGCACGATACGAACGTATGTTCGCTATGGCGGAGGGGACGGTCGATCAGGGGCTTGAGCGTCGTCGCGAGGCGCGTCGAAGGGAGCTTTGCTCGATCTTTGAGCAGGAAGCGCGCAGGCAGCAACGAGTCACGCAGATCGTGCGCGAAGCCGACGACGATGGTGACTGGCAGGCAGCGGGCTGCTGCTCGAGCGCGCAGTGGCTGGCGCAGATCGCAAGCAGCGACCACCGCAGCGCCGCGCAGATCACCAGCGCCCGCGACGCGCTGCGCAGCCTGCCCGCACTCGACCACGCCATACCAACCAGCACCGCAGCACCGACAACGACTCCGCACGGCGCAGCCCCACCACCCTGATCGCTTCCAAAACCAAACCGGACGCCCAATCACCACCAACCAACCACACGCCCCACCCCGCTAACCGGCTTCGACAGGGCAGACACTCGGCCCCGCCCCAGCACGCGATGTCCGCGCACCGCTGATGGCGCCGCGAGCAGCCGACTCGTAGTTCTTGAACGCCGCGATCGCGCTCGCCAACGGACATCGAGAGACGTTCCAGGGGATCGCCGAGCGTCCGCGGTATGTTCAGCGGTATGTTCGGGCGGCCCTCTCACCAGCCGCGGAGCAAGCCGCGCGAGGCGTCCCGTCGCCGCGATCGCGCCGCCACGCGGCGCACCACCTACCGAGGAGACTCCCATGAATAGGCGGCATCGACGACGTCACCGCATCGCGTTCGGCTCCGCACTCGGCGGAGTCATCGGTGCGATCGTCGCGCTCGTGATCACGCTCGTCGGCCCCGGTCGAACGATCTGGTGGGCTCCCGCAGGATTCGTGGCCGGAATCTTCGGGGGCCTGGTGATCGGCTTTATGGTCGCCGAAGAAGCCAAGGGAGGGGAGGAGGACGAGCTCGCCACCGCCGAAGCCGAGGCTGCACTCGATGCCCAGAGCGAGCCGAAGGCCGCGACATCCGAGTAGCTATCCACCAAGCACGACGGAGAAATAGCATTCGGCTTGAATAACCACCCGGCGGGGTGACGGAACGGTCGAACGTGGCTGCCCTGCCCGCTACGAGCTGCCGACGAAGAGCGTCCGCGAACAGGGCATCGCACTCCGCGACGCGGGGCCGTGCGCCCATCTCTGCGAACAATGCCCTGGCACGTCGCAGCGGTTCCTCCGCCACCGGGTCGGCGAGACGGACAAGGCAACGTCCTTCGCCGAGCAGTGCTCTAGACGACGACGCCGAGCCTGACGGGATCGCGAATCAGAACAGCGTGAGGATCCCGGTGTTGAACGTGCCGGTGATCGCTGTGCCGAAGCCGTTCTTGATCGCGGCGTCTGGCGTGTAGGTGGCCGCGCTGCCCGCGACGGTGCCGGCGGTGCCAGTTCCCGCGCTGTGGCCAAGGGTGATGGTGAGCGTGCGTGTCGTGGCGTTCCACGCGATGGTCGACTTGTCGGCGGTGGTGGATCCGGAGAAGGTGACGTTACCGCCGGTTGCGTAGCTGGCCGACCCGAGGTTGATGGTGCCGAAGTGGAACGCGCACGATGCGCTTGTGACTGTGAGGGTGTCGTTAGCGACCCCGCCGTCGGCGACGCTCACCGTCACGTCGCCGAGCGCGGCGAGGGTTTGGTCGCTGAAGTCTCCGCTCCATGTGGAGCACATGGTGGACACCCTGAGCGTCTCGGAGAACGTGGCTACGATGCGGTCACCCTGCTCGGCCTTGCCGGCAGTGCCCGCACTGTCGAGCAATTGCACTGTTGTCGCGGTGGGAGCTGCGTTCTGCACTTCGGCCAACACTGGCGCGGAGGTGAAGGTGTTGCCGGATTTGTCGGTGGTGATGACTCTCAGGTCGTACTGGCCGTCGGCGTAGGTGGTGGTGTTCCAGGTCACGCCGTAGGGTGACGTCGCGTCCGCGGCGCCGAGGTTCGTCCACGAGCTCGCGCCGCGCGGCGAGGTCTGGAACTGAGCGGAGCTGATCCCGGAACCGGCATCAGCCGAGTTTGCCGACACCGCGACGTTCGCGCCGTTGACGAACGCGTTGGCAGCCGGCGCTGTGATGGATCCGGTCGGTGCGGTGTTGTCGACCCGTACGTTGGCGATGGTCGCCGAGGTGAAGGCAGTGCCGACGTTGTCGGTCGTGATGACGCGCAGGTCATAGAGCGCGTCGGTGGAGATGGTGGTGTCCCAGATCGTCGAGTAGGGGGTGATGGCGTCGGCGACGCCGAGGTTCGACCACGACCCCGCGCCAGCCGGAGAGGTCTGGAACTGCGCGGAGGCGACACCCGAGCTCGCATCGGCCGAATTCGACGTGACCGCTGCCGAACCGCGCAGGTTTGCCGCTGCGGCCGGTGCGGTGAGCGAGCCGGTCGGTGCGGTTGCATCGGCGGTGAACGTGAATGCGCTCGTCGAGGTGTTCCCCGCCGCGTCCACCACGGTGATCGTGTATGTCGCTGGTGTCGACGCACCGTTTGCCCACACGAAGCTGGTCGACACGTAAGGACCGCCCGCCGGCGTCGCAACAGTCTCGACCGCGTGAGTCCAACCGGCCGTTGCGAGCACCGGGAAGGTTGCCGATGCGGCGCCGGAGCCGCCGTCGGTTACCGTCGCGACCAGCCCGAAGCTCCCGGCGGTGTTCGACTTGAAGTAGATCTTGGTGCCGTTCTGGAACGCGTTCGGTACGCCGTTTGCCACCACGACCGAGGGGACCGGCGCGGTGTTGTCGACTCGCACGGTTGTGATGAGCGCGGAGGTGAGGGTGTTGCCCGACTTGTCGGTGGTGATCACCTGCAGGTCGTAGAGGCCGTCACTGACGCCGGTCGTGACCCAGCTCGCGCTGTATGGCGATGTGGCGTCGGCCGCGGCCACGTTCGTCCAG
>DASRQS010000022.1:0-2659 GCA_035696365.1 Gaiellales bacterium | reverse complement strand
GGGCTGCTGCGCAAGCTCCGGCTCGGGCTGCCGGCCGGCGTGACCGGACTGGGCGGCGGGCGCGGGCTCGCGCGCATCGCCGTGACGGCCGGCGGCAAGCGGGTCGCCAGGCGCCTCCTGAAGCTGAGCGGGCGCACGCTCGCGGTCGACCTCGGCCGCCGCGGCCGGCGCGATCACGCTGAACGTGCGCTGGACCGGCCTGACCCCGGCCGCCTCGCTGGCCCGCCGGTTGGCCTCCGCGCGCACCCGCCGCAGCCTGCGGTTGACGTTCCTCCCGCGCTTGACCGACACGACGGGCCGCAGCACGACGCTGCGCCTGCGCGTCCGGCCCAGCTAGCGGCCCAGCGGCCTAGGTGCCCGCCGCCTTCTTCCAGGCGGCGACCTTCCACGTGCCGTCGATCTTCAGAAGCGAGATGTCGAGGAGAACCGTCGCGGCGCCGGTTACGCGGACGGTGGCACTGCGGCCGGCGACACGGACGCTCTTGGCCTGCGAGTTCACGCGCTCGGCCAGGGGCGCGAGGTCGCCGCACAGCTGAGGCTGGGTGACGAGCTTGCGGCACTCGTCCAGCTTCTTGTTGGCATAGGCCGTCATGTAGTGCGTGGCGGTGTCCCGAGCCTGGTCGGAGTCGGATTTCTGACCGCCGCCACAGCCCCCGATGAGGAGGCCGCCGGCGACGATGACGGCGCCGGCCCTTCGCATGTCTCGTCTAGAGCCCAAGGTTCTGGACGCCCAGCTCGTCCCAGCCCAGGTGATGGGCGAGCTCGTGGCGCACGGTCCGCACGACCTGCTCGCGGAGCTCGTCGGGGTCGTGGCCGAAATCGCGGCGCAGCGTGTCGCGGTAGATCACGATGCGGTCCGGGACGTTGTCCCTCGCCACACCGTCGCCGTGGTAGAGCCCGTAGGCGCGGCGTCGGCGCCCGCCGTCGGAGATCACGACCGCAACGTTGTTCTCGAGCGCGTTCTGGGCCCATTCGGGGAGCTCGTCGATGGCGTCGCGCACCAGCTCCTCGAACTCGCCGTCGTCAAACGGATCGAGCTCGAGGAACTCCGACTCGTCGGGCTCGACGGCGAGATCGTCGCGCGCGAGGCGTTCGGAGTGCAGGACCAGGCGCTCGAACTCCTGCTCGGACTCGGGGTCGTTCCAGTCGGCCAGCTTGAGCGCGAGCCACACGGTCGGGGCGCCGATGACGAAGGCCGCGGCCACGAACACGGCCGCGCCCTCGAGCAGGCGCAGCGGGAACGAGTCGCTGAAGCCCTGCACCAGGGCGATGAACGACAGGCCGACGGAGAGCGCGATCCCCGAGGCCCACATGACCCGGCGCAGCTGCGGCGTCACGGGCGCAACGATTCTGGCGTGGGCGGCGTCATCCCGTTCAGGATCCCACAGCTGTCAGCGACGGGAGGTGAACGGCGGCGCTAGAGCGTGCGCGCGATCACGAGGCGCTGGATCTCGTTCGTGCCCTCGTAGATCTGCGTGATCTTGGCGTCGCGCAGGAAGCGCTCGACCGGGTACTCCTTGACGTAGCCGTAGCCACCGAGCACCTGGATCGCCTCGACGGTGACCGCCATCGCCGTGTCCGAGCAGAACAGCTTGGCCATCGAGGAGTACTTGCCCATGTCGCGATCGCCGCGATCCACCTTCGCGCAGGCCTGGTAGAGCAGCTCGCGGCCCGCCGCGCACTGCGTCTCCATGTCGGCGAGCTTGAACTGGATCGCCTGGAAGGCGGCGATCGGCTTGCCGAACTGGTTGCGCTCCTTCGCGTACGCGGCGGCGTAGTCGGTCGCGCCCTGAGCGATACCGAGGCCCTGTGCCGCGACGCCCAGGCGCGAGTGGTCCAGCGTGCCCATCGCGATCTTGAAGCCCTCGCCCTCGTTCCCGAGCAGGTTGTCCGCGGGCACGCGGACGTCCTCGAAGATCGGCTGGCCGGTGGGCGAGCCGCGGATCCCGAGCTTGTGCTCGAGCTTGCCGACCGAGAAGCCGGGGCGGTCGGCTTCGACCACGAAGGCCCCGATGCCGTGAGCGTGACCGGCGTCCTTGTCGGTGACCGCGAACACCACGTAGAAGTCGGCGATGCCGAGATTCGTGATCCAGTTCTTCGTGCCGTTGATCACCCATTCGTCGCCGTCGCGCTCGGCGCGCGTGATCATGCCGCCCGGGTCCGAGCCCGCCTCCGGCTCCGAAAGCGCAAACGCGGGAGTCCACTCCCCCGTCGCGCACTTCGGCAGCCAGCGCTGCTTCTGCTCCTCGGTGCCGAACAGCCGGATGGGCAGCGTGCCGAGCTCCTGCACCATGAGCATCAGCGCGCTGGAGGCGCAGACCTTGGAGACCTCCTCGATCGCCATGTTGAGCATCAGCGCGCCGGTGCCGGTCCCGCCGTACTCGGTCTCGAAGGGCAGGCCGAACAGGTCGTGCTCGGCGAAGAGCTCGCGAATGTCCTGCGGGTACTCGGCCTTCTCGTCGATCTCCGCGGCGCGCGGGGCGACCCGTTCCCGGGCGATCTGGCGGATTGTGTCGCGGAGGTCGAGATTCTCCTGCGGGATCGTGTAGACGTCGGCGAGGGCCTCCATCGCCCGCATCCTACTGGCGGTCTAGACTTCGGCTTCTATGAGCCTTGGCGTTTCGCTCACCCTGATCGCCGTCGGCGCGATCCTGCGCTA
>DASRQS010000021.1:0-67939 GCA_035696365.1 Gaiellales bacterium | reverse complement strand
GACAGGACGGGACGCGCCGACGCAGTCCGCGACGGCCGACCGCGAGATCGTGATCTCCCGGGTCATCAATGCCCCCCGGGAGCTGGTGTTCGAGGCGTTCACCGAGGTGCGGCACCTGTCGCGGTGGTGGGGACCGGAGGGGTTCACCACCACCACGCGGGCGTTCGAGTTCCGCATCGGCGGGGAGTGGGACTTCGTGATGCACGGACCGGACGGGACGGACTACCAGGAGTGGATCTCCTGGACCGAGATCGCCCCGCCGGAGCGGATCGCGCTGCGGCACGGTGAGTCCCGCGGCGACCCGAACGCCTTCGAGTCGGTCTTGACGTTCGCGCCCGACGGCGCGGCGACCCGGATCGAGATGCGCACGGTGTTTCCCACCAAGGACCTGCGCGACGAGGCGGTCGAGAAGTACCACGCGGTCGAGGGCGGCCGGCAGACCCTGAGCAACCTGGCTGCCTACGTCGCCGAGATCGTTCGCAAGGGAGTTGAGGAGTGATGGCCGGGAAGGTGTTCTTCAGCGTGTCGATGTCGCTGGACGGGTTCATCGCGCCCGAGTCCATGGAGGACTTGATGGGGCCGCAGTGGATGGAGCTGCAGCAGTGGATCTTCCCGCTGCGGTTCTTCCGGGAGAACCTGAAGCTCGGCGAGGGCGGCGAGGAAGGGCGCGAGAACGACATCGTGCGGGAGACGTTCGAGCGCACCGGCGCGAGCGTGATGGGCAAGCGCATGTTCGACCTCGGCGAGCAGGCGTGGCCGGAGGAGGCGCCGTTCCACACGCCGGTCCTCGTGGTGACGCACGAGAAGCGCGACCCCTGGGAGCGGTCGGGCGGGACCACCTTCCACTTCGTCAACGACGGCATCGAGCCCGCGCTCGACCACGCCCGCGAGGCCGCCGGCGACCGGGACGTCCGCATCGCGGGTGGCGGCGCAACGATCCTGGAGTACGTGAACGCCGGCCTGATCGACGAGTTCACGATCGCGCTCTCACCCGTGCTGTTCGGCTCCGGAATCCGCCTGTTCGACGGCGTGGACGCGAGCCGCGTGGCCCTGGAGCCGGTCCGCGCGGAGCCGACGCAACGGGTGACCCACCTGACCTACGCAGTCCGGGAGCGGTAACCCTTCTCGACCTCAGCGCTCCCCGCCGAGGTCAGCAGCGCAGTGAGATCCTCGACGCTCTAAGCGTCAGGAAGGGCGAGCGTTCGGGCGTGGTCCTAAGTGCCCTAACGAGAGTGCGCGTCCGCATAGGTGAAACGTCGTGCGGGGAAGGCAACGGCGGCATGGAGGTCCCGCTCGCCGGCCCAGCCAAGAGCGTTCGGGTTGCCCTCGCTGTCGCCCCCCCGCGCCGGTCGAAGAGCAGGAGGCCGTAATCGTGGCGCACGAGCATACGCGCTTGCGCCTCCGGGCCCTTGCGGCCGGGGAATGCGATCACGGCCGCGCGTGCCCCTGCAGTAGTCCGCACGGCGTCCTGCCGAGGAGGTCTCGGCGGCAGCTGCGGGAAGATAATGTAGGCGGCTCCCGTCGAGCGGGTCTTCGACCCAGGACGGGCACGATGACGGGCGAGAGCAGCAACCGTGAACGATGACGTCGAGCCCCAGATGCGTCACGACGCAAGCCACGAGCGCGCCGTAAAGCAGCGTGCACGGGGCACGCGATTCCTGCTGCTACTGCAGCGAGCCAGGGGTGTCGGCGTCGAGGCCGACAAGCAGCCACAGGGCGTGCTGCGTGGCAGACAGCGCGGGTAGGCCCGCCGCGATTCCCGCGCCGATACCCGGTGCGATGGCGTGAGCACGGGCACGCGAGGAGCGAAGGTCTCGACCGCACGTCGCCTGGCAGACTCGGCCGCCGCGCTGCAGGCGGTGTTGCGGAATCCCGAGCTTCGGCGTCTGGAGGTGGCCTGGGCAGGCTCGACCATGGCCCAGTGGCTCTCGATGGTCGCCCTCGGGGTGTATGCGTTTGACGACGGCGGCGCGTCGGTGGTCGGTGGGCTGGCGGTTGTCCGCTATCTACTCGGCGCCATCGCCGCTGCCCCGCTTGCGTTGCTGGCCGACCACCTTCCAAAGGTGTGGGTGATGGTGGGCAGTGACATCGCCCGCGCGTGCGCGTTGGCGGGGATGGCATCCAATATTGCGCTCGGCGGTCCTGCCTGGGCGGTCTACGGTCTGGCCTGTCTCATGACGATGGCGTCCACCACCTTTCGCCCTGCCCATGCGGCGGCGCTCCCCGCCGTTGCCCGCACGCCCGAAGAGCTCACTGCAGCGAACGTCACCGCGGGCACGATCAGTACTCTCATGGGGCTGTTTGGGGCTGCGCTCGGAGGGGTCATGTTTGCCGCGACGAGTGCCTCCGCGGTCTTCGCCGCGACGGCTGTCTGCTTCGTGCTCGCGGCCCTCCCGCTACTCAGGCTTCCCGGGCCGAGTTCGGTAGGCGCCGACGCCGGTGAAGGGGAGCCTCGGGAGCCGACACTGGGGATCATCGGCGAAACATTCGGCGGCGTCAGGCTGATCACGCGCGACGCGCGCTTGCAGATGATCGTCGGGCTCTACGGCGCGTCGGCGCTGGTGTGGAGCGTGACATCCGTGCTGCTCGTCGTGCTTGCGTTCGACCTCGGTCTCGGCGGGTCCGGAGTCGGCTACCTGACCGGCGCGACCTTCGTGGGCGCCTTTGTCGGGGCTGTCCCGGCAGCACTCCTCGCAGACGGGGAGCGTCTCGGAACGCTCGGCCTCGGCGTCGGAGCGCTGGCATGCGGAGCGCCCATCGCTGTCATCGGCCTCGATCTCGATGTGCCGGTTGCTCTCGTGGCATTTGCCATCACCGGAGTTGGCGGCGCACTGCTAGAGGTCGCGTCCATGACCCTTCTCCAGCGCAGCGTGCCGGAGGACGTGATGGCGAGGGTATTCGGCGTGCTCGAGAGCTTCACGATCGGCGCGCTCGCCCTCGGCGCGGGGCTGGCTCCGTTGCTGATCTCCGTCCTGAGCATGCGCGGTGCCCTGATCGCAACCGGAGCGCTGATGCCGGTACTGACGGTGCTCGGCTGGAGGCAACTGGTGGCGATCGATTCCATCGCCCCGTTCGCCGATCCCGGACGCATCGCTCTGCTGCGCGGCATTGCGATCTTTGCGCCGCTTCCGGAAGCCCAGATCGAGGGCCTGGCCCGCCGCCTCCGGCCGCGCCTCGCAGCCGCCGGCGACGTCGTCGTCCGCGAGGGCGAGCCCGGCGACCTCTTCTACATCGTGCAGACCGGCCGACTCGGCGTCAGCGTCGGCGGATCGCTCAGCGGCACGCTCGACCGAGGCGACTTTTTCGGCGAGATCGCACTCCTGCGCGAGGTACCGCGCACGGCCACCGTGGTCGCCGTTACGGACGCCACTCTGCTCGTTCTTGGTCGCGACCGCTTCATTGCGGCCGTGACCGGGCACGCGCCGAGCGCCGCTGCGGCCGACGCCGTGATCGACACCCGCATACTGAAACCGAGAATCTAGGGTCAAGCGCCTGAGCGAGTTGCTACACCCGCCTGGGGACATGGGCAGGCCGCCGTCAAAGCATGTTGTCGCGGTGCTTGCGTTCCAGTAGGGTCGTTCGGTGTCCGGAATGCCGGTCGATGCCCTGAAAGCCATACCATTGTTCTCGGGCGTTCCGGACAGAGACCTACCCGGCGTCGCGCGCTGGCTGGCAAGGCGTGAGGTAGCGGCCGGCGAGAGCATGACCCATCAGGGCAACGGGGGAATCGGCTTCTTCGTCGTCGAATCCGGCTCGGCCGATGTTTTCATCGATGGCCAAAAGATCAGAACGCTCGGACCCGGGGACTACTTCGGTGAGGTCGCGCTGCTCGCCGAGTCGACGCGCACGGCGACCATCACGTCAGATGCGGGCATGATCTGCTGGGGCATGCGCGCATGGAACTTCGTGACGATGCTGAAGCACCAGCCTACCGTCGCGGAAAAGCTGCTTGACCGGCTGGCACACCAGCTCGCCGGCTGATACCCGTTTGACCCGCCGGCTGGTGCATTCGCGCTCAGCGCTGCCGGCGCACAGCGCAAGATCAGGCTAGGCGTCGGCGCTCCAAGGTGGTAGTTCGAGATCCTCCTCGTCGAACATGCGGCGAACGCCGGGTAGGGCGAGCGTCCTGCTGAAGTGAGCGCGCAGGTTGGGACTCTGCCAAGCCGGCGGGGCCAGGTCTCGCCCCCAGCGGGTCAGCATGAGCAGATAGAGGTCGGCGCCTGTGCGGTGCTCTCCGACCAGCCACTTGCGCCCCGAGAGTTCAGATTCGAGCCGGCGGAAATGCTCGTGAGCCTCGGCCGCCGCCACTTCGCGGACGCCTGCGCCGCCATAGCGGTTCGGGTAGACGAACCGGAGCAAAGACGTCTGCAGGGTGTTCGTCAGGAACACGAGCCACGAATAGAAGGCCGCCCGGTCCGATGGGGCCAGACGTGCCGATGGGTGGCGGTCAGCGAGATAAAGCAGGATCGCAGCCGACTCCGTAATGACCGTTGCTCCGTGTTCGAGGGTGGGGACGCGACCCGAGGGATTCAGGGCGAGATACTCGGGTGGACTGTTTCCTGCCTCGTCGCGTTCGACCAGCACGAGTTCGTAGTCGACACCGATCTCGGCAAGGGCCGCATGCGGCGCCATCGCCGCGGTGCCCGGAAGCCAGTAGAGGCGCATTCTCTCTCTCCTCTCTCCTCACGGCCGCGCGTCTCGACAGATCACCAATGCCATAGCCGCCTCCCTGCGGGAGATGCGATACGTGCAGGTTAGAGCTTCGGATGCTGACGCACGCCACGGCTCTGGCCGCCGGTGCTTCGCTTTCGGCTGATCGCGGGCACTCGAGCAGTCATCGGGTCGCGCGTAGACTCGGCGGCATGACGATCTGCGCGGCGTGTGGGCAGCAGAACCGGGAGGGTGCCCGCTTCTGTGACGCCTGCGCGGGGCCGCTTCTGATTGCCGCAGAACCGCCTCGCGAGGCCCGCAAGACCGTGACAGTGGTGTTCTGCGACGTAGTCGGATCGACGGAGCTCGGCGATCGCCTCGACCCGGAGGTGCTGCGGGGAGTGATGGCGCGTTTCTATGCGGCCGCCCGAGAGCCCGTCGAGCGGCACGGTGGCAGGGTCGAGAAGGTAATCGGAGACGCGCTCGTCGCGGTTTTCGGGCTCCCGGTCGTGCACGAGGACGATGCGTTGCGGGGCGTCCGCGCGGCGCTCGAGATGCGGGATGCCGTCAGGGGCATGGGCGAGATCCAGGCCCGCATCGGAGTGAACACGGGAGACGTGCTCGCACGCGACGCGACGGCCGGCGAATCGCTCGTGGTGGGCGACGCGGTGAACCTCGCGGCACGCCTGCAGCAGGCAGCCCCGCCGGGCACCGTGCTGGTTGGTGAGGCGACCTGGAGTCTGGTGGCACACGCTGTCCGTGGTGAGCCGGTCGCGCCTGTGGCGGCGAAGGGCAAGCGGGATCCGCTCGTCGCCTGGAGACTCGCGGGTGTCGATCGACATGCCCCGGCACATCGCCGGCGATTTGACCTGCCGATCGTCGCACGGCAGACCGAGCTCGACCTTCTGCATCTGGTGGCGGAGCGGACCGAGCAACTTGCCAGACCGCATCTCGTCACAGTCCTCGGGCAACCGGGCATTGGCAAGTCGCGGCTCGTTGCGGAGCTGCCGCAAGTCCGGCGCGGCCTCATCGTTCTCACCGGGCATTGCCGGGCTAGCGCCGCGTCGTCGTCGCTGGAGCCCTTGCTCGAGGCGGCGCTGGGGGCGCTCGGCCAGGGGCCGACTCCGGCTGAAGCGATCGGCGACCTCATGCCCGGCGATCCGGAAGCCGAGGCAGTTGCCGCCTGCCTAGCTCCGACCGGCGCGGCCGGAGCGTCGGACGTCGCATGGGCTGCATCGCGCCTGATCGGAACGATGGCGACGGCAGGATCCGTTGCGATCGTGCTCGAGGACGTGCACTGGGCCGAGGATGCGCTGCTGGATGTCGTCGAGCAGCTTGTCGGACGAGCTCGCCGCCGGTCACTGCTCGTGGTCTGCACCGCCCGGCCGGAGTTCACGGACCGGCGCACGACATGGGGAACAGGCGCGAACACCGTATCCCTCGGACTCGAGCGTCTCGACGACGCGCAGACGCGCCGGCTTCTGACCAACGCGAGTCCGGCCCTCCCGGCCGAACAGGCCGAGCGCGTGATCGCCGCCGCGGAGGGCAACCCGTTGTTCGCCGAGCATCTCGCGGCGCTGGTCGAGGATTACGATCCGTCCGGTGGCCTGCCGCGCTCCATCCAGGTGCTTCTGAGCGCCCGGGTGGAGGCGCTGCCCGAGCCCGAGAGGGAGGTGGTGAGCGTCGCCGCAGTCGTCGGGCGAGACTTCTCAGTGGCGGCGGTGGAGGCGCTGGTCGCCAGGCCCATTGCGCTCGATATCGACCGCCTCACACAGCGCGAGCTGATCGCGCCAACTGCTGCGGGCCGGCAGCAGTTCGGGCATGCGCTTCTGCAGGAAGCAGCCTACGGGCTGATGCCGAAACAGCGGCGCAGCGAGCTGCACACGCGGCTGGCGCGCTGGCTGGATGACGAGGGAGCGGGCGACGCGGCGGTGGGCGACCATCTCGAGCACGCCTGCCGCCTGCGCACCGAGCTAGGCCTGGCGGACGAGATCACCGCGCAGATCCGCTCCGAGGCCGGGACGCGTCTCGCCGCGGCCGGTCGGCGGGCGGACTCGATGGGCGATCCTGCGGGCGCGCGGCAGCTGCTTGAACGCGCCCTGAACCTGCTTCCCGAACGCAGTCCGCGCAGGGCCGAGGCCATGGTCGAGCTGGCCGCGGCGGGCTGGAACCTGCTCCCGCGCGACGAGATCGAACGCCTGCTGACTGCCGGGGCCGATCTCGCGGCCGACCTCGGCCTGCGCGCGCTCGAGCTTCGCGCGCGGCTCGTGCGTCAGGGGGTGGATGTGGATGCGTTCGCCGTCGCGCAGCGGGAGGTAATCGACGTCGGCGCCGCATTGCGCGAGCTCGAAGAGCTCGACGACCCACGTGCGCTGGCGGCCGCGCTGTGCACACAGTCCACGCACGAGTGCGCCGACGGGCGGGCCGCCTCCGCGCTGGCATTGGCCGAGCGCGCGCTCGAAGTCGTGCGTGCAGCCGATGAGGACACGGTCTGGGCGCTCTCCAGTCTGGTCTGGGCGATCGTCGAATCTCCGATTCCCGTGCCTGAGGCGGAGGCGCTGTTGGGCCGGCTGATCGACGAACTCGGCGTGCGACCAACCGTTAGGGCGGAGCTGATGCTCGGTCAAGCGATGCTCGCTCTGCTTGCCGGGCGCCCCGAGCAGGCCTGGAGGCTGCTCGACAGCGCTCGCGAGATCGAACAGGATCTCGGCCTGATCGACTCGTGGCGGCTCGTCGAGACGCACGTGCTCATGCTCTTGCAAGCGAGCCGGTTTGAAGAGGCTCGGGGAGTACTCCGGCCGATGGTCGCAGAGCACGAGCGGCGCGGCGACGTCTGGGAGGTCGCTTTGGCGCAGAGCCGGCTCGCTCTCGCCGAGGTGAGACTGGGGAATCTCGGCGAGGCACGCGAGCAGGCGGGAGCCGCGCGCGATCTCGCGCAGTCCGCCGGTGGATACGAGGCTCAGGCGCGAGCGCACATCGTTCTCTCCGAGGTCCACCTGGCCGAGGGTGAGGTCGACGCCGCTCTCGTGCTGGCCCGCCGTGGCGTAGCAATCGCCGCCGCCGGTGACTGGGTGCTCCTGATCGCCGACGCTCGACTGACCGTCGCCCGGGCGCTGCATCGCGCGGGGCGCCTCGAGGAAGCCGCGACCGAGGCCAGCCATGCCCTCCGCCTGTACCAGGGAAAGGGCTACTGGGCGAGGGTCGCGGATGCGGACGCATTCGTGCGGTCGCTTGGCCGCTGATCAGGATGTGGTCCGCGAGGTCGCGGGTTCGAATCCCGTCTCTCACCCTTGTAGGCAAGCCGTTCCGGTGACCTCGGCGGCGGCTCGTGGTTCTCGACGATCGCCCCGATGACCTCTTCTGTGGGCGGGTTCTTGCGGGACGTGAGCATGCGGCGCGCGACGTCCCGGATGTGCAGATGGGTGCGGTACACGCTGCCGAGAGCGACGGCATCGACGCGGTCGGTCAGCTTTCCAAGGGCGGCCGACAGCGCCGGCTGGTCAGCGAGCCCCGCGCGCTCCTGCACGAACTTCGTGTAGGCGATGACGTCCTCGACGCTGATGTTGTCCTGTGCGAGGCCGTGCCCGCCGCCCGGCTGGGGGATCATGCGGCTGACGGACATGATCGGATCGATGGGTCCGAGTTCGCCTTGCATGCCCATGACGATCTCGTCTGCCCCGAGTGCGAGGAGCGTCGCGGCGCTGTTCGCGCGGAACGGGATCAGGATGTTCCACTCGTCGCTCATCTGGCGTAACGCAGAGACGACGCGCCACGGCACGTCGATCGCTCCCCCGCGGCTGTAGATGAAGAGGTCGAGTTTCTCCACATGCCCCATCGCGCGCAGGTGCGCGTGCAGGGGCCGGACGGCGTCGTCGCCGATGAGCACGGTCGCCGGTCTGTGCGGCCTCGGCGCTTGGTCCCGCGGGACAGTCGGCGGGAGCTAGCCGGGGGTGCTGGACGTGTCTGGGAGCTCGGCCTGGTCGAGCTCTTCGTCGTGTGAGGTCGAGCGGTGGCTGCCGGGCCACTCTCCAGTCGCCCATTGAACGGCCCTGCGCAATCCGCGGTCGGTGACACCACGGGCGACGCCGAAGATAGCGCCCTCGATCGCGAGGGCAGCGACGAGTTTCGGCGAGGAGACGTCACGGTGGTCCGGCGAGGGGAGTGCCTCGTCATCGACGGCCGCCCAGAGTCGCCTGGCCGCCCTGCGACCGATCATCGTGGCGAGCAGCCCACCGAGAATGCCGAGCGGGAAGAACAGGACGCGCTGCATCGGCAAGCCTCCCAGAAGCGGTTCCGACACCGCTCAGTATGGCTGAGCGCAGCACTGGTCGGACGCCGACGTCATGTGAAACGACAAAACCGGCATGGTTAGCGGGGACAGTCGGCGGTTTAGAGCTCGTCTCTCTCGGTCTCTCAGACTCTCGCACGGCCTGTAGATCTCGTCGCTCCGGTGTGCCATGCTGGCTGCGACCGTGGCGCGCAATCGATGCCGTGCGGCGAAGCGCCAGCCTCCAATGACGGCCCGTGAAGGCATATGCCGCGCCCGGACGGCCGGCGCGCCGTGAACCGGCGCGCGACCTTCTGCATCGTCGTCGGGGCCTGCGCCGTGATCGTCGTGGCCGTCGTCGGAGTGATCCTCTACTCGTTCTTCAACGAGGACGTCGTGGGCATCTCTACCGGCCTCGTCGCGTATCTGACGATCTTCGCGCTGGTTTTCTGCGACGCGATCGTTCCGTTCTTCCCCGGCGAGACGACGCTGAACGCCGCGTCCGTGCTCGCCTCCCACGGCACGCTCGAGCTCGGGTTCGTCATCGCTGCAGGCACGCTCGGTGCCATCCTCGGCGACTCCGCGTGGCTACGACCACGACTCCACGGTCCCGGCGTCCGGGCGGCACCGGCAACCTGTACGCGCGCACGGATGCCGCGGGCAGAGAAACCTGGCACGCGACCTGGTACGCCAGCTCCCGCGAGGCAGACCGTCGACTTTGGGATCGGCGTCGTGTGGGCTCCTGACGGTCAGGAGCCCGCGGGGTGCCGGAGCGCACGCCCTAAACGATGAGGAGAAGGCTGCTCTGGGGGCGTTGCAGGAGGCCGCGCCTACGCCCCTAGCGGGCATCGTTGCGTCCAGGGGTAGATGAGCGTACCTTGACGCGATGAGACGCGGCATCGACGAAGGCGGACTTGGTCTCTTGTCGGAGCCTCGTCGAGCTGACACCCGTTTCGATGGTGATATCGCGTGAGTGAGAATCCGGTCGCTGCGGTGATGTCTGCGAAGAGGTTGATCCTTCCTCTCGCGCTTGCCCAGTTCATCTGCAGTTTCGCCGGCTCGAACATGAACGTGATGATCACGGATATCAGCCACGACCTGGATACGACCGTTGAGGGTGTGCAGACGACGATTACCCTGTTCTTGCTGATCATGGCGATCCTGATGATCCCGTGTAGCAAGTTGACCGATCGTTGGGGTCGCAAGCGGTGCTTTATCGCGGGCCTGACACTGTACGGGATCGGCGCTCTGCTGAGCGCGCTGTCCCCGGGTCTGAGCGTGCTGATCCTCGGCAACTCGGTGCTCGAGGGCGTCGGTACGGCGTTGTTGATCCCTCCCGTCTACATCCTGGCGACGTTGTGGTTCAGCGAGCTCAGCTCGCGTGCCTGGGCCTTCGGCGTGATCAGCGGGTTGGGAGGAATTGGCGCCGCCGCAGGCCCATTGATCGGGGGTCTCATCACCACGGCAATCAGCTGGCGGGCCGCGTTCATCTTCCAGGCACTGGTCGTCGCGACGATCGTCTTGCTCAGCCGTCGCCTCGTCGATCCGCTTCCGCCCGACCCGACGCGACCCTTCGACGCGGTCGGAGCGATTCTGTCGGCGGTGGGCATGTTCTTCGTGGTGTTCGGGATCCTGCAGGCCGGGAGCAACAACACGCTCTTCGTCGTGTTCTTCGTGCTCGGAGCCATGTTCCTGATCGGCTTCTTCTTCTACATCCGCGCTCGCGAGCGCGCGGGGAAGGAGCCGCTGCTGTCGACCGGGCTGTTCAAGAAGCGCACGTGCAATCTCGCCCTTGTCACGCAAAACATGCAGTGGCTGCTTCTCATGGGGGTGTCGTTCGTCGTGTCCGTCTTCCTGCAAACCGTTCGTGGGTATAGCGCGGTCGGGACGGGCGTTGTGTTCACCGCAGCGACGGTCGGCATCCTGGTCTCGTCCCTCCTTGCGGCGCGACTCGCCAAGAAGTACTCGCAACGGACGCTGATCGTGGCCGGCTTCGTCATCACCCTGGCCGGGATCGGACTCTTGCTCGGCTTCGTCCATGCCTCGTCGAGAGTCGTCGCCTTCGTGCCCGGGCTTCTGCTCATCGGCCTCGGCCTGGGTGCCATGCTGACCCCTTCGGTAAACGTCGTGCAGTCGAGCTTCCCCGAAGAACTGCAGGGCGAGATCTCGGGGTTGTCGCGCAGCGTGTCCAACCTGGGCTCGACCTTCGGTACCGCGATCGCCGGCACGATCCTGGTGTCCGTCGTCGCCCTCGGAACCCGATCCTACGCGGTGGCGATGATCGTCCTCGCAGCGTTCGGGCTCATCGGACTCGGCGCGGCCTGGCTCCTTCCCGCCAAGCTCGAGCAGCAGGAGAGTTGATCCCAATGACGGAGGCGACGTGATCGGAGGCGTTGAACGGTCGCTCCTCCGGATGATCCTTTGGAGCGTGCCGCACTTGGGCGCTGCCTACGGCTCCAGCTAGCGCCGACGTCGTGCGATCCTGCGTCGATGCTGCCAGCCCGGGCTCGTACTCAAACGATGGGCATCAATACCCTCCTCTGTTGCTATGACCCGCCTCTCCGATGTCGGGAAACCTAGATTCCGGTTTCCCTCTCGATCCGGTCGCACCTCACTACACGGGGCAGCATCTCATGGTCGCGCTCGTTCGAGTGGCGAGCCCTCGACCTGGCATCGTGCGTCTTCAGTCGCCGGCGTCGTCGCCGAGGTCAGGACAGGGCCTTTTGCTTGAGCGCGTCGAACTCGGCTTGCGTGATGGCGCCGCTGTCGAGCAGCGCCTTGGCCTTCTCGATCTCGGCCGCCGCGCCTCCCGTCGCGACACCCTGTACGTAGTCGTCGAACTGCTGCCGTGATTGGCGCGCCCGGGCCTCGTTGCGCTCTGCAATCCCCTTGTTCTCTGCTATCAGGTAGATGAAGACGCCGAGGTAGGGCAGCACGATCACGAAGATCATCCACAGCACCTTGGCTCCGCCGCCGATGTCGTGCCTACGGAAGATGTCTCCGAAGACGGTGATCAGCAGCCAGAACCAGATCACCCACGCGAAAAACACGAGCATCGACCACATGACGTCCAGGAACGGGTAGTTCGCGGCGAGTACCACGCCGACACCTCCTCGCCCACACAGCGTGAGCGCTCGTTTGGGAACCGGATCAGTATCCCACTCGTGCGCGGCGCGCGCATGGCCGCACGCGCCATCTCACCCGGGTGAGCTTCCTGCGGCGTCGGGTTGATGGGCGGGAGCATGGTGTCGGAGGCGCGCGGGAGCCATACTTCGCCGATGTCGCCGCGAGCACCTCATCGCCGACCGGCTCGAGCAGGTCGCCGAGCACCGCAAACGAGAACGGCTGCTCTGCTTCCGCCGGCGTAGCCGCGAGGATCCGACAGCCAGACGCCGGCAGAACTCTTGCGGCGGGGTCTCGCTGTGTTGACGCCGTGCCGCGTTCGGCTGTTTAGTGAGTCAAGCCCGCGTGTCGAATGCCTGTCCGAGGGGCGTGAGCCGAATAGTTGCTGGCTGCGTCTCGAAGTCAAGCCAGGCCAGGTCCTTGGAAATGAGGGCGCCCCAGACGGGGTGATCCGTGCCTGGCGTTGATGCAGATTCCTGCAGCGCGCGCAGCGCCGCGATCTCCTGGTGCGTCGGAGCGAGAGGGCGCGACACGAAGCCGGGTCGCATCGCAGTCCGCGTTCGCATCGTGGTCGCCGGATGGCGGCGGTCGAACCGGTGCAGGGCCCGGAGTGGTATGAGGTTACTTCCCAGCAGCGTTGAGCGCGGCGCAGCGAATGCACAGCGGCAGCTTGCCCGTGCCGCGGGCGAGGTTTCGGTCCTCGATGTTGTTGCCCTCGATGCATCGCGAATTGTCGTGGTGCTTGGTTGCAGGTGTCTCGTCGAATACCACGCGCGGTGCTTCGGCATGAGATCGTCCTCTAGCTATTGGAGTTCAAGGCGCCCAGTCGCGTGTGAGCCGGGGCGCGTTGGTGCTGCGCTTCAGCGTGTCGTGATGCAGGCGGCAGAGCAACAGGACAACCGGCTTGCCAGCCACGAGCATCTCGGCACAGGGCGCTGGCGTACAGCCGCAGCGTGCGCCGCGGCGTGGTGCCCATGCCGGCATCGTCGTGCCTACGCGGACGACGCAGCCTGTGGGTTCCACCGTCACGCCGCACACAGGGTTACGCGCCCGCGGCGGTCGATCGACCGCCCAGACAACGTCACCATTCTCACGAGCTAGCGGATCGAGCGAGTCCACGTTCGCCGACGCCGACGAGGTTCGGCTTGCCACGCCTGCGAGACTGCGGAGAAGCGCGTCGATCAACGCCCCCAACCAGGTTCGGAGGTTCGGTCATGACATCTAGCCCGTCAACGGGCGGAGGGCCCGCCGAAACGCTCGGCAAGTCATCGCAGGATGACCCGCAAGTCGCTGGCGTGCTTAGCCGTCGCGCCGCGATCGCGCGCTCACGCGAGCGGGACATCGAAGCGGATGAGCGAGCAGACGAGCTAGAAGAGGCCCAGCGCCTCGACGAGCGCGAGCGAGACGACCGCGACGCCACCGATCCGTGACGGAAACGCTGCGGCTTTCCCGCAGCCGGTGTGCGGCTATCCCCGATGTGACCGATCTCGCCAGGCGGAAGCATCAAACATGCGATGCGACGTCCCGAGAGACGGTGACGGTGGCGAGATCACTGAGGCGTACGATCACTATGAGATGGGTCCTGCCTGGATCTGCACCCGACGATCCTGCAGCAGCCGCGGCAGCACCCCTACGGGGCGGTTATTCAACGCGGCCGCTGCGCTGCATGCGGCGCAACAGTCGAACGCAGCCTCCACTTGTCCGGTTGGGGGCATTGGAGGTCAGAAGAGCCCGGAGAGCGCAGCGCCACGCGCCCGCCCTGACGGACGCGCCAACGGTCACCTGACCCGTGCGGCTTGAGACGTCGGCGCTTTGCTCGCCTGGTCGCCCACGCCCGCCGCACGCAGATGGATCACCACCCCGATCCTGATCGCTCTCGCCGTGGCCGGCCTCGAAGTCCTGCGACGCCAGGCTACGCGCGAGTTTCCCGCATCGGGGTAGTGCGCGGAGGCTCCAGCCCGAGTATGCCGATGGATTTCGAGGAGACCGTGGAGGCCCCAGGGCTCGTTGGCGAACACGTGACGGCGGTCGTCTGGGCTGGGTCGGAGAAGCCTCCGCTGGACGACGCCGAAGGGCATGACCCCGCAAGAGATCATCAGCCGTTCGCCTGCTCGTCGGCTGCGGGGGCGTTTGAGCAACGGTGGCGGCATATACTGGCGCGCGGATGACGATGGCGTGCTCGCGACCCTTCGGAATCTGACCGGCTGCACGCACGTGCGTTATGGGCACGCAGGACTGTATGACTGAGCCGAGACTGATTCGCGGATCTCGGTGGTGACCGCTCTCGGCCGCGGGCGCCTGCCGGCCGCGCAGGATCGACTCGCGGGCTCCTAGACCCGCATTCACCAAAGCCGGCATTTTCGCAACCTCACGAAGGACGTGGAGACAATGTGCGAGCAGCGTCATGTCTTCGCACCGCGGTGCGCCTCCGATGACTGAGGGTGTGCGGGATGTCGAATGGCAGTTTGACGCGGTCGACTTTCGTCCCGTGCAGCGCTGGCTGGATCAGCCGGAGAGGCGGAATGACCCGTCGGCCGTGGAAGTCGCTGCAGACGGCTCCGGCGTGATCCAGGTCGAGGTCTACTTTGAGACCGACGATTGGCGCTTCCGGAACGCGGGTTATGCACTTCGGATTCGCCGTCTCGGTCGCCGGCATGGAGCCGAGGCCAGCTTGAAAGGTCTCAACCCAGTTTCGGGCGGCGTTCCAGGACTACGCAGCCGTCTCGAGTTGAGTGAGCGCCTGGAAGGCGCAGACCTGCAGACACTGCTACGCGCCGGCGGGCCTGTAGGCCGGCGTGTGCGTGCGCTGAGAGGGAGGAAGCGACTCCTGCCGTTGTTCGAGGTGCGCACTCGCCGCCGCACCTTCGTCCTCAACGCCCCGGGCTCGCCCTCGGGGACGATCGCGTTCGACGAGACCGCGATCCGTCCGCCTCGGGGAGGATCCCCGGTGCGACTGCAACGGGTCGAGATCGAGGTGCCACCAGCCGCGGCACAGGTGCTCGAGCCGTTCGTTCTCGAGTTGCGTGACGCGTGCGCGTTGCAGCCTGCGGGTCTCAGCAAGTTCGAGGTCGGGCTTCTGTCCTATGACCTCGGGCCTCCGGTTCCGCGATTCGGCGTGAGCGAGATCGACCCGGAGATGACTATCGGGGCGGTCGCCCTGGCCGTCCTGCGCCGGCAATTCTCGGCCTTGCTCGCCAAGGAGCCCGGCACGCGACTCGGAGACGACATCGAGGCGCTGCATGACATGCGCGTCGCGAACCGCCGACTCCGGGCAGCAATGGCACTTTTCGCCGCCGTGCTGCCCGAGGCCGCACTGAAAGCGCGCGAGGAGCTCGTCTGGGTCGGCCAGATACTGGGCGCCGTTCGAGACCTCGACGTCCAGATCGAGCAACTCGACGACTGGCTCGCTACGGGCGAAGCAACGGACCGCCGAGCGCTAGAGCTGCTCCACTCACTGCTGCAGGAGCAACACGAGACCGCGCGCGCAACGATGCTCGAGATGCTCGACTCGCGCCGCTACGAAGCGCTGGTCAGCCGCCTCGGCCGCACGCTGCGGGCCCGCCACGCTCATCGATCGGGACAGGCCTCGCAGCCCGCTCGCGCCCTCGCTCCCGACTTGATCGAGAGTCGCTACCGAGCGGTTCGCAAAGCCGGCGATCAGATCAGCCCCGATTCGCCGGCAATCAGCTACCACCGGCTCAGGATCCGCTGCAAGCGCCTCCGCTACGCGCTGGAGTTCCTGGGCGGCCTCTACCCCGACCAGACACGACCGTTGATCAAACGGATCGTTGTCGTGCAGGACGTCCTCGGCCTGCACCAGGACGCTTACGTCGCCATCGACCGCCTGCGGCACCTCGCCGCCTCAGGCAGCGACGACATCGACCCCGCAACGATCTTCGCCATGGGCGAGATCGCCGAACGCCACCGACAGTCGACGATCGCGCTACGAGCGCGGTTCCCGGCCGCGTACGGTCAGCTTTCCGGCAAGCGCTGGCGGGCGTTCCGCGAGCAACTCGAACGCGCCCGCCCCTCCCCCGGCACATTTGGCGAGCAGCATCCGTTCAACCGGCAGTCGGTGCGCAGATGCCGCGCTTGCGATGGGAGCACTCGCCCATGAACCCACCACACCGAATCTGCAGACTGAGGTGAAGCTATGACCGTCGTCCGCGGCACACTCACGACGTCGTTGGAAAGCGCCGAAAGCACCACACGGCGAGTCGCGTCTCAGCAGGGTATGACGTACTTCGCGCCCGGGAGCCGTCCCGGTATGCTGGTCTTCAGGACAGGTATCTTGGGGTCGGGACCCAGGCTGACGGTCTCCTTGATGGAGCGCGCACCATCGACGATCGAGGCGACGATCACTACCGGTGGGACCTTCGCGCTTACCGGTTGGGGCCGCGGCACGACGACAGCAAACCGACTCCTTCGCGCGCTCATTGCACAGACCGGGTAAGCGGATCAGCCAGGCCGTTCACGTGGTTCTACCCGTGGCTCGTACTCGAGCAAGCGCTTCGCGTCGTCGTACCCGCCAGCCGGCGAGGGGAACACGAGCTGCCGGGCGCCGTTGCGATGGCGCTGAGCGGCGGGCTCGAGCGCCAGGAGCTCTCCAATTCGGCATCCGGTCAGCATGGATGCCGAATCCTCGCATCCGCACTTGTGCCGAGCCTCGTTCGTCGGTTTAGGTGCGGACGTAGCCCGCGCGCATTCCGAGCACGCAGACGGCGGCCACGCCGACGTAGACGACCGCGATCAGGACGCGGCGTGACGCGGGCACGCTGTAGTAGCCGGCGGTCGCGGTCGCGGTCTCGTGACGCGAGCGGTAGCGGGACCAGGCCTCGCGCGCGGCGAAGAAGAGGATCAGGATCAGCAGCGCGTTGGGCGCCACGATGAGCAGGGCCGCGAGTCCCGCGATGCCCGCGATCCAGAGTGCGGGATGGATGGCGGCCATCGCACGCCCGCCGTCGAGTGGCACGATCGGCAGCAGGTTGAAGAGGTTGAGCAGGAAGCCCGTATGGCCGGCGGCGCGCAGCAGGTCGGAGTTCAGGAGCTCGCCGAGCCCGAGCACGACGGCGGCGCCGAGCGTGCCCAACACGGGTCCGGCGAGTCCAACCTTCGCCTCGACATAGGCGTCTTTCGGCATCCCGCGCATTCCGATCACGGCGCCGAGGAACGGGATGAACACCGGCGCACTCGATGGAATGCCCTCGTGGCGCAGCCAAAGCGCGTGGCCGAGCTCGTGTACGAAGATCAGCAGCACGAAGAGCGCCGCGAAGGGCCAGCCCCACAGCAGCGTGTACGCACCGACCGAGACGACCATCGTCACCGCGGTGGCGACGAATTTGAACTTCGCGGCGGCGAGCAGCAGCACCTTGAGCTTGAGCAGCCATTGGAAGCCGAACACGATCGCCGCGATGACGGGCCCGCCGACGCGGCGCGCCCACATGCGCAGGGAGCCCTGCGGGTGGATCGGCCGCTCGTCCACGGCGGGCTCCGCCGGAATCCGCGGGGGGAACAGCGGCTCGTGCTCAGGCGCGGGCGTGGGCGTGCTCACGCACTCACGGTAGCGCTGCCGACGCGAATGCCCGCGTTAGATCGAAGTTAAGCGCCTGCCGAGACTGATCCGGCGATGCAAGAAGCAGCCGCGGCGGTGTGGTGATGGTAGCTTCGCTTCGATGAGCGTCGATACGAGAATGCTGCTTGCGGCCTTCGACGCGCAGCTCCGCATGGATGCCGAGCGCCTACCGGCGAGCGCTCGTGTCGAGCGCGACGGGCCTCTGCTGCGGATCGTCGGGTTGCCGCGTCGCGGCTTTATCAGTTATCGCGACCTTGGCGGGCTCGAAGGAACGGACCTGGACGCGTTGATCGCGCGCCAAGTCCGCGTCTTCGCCGAGCGTGGCGAGCCGGTTGAGTGGAAGTTGTACGGACACGACCAGCCGGCCGACCTCGCCGAGCGCCTGCGCCGGGCGGGCTTCGTCGCCGAGGAGACCGAGGCCGTCGTGGTCGCGCCAGTGCCGGTGATCGCCGCGGCGGCGCAACTACCGGATGGGGTTGCGTTGCGCGAAGTCGTCGAGCGGGCTGACCTCGAACGGATCTCCCGTCTTGAAGAGCTGGTGTGGGGTGGCGATCATGGCTTCTTGCCGTCGTCGCTGGAGAGTGAGCGCGCAGTCGACCCCGATGCGCTTGTCGTTGTCGTGGCGGAGGCGGGAGCTGACCTCGTGTGCGCTGGATGGGTGCGATTCGCTCTCGAGACCGAGTTCGCGACTCTGTGGGGCGGTGCGACACGCCCTGGCTGGCGCGGGCAAGGCATCTACAGGGCCGTCGTTGCGTACCGGGCGTCGCTGGCGGCCCGGCGCGGTGTCCGCTACCTCCAAGTCGACGCGTCGGATGACAGCCGGCCAATCCTGGAACGGCTCGGCTTCGTGGCGATCACGACGACGACGCCCTTTGTCTGGACACCCCCTCGGGACAGCCGCGTTGACACCTGACGCTTGACTTCCTCGCGCGAGCGTGCGCCCACAACGCCCCACAGGCCGCCCATGTCGTCGTCGTAGTCGGCGACGAAGGCTTCGGGAGTCACTCGGCTCAAACGCATCGAGTCCCCGCCTAGGCGGGGCCTCGTTTGCTGCCGACCGCGAGCTCCCGGCTACCGGCATTGCGAGTGTCAGTTGTGGCAGCAGTAGGAATATCCTGGACCCTGGTAGCGGTAGGCGGAGCTCCAGTCGCTGACGGTCGTGGGATAGATGTCGACCTTTCCGAAGCTTGGCCCATTCGTGTAGTGGAAGTCGACCTGCGCATGGCCGTAGTAGTAGCCGGCGGCTGGCGTCGCCATCCAGAAGGCCCGAAACGTGTGGAGGCTACCGGGGGCGAATCGGCAACCGCCGGGCTCTGGGCTGCCAGTCGGCGCCAACGGATACCACTGACCGAGGCTGTTGGTCGTTCCGAGGTAAGCGTGTCGCTCGCCTCTGTAACGGTCGGAGTGTCACCGCCGTCACACTCCTCCGATGCGTTTCCGGAGCGGGAGTCTCGCCCGCTCGACAGCCGAGACTCCGGCTACGAGGCGTTGCTGCGAGCCCAGGGCGCTGCAGGGCCGGGACTAGGCCGCATGCCGGCGATGCGGCGAGCGATCGCGTCCGGGTCGTGCACGATCGTGCGGCCGCGCTCGAGCGTCACGTGGCCATGTGCTTCCTCTTCGCGAAGGACGCGATTGACCGTCGCGCGGGCGACCCCGGCGTAGCCGGCGAGTTGCTCCTGCGTCAAGGGGATGGCGCCGGCGGGGTCGTCTCGGTAGGCGATGGTAGCGAGCTCGTGGACGGCGTGGCGGACGCGCGCGTCGGCAGCCAGGTAGTGGGCGACGAGGACGCGCCGCGAGAGCCGCTGCACGTGCTCGCCGAGCAGCCGCAGCAGCGTCTCGCTGACCTCGGGATGGCGTGCCTGGAGCTCGAGGAACGTGCTGCGTGCGAGTGCCAGGGTCTCCGCGGGCTCGAGCGCTTCGACGGTTGCGCTGCGCACCGGCTCGGGCAGCAGCAGCGCGAGCTCGCCAAACGATTCGCCTGGCCCCACGATCGAGAGCAGCGCGACATCGCCGAGCGGGGTCATCATCCTCACCGCGAAGTGGCCCTTCCGCACGAGGTGCAGGGCATCGGCCGGATCGCCGTCGTGCACCACGACCTCGCCGCGCTTGAACCGCCGCCGGCGCCCGGCAGCGACGAGGCGTTCGATCTCCGCCGGGGGCACGCCGGCGAACATGGGCCAGTCCACAGCGACGAACCTACCACGCAGCCTGGAGCGCGAACACCCCGAGCGGCGCGCCCACCCAAGACCTCATTTCCGAATGAGCGTGTGTGGTCGGGGGCTCGAAGCCGGCGGGAGCGGATGGAGGCGGCAAACGTGAGCTGCGTGCCCGCGGGCTTTCGGCGTTCGCCGATTCAGGCAGCGGTCACCGTTACGCGCCTGACACTTCGACTGTTCGCGCGGGGGTCGGGCGAGAGCAGGAGCGTCCATGTGCCCGGTCGCGGGTGAAGAGCGGTGAAGAGGGCGAATGTCCGGCCTGTCCGGAACGAGACGTTCTTGCCCGGAGCAGCGGATGTGTGCGAGGCGCCGCTGGGATCGATCAGGACTGGCCGCTCTCCGCTTCCCGCAGCGAACTCCGCGAACCATGTCGCGATTGTGGTGTTCGGCGCGATCTTTGCTGTGATCCGTCTGATTGTCACGCGCTTTGCGAGCCTGACGGCGCGGTCGGCGAGCGTCTGCCTGCCGGTCGCGATGGCGAGGCACCGGCGGAATGCGGCGCCGAGGGTGGCGGGCGTGCGTGCTGGGACGTATTGGCCACGCGTTTCGGTCGCGATGCGCTGGAGGCGCGTCTCGTTTGTCGCGGCGATCCTCGAACCGAGGGCGACGACGCAGACGGGCCAGGCGTGGCCGCTGGGATTGGCGCGGAGCAGCAAGTGAGCGCTGCGGTCGTCGCCTGCGTGGCGCGTGCCGTCGGTGAGCAAGATCACGGTCTTTGCGCGCGCGGGGTCGTAGGTCTTTGGTGAGCTGAGTGCGTCGTAGGCGCCTTCGAGCCCGGCGTCGTCATCGGTTCCGCCGCTATCGGCGAGGCGCTTGTCGACGAGGTTCGCGAGTGTGGATGCGCTTGTGGCTGCGACCGCTTGGAGCCCGAAGATCGGCTGCGCGTGATCGTTGAAAGTGAGCGCGCCGATGCGATCGGCCGGGCCGGTGAGTACGAGCAGTGAGCGCACGGCGTCGCTGCGCAGGCCGTGCGGGTCGGTGCGCTTCATTGTGGCGGAGACGTCGAGTGCGATCTCGATGTCCGTTCCGGGCGTGTGGTATGTGGCAGGGTCGGCGGAGTTGAGTACGGTGACGGTGCCGATCAGGAGGGTGCCTGGGCCCGATCCGCCGTAGGAAAGGGTGATTGGCCCACTTCCGGCCGCGAGCGGCAGCTTGATGCGGAATTCGGTGGGAGAGTTGACGCTGGGGTCGTAGTTGCCGCCGAGTGCCAGCGCTCCGTTCTTGAAGCCGGTGTCGGCGAAGCCCTTGGTCCAGAGCGAGAGGCCGTAGAGCTGCGGGACGCCGGAGGGAACACCGATCGGGACTCGCACGTAGGCAACGGCACCGGGTGGGCCGATCACGCGCCCGTCCGCGCTGTCCACATAGGCCGTCGGCACCGGCACGGGTACGCGGAAATCGGACGAGGGCGCGGCGCACATCCTGAGCGCATCGAGATACACGAGCGGCAGCGTCCCCGTTGCGCCTGCGGCGACGCGCTGGAGCGCCGCGAGCTTTTGGTGTGCGGCGTCCTCGCAGGGGTCGGTGTATGCATAGGTGACGGTCAGCGCCGGGGTGGCGACTCCAGCCTGGCCGACGCCAACCAGGCGGTACTGCCCGGTGACGTCGCTGAGCGCGGTGGCGAGCACCGTGCCAGTGGCGTCGGTTGCGGTGACCGACACGGCCGCGAGGGGGAAGAACGGTCCGCCCTGGGGGGCCGAGCCGCTCACCCGGCCGAAGAGATCGGCGGACGCAAACGGCGCGGCGATCCCGCCGATGCCGAGGGTGACCGCGAGGATCGCCGCGCGGAGCAGGCGACTCATGCCGCCACAGGCGTGATGCGCACGTGCGCGACGAACCGGCCCGACACGAGCGACGTGGCCGTGAGCACAAGCCTCCAGGTACCCACCGCCGGACGACTGACCCGGAACGAGACGGCGGTGGCGCTGTGCTTGACGGTGACGCCCGCGCCCGGGGCGCCGAGCGTGTGTGTGCGGGCCCTCGGATCCAGGAGCACGAGGCTGAGCTTGGCGCCCCGCGAATAGTCGACGCGGAAGGCCGCGCTCGCGAGGCCGCCGGCGAGCTTCGCCGCGACCTGCCGGGAGCTGCCCGGCTTGGAGAAGGTCACGACCTTCGTCCTGACCGCGGGGGATCCAGTGGCACCGCCGAGGCAGCGATCCAGGGCGCCCGAGAGGTCGCCGGGAGTCGTCGCGGCGGTATACAGGCCGCCGGTCTCAGCGGCGATGCGCTTGAGCAGTGCGACGTCATCTATCTCGAGGCGTCGTGCGAGTTGCACGACGCAGATAGGCCACGGCCGGCCGCTGGCGTTGCCCGCAAGGAGCAGGTGCGAGTTGTCGTAGATGCCGGCCGACTGCGACCCGTCGGTGAGCAGGATCACGTATTTGCGGCGTGCCGGGTCGGTCACCGCCGGCGCCGTGAGAGCGTCGTAGGCGTGCGCGAAGGCCGCGCTGAAGTCTGTCCCTCCGCGCTCGGTGACGCCGCGGTCTCCGAGGGTAGCGAGTGACGCGGCGTTCGCCGCAGTGACGCGCTGAAGATCGAAAAGGGGGTCGATTTGGTCATCGAACGCGAACGCGCCCAGCCGGTCGGTCGGGCCTGCGCGCTCGACCAGATCGTGAACCGCTGCCTTACGCAGGTAGCGCGGGTCGGAGGTGGCCATGCTGCCGGAGATGTCGAGCGCGAGCTCGATGTCGGTGCCGGCCGGCGAGGCTGCGAGCGGCGGCGCTCCGCCGGTGACAGTCAGGGCTCCAAGCGGCCGCGTGGAGGCGACACCGTCGACGGTGAATGCGAGCGAGAGGGGGCCCGAGCCGGTCGCGGCCGGCGCGGTCACCCTCGCGGCCGCGCCATTGGGGTAGGCGCCGATGACGGCGCCGGCGTAGGAGAGCGCGATCCCGGACGAACGGTCGGGGATCTGTAGGTGGAGGTAGGCGACGCCCCCGGGAGGGCTGATGATGCGGCCGGCCGCCGAGTCGGCGTACGCGCTCGCGTCCGTGGGATAGAAGGCGAAGCTCTCACCGATCAGCGAGCAGAACGGATTCACCGCGAACACGACGGGCGGTGCGACGGCGCCGTCGGCGGTGATCGTCATGGTCAAGGCCGGCCTCGGCCCCTCGGCGCAACGGTCGGAGTAGGAGATGTAGAGGGTGACCGGAAAGACCGCTGCTGCGGGCGAGGCCGTGCTCAGGTTGAGGCTGAAGTGGCCGGTCGTGTCGCTCGCCGCGTGCCAGGTGTTCTCGCCGACCGCGTCGACCACGCCGATGCTCGCATCGACGAGCGGCACGCCGGTGGCGTCCGTCACGGAGCCGGTGATATTCGCGCAGGCGCCAGGGACGCAGACGGCTGCGCCGGCGAGCACGGCAACTGCGATGGCCAACCTGCGCGCACCGCTCATGACCGCCCGACCATCACGCTCACGCGCGCAGCGAGGACGCCGTGCGAGAGGCGCGACGGCGTCATCGTCACCGTCCACCTGCCTCGCAGGGGGTGTCTCACCTTGAAGAGCACGAACGTGCCGCTGCGGCGGACGATCACGTTCTTGCCAGGCGCCTTCGGCGTGTGCCTGCGGCCCGCGGGGTCGGTCAGCACCGGAGTGACTTCTCCCCCGGGCGCGAAGCTGACGAAGAACGTCGCGACGCCCGGAGCTCCGGTGATCCTCCGCGTCACCGTCTTCCGCTTCACAAGCGCGCGGAACATCACGCTCTCATCGACGAGCGTCTGCTGGGCGGTCGCAGCGCCCAGGCACCGCCGGAACGCATCCGCGAGGTCGTTGGGTGACGAGAGGCTCACGAATTCGCCGCCCGTCTCGAGGGCGATGCGCTGGAGCAGTGTCGTGGCAGAGGTTGGCATGAGCGACCCTCCGAGCTGCACGACGCAGACCGGCCAGGGCCGCGCGGTCGAGTTCGCAGCCAGCAGGAGATGCTGATTCAGGTAGTTGCCGACGTCGTGAGCTCCGTCGGTCAAGAAGATCACGCGCTTGGGCCGGGACGGATCGAAGACACCGTTTGCCGTGAGTGCCGAGTACGCGTGCGTGAAAGCGACGTTGTAGTCGGTCTCACCGCGGTCGATCACGTGCTGGTCGACGAGCGCGGCGAGCGTCGCGCTGTTGCCGGTCGTGACCGGCTGCAGGTCGAAGATCGGCTCGAACGTGTCGTCGAATCCGAAGACGCCCAGGCGGTCGTTGCCGCGCGCGAGGTCGAGGAGCGCGCGCACCGCATCTCTGCGCACAAATGCGGGATCGGTGCCGTTCATGCTTCCGGAGATGTCGAGGGCGACTTCGATGTCCGCTCCCGCGGACGCCGCTGCCCTCGTGGCGCCTCCGGTGACCACCAGCGGCCCGACCGTGCGCGAGTAAGCAGTGCCGCCGAACGTGTAGGTCGCAGTCATCGTTCCCGAACCGCTCACGGTGGGAGCGGTGAGGAGCGCGATGTAGGCGTAGCCGTACGCATCCTCGAACAGCTTCGAATCGCCGATGACAGCGCCGTTGTAGAGGATCTTGAGTCCGGTCGTGCCGTAGGGAACCGGCAGCCTGATTTCTGCGAAGTCACCGGGAGCAGCGACGATGTAGCCGGCCCTGTCGTCCACATACGCTGTCCCAGAGCCGAAGTTGGAGCAGAACTCCGGTACCGGGAACGTGACGGGCGCCAGAGCGACGCCGTCGGCGGCGGCAGTCCGCGTCACAGTCAAGGCCTGCCCGGGGTGGTCGGGGCAGCCGTCATCTCCGTAGCGATAGGTGACCGTGAGCGGGAAGGGTGGCGCCGGGTTGGGAACCTTCAGCGTGAAAGCCCCTGCCGCATCCGTATACAGGGTCCCAGGCCCAGAAGGCAGCGTCTGCCCCGCTGCATCGACGGCATACACCATCACGCTCCACAGAGGCGAGCCGTCCTGCGTCACGGCCGTCCCCGAGACGTCCGCCGATGCGCTCCCAGGAAGCAGCCCAACCGCCGCGAGCACGCCCGCGACCAGCACACATCTCCCCGGCCGGCGCACCGCGCGATGCTGTCACATCCAGGGTAGGTAGGGTGGCACAGCCACCAGGCCGCGTTACGCCGGGTCGAGCGAACTCCTCGCATCCGCACCCTGCGGAGATGTCAGGCTCGCGACGGCGTCGATGGCATCCCGCAGATCACAAATCGCGAGAGAGCGACCTCACGAAGTGCTCACGGTTAGCCTCGAGCCAGGCAATTGCGCGGTCGTCGCCGGCTTGCCCGCCTTGCGCCTCCCAAGCCTCCATGAACGCAGATTCGCCATACGAGACGCGACGACGAACATAAGCCGACCCAATGCGCTTGCTCTCGATAATTGCATCGACCAGCGCAGCGCTCTCTCCCGGATCGAGGCCATATGCCATTGCCAGGAGTGCGAGTCGCTCGAAGCGATTGAGAGCGGCGCGTTCGTCGGGCATGTCGGGCGGCCGCAGCGGAATCCACATTCGCGCGACCTGCGCGAGATCCCAAACAGGCCGTCCGGGTGCCGCGAAGTCGAAGTCGAGCAATCCCACGGCATGGCCGTCTCGGAATACGACGTTCTCAGGACAGACGTCGTTATGGCAAACAAGTGAACCACCCTGCGGGTCCGCGAGCTCGTTGGACCAACCTGCGCGCGGCGGTGGACGGAACTCGCAAACGGCCGTGTGGTAGCGGCGAAGCAGTGCTCCGACGCTCGTAAGTACATCGTCTTTGATTGACCAGCTGGGGTAGGGAGAAACTGGGACTTCGCCCTCGATCCAGCGAAACACCTGTCGGCCTTCATCGTCGGAGCCAACGAGCACAGGTGCGAGAAACCCCGCATCGGCAAGATGTTGCAGCAACGGCGAAATCGACGCCGCCTGCATGGCGACGGGCCTCCGGACCGTATCGCCGACACGAAGCACCGCGCCGCGGTTCCCCATCCCGCCCGGCAAGGATCTGGTGATCATCGCTCAGCAGCATAGAGAGAGCGTCTCCGAAGAGTGGATGGCCGTCGACCAGTGGACCGGGACTGTCGCTCGCACCTCGAGGACGGAGCGTTTGCCACACCACAATCATCGATCCCGAATCAACGTCGGTGGATCAAGGCTCAGCCGGCGGAGCGCTCGGCGACCGGCCGGCGACGGAGGCTGACGCTCGAGACGGCCGGCGGTGTGTAGGCCACGTCGTTGGGGCCGGCGTCGGTACCGGGTGGAGCGATCTCGTCGATCCGGTCGAGGACGTCGTCGTCCAGGGTGACCTCGGCACCGGCCAGCAGGTCGTCGAGCTGTTCCATGGTACGTGGCCCCGGGATCGCCGAGGTGACGCCCGGGTGGGCGATCGCGAACGCCATCGCGAGGTGGGTCATCGGCAAACCGGCCGCCTCGGCGAGCGGGATGAGCTGTTCGACGACCTGGCATGAGCGCAGACGAGTCGGACAGAGGGGAGGCGCTGCTCGCCGAGCTGCGCGAGCGGATCGCGCGCCACGCCCGGCCAGAACTGACGACGAGCGTCGAGGGGGTCCAGCTCTGCGCGGCAGAACGGCCGGGCGAGCCACGGCCAGGACGGTCGGGGACCGTCCTGGCCGTCACCGCGCAGGGCTCAAAGCGCCTCGCGGTCGGCGACCGCGTGTACGACTGCGGGCCCGGCCAATATCTCATCGCCTCCGTCGACCTGCCCCGTGACCGGGCATTTCACGCATGCCAGCCCTGCCGAGCCGGGCTTGGGCTTCGGCGTGATCCTGCGACCGCTCGCGGTCGCGTCGGTGCTCCTCGAGGCTCCGGCGGGCGTCGCGCCGACTCCTGGCCGGCCGCCGGCGGCGGCGCCGGGCATCGCGGTCGCAGACGCCGCGCCGGAGCTGCTCGACGCGGTCGTCCGCATGGTGCGTCTGCTGGATAGCGCCGACGACCGGCACGTGCTGACGGCGTCGATCGAGCGCGAGATCCTGTGGCGCCTCGTCACGGGTCCGCTCGGCGCCACCGTGTGGCAGCTCCGCCGCTCCGACAGCACTCTGGCCCACATCGGCCGCGCCGTGCGCTGGATTGCCGACCACTACAGCGACCCGTTCCGCGTCGATGCGCTTGCCCGGAGCTGCGGCATGAGCCCGTCGGCGTTCCACCGCAACTTCCAAGCCGTCACGGCTCTCGGCCCGGTGCAGTTCCAGAAGCAGATCCGCCTACAGCGGTCGCGACTGCTGCTGCTGGCAGGAGAGGGAGACGTCGCGAGCGTCGGTCGCCGCGTCGGCTACGACAGCACCTCGCAGTTCAGTCGCGAGTACCGGCGCCAGTTCGGGCTGCCGCCGGGACGCGACGCCGCCCGACTCCTGGCAGGAGGCGAGCCGGCCGACGCGATTCACACCGCGAGCTCGCCGGGCGTGACCGCCCTGCCCTCCGCGTCGTGAAGCGAGCATGCATGCCTCCTGCCCACAGTTCCGCGATGGCACCGCGGCTTCGTGAAGTCGTCGTCACTGTGCCTCAGCCACACTGGCTCGAGCTACGACGAGGCACCGAGCATCCAAGCCTTGACCGCACCTCCAATCGTTCTACACTCACGCGACCGCGCCGATCACGGTGGGCCAAGGGCCGGAGGTGCTCGTCGCTATGTCCGTATCGATTGATCAGCTTGGGGGCCTGCTCACCGGGCGTCTCCTCCGCCCGGCAGATGACGGCTACGAGGCGGCGCGGCGAGTGCACAACGGCCTTATCGACCGAGCGCCGGCTGTGATCGTCCGCTGTCGCACCGCCGGCGACGCGGCCGCCGCCGTGCGCTTCGCGCGGGACGCAGGACTCGACATCTGCGTCCGCGGCGGGGGCCACAACGTGGCGGGGCGGGCCGTCGCCGACGGCGCGGTGATGGTGGACCTCGCGGAGATGAAGGGCATCGAGATCGATCCAGGCGCGGGCACGGTGCGAGCCGAGGGCGGTGTCACCTGGGCGGAGCTCAACGAGGCTACGGCAGAGCACGGTCTCGCCGTCACGGGTGGTGCGATCTCGACGACGGGGATCGCCGGGCTCACGCTCGGCGGCGGCCTCGGATACCTGATGGCGAAGTACGGCCTCGCCTCTGACAACCTGGTGGCGGTCACGCTCGTGACCGCCGAAGGGGAGGTGATCGAGGTCACCGAGGCGTCCGATCAGGATCTCTTCTGGGCGTTGCGAGGAGGCGGCGGGAATTTCGGCATCGCCACAGCGTTCGGCTACCGGATGCAGCCGGTGGCCATGGTCACCGGCGGACTGATCGCCCATCCGATCGAGGCCGCCGGCGACATGCTGCGGTTCTACCGCGACGCCCTCGCCGGCTGTTCCGACGATCTGACCGTCTTCGCGGCTCTCGTGCATGCCCCGGACGGATCCGGCACGAAGCTGGCCGCGATGGTCGTGTTTCACACGGCCGATCCCGAGCAAGCCGAGCGGGAACTGGAGCCGTTCACGTCGTGGGGCTCACCGCTGATGGTGCAGGTCGGCGTGATGCCCTATCCCGTGATGAACACGCTGCTCGACGGTGGCTACCCCGCCGGGGCATTCAACTACTGGCTGTCCAGCTTTACCGAGGGCCTACCCGACGCGCTGATCGACACCATGGTCGAGCGCTTCGCATCCGTGCCGTCGCCCATGACGGTGATCCTGCTCGAACACTTCCACGGGGCTGTCACGCGCGTTGGCGTGACGGATACCGCCGTGCCTCATCGCACGGAGGGCTGGAACCTGCTCATCCCGTCCGTGTGGATGGACGCGGCGGCGACCGACGAGAACATCGCCTGGACGCGGGAGACCCATCGCGCCTTCCGGCCGCACCTCAAGGACGCCAGGTGGCTGAACTACCTCGGCGACGATCAGGACGCGAACGCCGTGCGCGCGGCCTACGGGCCGAACTACGAGCGGCTCCTCGCCGTCAAGCGCCGCTGGGACCCCCACAATGTCTTCCACCACAACCACAACATCGACCCGAGCTCTTGACACATGACAGACGGGCCTTCACCGCGGTAACGGCGGGATCGATTCGCAGGGGCCGATCAAGCGTGCGACGCGTCGCTTCGATCGAGTTCCTCGCCGGCACCCAATCCTCGTAGGACGGCGTCGAGCACGAGCAGTGCGTCCTCGGCTCCGTCGGCCGCGCCCTTCTCGAAGTCGCCCTCGCTGCCCAGCTCGTTCGTGAGATGTGCGAGGCACACCACACTGCTCCCGCTCGCGTCGGCGAAGGCATAGAGCGCCGCGGCCTCCATCTCGACCGCCAGTACGCCTGCGCTGCGGTGACGCTGGACGTCCTGCCCTGTCTCGCGGAACGGCGCGTCGGTCGTCCAGGTGCTTCCATGGAGAATCGGTGGCCCCTCGGGAAGCCGGAGTGTTGCGAGTTTCTCGCGCAGGTCGGCGCGTAGCCGGCTCCAGCGAGCCGCGGGGCGATAGTGGTAGCTCGTCCCTTCGTCGCGTAGTGCCCGTTCGATCACCATGAACGACCTGACGCCGGCTGGTGCGGCGATGCGTCCGGCGGACGTGAGGCTGACGAGTAGCCGGCAGCCGCTCGCCATGAGCTCCTCTGCCACGAGTACGGCGAAGGGCGCGCCGACGGCGAACGGCACGAGGCCGAGTTCGCGGTTGGCGAGTGTGAAACGCAAGAGCCTCGTGTGGTAGCAGGCCCAGCCGGGATCGTGATGCGTTTGGCCGGTTTCTTCGAGGTGCCGGGCGAGGTCGCCATCGGGGTCGAGGATGCAGGTGGGCGGGACGCTGCTCTCGGGGAGGTCGCGCTGCCGGCGAGCTTCACGAAGCAGGTTCGATGCTGTGAAGACGGACGTCTCGCCGTGTGCTTTGGGCTCGAGGAGAGGAGGGCGTTCGTCCGCCGCCGGGCGGGTCGTGGCCGGGTCTGGCTCGGTCATGCGAGGGAGCATCCCCGATCCGGGCCGCTGGTGGCGTAGCGCCTCCCGATCGAGCGCCCGGGTCGGTCAAGCCAAGGGCGGCTAGAGTCTCGCCAGAGGCCATCACAATCCGCGAGACAAGCCCTTCTCCTGCTCCGTCTGGCCGCGTCGGCCGCCTAGTGCGCTGGTTGAGTGGGGGTGATGGCGTCCCGGATGCCGGTCGCATGGTGCTGGCACTGTCCGGGCTGCGCATCTTCGTCGGCATCGTCTGGATCGCCAACCTCTCCTGGAAGCTGCCGCCTGATTTTGGCCGGCACGATGCCCGTGGCTTGCTCTACTCGTTCGAGCTCGCCCATCACTGGGCGGTTGTAGGGCCGCTCCGCGATTTCGTGGGGGACGTCGTCATTCCGCATTTCACGCTCTTCGGCTGGCTGGTCTTCGTGATCGAGCTCATTGCCGGCGTGCTGCTGGTGCTCGGGCTGATGACCCGGCTGGGCGCGTTGTTCGGCACTGCCGAGGCGACTGCGATCCTGCTCCTCGTGGGCCGAGCGCCAACGGAGTGGTTCTGGGGCTATGCGATGTTCGTGCTCCTCAACGCTCTGCCACTCGTGGTGCCCTCCGGCGCTCGCTTGAGCGTCGATCACGTGCGCGGCCGCGCGTGAGGATCTCGGTCATCATCCCGACGCTGCGCGAGGTCGATTCCGTCGCGCGCGCCGTTGTCTCGGCGCAGCAGACGCTCGAGCCATTCGAGGTCATCGTCGTGGACGCCGGCAGTGACGATGGGACGCGCGAGGCTGCCGAGAGCGTGGGGGCGCTGGTGATCACGGCACCGGGCAGCCGGGCAATCGCCATGAGGACCGGCGCTCTCCAGGCTCGCGGCGACGCCTTGCTGTTCCTGCATGCCGACACGACCCTGCCGGCCGGCGCCGGTGACGCGGTGCGCGACGCTCTCACGCACGGGGGCGGCGGGGCATTTCGCGTCCGCTACGACGATGGCCGGCCGTTCCTTCGGTCCCTTGGCGATCTGCGTCTGCGCTTCCGCGGGCCCGTCTACGGCGATCAGGCGATCTTCGTCACCCGGGCTGCGTACGACCGGATCGGTGGCTATCGGGCGTTGCCGATCATGGAGGATTACGACTTCGCGCTCCGGCTGCGGCACGACGGGCACTTCTCGCTGCTGCCGCTGTACGTCGAGACGGCGGCCAGGCGCCACCGGGGCCACGGCGCGTTCTGGACGCTCGCTCGCATGTGGACGATCCAGGGTCTCTATCGCGCCGGCGTCAGCCCGGATCGGCTCGCACGCATGTACCCACCGACGCGCTGACCGTCGCCGCCTACGATCACCATGTGAGCGCGACATGATCGGTGTCATCGGCGGGTCGGGGCTCTACGAGCTGTTCGAGGCCGAGCGCACGGTCGAGCCCGACACGCCATACGGCCCTGCGTCGGCCCCGATCACGCTCTCGACGGTGGAGGGCGTGCAGACCGCGTTCCTGCCGCGCCACGGCCTGTCGCACGGGCTGCCGCCCCACCGCGTTCCCTACCGCGCGAACCTCTGGGCGCTCCAGTCGGTCGGCGTGACGCGCATCGTCGCACCGTGCGCGTCCGGCTCGCTCCGTCCGGATCTGTCGCCTGGAACGTTCGTGGTCTGCGACCAGTTCATCGATCGCACGACGGGGCGCGATCACACCTTCTTCGACGGTCCGGACGTCCGGCACGTCTCGGCCGCGGACCCGTACTGTGCCGATCTCCGCGCGACCCTGCTCACGGTCGGCCGCGACCTCGGCCTGCCGATGCGCGACGGCGGCACGGTGGTCGTGATCGACGGGCCGCGATTCTCGACGCGCGCCGAGAGCGCCTGGTACCAGGCCATGGGCGGGGCAGTGATCAATATGACTGCCTATCCGGAGGGCTGGCTCGCGCGCGAACTGGGCTTGTGTTACGCGAACCTGTCGCTGATCACGGACTACGACGTGGGGGTGGCGGGTGACGCCGCCCGGCCGGCAGTGACGGCCCAGGTGGTGATGGAGGTCTTCGCCGGCAACATCGAGCGACTCAGGCTGCTGCTGGCGAGCGCGGTCACGCGCATCGGCCCGGTCCCTCCGGACGACGCCTGTAGGCGGGCACTCGAGGATGCCGGCCTCTAGGGCACCTCAGGCTGGAGTGGATCGGCGTGCTTCCGCGGAGGCCGGCGGCGCGGCGCCTGCCGGTGATCCTGCGGTGCCGAGCGTTGTCTCCTCGAGGAACGGCGTGGCCAGCAGGATCGCGAGCGCAGTCTGGCCTTCCACGAAGCCGCCGCTGCGCACGCGAGCGAGCGCCTCCCCAAGCGGCAAGCGCACCGTCACGAGGCTCTCTTCCTCGTCGGGTTGCGGCGACGCGAGCAGCTCGACTTCGCTGGCGAGAAAGGCGTCGGAGCGCAGGCTGAGGTGGGCGCTCGAGGAGTAGAACGTCGAGAGGTGCCGCCAGGATGACGAGCTTCCGCCGACCTCCTCGAACAGCTCGCGCTGGGCCGCTTCGAGTGCGCTCTCGCCGTCCTCGACGGAGCCGGCGGGTACCTCGAGCGTCCAGTCGCGCACGGGGTGGCGATACTGGCGCACCAGAATCAGCTCCTGCGCGCGCGTGACGGCGACCACGAACACGGCCCGCGGGACGGCGAAGTAGGTGTAGGCGCTCGGCCGTCCGTCGGTGCGACGCAGCTCGTCACGTACGACGGCGCGCCAGGGAGATGCTGCGAGGAGCTCACTGGCCACGAGTTGCGGCCCCGCCTCATCGCCGACGATGCCCCGCTCGGTGAGTTCGCGAAGTGCGCGGGCGCTGCGCGGTGCGAGCACCGGCTCGAGTTCGTCGCGGCACGCTGCCAGGTCGGCATAGGTATCGACGTCGCGCCACGGCTGGAGCTCGTGGACGCGCAGACCAGCCTCGCGGCAGCGGCTCAGGGTCACGGCCCAGACCGCCGGGGTCGACCAGGGGATGTCGTGAAACGGCGCCTCGTGTGCCGCACGCATGGCGACGAGCCAGTACCCGCCGTCCATCGCGGGACCGAGCACGACATCCGCGCCGGCGGCGAGCGCCTCTGCCGCCTCGGCGATCGAGCCTGCCGGCAGGCCCGGCAGGTCGGAGGAGATGATCGCGACCGCTCGGCCGGTGAGGTGGTCGGAGATGCCGTGCCTGAGAGCATCGGCAAGCCCCCTGCCTCGCTGCACTTCTATGCGTGTGGCGGGGAGGAGCGCGGCAAGGGCCGCGCGCTCATCCTCCGACGAGGTGAGCAGTCGCACGTCCTCCGCTTCGCGCCGGCAAGCCGCGATCGTGTCGAGCAGCAGCGCCTCTTGCAGCGACGCAGCTTGCCTGTCCGAGAGAGGCGGTACCAGGCGCGTCTTGCCGCGTCCGTCACCGGGAGCCTTGGCTACTACGAGGGCGGTGATCATCGCCATTGCCGGGAGGGTGTCATAGATCGCTGCGAGCCTCGGTCCTGGTCACGCACCCGGGCACCAGAGCTCGCGGCGCCGAGTGGCCGGTCTCCATGCTGCACGCGCCGCATCCGAGGGAGTCGGCGAGCACACCTGCTGGCAGGAAGAAGCCGAGTAGCGGCAGCGGGGCGGCCAATGTGACGCAGGCATCGATGACAGGTTGCTCGGCGTCGGGCATCGTGTGGGAAATCGAGGGACCTGACGGAGGCCAGCAAGCGGGTGACGGGACCGGCAGCGGGTTCAGAGGAGGAACAGCGCCATACCCTGCCGATCCCTTTGGCGTTTTGGTAGCGAAGGGAGTCCCGCGATCCACGCGGAACCGGCCGTCGGCAAGGCCAGGGCAGGGTCTGCGAACGTGTAGGGGTGTTTGCCGTGCGGCACCCGTTGTTGATGCGCCGGCAGTTGACGTGTGCTTCCGTGGGCACGGCGTGAGCCAGGGGCGCGCACGCTGGCCGCGCTCCAAGACGGGCGACGACGAGCAGAGCACCGCTCACGCGCACGGCCACTCCCACGGGCGGGTCGATCGTTCCCTTCTGCGCTCTCGAGCGGGACTCCAGGCGGTGGGCATGAGCCTGGCCATCCTCGGACTCACGGCGATCCTGCAGACCGTGGTGTTCGTGGCCTCGGGATCGGTGGCGCTGCTCGCGGATCTCATCCACAACGCCGGCGATGCACTGACCGCGGTGCCCCTCGGTATCGCGTTCTTCCTGCGCAGTGCGCGCGGCGAGCGCCTCGCGGGCCTGGCAGTCGTCGGCGCGATCTTCATCTCTGCCTGCGTCGCCCTGTACGAGACGATCGCCCGTTTGATCGACCCGCAGCGCCCCTCGCACCTCTGGGCACTGGCTGCTGCGGGCCTGGTGGGATTCGCCGGCAACGAGCTGGCCGCTCGCGTGCGCCTACGGGCGGGGCGGCGCCTCGACAGCGCGGCGCTCGTCGCCGATGGCAACCACGCGCGCATCGACGGCTTCGTCTCGCTGGGCGTCATCGCAAGCGCCGTCGTCGTCTCGCTCGGCTTTGCGATCGGCGACCCCCTCATCGGCCTCGTCCTCACCCTCGTGATCCTGAAGATCACGTGGGACTCGTGGAAGACCGTGCACGGCGCCGAGCTCGAGCAACATGACGCGTGAGGCCGACCCGCGGCGCGGGGTCGTCTTCTCCGCCATCTCCGTCACGCAGGGAATCCCCCCCTGGAACCGCGCGGACGTCGTGGCCCCGGCGCGCCATCGGCTCTATCGCGCCACCGTGGCCGAGCTCTTCGTGCTCTCGGCGACCGACGAGCGAGTGCCGGTGGCCCTCGCCTGACGTGCGCAGCCCGACCCGTTCAGACCGAGCTCGCAGGTCCCGCCCGCTTGGCGGCGTAGCCGGCGAGCCCGCGCTCGAGCAACGCGAAGGTCTTGTGCGCCTGCCTGCGCGTGGCGGCGGCGAGTTTGGGGCCGCGTTCGCCGGCGAGGATGCGTGCATGCGTTGCGGCGACGAGTGCGCGCTGGGCGCCCATCATGGCGCTCGCGACGGCAAGCGGCACGGCATCGTCTGGCTGTGCGCGCGTCTCGGATGCGAGCAACTCGGCGAGCAGCACGGTGTGCCGCGCGAGCACCTCGCGCTCGCGGGCCCGCAGGGCGGGGCTCGCCTCGATCATCAGCGTGGCATCGCGAATCACGTCGGCGACGTCGGGATCAGCGAGGCGACGAGTTCCTTCGATGATCACGCGACTGAATGCCGCGAGCGCCGTCTCGCCCGCCGGCCGGGCGCGAATCGCCTCGATCAGCCGCGCCTCGAACACCTCCATGCCGCTGTAGAAGAGGTCTTCCTTGGTCGGGAAGTAGTTGTAGACGGTCGCCTCGGACACGTCCGCGGTGGCCGCGACCCTGGCGACCGTGACGTACTCGAAGCCGTGCTGCTGGAAGAGCGAGCGCGCCGTCTCGGCGATCAGCTGGCGCGTCCGCTCCTTCTTGCGCTCTCGTAAACCGGTCGCGGCCCGCTCAGCCATCGAGACGTCCAACCCTTCTCGTCGTGCACCAGCCCCAGGCGTGCGGGCAGCAGCGTATCGCTCCGCCCGTCGCGTCCGGCAGGCCGAAGCGCACGCTCATCGGCCTCGCCTCAGCGGCCGGCCGGGTTGGCCGGCGCACCCACGCCGGCACGTCGACGCCTCCCAGCTCCGCAGCGGTGCGGGCTTGTCACGTGACAGTGCTCCATTCAAGCGGCTCAGCGAGCCTGGTCATCGGTGGCGGCGGGTCGCCCAGGCAGGAAGAGGGCGGCCACCAGCCCGGCGGCGACCAGGACGAAGGCGACCCCGAAGCTCGTCGCGAACGCGTCCGCGAGGCCAGGTGCAGCCGCGGCCCGCTCGGCATCGGGCAGCCGAGCGAGCGTGGCGAGGCCGCCGTGGAGATTCGGCACGTTGTGCGCGATCCGGAGTTGCAGCACGATCGCGAGCAGGGCCGTGCCGAGTGAGCCGGCCACGCGCTGGATCACGTTGATCGTCGAGGTCGCGTGGCCGACCGCCTGCTGCGGCACGCTCCGGTAGGCGGCCGCCATCGACGGTGCGATCGTGCTGCCCAAGCCGAGGCCGATCACGAACAGCGCCGCGCACAGCACTGCGAAGGACGTGCCGGCGGCGATCTGGGTGTATACGGACGTGCCCGCAAGCGCGATCAACGCGCCCGCGGAGACGACCAGGCGGGGGCCGAGCTTGTCGCTCAGCCAGCCCGCCACCGGGAGCGCAATCGCGGCGCCGGCGCCCTGCGGCATGAGCAGAAGCCCTGTCTCGAGCGGCGTCTGCCCGCGCACGAGCTGGAGGTAGAGGGGCAGCAGGATCAACGCGCCGAACAGCGCGATCCCGAGTAGCAGGTTCGTGGCGGCGGCGGCGGCGAAGCCCCGAATGCGGAACAACCCGACGTCGATCAGCGCCGCAGCGCCCAGCCGGCCGGCATGCCAGACGAACGCGGCAATCAGGATGACGCCGGCCGTGATGCCGCCGATCGTGCGTGGGTTCCCGATGCCGTCGGTGCCGCCCGCCTGCGACAGGCCCCAGATGAACAGGGCCAGGCCGGGCGACAGCAGCGCCAGGCCGATCGCATCCAGCCTCCCGCCCCTGCCGGCCTCGCCTGGGGGCAGGAAGCGCAGCGCCAGCGCAACCGCCAGCAGTCCCACGGGCAGGTTGAGGAAGAAGATCCAGCGCCAGCTGGCGCTGTCGATGATCGCACCGCCGATCACGGGGCCGAAGACCGGGGCCAAGAACATCGGCACGCCGACGACGCTCATCACTCGCCCCATCCGCTCGCGACCGGCGGCCCGCGCCAGGATCGCCTGGCCGACCGGCATCAGCAGCCCGCCTCCCAGGCCCTGCAGGACGCGAAAGGCGATCAGTGATCCGATCGACCAGGCGGAGCCCGCGAGCACGGATCCCGCCATGAAGGCGAGGAGCGCCGTGATCCAGACGCGGCGCGCGCCGAAGCGCCCGGTCAGCCAGCCCGTCAGGGGAATCACGCTCGCGAACGCCAGCAGGTATCCCGTCATCACCCACTGGATCGCCGAGATCGACGTGTGCAGCTCGTGCCCGAGCGTCGGGATCGCGACGTTCACGATGGTGGCGTCCAGGATCGCCATCGACGACCCCACGACCACGACTGCGCCCAACTTCAGGATGCCGCGGTCGAGACCCGCGATTCCGCCAGCCGCCTGGGTGCTCGCGGTTGCTTCGGTGTTCATCGTCCGGCAGGTTTCACGTTAGGGATGCAGGAAAAATAGTGCGGCATAATTTATAGAGTCACACTATCAAATGTGATCGCGATTCGCCGTGAAGGTGCGAAGAAAACGTGAAAAGGCCCGCTTGCGCGGGCCTTTTCACGTACTCCTGGGAGGGGGCGCTCTAGTGCGTCTGCGCCTGGAACTCCTCGGCCGACGGGATGACGATGGGCCCGACGGGCGGCTGTGTGATGCGGATCGGGTTGCCGAAGGGATCGCGCAGCGCGCTGTCGATCCCGTAGAAGCGCTCTGTCGGCTCCTGCGTGAACTCGACGCCCGCCGCGCGCAGGCGCTCGTACGTACCACGGCAGTCGTCGGTCTCCAAGATCAGGCCGCCGCCCGCCGCACCCTTGGTCACGAGTTCGCGGATCTGCGAGGAGGTCTCCTCGTCGTATGCGGGAGGGCCTGGGGCCATGAGCACGAGCTCGACGTCGGGCTGCTCGGGGAGGTTCACCGTCAGGAACCGCATGACGCCGAGGTCGGCGTCGGTGTTGACCACCATCCCGAGCTTGCCCACGTAGAACTCGAGCGCCTCGTCCTGGTCGAGCACGTGGATGAATGTGTGGCTGATTCGCTTGATCATGATCACCACGCTAGATCACGCCCTGTCGGCCCGCTTCTCCGAATCTGCGCGCTTGGAGGTTCTCACTGAATGAGCGTGGTGTCTGGAGCAGTCAGAACCTCTTACCCAGCGGGACGTGTCCATGCCATCGCCCAGCACGCCGGGACGCGCAGCGCAGCGCCCGCACCGGCGAAGCGCGCGCGATACGCCGACGGCGACTCACCCACGATCGCGTGGAACGTTCGGCTGAACGTGCCCAGGCTGCCGAACCCGACGCTGAAGCAGACCTCGGTCACAGGACGCTCGGTCTCCCGCAGGAGCTCCATCGCCCGCTCCACGCGGCGGCGCTGCAGGTACCGGTGCGGCGTCTCGCCGAACGTCGCGCGGAACTGGCGGCTGAAGTGCGCCGGCGAGACGTGCGCGAGACGAGCGAGCGCCGGAACGTCCAGCGGCTGTGCGAACGCCCGATCCATCGTGTCGCGCGCTCGCAGCATGCGCCGGTTCCTGTCCTCGGTGACGCGCGACATCGGCCAAGCCTACGAACAAGGCGCGGTGGGCGCACAAGCCGGGGGTCAGGCACGCAATGTGCGTGCCTGACCCCAAGATTGTGCATCAGCCGTTGGGGCCCAGCGGGGTCGGCGTCTGGTCGCCCTCGGGGCGCTCTCCGGTGACGATGCGGCCCTGGGCGTCGTAGGCCACGAGCTGCTTGCTGTCGGTCTGCTTGTCGGCGCGCGGATCGACGTACATGAACCAGCGTCCTTCGATCACGGGCGTCGAGGTGCCGGTGACGCGGTCGACCAGCTTGACCGCGGTCGGCGGGACGTCGTAGTCGATGATGCCGTAGACGATGCGCTGGAAGGGCTCGTCGGTGTTGGTCTCCAGCGCGTCGATCCCGGTCGGGATCAGCGTCGTGCTGAACATGGGATCGTCGCGCTCCGTGAAGCAGGAAGGCCCGCTGCCCCCGGTGTGCCCGCCCTTGCCGGCTCCCCAGGAGCCGTCGGCGAACTGGAGCCCGAGGCACGCGCCCGACCTGGTCGACCCGTCGGCCGCCCAGAGCTTCACGCGCCCGACGCCGGGCACGACGAGTGTCTGGACGACCCGCTCGCTGCCGGCGACGGGATGCACCGGCGCGCGCAGATCGCCCTGACCTGCCGCGTCCGGGGACGAGAACACCTCGGAGGCCGTGAACAGGCGATCCGCCAGCGCGGTCCCGCCGATCGCGAGGATGCCGATCGCGAGGACGAGTGCGACGCGCTTGGAGGGCAGCCGACCGACAGCGGCGGCTTCTGCTCGGGGATGCTCCGTCGCCCGCGCACGGATGGCGGACGCGTTGGCGACGGCCGGAGCGTCGGCGGCGGGGTCGCAGGCGCGGAGGAGTGCGAGCACGTCAGCCATGGGTGACCTCCGATTCGGAGCGGATCTCGGCAGCGGGGCGGTCGAGGCGCGAGTCCAGCGCGCTCGAGCAGCGCCGGCGTGCGCGGTGGAGGCGCACGCGGAACGCCACCGGGTTGATGCCGAGCGCGCGTGCCGCCTGCGTCGGCGTCAGGTCCTCCCATGCCACCAGGAGCAGCGCCTCGCGGTCGAGCGCCGAGAGCGAGGCCAGCGCACGGGACAGCGCCGCGTCGAGCCCGACCGGCTCCGGTGCCTCGAAGCGCGGCTCCGGGACGTCATCGAGCGGGACGCGTCCCCGTTCGAGCCGGTGCTGGGCGAGCACGATCCTCCGTGCGCAGCCGAGCAGCCACGGCAGGGGGTCCCCCGCGGGGATGTCGTCCAGGCGCCGCCACGCGATCGTCATGCATTCGGCGGCCACGTCGGCGGGGTCGCGCGCTCCCCGCCGTCGCGCATAGCGAGCGACCGCATCGAGGTGCGCGAACACCCCGTCGAAATGATCCTCGGCCGCAGCTCTCATCAGGTTGCCCATATGAGTATCTGCGAATGCGAGGCCGAAGCGTTACCTCAGCGTGTCGGGCGAGATGGTGATGCGGCGCCGGGCGAGCGTGACGGAGCCGCGCTGCTGCTCGTCCTGCAGCACGCGATTGACGGTCTCACGCGTCGTCCCGGCCAGGCCGGCCAGGTCTTCCTGGGTGAGTGGAATCGTGACGGGCGCGCCGCTGCCGTCGCCGTAGATGCGCGCGAGGTCGCGCAGGCGCGCCCGCACCCGCAGGTGCGCGGGCGTGTAGAGCGCCTCCACCAGGCGGTTGCTCGAGGCAGTCAGCATCTCGACGAGCACCTGCTCGATGGCGACGCTCACTGCCGGATGGGCGGACCTCAGGCGCAGGAAGGCGCTCGTGGGGATCACGAATGTCTCGGACGGCTGGAGCGCGATCACGGTGGCCGTGCGGCGCGAGTCCGGGTGGAGCACGGCGAGCAGCCCGAACACCTCGCCCGGGCCCATCACCGAGAACGTTGCCACGTCTCCGAGCGGCGTCGTGATGCGCGCCGCGAAGCGGCCTGTGGCCACGCGGTGCAGGCAATCGCCGGGATCGCTCTCGTGGAACACGACCTCGTCCCGGGCGAACTTGCGACGGCGCCCCGCCTGGCGAAACTCCTGCTCCGGCACGTCGGCGAACACGTTTACAGGCACGCCAGGACTCTACACGCGAGTGTGATGAGTATCACGCTCGCGCCCGGACATTTGCTCAGCGGCGCGGCGGGCAGAACCCGCCTTCGAGCACGCCCTTCGGAGGAGGCGGCAGATTCTGGCGCATACTGCGCGAGCACGGCAAGGAGACGAATTCGCATCTTCTCGCCCTAGAGGCGCTTCGCACGCGTAGGCTTGCGGCGAGAGGAGGTGCGACATGTCGTTCGTGTCCCGTGGCTTCCACCGCCGCCACACCGAGCCCGTCCCCGAGGGGCGCGTTCCGCCGGGCCAGTACGTGACGTCCGATTTTCCGGTGCTCTCGGCCGGCCCGACACCACACAAGCCGCTCGAGAGCTGGAGCTTCGCGATCACGGGTGAGGTCGACCAGCCGCTGAGCTGGACCTGGGACGAGTTCCGCGCGCTGCCGAGCGAAGAGATCACCAAGGACATCCACTGCGTGACCAAGTGGTCGAAGCTCGACACGCACTGGCAGGGCGTGTCGGTGGACACGCTGCTCGGCGGCGTGGAGACGGCGGCCAAGTTCGTCCTCGCTTTCAGCGACGGGGGCTATACGACCAACCTCCCGCTCGAGGATCTCACCGGCGGCAAGGCCTGGGTGGCGTACGGCTTCGACGGAGCGCCGCTCGAGCCCGAGCACGGCGGCCCTGCCCGGCTGCTCGTGCCGCACCTGTACTTCTGGAAGAGCGCCAAGTGGGTGCGGGGGCTCCAGTTGCGCGTCGACGACGAGCCGGGCTTCTGGGAGCGCTACGGCTACCACAACTACGGCGACCCATGGCGCGAGCAGCGGTACGCGGGCGACTGAACTGGCAGCTCGCCGAGGTCGTCGAGGCGTTCGAGGAGACCCGGCGGGTCAAGAGCCTCGTGCTGCGCGCGCCCGAATGGGCCGGCCACCGGGCGGGTCAGCACGTCGACGTCCGCCTCACGGCGGAGGACGGCTATTCGGCGGAGCGCAGTTATTCGATCGCCTCGCCGCCCGAGGACGCCTCGCTCGTGCTCACCGTCGAGCGACTGGACGACGGCGAGGTGTCGCCGTACCTGGTCGACGAGCTCCGTCCGGGCGACCAGGTCGAGCTGCGCGGCCCGATCGGTGGCTACTTCGTCTGGGAGACCACGGTCGGCGGGCCGTTGCTGCTCGTGGGAGGCGGCTCGGGGATCGTCCCGTTGATGGCGATCCTGCGCCACCGAGTCGCGAGCGGCAGCGACGCAGACGTACGGCTGCTCGCTTCGTGGCGAACGGCGTCCGACATCATCTACACGGCCGAGCTCGAGCGGCTGGGGAAGCTCGACGGCGTCCAGATCATTCACACGCTCACGCGCGAGGTGCCGGAGTCGTGGACCGGGCGCAGGGGCCGCATCGACCAGGCGATGCTCGGCGAGGTGGGGTGGACCCCCGGGGCCGGCGCGCTGAACTTCGTGTGCGGCCCGACCGGTCTCGTCGAGGCGGTCGCGAGCGGCCTGGTCGCGCTCGGCCACGGCCCCGAGCGGATCAAGACCGAGCGCTTCGGACCAACGGGAGGCTGACATGGACGATGCAGAGCTGGTGCTCGACGGAAATGCGCTCGCCGGAGTCTTCGGCGAGCTGTTCCAGTACGAGCTGACGGTCGCGAGGGGCACGTGCGGCTCCTGCGGCATGACCGGGCCGCTCGCGGAGACGCGCGTCTACGCGCACGCGCCGGGCGCGGTCCTCCGCTGCCCGCGCTGCGACTCGGTGCTGCTCACGATCGTCAAGGAGGACGGGCGCTACTGGCTGGGCTTCGACCGTCTCCGCTGTCTGGAGATCCGCGCGGAGGGCTAGCTGGCGCGCGCGTGCTCGAGCTGAGGCTGCGGCGTCTCGGGCGAGAGCGAGAGGGCGACGCGGGCGAGCGCGAGGCGCTCGATCTCGACGCGCTCGCGCTGACTGCGGGCGCGCTCGTGCAGCACTTCGAGATCCAGGTTGGCGATCGCCGCCGACTCGGGTGCCACGCGGAGTGCCTCCCAGAGGGCGAGTTTGCCCGCGATGCCGAGCGACAAGGCCTCGAGCTCGTGCATGCGAAGGAGCGACGTATCGCCGTGGCCCCGGCCATTGGGCTTGAGGCGCGAGACGCGCTCGATGACCCACGCGGCGGCATTCTTGGCCCGGGAGGGCCGAATGCCGAGCTCCGCCATCAACCGGAGGAGCGTCTCGCGATCCTCCTCGATCTCGTGCGCGATCTGCTCGAGCCGGCGCCCGGTGGGCGTGCCTTGGTTGTGTCTGGCAGCTCGCCGCGCGAGGTTGGCGCCGGACGTCGAGCCGGCGAGATGATCCTGGAGATAGATGGCCAAGTACGTTTGCGACATAGTCCTTTCGCGATACCCGGGCCGTCAACTCTGAAACGCCGTGGGTCGTATAGTCGCTGTCGTAGTCGTGTCGAGGAGGACAGCATGAGCTGGCGCAGCGAGGCCCCGTTCCGCGCAGATCACGTCGGCAGCCTGCTGCGCCCGCCAGAGCTGTTGCAGGCGCGTGCCGACCACGCCGGAGGGAGGATCGAGGCGGAGGAATTGCGCGGCATCGAGGACGAGGCGATCCGCGACGCCGTGCGCATGCAGGAGGCGGTCGGCCTCGAGTCGGCCACGGACGGCGAGCTGCGCCGCGGCTCCTGGCACATGGACTTCATCTACCAGCTGGGCGGCGTCAAGAAGCAGGCCTCCGACCTCGCCGTGGAGTTCAAGAACCCCACCGGCACGATCACGTTCACGCCGGCGTCGATGCGCGTCGACGAGCGCGTGCGCCTCGACCACACGATCTTCGCCGACGACTTCGCGTTCCTGCGCGACACCGTGAGCACGGCGGTGCCGAAGCTCACGATCCCGTCGCCGAGCATGGTGCACTACCGCGGCGGGCGGGCCGCGATCGACGAGACGATCTACCCCGAGCTGGACGAATTCTGGGCCGATCTGACCGCGGCCTACCGCGAGGAGGTCTCGCGCCTGGGCGATCTCGGCTGTCGCTACCTGCAGCTCGACGACACGAGTCTCGCCTATCTCAACGACCCCACCCAGCGCGAGCACATCGCAGAGCTCGGCGGCGACGCCGAGCACCAGCACGAGGCCTACATCCGCTACCTCAACCAGGCCATCGCAAGCCGGCCCGAGGGCATGCGCATCACGACGCACATGTGCCGGGGCAACTTCCGCTCCTCCTGGTACGCCTCCGGCGACTACTCGTACGTCGCCGAGGTGCTGCTGAACGAGCTCCAGGTCGACGGGTTCTTCATGGAGTGGGACGACGAGCGCTCCGGCGGCTTCGAGCCGTTGCGCTTCCTCCCGCCCGGCAAGGTCGTCGTGCTGGGGATCGTGACGACGAAGACCGGCGAGCTGGAGCAGAAGGACGAGATCAAGCGGCGCATCGACGACGCAAGCAAATTCGCCGACATCGACCAGCTCTGCCTCTCCGGGCAGTGCGGCTTCTCCTCGACGGTCGACGGCAACGACCTCACGATGGACGAGCAGGCCGCGAAGCTGAACCTGATCGTCGAGACCGCGCGCGAGGTCTGGGGCTAGGGCAGCGGTCCACACGTCGGGGGTCCAGACCTCAAGTTATTCATGCCACAAGCGGGACACTCGGGGTCTGGCCCTTGATGTCCCGCGGGACATCAGGGCCAGACCCGGTTTGCGCAGGCGCGCGCGCCGTCAGGTGAAGCGCAGCGCGATGAGCGCGGCGGCCAGCAGCACGTGGGCGTAGGCGAGCGCGCGCAGCGCCAGCTCCGCCGGCGTCGTGAGGGTGGCGACGTCGAGCGCCTCGCGCTCCTCGCCCGCGTGCTCGACGAAGCCCTCCACCCGCAGGCCGCCGCGGCGCAGGCGGCGCGCCCAGTTCGAGAGATAGCGCTGCGCCAGGCTCGTGGCGGCCGCGAACGCGGCTCCCAGCACGACGGGCAGCTCGATCGCTCCCGTCTGCGCAAACCCGGCGACGAGCACGGGGAAGGCGCCCCAGCCGAGCGCGAAGACCTGGTCGGAGTGCAGCGCCCCGCCGAACAGCTCGAGGTTGTAGGCGAGCACGAGTGCCACGCCGACGAGCACGAACGGCAGGAGCCAGACGCTGATCGAGGCCACGCCCCAGAGGCCGATCGCCGCGGCGCCGGCCAGCGACAGGGCGCTCGCGACCACCAGGGCGGAGGAGGGCAGACGGGTGCCGAGCGGCCGGCCGTTCAGCTCGTCGAGACAGTGCGCGGCGATGCCAACCGCCAGCAGGAAGGCGGCCATCGTCCAGGCCAGACGCGCCCCGTCGACCTGCTTGGCGAGCCCCGCTCCGAGCGCGACGTAGGAGAGGTGCCAGGCCGTGTACGGCGGGTGCAGCAGCGTGATGACATCCCTCGCCCCGCCGGGGCGGAGGGCGTAGAACGCGACGCGCTCTACATCACCGGACAGCGCGCACTCCCCACGCGACAAGTCCGCCACCGAGGCTCATCCGGCGCACGTTCACGTTCGCCGCGCCGGCCTCGAGCAGCAGCTCGCGCAGCGCCGGGGGCGGGTAGTCGGCGTCGAAGGCCGTGATGCTGGGGCGCAGATAGCGCCCGACCTCCGCCCAGCCGGGCGACACCAGGCGGCCCAGCACCGGCAGGCCGACTCCGGTGTAGAGGTGCCAGAGGCCGCGCGCAGCGACGTTGGGAGGCACGGAGAAGTCGAGCAGCGCGAACGGCCCGCCCGGCCGCACGAAGCGCAGCAGATCGCCGACGGTACGCAGCGGATCGTCCAGGTAGCGCAGCAGGTAGCCGGCGGTGAGAGCGTCGAAAGAGCCCTGGTCGAAATCGAGCTCCTCGGCGCTGCCGAGGAGCAGCTCGATGCGATCGGCGAGGCCCGCGTTGCCAATGCGCTCGCGCGCGCCCTCGAGCATCTGCGGTGACTGGTCGACGCCCACGACGCGGCAGCCGTAGCGACGCACGAGCGCGCGGGCGATCGCGCCCGTGCCCGTGGCGACGTCCAGCACGCGCGCGTCGGGCTCGACGGGGACGTGCTCCACGAGGAAGCGCCGCCAACGTGGATCCTGCGCGAAGGAGAGGATGGCCGCCCAGCGGTCGTAATCGCCACCGAGAGGTGCGAAAAGGGCACGCGCCGTATCGTTGATCGCACCGTGCCCGTCCACGCCCGGCTCCTTCGCAGCTCGAGTGGATGCTACCGGGATGCAGGCGCTGCGCGGCGTCCGTCACCTTGCCTGACTCGTCAGTCAGGTGGTCGGTTAGACTCCGCGCGTGCTTGACGCGATCGTCATCGGTGGGGGCTTTGCAGGCGTCACGGCGGCGCGAGAGCTGACGAACGCGGGCCTGGACTGCACGCTGATCGAGGCGCGAGACCGTCTGGGCGGGCGCACGTGGTACCGCGATTGGGGTGGCGATGAGATCGAGCTGGGCGGGGGCTGGGTGCATTGGCATCAGCCGTACGCCTGGTCGGAGCTGAAGCGCGCGGGCCAGGGCATCGGCGAGAGCGCCGCCGCCGAGCTGTACGCATGGACGGTCGATGGCGAGCGGCGGACGGGGACAGCCGACGCGCGCCACGCGATCGCGTTGCGCGCGTGGAACCGCTTCGTCGAGCCTGCCTCGACGGCCCTGCCGCGGCCGCACGATCCGCTCTTCGCGATCGATGCGCTGGCGCCCTTCGATGCGCAGTCGATCCAGCAGCGCGTCGACGAGCTGGGTCTCACCCCCGAGGAGCGCGACGTGCTGGTCGCAGAGCTCGAGGGCGCTGCGCACGCCTACCTCGACGATGCCGGCGCGGTCAGCATGCTGCGTCTGCACGCGCTGGCCGGCAGGAGCCTCGAGCTGGCGGAGGATGCCGGAGGCCGCTACACGTTCGGGGCCGGGACGCGCGGTCTGATCAACGCAATGGCAGCGCAGGCGCCGTTCGCGCAGTGGCTCTCGACGCCCGTCGACTCCGTGGGCCCGGTCAGCGACGGAATCGAGGTCCGCACCCGTACCGGCGACATCCTGAGGGCACGGACCTGCGTCCTGACCGTGCCGCTCAACGTACTGCCGCACATCGACTTCGGCACTGGGCTCTCGCACGCGAGGCGCGACGCGATCGCGCTCGGCCAGGCGTCGCGCGGAATCAAGCTGTGGTTGAGGGTGAGAGGCGAGAACCGCGGCATCAACGCGATGGCGCCGGCGCACCCGTTCGGGTATCTGATGGTCGACCGCCTGTTGCCCGACGGCGGGCAGTTGCTCGTCGGCTTCGGCCGCGACGCCGCGGTGGTCGACGTCGAGGATCGCGCAGCTCTGCAGCGGGCCCTTGATCAGCTGCACCCCGGGCTCGAGATCGTGGACGCGACGGCGCACGACTGGCTGGCCGACGAGTTCACGCGAGGCACCTGGGCGATTCACCGCCCGGGCTGGTACGCGCATCACCACGCCGCGATGCAACAGCCCGAGGGCGGCCTCGTCTTCGCCGGCTCGGACTTCGCCGACGGCTGGAGCGGCTACGTCGACGGCGCCATCGAGTCAGGCCTGCGCGCGTCACTCCAGGTGCAGGCGCTGCTGAGGGCAAGCTGACAGACTGCGGGCCGATGAGCGCACCCGGTCACACCGCGCTCGGCGCGTGGAGCGGCGGGCGGTACATGCACTTCGGCGAGCCGCTCGACGACGATCGCTTCGTCCGCCTCCTGCGCCCCGACGAGGCGATCCACACCGTCGTCACGGCCGACGTCTACGGCGCGGGCGAGGCCGATCTCGCTGTCGGCCGAGCGCTCGGCGGGTTGCCGCGCGAGTCCTTCTCGCTGATCGGAGCGGTGGGCCACGACTTCTACGGCACGCAGCGCGACGGGGCCAAGGGCTTTCCGCGTTTCACCTCGCAGCGCGGCACCGGCGAGTACGCCGGCTACCTGCGCCAGGCGACCGAGCGCAGCCTCGAGCGCTGTGGCGTCGATCACTTCGACCTGCTGCTGCTCCACAACCCCGATCGCATCGGCTACACGTCCCCGGCGGTCTGGGACGCGATGGCCGGTCTGCGCGAGGCCGGGCTGTGCAACGGGATCGGCGTCGCTCCGGGTCCCGCCAACGGCTTCACACTCGACGTCATCGGGTGCCTGGAGCGCTTCGGCGACCAGATCGACTGGGCGATGCTGATCCTCAATCCGCTGGAGCCCTGGCCGGGTCGTCTTGCGTTGCCCGCCTGCGAGCGCCACGGGGTGCGGGTGCTCGCGCGCGTCGTCGACTACGGCGGGCTCTTCCACGACGACGTGCCGGACGAGGGCCTGCTGATCGAGGGCGATCACCGCCGCTACCGGCCCGCCGGCTGGGTCGAGGCGGGGCGGGCGCGGCTGGACGAGCTGCGGCCGATCGCCGACCGCCACGGGCTGACCATGCTGCAGCTGTCCTGCGCCTGGACGCTCGCCCAGCCCGCCGTCGCCTGCGTCGCGCCGACGCTGATCCAGGAGGCAGGGGCCGGTGCCAAGACCGTCGAGGCCAAGCGGGAGGAGCTCGCCGCGGTGCCGGCCGGACCGGTGCTGGATCAGGACGAGCTGGACGCGATCGCGAGGATCGGCGACAACACCGGCTGCATGAAGCTCAAGGGCGCCTCGCCGGTGCACGAAGGCGCCGAGCGGCCAGATGCGTGGCAGCTCGACGACGAGTTGCGCGAGGTCGGCCGCCGCTTCGGTATCGACGCCGACCGCGACCTCGTCAGCACATAGGTCCTGCTCGCCAAACCCGACGCGAGTGCTAGTTTGGACCTAACCACCCCAGGGGCCGGCAGGCGGCTGCAGGGGAGGGGACACCCCATGCAGCGGATCCAACGGTCACTGCGCGCCGCGATCGCGGGCGCCATCCTCTTCGCGCTGGCCACGGCTCCGGCGTACGCCGCCGACCCGGCCAAGGTGGAGTTGCCCGCGCGCCCGAGCGCCACCGTCTCTACGACGGCCAAGATCTTGATCGCGACGAACGTCTTCCGGCAGCCGGGCAAGCGCATCATGGTGCGCCTGCCGACGCACGCCTCCTGGGGTGGCGGGCCGCACGTGCTGCTGGTGCTCGACTCCCGCATGTACCAGGGCAAGGCTTGGCTGCGCGTTGCGCTGCCCGATCGCCCGAACGGCGCGAGCGGCTGGATCCGCGAGGACTTCGTCCGGCTCAGCACGACGTCGTGGCGCGTTACCGTCAACCGCGCTGCCCACACCGTGACCGTCTACGACAAGGGGCGCAAGCAGCGCAGCTTCAAGGCGGTCATCGGCAAGCCGGAGACGCCCACGCCGCGTGGTCTCTTCGCTATCTACGAGAAGCTCGCGCAGCCCGACCCGAAGGGCTTCCTCGGCCCCTGGGCGCTCCACCTCACGGCCTTCTCCGACGTGCTCTTGAACTACGGCGGCGGCCCCGGCCGCGTCGCCATCCACGGCCGTGACGGGGCCAGCCTGGCCGATCCGCTCGGCTCGTCGCTGTCGCACGGATGCGTGCGCGTGGACGACACCAACATCCTCTGGATGGCCCGCGTCATCCCGCTCGGCACGCCTGTCCTGATCATCTGACGCGCGTTCCCTCACCCCAAAGGGTGAGCGTCGCGCGGCCCCCCGGCGCCGATGCAGAGGAGGATGGTGGCGATCGTCCGTTTCGGCATGCTCGCGGTGGCAGGCGTCGCCTCCGCTGCGGTCGCGATCCCGCGTGTGCTGGCGACGGGGAACGCGGCGGCGCCCGTGCCCGCGCTGGTCCAGCCGGTCCTGCCGGTCGGCCTCGAGGACGTCCCGACCCGCCAGCTGCACGTGCCGCCCCGGCAGCGTCCGCGCCGCCTGCAACCGCAGCGCTCGGACGCGCTCGAGATCGACCACCTGCCGAAGCTCGCTCCCTACTCGCTGCCACCGAGGCTCATGCTGCGCGCTCGTGCGGACGCGCCGGCCGGCCGCCGTGCCCTCGAGCGCCGCGTCCTGCGCAGCGCGCATCTCGCGCTGTCGCCCGCCGCCAAGCGCGCCGTGAGCCATCACCGCGTCTCGCCCGGGGCGCTCGCGCTACTCCTGCACACACCGCATCTCGGCGCCCCGCTGCTCGTGTTCTCCGCGAGCGGGCGCTCGCTGGAGGTGCAGGCCACGCGCATGTGGATGACGAGGAGCACGTTGGTCTCGCTCGGGAAGCTGCCCGCGAGTGCGCGGCCCGCGTCGCTGCGGTTGCGGCCGGTCACGACCTCCTTCACCGACGTGCGCGCGCGCCACGGCGGCATGCTCGGCCCGCAGGCGGTCGCGATCGCGAAGCGCTACCTCGGCATCCCGTACGTCTGGGGCGGCTCCACGCCGACCGGCGGCTTCGACTGCTCCGGCCTCATGATGTATGTCTACAAGCAGCTCGGCATCACGCTCGATCACTACGCGGCCTGGCAGTTCCTCGAGGGCACCCGCATCGCGCCCCAGGATCTGCAGCCGGGCGATCTCGTGTTCTGGGAGCCCAAGTCCGACGGCCCTGGTCACGTCGGAATGTACGTGGGCGACGGCAAGATGATCAACGCGCCGCACACCGGCGACGTGGTGCGCATCGTGAGCATCCAGGGTCGCTCCGGGTACGTCGGAGCAGTCCGGCCCTACTAACGACCTACTTAGTGCCATGAATAACTTGGGGTCTGACCCCAATTTATGCGCGGCTGCTCCCCGGCTCGACTCGTTCCAGCGGGTGCGTGCCTACGGCCAACAGGCTTCCGTTCGCCAGTTGCACCCGTACGGGGCTCGCGACGATCTCGTTGCTGACGCCGCGGGTCGAGCCGGGCTCCAGCGTGTCGGAGTCCAGCGGCCAGCGCACTCCTGTGGTCGTGAGGCCGGTTGCCGGCCCGCCCAGTGCGATCAGGCTGAGCACTGCGCCGGGCGCGCCCTTCAGCGTCAGGTCGTCGCCGCCATGGATCGCGACCGCGCGCGCCGTGCCGATGCGGGCGTCGAGCCGGAGGGGAGCGAAGCGCGGCGCCGCCAGCAGCACGAGCTCCGCAAGGTGGTGGTCGAGGCGCTCGCCGCCGCCGCCGCTGACCACCGTGACGCGAGTCGCGCCGAGGGCGAGCGCGTAGTCGAGCGCGAGCTCGAGGTCGGTCGCGTCCTTGGCCGTCGGATGGCGCTCGACGTGCACGCCCGCGGTCTCGGCTGCGCGCACGGCCGCCGGGCTCGCCGAGTCGAGATCGCCGATCAGCACGTGCACGCTCAGTCCCAGCACGGCCGCGTGCTCGAGGCCCGAATCGGCTGCGATCACGAATGCCCCGGCCGGCAGCGGACCCACCTCGGCGGGGTCGGGTGCCGGCCCGCCGCTCACGACCAGCGCGCGCCCCGATGCTGCGGCCGGCGAGTCCACGCGCGGAGTGTGCCAGGATCGCGGCGTGCTCGTGGTGACGCTGGGAGATCTGCTGCTCGATATCGTCGTCCGGCTGGAGGCGTCGCCGGCGCCCGACGACGACGTTCCCGCCGCGATCGCGCTCGTCCCCGGCGGGCAGGCCGCGAACGTCGCCGCCTGGGCCTGCTGGCTGGGCGGGCAGGCACGCCTGATCGCGCGGCGAGCCGATGACGCGGCGGGCCGCGTGGTCGCGGAGGAGATGGAGCGGCTCGGCGTCGAGCTGGCGGGGCCCGTTGTCGCGGGCGGGCGAACGGGCACGGTCGTGGCGCTCGCTGCGCCGGACGGCTCGCGCACGCTCGCGAGCGATCGCGGCACGGCCGGGGAGCTCGGGCCGGGCGACGTCGACGAGAGCATGCTCGCCGGGGCCGCGGTTCTGCACGTCGCCGGGTACACGCTCCTGCGCGAGCCCGGCGCCGAGGCGGCGCTGCGGCTGGCGCAGGCAGCGCGGCGCTACGGTGCTCGGGTGAGCGTCGACCTCTCCACTGCTCATGGGATCGAGCAGCTCGGGCGTGAGGAGATGCGGCGTCGCGTGGCAGCCCTCGCCCCAGACGTGGTGTTCGCCAACGAGGCGGAGGCCGAGGCGTTCGGCGAGCCCTTGCCGTCGGGCACCTGGGTGGTCAAGCGCGGCGCGCGCGGGTGCACCGTCGAGGGGGCCGGCGAGGTTGTCGCACACGCGCCCATCGAGATCGAGGGCGTCGTCGACACGACCGGGGCAGGGGACGCGTTCGCCGCGGGCTATCTGCTCGAGCGGGAGCCCTTCGCGGCAGCGCAGCGCGGACAGGCGGCCGCGGCTCGCTGCGTGACCCAGGTCGGAGCGCTACCGTGAGCGCTCCGTTGCGCGTCGCCCGCGAGGTCGCCGACGCACTCGCGCGCGGCGGGCCGGTCGTGTGTCTCGAGACGACGCTCGTCGCCCATGGCTTCCCGCAGGGCGAGGGAGTCCTCGTGGGGGAGTCCTCCGAGGCGGCTGTGCGCGCCGCCGGCGCCGTCCCGGCGACCGTGGGGATCCTCGATGGCGTGGTCGTCGTCGGCCTGACGTCCGACGAGCTGCGCCGCTTCGGCGACGCGGGCTCCGCGGCCCGCAAGGCCGGCGCGCGCGATCTCGCCGCCTGCTGCGTCCAGGGAGCCATCGGAGCGACCACCGTAGGCGGCACGCTCGCCGCGGTGCGCCGGCTCGGCATCGAGGTGATGGCAACGGGCGGACTCGGCGGCGTGCATCGCGAGTTCCCGAGCCCGCCGGATGTCTCTTCCGACCTCGGCGAGCTGGCCCGCACGCGCATCGCGATCGTCTCCTGCGGCGTCAAGTCGCTGCTCGACGTGCCTGCCACCAGCGAGCTGCTGGAGACGCTGGGCATCCCGGTGCTCGGCTACCGCACGGACACGCTGCCGCTCTTCTACGCGGCCGCCGGCGGGCCGCCCGTCTCGGCGCGGGTCGAGTCCGTCGCGGAGGCCGCCGCCATCGCGCGCGCGCACTGGAAGCTGGGCTCGGCCGGTGCCATCGCGCTGGCTCGGCCGCCCGAGCCGAGTCTCGACGACGTCGAGCCGCTGATCGAGGAGGCGCTGGCCGAGGCAGCCGGGCAAGGCGTGCGCGGACCCGCGATCACGCCCTTCGTGCTCGCACGCCTGCACGAGCGCAGCGAGGGGCGGACGCTGCGCGCCAACCGCGAGCTGATCGTGGGCAACGCCGCGCTGGCCGGGGAGCTAGCCGTTGCCCTAGCCGCGGCGGCGTAGGGCCAGCCGCAGCACGGTGCGGGCCGCCTCGCGTACGCGCGGGTAGCTGACGCCGCCGGGGGAGTAGTTCATGAAGACGGCGACGAGCGTGCCGTGCGGCGTGAACACGAGCGCGGCGTCGTGCTGCATGTTGGGCAGCCACCCGGCCTTGTGACCGACCGGGAAGGGCGAGTTGGGGCGCACGAGCCCGGGGTAGCCCGTGTGTATCAGGAGCCACAGCGCGACCCGTGCCTCGCGCGCCGTGATGCCCAAACGCAGCGCCGGACCGTGGCCGCTCGACGCCAGCATGAGCGACACGAGGATCGTGCCGAGATCGTGCGCCGTCGTGTACTTGCAGCACGGGAACGTCGGCTGGTCGATGACGGTCGTCGGCGGCAGCGGTCGGCGGAGCGCCCGCTCGGTCATGTGCCGGCGCTCGCCCGGCTCCAGCAGATAGTCGCAGCACGTGAACGTCGCGGTGCCGCCGAGGCCGCGGATCAGCGCGTCGACTGTCGCGGGACCGCCGGCGCGGGGGAGCAGCGCATTGGCCGCGATGTTGGACGAGTCCAACACGAGCGAGCGCTCGAGCGACCAGGACGACGAGCGCAGCGGGTCGGAGTCCTCGCGTGCCAGCACGCCCAGCAGGATCCCGAGCTTGATCGTGCTCGCAGCCGGGAAGCGCGCTCCCGCGTTGTACCCGGCGGTCCGACCGCTCGCGAGGTCGCGCACCCAGGCCGCCGAGGTCACCCCGGTGCGGGCGGTCAGCCCCGCGACCGCGTGCTGCACGGCACCGTCGACGGTGCGCGGCGGTGCGACCTTCGTGTCCTCGGCAGGCAGCCCGAACACGTGCTCCACCGTCGCCGACGAGAGCACGCGCGCTCCGGCCAGCGCCTCGACCCTCAGGGTGAGATCGCGGGGCGGCAGGCCGATCGGCCCGAACAGGAACGCGCGCCGTCCGCTGGTCAGGCGCAGCACCCGCACCGAGTGCCCATCGGCCAGCACGCGCAGGCTCGTCGTGCCCGGCGGGGCCACGCCCTTGACGATTCCGGGATTCGCCTCGTAGGCCAGCGGTGCCGTGAGCGTGAGCGCCATCACGCCGGGAAGGGTAGAGTCACGGCATCGCGCGGCATCGCGCTCCCCTTCGCGGAGGCACTGGGTCATGTGGGCCGTCATCATCATCGTCGCCATCGTCGTCGTCCTGATCATCTTCCTGGTCGGGATCTACAACGGCATGGTTCGCAGTCGGAACCGGGTCGACGAGGCCTGGAGCGGGATCGACGTCCAGCTCAAGCGCCGCCACGATCTGATTCCGAACCTCGTCGAGACGGTCAAGGGCTATGCGGCCCACGAGTCGGGCGTCTTCGAGGCCGTCACGCAGGCGCGCGCCAACGCCATGGGCGCGCAGGGCCCGGCGCAGGCCGCCGCGGCCGAGGGCCAGCTGAGCAGCGCGCTGGGGCGGCTGTTCGCGGTCGCCGAGGCCTATCCGCAGCTGCGCGCCACCGAGAACTTCCAGCAGCTCCAGGCCGAGCTGACGAACACCGAGGATCAGATCGCCGGCTCGCGCCGCATCTACAACGGCAACGTGCAGGACTACAACACCCGCATCCAGACCTTCCCCGGGACGCTCTTCGCCGGCACCTTCGGCTTCACGAAGCGCGAGTTCTTCGAGATCGAGACGCCCGGTGACCGCGAGGCGCCCGTCGTCTCGTTCGGCTCGGGCCCTGGTGACGCGCCGACGACGTCGGCACCGCCTGCGCCGGAGCACCCTCTCTGAGTTCGTCAGCGCGGCTGAGCCGTCGCCTCGGCGACGAGCTCGGCGGGATGCGCGACACGGGCGTCCAGGTGGGCTTCGCGCAGCGCCGTGCGCAACTGCAGGGCGCAGCCGGGGTTGCCGCAGCTGACGACCTGGGCGCCGCTCGCCCTGATCGCCTCGACCCGGCTGGCCGCGAGCTGCTGTGACAGCTCGGGCTGTGTGAAGGAGTACACACCGGCGGCACCGCAGCAGCGGCCGTTCCCGTCGAGTTCGACCGGCTCGTAGCCTGCCGCGCGCAGCAGCTCGCGCGGCGCCTCGCGCACGCCCTGGGCGTGCAGCAGGTGGCACGCGTCGAACACGGCCACGGGGCCGCCGCCGGCGCCGCGCGGAGGCGACGGCGCCTGCACGAGCGCCTCGCTGAGATCCAGCACGCGCTCGTCGCTCTCGCGCAGCGCCGCGCCGCAGCCGGCCGCGGTCGAGACCAGGATCGCGCCGGCGGGGAGGCCCCCGAGCAGCGCCTCGCGCATGCTCTCGCCCGCCGTGAGCTCGCCATTGTGGAGGTGCAGCGCGCCGCAGCAGCCCTGCTCGGGCCCGGCCATCACGTCGTAGCCCGCCTCCGCGAGCGAGTCCACGGCAGCCTGCTGCACGCCCGCAAACGCCTCGCGCATGACGCACCCGCGTAGGACGACTGCTGGCGGCCCACCAGCGTTCCGCCGCTCCCAGGTCACGCTCCCGTGACGGTCGAGCGACTTCCCGCTGCGACCCGCCGTGCCCGGCATCAGCCCGGCGAGTGGCCGGCCTGCGCGCATCGCCAGCGCCAGCAGCCTCGGCCGCCGCACGAACGAGAGCAGCGTGCGTATCTGCAGCGAGGGCGTCTGCGCACCGCCGTCGCGCGCGATCTCGAGCAGCTGCCCGTACTGGACGCCGGACGGGCACGCCGTCTCGCAGGCGCGACACCCGAGGCAGCGATCGAGCGGCTCGCGCGCCTCCTCGACGGAGAGATCGCCGGCGACGAGGCGCTGCATGATGTGGATCCGGCCGCGCGGGCCGTCCGACTCGGCGGCCAGCAGGTCGTAGGTCGGGCAGTGGGGGAGGCAGAGGCCGCAAGACACGCACTGGCGAGCGAGCTCGTCGAAGCGCCCGCGTCGTGCCTCGCTGAGCTCGACCCCGGTCATGCGCCCACGGCTCCCAGCACACCCGCGACGAGTTCCGGTGCAGCCGATGGCGCCGGGCGAGCCGGCGACAGCATCTCGCGCGCCGCGGGCGTCACGAGGGCGAACCGCCGGCCCGCGTCGTAGGCCCACGCACCCTCGTGCGCCGGCAACCTCGACCGGGCGACTCGGCCCGTCATGCGCACGATGGTCGGCGGCAGCCCCGTGCAGAGAGCGAGCCAGCCGGCGTCGTCGAGCTGCTCCAGCTGCGCGCCCGCATCCCGGGCGCAGCGTTCCACGAGGCCGCGGCGCCTCGCCTGCTCGTCGGTCCCGCAATCGTCGGCGATGGCCAGGAGCTCCGGCTCCAGCACGACGAGCGCGCCCGGCGCGGCCGGGCCGGCGCGCAGCGCCTCGGCGAGCGCGAACGCATCGCCGCCGCGCGCGAGCAGACGCTCACGCCGCTCGGGCAGCTGTGCCAGGCGGAAGACGGCCCAGTCCACGGGCGCGCTGCCGAAGAGCAGGCGGCGCAGGTCGTAGCCGGCGACGTCCTTGACCGCCTCGGAGCCAAGCGAGAGACCGCCGATCCCCGCCGCGAGCACGCGATCGCGAAGGCGGCCGTAGCGCGCCTCGAGCGGCCCGCCGTCGCGCCGCCGCAGCAGCTCGCTCACGGTCATGGCGTCGTCGGCGTCCACCGGCAGGAACTGCCCTGCCACGGCGCCGGCGCGCTGCACTGCGGCCAGCGTCTCGTTGCCGTTGGCGCGCAGACTGGCGTTCCCGGCCCGCAATTCAGGCGACATCCGCGTACATCCCTCTGCGTGCGTCGGCGCCGGCCTCGGGCAGGCGCTTGCCCGGATTCAGGATCCCGGCCGGGTCGAGGACGGCCTTGATGCGGCGCATGGCGTCGAGCTCCGCCTCCCCGTACTGCCGCCCGAGCGCGTGCAGCTTCTCGAGCCCGATGCCGTGCTCGCCCGTCAGCGTGCCGCCGTTCTCGAGCACCATCACGAGCAACTCCTCGCTCGCGGCCAGTGCGCGTTCGAACTCGCCCGGCACCGTCGCGTCGTAGTGCAGTCGCGGGTGCAGGTTGCCGTCGCCGAGGTGCGCCACGGAGGAGAGCAAGAGGTCGTGGCGCTTGGCGATGTCGGCGGCAGCGCGCAGGGAGGTGACGAGACGGTCGCGCGGCGTGGCGAAATCGTGGGTATACGAGTCGGCGTGCATGCGGCCGAGCGCGCCATAGGCCGAGCGGCGCGCGTTCCAGGCGATCGCGATCTCCTCGTCGCTGCGCGCCTCGCGCGCGCTCCCGCCGGCCTCCTCGACGCACCGGACGACGGCGGAGATCGCCCGGTCGATGCCCTCGTCGAGCGCTTCCACCTCGATCAGCAGCGCCGCCTCGACGTTGACGGGGAGCACGCCCGGCGCCAGGTGATCGAGCGCGCGCAGCATCGCGTCGTCGATGAACTCGCAGGCCACCAGCCCGGGCGCCTCGAGCACCATGCGCTCGGCGCAGGCGCCGGCCTGCTCCAGCAGCTCGAAGCCCGCGACCACGACGGCCAGGCGCTCGGGTAGCGGTAGGAGGCGGAGGAGGGCACAGGTCACGATGGCGAGCGTGCCCTCGCTGCCCGTGACGAGGGCACGCAGGTCGACGGCGTCGGTGTCCTCGAGCCAGGCGATGGTGCCGTCCCCGAACACGACCTCGAGGCCCAGCACGTGGTCGGCCGTGACGCCGTGCCCGAGGCAGTGCAGACCCCCGGCGTTCGTGCCGATGTTGCCGCCGATCACGGAGGCGGCGCGTGAGGACGGGTCGGGCGTGTAGCGCAGGCCGTGCCGCCGGGCCTCCGCGTCGAGCGCCGCGTTGGTGTGGCCGGACTGCACGAGCGCCGTGCGCTCCTCGAGGTCGAGCTCGAGGATGGCGCGCATGCGGTTGAAGGCGATCACGAGGCCCCCGCGCGTGGGCACGGTCGCCCCGGTCAGCGACGTCCCGCCGCCGCGCGCCACGATCGGCACGCCGTGCTCGCGCGCGATGCGCACGGCCGCCGCGACGTGCTCGGTGGTCTCGGGATAGATCAACGCCTCGGGATGGCCAATCACGTGGGAGGCGTCGCGCGCGACGGCCGCGAGCTCAGCCGGCTGGGTGTGGACGCGGTCGCCGAGGGCGGCGCGCAAGGCCGTGACCCAGGGCTCTGTCATGCAGCGACCATGCGGGGAACTGCCGGGTCGAAGCGCACCACAAGCCGCTCGATGCGTCCGTCCTCGGCGAATGTCCAGGTGCTCGTGCCGCGGTTGCGCGCGGCAGTCCAGCCGCTGCCCTCCCAGTCGGCGGTGAGCGTGCCGTCGCGGTCCAGGCGCAGCCGCCAGAAGCGCGCAACGGCCTGATCGGGCAGGCGCGAGAGCGGCGTGTCGAGCGGTCGCGGATGCGGCCCCCCGGCCAGCGCGAGTGCGCCGCCAGGTGCGAAGTAGGCGGCCGCGGCAGCACGGCCCGGGGCATCGAAGGAGCGCTCGAAGGCGCGCACGAACGGCTCGGGATCGGCGAAGTCGATGGCCGGGCGATGGGGGAGGGCGAGCTCGCATCCGGCTTCCGGATGGGAGGGATCGAGCGCGGCGCGCAGCGCGCCCGCGACCGTCCAGCCGCGACGCGGCAGCGAGCGCTCGAGGCTCGCACGCGCGCTCTCCAGGTCTGCGCCGGGCGGGAGCTCGACGCAGAGCACGTTGCACGGCTCCGCGCGATGCGGCTCGTAGCCTGGGACGGCGTCCACGCCCGGGAGGACGAGAGTCACTCTCCCCGCGTCGGCGTACCAGTACGGGCGGACCGGCAGCTGCCGGGGCACGAGTTGCGCCAGCGCTCCGGCCAGCTCACCCGGCTCGAGCGTTCGCGCGACCGCTCGCGGCGTCTCCAGCCGGCGAGCGGTCGCGACCTCGCCGGTCTCGCAGAGCATCGCCAGGCGATCGTTGAAGGAGCCCCAGCCGCCGCGGAAGTCGGCCAGCCAGTCCTCGTTGCCCGCAAATCCGCGCTGCGTCACGCGCAGCTCGCTGCCGTCACCCTGGGGCGTGACCTCGAAGCGCAGGACGCCCCAGTAGGGCGGCTCGAACTGCACTGCCAGCACGCGGCCGGGCATCAGCTCGACGATCGGACCCCCGAAGTTGAGCGCGGGGTGGTGGAGTCCGCGCGCCGAGGGCCAGTGCGGGAAGGTGAAGCGCCACGAGCCGCCCTCGCGCACGTCGGCGACGGCGCTCTCGAACAGCCAGCGCCGCAGATCCTCCGGGTTCGCGAGCGCCCGCCAGACCCGCTCGGGTGGTGCGGCGATGCGCACGCGCTGATCGACCTCGACGGCCATGGCGCGCTCGAGCGGAGCGATCATCCGTACCGATCGCCCATGAGGGCACGCAGCTTGGCGCGGTGGTGATGCGCATCGACGCGCCGGATCGTGCCCGAGCGCCCGCGCATGACGAGCGAGTGCGTGGTGGCGCCGGTGGCGTCGAAGCGCACGCCGCGCACGAGATCGCCGTCGGTCACGCCCGTGGCTGCGAAGAAGCAGTCCTCGCTCGTCACCAGATCCTCGGTCGCCAGCACGCGCTCGAGGTCGTAGCCCGCGTCCCGGGCGCGCTGCGCCTCGTCGTCGTCACGCGGCCACAGCCGGCCGAGCATCGTGCCGCCCACGCAGCGGATCGCGGCGGCCGAGAGCACGCCTTCCGGCGTCCCGCCGATGCCCCACAGCAGGTCGATGCCGGTGTCGGGCATGGCTGCGAGCAGGGCTCCCGAGACGTCGCCGTCGGAGATGAGGCGGATGCGCGCGCCGGCGTCGCGCATGCGCGTGATCATCTCGCCGTGGCGCGGGCGGTCGAGCACGACCACCATCAGGTCGCCGAGCGTCATTCCGCGGCGCCTCGCCACGGCGTAGAGCACGTCCTCGATCGGATCCGTCATCGACAGCACGCCGTGCAGGTCGGGGCCGCCGACGAGCTTCTCCATGTACACGCAGGGACCCGGGTCGAACATCGATCCGCGCGCCGAGATCGCCACCACGCAGAGCGCGTTCGGCATGCCTTTGGCGGCCAGCGTCGTGCCCTCCAGCGGGTCGACGGCGACGTCGACCTCGGGCCCGGAGCCGTCGCCGACGTGCTCGCCGTTGTAGAGCATCGGGGCCTCGTCCTTCTCGCCCTCGCCGATAACGACGATGCCGTCCATGCTGACGGTATCGAGCAGTGAGCGCATGCCGTCGACCGCTGCCTGGTCGGCGGCGATCTTGTCGCCTCGCCCGACCATCCGCGACGCGGCCAGCGCGCCGCTCTCGGTGGCGCGGACGATCTCGAGCGCGAGGTCGCGGTCTGGGATCGTCGTCATGTGCGCCAATCTATCCTGCGCTGCGGTACCGCGCTGCCCCCACCACGAGGAGTCCCGTTGCCCGACATCGCCGCCATTCGCCGCTCCTTCACGTCGCTCTCCCGTACGGGAGCCGACGGACGGCCGCTCGTCTTCCTCGACGGCCCGGGCGGCGCACAGGTGCCGGATGTCGTGATCGACGCCATGGCCGACTACCTGCGCCACTCGAACGCCAACATCGACGGCGCGTTCGTGACGAGCGAGGAGACGACGGAGCTGGTGGACTCGACCCGCGTCGCGGCGGCCGACTTCCTTGGCGCGAAGTCCGAGGAGGTCATCTTCGGGCCCAACATGACGACGATCAACTTCAACCTCGTGCACGCCTTCTGCCGCACGCTGGAGCCGGGCGACGAGATCGTCATCACCGCGCTCGACCACGACGCGAACGTGAGCCCCTGGCTCCTGTGCGCGAAGGATCACGGTCTCGTGGTGCGCACCGCCGATGTGCGCGACGGCGACCTGCAGGTGGAGCCCGCGGCGCTCGAGGCGGTCGTGGGGCCGCGCACGAAGGTGTGCGCGTTCACGCTGGCCTCCAATGCGGTCGGCACGATGCCGGCGGGTCGCGCTCTGGCCGACGTGGCGCACTCTGTCGGCGCGCTCGCCTGGATGGACTGCGTGCATTACGCGCCGCACCGGCGCCTTGACGTGAAAGCGCTGGACGCCGACGTCCTGCTCTGCTCGCCCTACAAGTTCTTCGGCCCCCACCAGGGCCTCGGCTTCGCGCGCGAGGAGCTGCTCGCCACGTGGCCGGCCGACCGCGTGCGCCCGGCCGGTGAGCTCCCTGCGGGTCACCGCTTCGAGACGGGCACGATGAGCCACGAGGCGCTGGCCGGTGTGCAGGCCGCGATCGACTTCGTCGCCTCCCTGGGCGAGGGCGACGACCGCCGCTCGAAGCTGGACGCCGCGTTCAAGGACATCCTCTCCTACGAGACGGCTCTGACGGCGCGCATGCTCGACGGCCTCGCGGAGGTGCCCGGCATGACGCTGTACGGCATCACGGACCCCGCGCGCGCGGGAGAGCGCACGCCGACCTTCACCTTCACGCTGCCCGGCATCACCCCGCGCCAGGTCTGTGAGCAACTGGCGAAGCGCGGCATCCTCGGCTGGGACGGCAACTACTACGCGCTCGGCATCATGGATCGCCTGGGCCTCGAAGGCCGCGGCGGAGCGACGCGGCTCGGCTTCCTCCGCTACACGTCCGAGGAAGAGGTCGATCGCACGCTGGAGGCCGTCGGCGAGATCGCCCGCGGATGAGCCACCGGCTGCAAGGGCCGCGCTATGCTCTTGCTCCCCCGCGGATGTGGCGGAACTGGTAGACGCGCACGGTTCAGGTCCGTGTGGCCGTAAGGTCGTGGAGGTTCAAGTCCTCTCATCCGCATGTCGAAGTCCCTGCAAATGCGGAATTTTGTAGGCGCTAGGGACAGTCTCAGGGACACCGGCACCGGGGCCCGGTAGGCTTGGCTGCCGTGCGAGTCGGTATTTATGTCGATGCTTCAACCTCTACTACGGAGGACGCAGCCTGTGCGGTCGAGGGCAGGCCGGCTGGCGATGCCGAACACGCACCGCCACTCGGCCGCATCGACACGCGCGAAGCGCTCACGCGGCTTGCGACCTGCATGACACGCGACGAGGCTGAAGCCGAGCGACGATCGCCCACGCAGCCACCCGCCCCGACGCGCGCAGCGCCGCGACAAGCACACCGGAGTCTCTGATGCCGACTCATGGACATGAACCCGTGCGCAGGCGATTACTTGACCGAGAGGATTCGGACATCGATCAGCGAGACGCGCCCGATCCCGAGGCGCGCAACGCCCGCATTCCACGCGACGCCGCGCAGGCATCACCGCCGCGGACACGGGACGCAGCGGTTGGTCACTTGGCGGGTATGCGCGAGCCCCTGTAGGTCGTGCCGGCGGCTACGGCTGGGAGTTGCGCGTCGTCGCCGACCAGCACAAGCTTGGCATCCGCCAGCGCGACGGCTTCAGCGAGTCGTGCGAGTGTGCGCGTGCCGAGCGTCCCGGCCTCGTCGACGAGCATGATGCCGGTCGGCGGCCTCGTTGCGCGCTGCGCCTTTGGCCTGTCGCGTCTGGATGGCGGCCGCTTGCGTGCGTGCCCAGGTGGTCTCGCCGCCGGCCAGGAACGCTTCGATCTGCTCGCGCCTGCGGCTGAACGCGCGCAGCACGCTCGAAGGCCATCGCTCTAGCTCGGCGAGGTTGTTGCGCGGCTCGGCCCACTCCCAGCCGAGTCGCGCCGAGACTTCGTGATGGAGCACGGCCTGGTAGGTCGCGCTGGCTGCTCGTTTCCACTCGCGCAGCACGGGTTGCATGTCGAGCGTGCGCCACCAATCCGAGTCGTCCTCGCGGCTCTTGGCCATGTTCGCGACGACGACATGGGTGTGCAGCTGCGGATCCGGCGTCGCCTCTTCGCTGACGGCTCGCGCCCAGGCGTGCTCGATCGCGACCGCCAGCAAGCCGTGCGTCTCATGCCGGAACGCGCCCTGAGCGCCGACGCGCACGCGCACAGCCTCGCTCTCGAGGAGCCGCAGCGCGGCCTCGACGCCCGCGCGATGCGCGGCCAGCAGTTCGCGGCGGGTCTCGGTGTCGCCGAAGGTGAGTGCGAGGCTGATGCTCTTGGGCGCGCTGAACGCGAAGTCCCAGCCGCCGATGCGTTTCTGGAATTCGCCGCTGACGAGCGACGAGCCAATTCGGCTAGGGATGAGGGGCGGCCGACCACGTGAAGCGGGTGAGGCTCGCTCGGGGGGCGAGGCCGCCCGGTCGCAGACCGCGGCGTACGAGCAGCGTGGGTGCTCGCGTCTGCGTCGCGAGCGCGTGGCGCACCTCGCCGAGGCCGGTGCGCGTCCAACGGTCGGAGAGGCCGGCGACGACGAGCGACGCGCCCTCGCACGCGCCGAGGATGCCGGCGGCTCTGGGCGGGATGAGCAGCGGCTCGGCCGCGATGCCAAATGCGAGCTGGATGGCGAGAGAGGCACTCGCGAGCTGCCGGCTCGCGTCGGGGCCGTCCTGGTTGCCGGTCGAGCCGACAAGCCGCAGCGTGCGCTTGTCCGCAGCCGCGATCCAGGCGCCCAGCTCAATGGCGGCCCAGTCGTGTTCGCCGCCGCCGAAAGGTACGAGCACGAATGATCCGCCGGGATCTGGGACGCCTCCCGCCAGCATCGCTACATCGCATGGAGCGGCCGCCAGGATGTCTTGAACGACCGGATCGTCGAGCAGAGCCTTGGGGGCATCGATCAGCACGAGCTCGACGTCCTGCTCCCGTGCCATGCGCACGAGGTCGCGTGCGGGCGCATGGCTCGTGAACGCGGCGACGCGCGCACTCGCGCCGCGTGCACGCAGCACCTGCCGCCGCTCCTGCAGCAAAGCGGTGGTGCGCGCGATCTCCGCGCGGTCACCTACGGCCCGCGCGATAACTAGTGCGCGTGGGGGCCGGCTGGCCAGCACCTCGGCGAGCACCAGCAGCCCGTCGAGCGCTTGGTCGCTCGAGGAAGCGACGAGAATCGACCGCATGGGCGCACGATCAGCCAGATTGAGCGCCGGCTCCTGGCGCAGGATGGCGCGCTCGAGCTCGTGCAAGTCCCTGCCTGGCTCGATTCCGAGCTCATCCACGAGGACGCGCCTGCCCGCCTGATATTCCGCGAGCGCATCGGCCTGGCGTCCCGAGCGATAGAGCGCGAGCATGAGCTGAGCACGCAAGCGCTCCCGCAGCGGATGCTCCGCCACGAGCGCACGCAGCTCGGCGACCAAGTCGGCGTGACGTCCGACCGCGAGATCCGCCTCGACGCGCTTCTCCAGGGCTGCGACGCGCAGCTCCTCGAGCCGTCCGATCGCGGCTTGGGCGAAGGGCGCATACGTGAAGTCGGCCAGTGGCGGGCCGCGCCAGAGCATGAGAGCGTCGCGCAGCCTGACGGCGGCGGAGCCCGGGTCATCGCTGACCAGATCACGGTCTGCCTGCTGCACCAGCAACTCGAAGCGGTGCAGGTCGAGCCGGCCGCGGTCGAGGCGCACGATGTAGCCGGGCGAGCGCGTGACGATCGCGGAGCCATGCTCGCCGAGCGCCTTACGAAGTTGCGAGACGCGCACCTGGAGCGCGCCGGCGCCCGAGGCCGGCGGCTGATCACTCCACAGCAGATCGATCAGCTGGTCACTGGAAACGACCCGGTTGGCGTTCAGCAGCAGGATCGCCAGGAGGGCCCGCTGGATCTCGCCCGTTGGCGTGATCGTTCGCTCGCCGTCGATCACCTCGAGCGGGCCGAGTATGCGGAATGCGAGCAACAGCTTCCTCGCGGGCCGTTAGCGCGGCGTTAGGAGCACAACGCATTCTTGCCGGTATCGGACTGGGCCGAGCAGTCTACGCCGAGGGGGGCGCCACCTATGTTCACGTTCTACACGCGGCTTGCCGCCACGCTCGCCATCTTGATCGTCACGATTTCTGCCGCTGGGAGCGCGCTCGCGCGTTCGTCGGCCGGGGCCGAGCCGGCGCCTCCGGAAGCTCCAGCGGCGGCATCGCTGTTGCTTCGCGGGAGCGACGTCCCCGGCCTCGTCACGTATACGTCCGCGTCCGGACGGCTTTCACTCTGGGAGAGCGCCGAGCGCGAGAACGGGCAGCGCGCTGTCCTGCGCCGGGCCCACTGGCGCGGCGGCGCGCGACGCACGTTCGGTCAATCGACAGTGTCGCTGTACGGAGTGCTCTCGATCGAGAGCCGCGTGTTCGTCTTCGCCGACGCGAAGGGTGCCAAGCGGGCCCTCCCGCGACTCGCGCCCTCGGGCCTCCATCTCGCCTCGGGGCGCCTTCCCCTGGTCGGCGGCGCCCGTGTCTACATGCACGAGGATACGGTCGAAGGAATCTCCGAGCTCGCGCTTGCAACGCAGTTTCGCCAGCGCAATGTTATCTCGCGCGTGATGATCGTCGGCACGCCGGGAATCATCGATCGCTCGCACCTGCTGGCGACCGCACGCAGACAGGCGATGCGCGTCGCGCAGGCGCTGACGTAGGCCTACGTCGAGCACGGCATCCAGCCGCGGGTAAGATCGCGCGGACAGGGCGTACTAAGGCTAGAGGCGTCGCATGACTCGAGAATCGGGGGAGAGGGTGTCGGCCTCGAACGATGCTCGGATCGGCTCGCGCGTCGCCGACTACCGCATCGAAACGGCGCTTGGACGTGGCGGCATGAGCGTGGTGTACCTGGCCGAAGATCTGCGCCTGCGGCGGTGGGTTGCGCTCAAGATTCTGGCGCCGGAGTTGGCATCCGATGCGCACTTCCGCGAGCAGTTCCTGCGCGAGTCGAAACTCGCAGCATCGATCGATCATCCGAACATCATCCCGATCTATGAAGCAGGCGAAGGCGACGGGTGCCTCTTCATCGCGATGCGCTACGTCGAGGGTACGGACCTCAAGGCTCTTCTACGCGAGCAAGGCGTGCTGGAGCCGGGACGCTCGCTGGCAGTCGCCGCGCAGGTTGCCGAGGCGCTCGACACCGCGCACGAGCACGGGCTCGTCCATCGCGATGTCAAGCCCTCGAACGTGCTCCTCGACCGGCGCGGCCACTGCTATCTGTCGGACTTCGGCCTGACCAAGAGCGCCTCGGACCGCAGCGGCATCGCCAAAACCAGCCAGATCATCGGTACCGTCGACTATGCGGCGCCTGAGCAGATCCGCAGCGACTTCGTCGACGGTCGCACTGACGTTTATTCGCTCGGGTGCCTGCTGTTCGAATGCCTGACCGGCGAGGTGCCGTTCCCACACGAATCGGAAGCCGCTGTCATCTACGCGCAACTCGAGGAGCCACCTCCGCTATCCAGCGATCGTCGCGCCGGGTTGCCAACCGCGCTCGACGCGCCGCTAGCGCGGGCCATCGCTAAACTGCCCGAGGAACGATACCCAACCTGTGGCGCACTGGTGGAGGCCATACAGGACGGGCTCGGACTGCTCGTGGTGCCGACCTCCACGGCGCAGCGGCGACAGTTCCGTCACCTGCTCGTCCTCGCGACCGCCGGCGCGCTGGCGGCCGCGGCGGTCGGCGGCTGGCTCATCTCCCGCCCTGGCGGCCGCAGTGCCATCCCGCCCGGGAGCGACGCGCTTGTTCGGATCAACCCGAAGACGAACGCCATCAGTCGGACGACGCCCGTCGGCCGCGACGCCAGGGCCATTGCGGTCGGCGGCGGCGCCGCCTGGGTCGCGAACTACAAGGATGACGCCGTCTCTCGAGTCGATGCATCGACCAATGCGGTGCGCACGATCCCGGTCAAGGGAACACCGGTGGACATCGCTGCCGACGACAACGCCGTCAATGTCGTCGACGGGTCGTCGGACTACAGCGTTGTCACCATCGATGTCGCCACCAACCACGTGAACGAGCCAACGCCATTTCCCGGCGACTCATTTTATGCGCCGCTGGTCGCCTCCGGCGTCGGGACATTCTGGCTCGCGGAAGCCGAGACGCACGGAATCACGTCAGCTGATCCCGGCGGATCATTCCAGGGTATCGGCGGCGGCAGGACGATCCCGATTCCGACTGTCAAGACGAACCTATTGACTCAATACGTGTCATTCGACGATCTCGCCGCCGGCGAAGGCATGGTGTGGGTCGCCGGCGACTTCTACGGCCGCACGGTTTGGCGGGTCAATCCTGCAAGTGGTCAGGTAACGGCGATTCCACTTCCATTCATACCGGGCGGGATCGCCGCCGGTGAGGGCGCGGTCTGGGTCACGTCCGTGTTGGACGACACGCTGGCGCGCATCGACCCGAAATCGACCCGAATCGTTGCGCGCATCCCGGTCGGACGCGGCGCCGCCGCAGTCGCTGTGGGCGAGGGCGCGGTCTGGGTCGCGGACTCACTCACACAAACACTCTCGAAAATTGATCCGCGGACAAACAAGGTGACGAGCGTTCCCATCGGAGTCATCCCGATCGACATCGCCGTTGGTGCCGGAGGGGTCTGGGTTGTCGGGAAGCGACCATGACGGTGCCGCGCCTCTGTGTTCTCGCACTCGGGGTCGCTGTCACGGCACTCCCCGCAGCTGCCGCACACGGCCAGGTGCGGAGCTCGCCGCGACCGATCCGCATAGGACTGTTGACGAACTGCACCGGCGCCTGGGGGCGCCAAGCCGACAACAGCCTCGCGGGGGCAGAGCTCGCGCTCATCCAAGCCGGCGCGCGCGCTGCCGGAGCCAATCCGATGGACGGTGTCTTGGGCGCGGCGATCCTGCATCGCCCGATCCGGCTCTCGATCGGCTGCACGAACGGCACGACGGTCTCCGCCCTGAAGGAGGCGCGGCGCTTGGTGGAAGGGGCTCACGTCGACATTGTGATCGGGCCACTCCTAGGCAATGAGGAGTTCGCGCTCCAGGCCTATGCGCGCCTGCACCCGGCAACCGCCTTCGTCAACGGAAGCGGCTCGGTGCGGTTACCAGACCCGGCACCCAATTTCTTCAGCTTCCACGGAGACGGCGCGCAGTGGAGCGCCGGCCTGGGCAGCTATGCGTACCACGTGCTGGGGTGGCGGCATGCGGTGGCGGTCACCGACGACTACGACGCTTTCAGCTGGTCGCAGACAGCCGGTTTTCTCGCCGAGTTCTGCTCGCTCGGAGGGATCATTCTCAAGCGTGTCGGTGTGCCCTCGGGTAGTCCCGACCTCTCGGCGGTGATCGCGCAGGTTCCGCACAGCGGTGTAGATGGCATCTACGTCGCCAGCAACAGCGACGTCGCGAGGACACTCATGAAGGTCTACCCCGCATTGCGTGGGAATGCCGCGACAAGACTCCTTGTCGGAAACTTCAGCGTCGGCTGGCTCTCCTTCCACCCTAGTAACCGGCTCAAGGGTTTCGTGTGGGATCAAAGAATCGGACCGGGCGGTCTCCCGGCAGGACGATTCGAGACCGCGCTACACGCTCATTTCGCGAAACTCGACCCGGCAACCGCCTCAACCTTCGACGTGGACTACTACGTCGCGATGCAAGCGACGTTGCAGGCTCTCCGAGCTTCGAATGGTGATCTCTCGCACGGCGAGCGTCGATTCCTCGCCGCGCTCGCCCGCGTGCGACTCAACACCCCCAACGGCCCAGTCAGGCTCGACAAAACGCACCAGGCCATCACCACCGCCTATCTCTGGCAAGTCAGGAAGTCCCGCTTCAGTCACGCAAAGCTGCTCAAGACGATCCCCAACGTCGAGAGAACGTTCGGCGGCTACCTCACGAGTCACGATCCCCCACCAAGCCTGTCGACGCCCACCTGCAGACAAGGCCACGTGCCGCGCTGGGCGAGCTGACAACGTCGACCACGGCGCCTTGGCGCCGGCCTTGTGTACGGCTTCGATGCGCAGAAGGACATCGACGCCTTCGTCGTCTTGCCCGCCGTCGCAAAAGACCTTCGCGCCCAACGGTCTCACGGGCTCAGGGTGTCCGAATAACCGATGCGAAGCTGGTCGCCGTGCGAGAATCGGGAGGTTGAGATCCTCGAGCGCGAGGGACGTCCAGCTCGTAGCCCTCGGGCCCGCCCTTGTACTTGTCGACGCCGTGGTCGTGCGTACCAACGCTGGTTCGAGACCCTGGCTCCATCCCCGAGATTGGCCCTATGCAGGCGGAAAGGAGCAGAACCTGGAGGCGCTCCCGAGGCGCCTTGGTGCTTCTGAACGCCCTTGCTCGCGGCGGCGCGGACAGCATCGGGG
>DASRQS010000020.1:0-34243 GCA_035696365.1 Gaiellales bacterium | reverse complement strand
CCGCTGCAGGCACCCGTCCAACCCGTGAAGCTCGAGCCCGCCGCCGGTACGGCCGTCAGCGTGACCGTCGCGCCGTTGGCGAAATCGGCGCCGCAACTCGCGCCGCAGTAGATGCCGGCCGGGCTGCTCGTGACCGAGCCGCCGCCGGTGCCCGACTTCGTGACGCTCAGGTGCACCGGAAGGAGCGTGAACGTCGCCGTCACGGACCTGGCCGAGCTCAGCGAGACGGTGCAGGTGGCCGAGGCGCCGTTGCAGGCACCCGTCCAACCCGTGAAGCTCGAGCCCGCGGCGGCAACCGCCGTGAGCGTGACCTTCGCGCCGTTGGTGAAGTCGGCGTCGCAGTCGGCGCCGCACTCGATGCCGCCGGGGCTGCTCGTGACGCCGCCGTCGCCCGTGCCTGCCGTCGTGACGCTCAGGTGCACCGGCAGCAGCGTGAAGATCGCTGTCACCGAGCGGGCCACGTCGAGCGACACCGTGCAGGTCGCCGAGGAGCCGCTGCAGGCACCCGTCCAACCCGTGAAGCGCGAGCCCGCCGCCGCACTGGCCGAGAGCGTCACCGTCGCGCCGTTCGTGAAATCGCCGCCGCAGGTGATGCCGCAGTCGATGCCCGCCGGGCTGCTCGTGACCGAGCCGCCGCCTGTGCCCGACCCGGTCACGCTGAGATGCACGGGCAGGAGGGAGAAGATCGCCGTTACCGACTTGGCCGCGCTCAGCGAGACGGTGCAGGTCGCCGACGAGCCGCTGCAGCCACCCGTCCAACTCGTGAAGCGCGAGCCCACGGCGGCGACCGCGCCGAGCGTCACGCTGGCGCCGTTCGCCAGGTCGGCGTCGCAGGTCGCGCCGCAGCTGATGCCGGCCGGGCTGCTGGTGACCGTGCCAGTGCCCGTGCCCGACCGGGTCACGCTCAGGTGCACAGGCAGCAGCGTGAAGATCGCATCGACCGACTTGGCCGAGCGCAGCAAGACCGTGCAGGTCGCCGACGAGCCGCTGCAGGCGCCACTCCAGCCGCTGAAGCTCGAGCCCGCCGCGGCGACCGCGGTCAGCGTCACCGTCGTGCCATTCGCGTAATCCGCGCCGCAACTGAGGCCGCAGTCGATGCCCGCCGAGCTGCCCGTGACGCTGCCGCCGCCCGTGCCCGACCGGGTCACGCTCAGGTGGCCCGGCAGCAGCGCGAAGGTCGCGGTGAGCGATCGGGCGATGTCGAGCGACACCGTGCAGGTGGCCGAGCTGCCGGTACACGCCCCGCTCCAGCCGCCGAAGCTCGAGCCCGCCGACGCGGCCGCGGTCAGTGTCACCGTCGTGCCGTTCGTGAAATCGGCGTAGCAGGTGATGCCGCAGGCGATGGCGGCCGGGCTGCTCGTGATCGTGCCGTTGCCCGTGCCCGCCGTCGCAACGCTCAGATGCACCGGGAGCAGCGTGAAGATCGCCGTGACCGACTTCGCAGCGCTCATCGACAGGGTGCAGGTCGTGGAGGAGCCGCTGCAGGCGCCGCTCCAGGACGTGAAGCTCGAGCTTCCCGCAGGCGCGGCCGTCAGCGTGACGCTCGTGCCGCTCGTGTAGTCGGCCTGGCAGGTGGCACCGCAGGCGATGCCGGCCGGGCTGCTCGCGACGCTACCGCTACCGCTGCCGGCGTCGGCCACCGCAAGCGTGAAGACCGGCGCGGCATCCTCGTCCGTGAGGCCCGTGTCGTCGATCGTGTAGGTGTGGCCCGTCGACCCGGTGTCGACGTAGAAGCCTGCGCTCACCGCGGTCGCGCCGGCGGGGGCCTGGAAGGTGAACGTCGCCTTCGTGTAGAGCGTGGCGGCTGCGAACGTCTTCGTCCCGAGCGAGCCCCAGTCGAGGCGCTGCCACTGGTTGTCCGCGTTGCGCCAGTAGGCGACGACCTTGATCTGGCCGTTGCCCTTGTACCAGCCGGTGAACGTGTAGTGGTGCCCGGCAACCGCAGTCGGCGAGCACTGCGCCAGGTCGAGCGACGGCGCGATCAGGTTGTAGGCCCAGCTGTCGTAGGCGGCCGGCACGGTGATCTTGAGCGCCCTCGTCCCGGCGTGCGCGTCGGTCGTCGCGGAGATGGCAGGCGGATTCTCCGGGCCGTTGTTGACGTTCTGCCAGCAATCGGACAGCGTCGCGCTCCCGCCGGCCTGCTCGTAGGACGGGTTGACCAGAAGGTTGCCGCTGCGCACGGGAGCGGGCGCGACGGGAACCTGCGGCTTGAGCGTTCCGCCGATCACGTCGTGCACGGTCTTCACCTGGACGCGCCCGGCGCCGACCTCGCCTTGGAGCCAGTCGAGGAACTGCGTATAGATCGAGCGAGTGACGTAGTAGGGAGCGTTGCACGCCGCTCCCGCGGGCATGAGCGGGTCGCCCGGGCCGTCGCAGACGTCGTGGATCTCGAGCGGCACCCAGCCACCGCCGTTGTCCTCGGCGTTCGTGATCGCCGCCTTCATCTGGTCGAGGCTGGTCGACGAGTTGAAGTCGTTCGGCGTGCGCAGCTCGTACGGGTCGAGCGGCGGGATCGTCTCGGCGCAGGTGTCGTCGAAGTCGCACTGCAGCTCGCCGCCGGCGCGCGCGCTGTTGTAGCCGCAGGCCGCCACGATCTGCTCGACGCTCGCGTTGGTCGCGTCGTACGGATACGCCATGTCGTAGATGTCGAAGCCCCGCGCCATCAGCCAGTTGCGGCTCTGGCAGAGCTCCTGCTTGGCCTCGTCGCTCGTGAGCGTCGTGAGGTCACGGTGAAACACGGTGTGCGCTGCGATCTCCATGCCGTCGGCCTTGAGCGCGTTCAGGTCGCTGACCGTCATCACGCCCGGCTGCCCGGTGCTCGACGAGATGACGAAATAGGTGGCGACCATCCCGCGGCTCACGAGCTGCTGCTCGGCGGCCAGCTGCGACGGCCGGCCGTCGTCGAACGTGAACGAGACGGTCGTGTCCGGCGCCGCCTGGGCGGAGCCGCCGAGAGCGAGGAAGCTCAGCAGGGCGAAGAACACGATGACGCACGCGCGCAGGCGGCGGAGGGCACGATGAGATGGCCGGGCAACCAGCCGATGGGAAGACTGGTTCCCGCTATGAGGTGTTTGCAGCACCGCGCCACCTTGCGGCCTTCCGGGTGAAGCGCCAATCCCCATTTCGGTGCTCCATCCGAACCGCCCGCGCACTTGGAAGCGGGCGCTCGGCGCCTACCTTCCCGGATACCGCGCTTCAGCACGCCGAAGGAGGATCCCATGGTCCGTAGCAAGCATTCGCTCCGCCTTGGAGGCGGCGGTCTCGGTGCGCTGATCGGCGCGGCGCTCGGCCTGCTGGCCGTCCTGATCATCGACCGCCTCCTCGCCGGCGATCAGAACGGCCTCTTCTGGTTGCCGGCGGGAATCGTCACGGGCATCTTCGTCGGCGGGATGATCGGCCTGCTGCTGGCCGAGATCTACCTCGGTACTCGTGAGGATGAGGCTGACACGGCGGCGGCCAGGGCCGAACTGGCGCAACAGGAGCGCGAGCGCACCGCGTCAGGTGACACGACGAGCCCTCGGGGCTGACCTACCCGGCCGTGGCCCAATCGGGCGCGCATCGACCGCAGGATCCGGAGTGCTCAGGCGCTGGCGGCGACGAACCCGCGGGCCGCAGCGTCCGAGTGGGCTGCGATCGACCGCGAGATCGTCGACCGGGCCGCATGGGTACCGCTCGTGAACCCGCGGGCCCTCGAGGTTCGTCTCCGCGCGCATCGGCAACTACCAGCAGCACCCGCTCTGAGGCATGATCGCCAGTCAGGTCTGGCCGAGGTGACGCCGCTGCCCGCACGAGGCGGATCCCTACTCCGTGGCGCGCGCCTCGACGTCTGAGCGACGCGGCGGATCGGCGCCGGCGCGCTCGCAGATCATCGCAGCGACGTGCACGCCGAAGCGCACGGCGTCGATGACGGGATCGAGATCTTCCACGTCGCTGCGACCGAGGCCGTGCTCGTCCCAGTAGGCGAGGAACGCGCCACCGAGCCCGTCGCCGGCGCCGACGGTGTCGACGACGGTCACCTGTGGCGCCGCGATGTCCACCGTCTCCTCTGCCGTCACGATGGTGACTCCGTCGGCGCCGCGCGTGACGAGCCCGATCGCGGCAGGGCGCAGGAGTGACCGGGTCGCCTGGACAGCGTTCCCGCCGGGGACGAGGAACTCGAGGTCCTCGTCGCTCACCTTGATCACGTCGGCTCGCCGCGCGCAGTGGGCGACGGTCTGCAGGTAGCGCTCGCGGTCGTTCGTGACAGTGGGCCGGCAGTTCGGGTCGAGAAGGACGAGCACGTCGTCCTCGACGCCGTCGACGAGCGCCTTGGTCGCGGTCGCCAGCGGCTCGAAGACGAGACCCAGCGTCCCTACGTACAGCGCGCTCGGCGCCAGCTGCAGGGCAAGCCGGGCAGCCAGCTCGTCAACAGCCGGCGCCGACGTGCCCTCGGCATAGAAGTGGTAGGTGGCGGCCCCGGTCCCGTCGAGCTCTGCCAGCGCGATGGTCGTCGGCAGGGTGACGCTCACGGCAGCGCTCAGATCGACCCCTTCGGACACGAGCGCCTTGCGCAGCGTCGTGCCGAAGCGGTCGTCCGAGAGCGCGCCGAGGAAGGCCGCATCGCGCTCGAGACGCGCGATGGTGCAGCAGACGTTGAACGGCGCGCCACCCGGGTGCGCCTCGAGCGACCCGTCGAAGCTCACAACGAGGTCGATCAGCGCCTCGCCGGCGACGAGGATCACGCCGGGATCTCCCCGGAGCCGCGCTCGATCAGCCTGGTCGGAACGACGACCCGCCTGGTCGGGGATGTGTCTCCATCGATGCGCGCGAACAGCAGCTCGGCCGCGGTACGGCCGAGCTCGGCGACGTCCTGCGCGACGACCGTGACCGGCGGGTCGAGCAGGTCGGCCAGCTCGAAGTCGTCGAAGCCGATGATCGCGACCGAGTGGTGCAGGCGGAGCGCTCGCAGCGTGTGCAGCGTCGCGGTGGTGATCATGTTCTGCCCCGTGAAGAGCGCCGTCGGCGGATCGGCGAGTGCGAACAGCTCGCGCACCGCGGCGTCCGTGCTCGCCGGATTCGCGACGTTCGAGCGGACGAGCCCGGGGTCCTCGGGGAGGCCGAGCGCCGCGAGCGCGTCCCGATAGCCCTGCAGTCGCGTCCGTGCGGTGTACAGCTCGGCGCGATCGCAGAGGAACGCGATCCGGCGGTGGCCGCGCTCGGCCATGCCGAGGATCGCGCTGGCCGTCGCCTCCTCGTTGTCGGACAACACGGTGTCCGCGTCGAGGAACGCCGGCGGACGATCGACGAAGACGAGGGCGATGCCCGCGTCTCGCTCGCGCGCGAGGTAGCTGTGATCCGTTCCGGCGGGCACCACGATCAGTCCATCGATGCGCCGCGCGCAGAACGCCAGCGCGAGCTCCCGCTCGAGGTCCGGGCGTTCGTCGGCACTCCCGGCGAACGTCAGCACTCCCCGCGCACGTGCGACGTCCTCGATCGCGCGGTGCACGTAGGAGAGGAAGGGGTTGGCCACATCCTCGAAGACGAGGCCGATGCTCGAGGACACGCGGTCGGCGCGGCGCAGCGCGCTGGCCGCGTCGTCGCGTCTGTACCCGAGCATCCCGATCGCTTCCCGCACGCGACCGGCGAGCTCCGGGTCGACGGTGCGCTCGTCGTTGACGACGCGCGAGACCGTCTTCACGCTGACGTCCGCGAGCGCAGCGACCTCGCGCATCGTCGGTCGTCGTTCGTGGCGTCTATGCGAGATTTGAGGCAACGTTATCTCCGGTTACTACGGACGTGCGATTGCCAGTGATCCTGGCTGCGACGCATATCCTAGATGGGAGACTTGCACTCTGCGAGGTCCGGTGTCTAGACTCTCGCGACAACGTTGTCTGAAACCAGCCCTGCGGAGCGCCGCAGGACGGGCGGCAGGCTCGAGATCCAAGCTCGGAACGGCAGCTCGCCGGCTCGGATCGCCGGCGGGCGCCCCACCAACGAAGGAGGGACTAGCTATGGGTAGGAAACGTGCCGGGGCCCCGCGCCGGCGGATCACGTTCCTGGCGCTCGCTGCTGCGGCGGCACTGGTGGCGGCGACGGCCGCGCTGCCGGGCGCGGCCTTCGGCCGCAGTCAGGGCAAGACCATCAGCGTCGCGATCGTCAAGAACCCGCAGATGACGGACATCGCCTCGCTGACTCCGTCGCTCTTCACGTCCAAGAGCGGAATCAAGGTCAAGTACACGATCCTCGACGAGGGCAAGCTGCGTGAGATCACGACGCGCGACGTCGGCTCGGGCGGCAAGTCGTTCGACGTCGTCATGATCGGCATGTACGAGACGCCGCAGTTCGGCCAGGCGGGCCTGCTCGAGAACCTCACGCCGATGGCCAAGTCAGACGCGGCGTACAAGTTCAACGACGTTCTGCCCGCCGTGCGCAACGGGCTCTCCGCGAACGGCAAGCTCTACGCCTCGCCGTTTTACGCCGAGTCCTCCTTCCTGATGTACCGCAAGGACGTGCTCAAGGCCGCAGGAGCGACGATGCCGGCGAATCCCACCTGGGATCAGGTGGCGGCCATCGCGCGCAAGGTCAACACGCCCAACATGGCCGGCATCTGCCTGCGCGGCAAGCCCGGCTGGGGTGACCTCGGAGCGTCCTTCACCACCGTGCTGAACACCTTCGGTGGCACCTGGTGGTCGTCGACGGCGAGCGGCAAGCCGGCCGCGGCGCAGGTCAATCAGCCGGCGTTCAAGACGGCCCTCGACTTCTACAGCAAGCTCGTGCAGGACGCGGGCGAGAAGGACGCGGCCAACTCGAGCTTCAACGAGTGCCTCGCTCAGTACCAGGCGGGCAAGGTCGCCATGTGGTACGACGCCACGGTGGCCGCCGGTCTGCTCGAGGCCGCCGACAGCCCGGTCAAGGGCAAGAACGGCTACGCCCTCGCGCCGGTCGACAAGACGAAGGCCTCCGGGTGGCTGTGGAGCTGGGCGCTCGCGATTCCGAAGAGCTCGCCCGACCCGACGGACGCCTGGAAGTACATCTCGTGGGCGACCGGCCCCGGCTACATCAAGGCCGCGGGCACGAAGACAAAGGGCGGCTGGGCCTCGATCCCGCCGGGAACGCGCACGTCGACGTACCAGATCCCGCAGTACAAGAAGGCGGCGGCGGCGTTCGCGGCGAAGACTCTGGCGGCGATGAAGGCCGCCCCGATCACCAATCCCGGCACGACCAAGCGCCCGGGCCTGCCCGGTGTGCAATACGTCGGCATCCCGCAGTTCCAGGATGTCGGCAACCAGTGCACGCAGCTCTTCTCGAGCGTGATCGCCGGATCGACGAGTGACAGCGACGCGATCTCTCAGTGCCAGCAGATCGCCTCCCAAGCGATCAAGTAGCAAGCCGTGGGAGCCGCCGAAGCCACACGCAAGGGGAAGGCCGGAGACCCGTTCTCCTCCCCGTGGCGTCGGCGGCTCCCGCTGCTGCCGGCCCTGATCTTCACGATCCTGGTCACGCAGCTCCCGTTCGTGGTGAGCATCTACTACAGCCTCACCGACCTGAAGGACAAGACGCAGTCGCTGATTCCGCAGCCGACGCGCTTCATCGGATTCGACAACTACCGGACGCTGCTGAGCAACTCGTTCTTCCGGGACGCGATGTGGACGAGCGTCAAGATGACGGTTCTGTCGGTCTTGCTCTCGCTGTTCTTCGGCACCGCGTTCGCCATGTTGCTCGACCGCAAGTTCACCGGCCAGGGACTCGTCCGGACGCTGCTGATCACGCCGTTCCTGATCATGCCGGTCGTCGCGGCGCTGATCTGGAAGCAGCAGATGTTCTCGTCGCTCTTCGGGCTCCTGAACAAGGCACTCAACTTCTTCGGCATCGACTCGGTCGCCTTCATCTCGGACCATCCGCTCGCGTCGATCGTGACAGTGCTCGTGTGGCAGTGGACCCCGTTCATGATGTTGATCATGCTGGCAGGCCTGCAGAGCCAGCCCTCGGACATCCTCGAGGCCGCCGACGTCGACGGCGCGACGCCCTTCGGGGTCTTCCGCCAGCTGACGATTCCGCACCTGCGCCGGTACCTCGAGCTCGGCGCCCTGCTCGGGTCGATCTACATCATCCAGGCGTTCGACGCGATCGACGTGATGACGGGCGGGGCGCCGGGATCGAAGAACGTTCCGTACTTCGTCTACCAGGAGTCGATCGGCGGTGGCTTCCGCTACGGCTCCGCCTCCGCATACGCCATCGTCGTCGTACTCGCCTCGATCGTCATCGCGACCTTCGCGCTGCGCGTGCTGTCCGGCCTCCTGAAGGACGAGGAGCGCGCGTGACCGGCGGCGGCACGCAGCGCGGGACGACGCTCGGCGTCGGCGAGAATCGCTTCGGACGGGTCGGCCTCGGCGTGCTCGCCTGGGTCGTCGGGATCGTCTGGGTGTTCCCCGTCGGATGGACCGTCTTCACGAGCTTCAAGAGCGAGCAGGACGCCACGGCACAGACGCTCAAGCACGGGCTTTCGCTCGGCCGCTACCACGAGGTGAGCAGCTCGACCGAGGGCACGCTGTCGCTCGCGACCGCGTTCTCGAACTCGGTCTTCGTCGTGCTCGTCTCGACGGTGATCGTCATGCTGCTCGCACTGCCGGCGGCCTACGCCCTCGCCATCCGCCGCGTGCCGAAATGGCGCGACATCCTCTTCTTCTTCATTTCCACGAAGTTCCTGCCGGTCGTCGCGTCGATCTTCCCGATCTACGTCTACGCGGAGAAGTGGAACCTGATCGGGACGCGCACGATCCTCGTGGTGCTCTACACCGCGATGAACCTGCCGCTCGCCGTCTGGATGATCCGCTCGTTCTTCATGGAGGTTCCGCGCGAGCTCGTCGAGGCAGCCGAGATCGACGGCACGAAGTTCATCAACCAGCTGCGCTCGGTGATCCTGCCGATCTCCGCGCCGGGAATCGCCGCGACCGCGCTCCTGTGCGTGATCTTCGCGTGGAACGAGTACTTCTATGCGATCCAGCTCAACTTCGCGAACGGCTCCACGATGCCGCAATGGGTAATCGGGAACGTCGATACAAGGGGCAACTTCCTGGCCAAGCTGTCGGCCGCGTCCGTGATCGCGTGTCTGCCCGTCGTCGTGGCGGGCTGGATCGCGCAGAAGCGCATGATCCGTGGCCTCTCGATGGGCGCAATCAAGTGAAGCCGGCATGAGAGCGCAGTTCAGAATGAGCGTGTGTGGTCGGGGGGCTCGAAACGAGCGGGATCCGTTCCCGCGAAGCCCGTGGTTCGCTCGGCTCTTTGAACGAACCAGGGGCGCCGCAGGTCTGGTCGTCGGGCACCCCACCACCACCGCGGCGCCCGACTGCCAGACCGGAGGCGATTCGAGACCTCCGAACGCCACGCTCATTCTGAAATGCGCTCGAAGAAGGGACTGACGTTGGCTTCGGTGCAATACGACAACGCGACGCGCCTGTATCCCGGCACGGCGCGGCCCGCAGTCAATGAGCTCAACCTCGAGATCGCCGACGGCGAGCTGCTCGTGCTCGTCGGCCCGTCGGGGTCGGGCAAGTCCACCGCACTCCGCATGCTCGCCGGGCTCGAACCGCTCGATGCGGGACGGATCCTGATCGCCGAGCGCGACGTCTCGGCCGTCCGGCCGCGCGACCGCGACATCGCGATGGTGTTCCAGAACTACGCCCTCTACCCGCAGCTCGACGTCGCGGCGAACATGGGGTTCGCGCTGAAGCAGCAGAGAGTTCCCAAGCAGGAGCGGATGCAGCGCGTGCGCGACGTCGCGAAGCTGCTCGACCTCGAGCCGTATCTCGATCGCAAGCCACGCAATCTCTCGGGCGGTCAGCGACAACGCGTTGCGATGGGGCGTGCCATCGTCCGGCGCCCACAGGTCTATCTGATGGACGAGCCGCTCTCGAATCTGGACGCGAAGCTGCGCGTACAGACGCGCACCGAGCTCGTCGAGCTGCAAGCGCGCCTCGCGGTCACGACCGTCTACGTGACCCACGATCAAGTCGAGGCGATGACGATGGGCGATCGCGTCGCCGTGCTGCGGGACGGGATTCTCCAGCAGTGCGACAGGCCGTCGACGCTCTACCACTCGCCGGCGAACCTCTTCGTCGCCGGGTTCATCGGATCTCCCGCGATGAACCAGCTGCCCGTGCCCGCGTCGGGCCCGGTGAGCATAGGCGGCGCAGCGGTCGGTGTCGAGGACGATCTCGGCGGGGAGCGCGCGATGGTCGGCTTCCGCCCGGAAGCCGTGATCGTCGGCGCGGGCCCGATCAATGCCAAGATCCGCGCAATCGAGGACCTCGGCTCGGAGGTCTTCGTCCACCTCGTGATCCAGCACGAGGGCGAGGATCGCCGGCTCGTGGCCAAGACCGCCGCCCCGTTCGCGGGAGCCGTCGACGACAACGTGCAGATCGGTCTGCGCGGCTCGGTGCATCTCTTCGATGCGGCGGAGGCGCGGCGCGCTACCGTCACCGTGTGACCGCAGTCCTCGTCACGGGCGCCGCGGGCGACATCGGCGCGGCGATCGCCCTTCTGCTGGGGTCTCGTGGCCGGCACGTCGCGCTGGCCGATCACCCGGCCTCCGCGCCGGCGCTCGCCGAGACCGCGGAGCGCTGCAGCCGCACGGGCGCGCGGGTGGCCATGGCGACCTTCGACGTGACGGACTCGGGCGCCGTCGATGCGGCGATCGGCGCGCTCGGCCCACTCGGCGGCCTCGTCAACAGCGCCGGCTATCAGGGCGACTTCGCAACGGTCGACCGCTACCCGATCGAGGACGCCCGGCGCGTGCTCGAGGTCAACGTGCTCGGCCTGATGGCCGTGCTGGCAGCCGTCAGCCGCGGCATGATCGACGCGGGAGGCGGCGGCTCGATCGTCAACATCGCCTCCATGGCCGGCGTCTCGGGCGCGCCGAACATGCCCGCGTACTCGGCCTCGAAAGCGGCCGTGATCGGCCTCACGAAGACCGCGGCGAAGGATCTCGCTCCGGCCGGCATCCGCGTGAATGCAGTCTCCCCCGCCTTCATCGGCCCGGGCCGCATGTGGGAGACCCAGATCGCGCGCCAGGCTGCGGCGGGCAGCCAGTACTACGCGCTCGAAGCCGCGGCGGTCGCAGAGCAGATGATCGGCAGCGTGCCGCTCCGCCGCTACGGCTCGGTGGACGAGGTCGCGAGCGTGGTCGCGTTCCTGCTCTCGGAGGACGCCTCCTACGTGACCGGCGTCAACATCGAGGTCTCCGGCGGCGGCGTGTAGCCGCCGTCACGGCGGCGCGAGCAGGCGCTCGAGCGCCCCGAGGGGCCCGTACTGCGCGAGACTGCCGGCTGCCTGCGCGAAGGCATGGCGGAAACGCTCGCTCTCGCGCAGCGGCGGCGTGAAGACGTCGTCGAGCTCGAGGAACGCGGCGGGATCGTCGAGCGAGCGCACCGCGAACGTCGCGGAGTGCTCGCCGCGCGGGTCGTGCGCGCGCTCGGCCGCCGGAATCGTCCCGAGATAGCGCGCCCACCCAGCGAGCGCGAGGGCCGCGCACTCGACGGGCCCGCCGAGCTCGAGCTCCCGCTCGATGGTCGGGATCAGGAACGTCGGGAACTTCGACGTCGCATCGATGCAGAGGCGCGCGATCTGATCGCGCACGCCCCTGTTCTCGTAGCGGCCCAGCACCGTGCGCCCGTACTCCGCGGCCGGGTGGCCGGGGATCTCCGTGAGGGTCGGAATGGCCTCGTTCACGAGGAAGCGCTCGAGGTAGCCGCGCAGCGCCGGGATCGCCATCGCCTCGTCGACGTAGACGACGCCCTGCAGCGCCATCAGATACGCCATGCACGAGTGCGTGGCGTTGAGCATGCGCAGCTTGTAGAGCTCCCAGTCGTGCACGTCGTCGGTGAAGAGCACGCCGACGTCCTCGAAGCGCGGGCGCTCCGCGGCGAAGTCGTCCTCGATCACCCACTGGCGGAACGGCTCGCAGACGACGGGCCAGCCGTCCTCGATGCCCACCTCGTCGCGCAGCCACGCGCGATCGGCATCCGTCGTCTGCGGGGTGATGCGGTCGACCATCGAGTTGGGAAACGCGCAGGCCGTCTCGGCGAAGCGCGTGAGCTGCGGGCCGTGCGCCTCGCAGACGGTCGTGATCGCCGTGCGCGCGACGCGGCCGTTGCCGGGCAGGTTGTCGCAGCTCAGGATCGTCAGCGGCTTGCCGCCCGACAGGCGACGGGCCTCCAGCCCTTGCGCGATCGCCTCGATGGTCGCGTTGGGACGGTCGAGCGAATAGCCGCCCTCGGTGATCGTCAGCGAGAGGATGGCGACGTCCGGATCGGCGATCCGTTTCGCGAACGCGTCGTCGTCCCCGGCGGTCAAGGCGTAGTCGACGATGCTGCCCACGATCTGCGGGCGAGAGCCGTCGCTGTCGCGTTCGATCAGCGTATACAGGTGATCCTGCGACGCGAGCACGCTCGCCATGTGGCGATCGCCCTCGAGTCTGCCGAGGCCGCGGATGCCCCAGTCGCCGCCCTCCGCCGCGAGCTCATGGACGTAGAGCGCGAGATGCGCGCGATGGAACCCGCCCACGCCCAGATGAAGGATGCGCGGCTCGAGTGCCGCACGGTCAAAGCGTGGCGTCGGCACGCCCGATGCTTCGATGCTTCCGAGAGCGGCTGTCGAGAGACGACGGATCGGCGCGGACACGCGCGGCGAGCCTACCAGCCGAGCTGGCTACGAACCTGCATAGTCGAACGTGGAGCCAAATCCGCAGGTGCCTCGGTAGGCGAATTGGAGGTACTCGTCCTCGACCAGCAGCTCGTCGGTGACGAGCTCCTCGCCGGCTCGCTCGTGGCCCGGGATGCGGCAGGTGACCGTCTCGTCGCCGTCATGGCGGTCGCGGATCCGGACACTGACGTGGTCGCGGATGCGAAGGCGCTGGCGCCGTCGAGTGTGGTCGACGTCGATCGCAACCGGCCGCACCGCCGCGAGCCGGCTGTTCTTCTTCGCTGCCCAGGGGAACTGCACCTCGGCGTCGCCGCCGAGCTGACCGCTGAAGATCCCTTCCAGCGCGGCGCGCTGCTCGGCCGTCGCCCGCGTCTCGAGGTACAGCACCCACGTCCACGGCGACCCGGGCTCGTCGTCGCTGTAGCGAACGGCCATCGCCACGGGCAGGCCGGACAGGTTGACATCGCCGACAGCGCCATCCTCGATCAGCCACGAGAGGATCCCCATGCAGACCCCGTGCGTGGAGCGCCCGCCCGGGACGCCGTCGATTCGGCGGCAGGGGCAGATGACGTCGCAATTGCACGACTCGAAGTACGTGCCGCGGATTCGCCAGTTCATTGCGCCATCCCCCTCTGCGTCGGCATCTGCATCTCTCCCGGCTGGGTCAGCCCCGGCACACTCCCCGGCGAGACGGCCACGCAGATGCCGAGCGCGACGAGCACGACCACGAGCACGCGGGCGAAGGCCGCGCCCCCGGGAATCACCTTCTCGATCAGGATCGCGACGGCAACGACGCCCATCCAGACAAGGCTCATCACGCCGAGCGCGAACAGCGCGAGCATCAGGCCGGCACAGCATCCGACACAGACTCCGCCGTGCTCGAAGCCCATCCGCAGCGCACCGAGCCAACCGGGACGGCCACGCAGGAGAACGTGCAACGGCGTGCGGCAATGGCGCAGGCAGGTGGTCTTGAGCGGCGTCAGCTGGTAGAGCCCGGCCACTACGAGCGCTGCTCCGGCGACCCACGGCCCAGACTCGTCCCAGGCCAGGAACGACGGATTCGCCGCGCGGACCCCGCGATACACCGCGTAGGCAGCGAGCCCGTAGACGACCCACGCGATCTGATAGCCGGCCACGAACGCGCATGTCTGCGCCTCGCCGCGCGTCCGCGCGAACATCAGCACCGCCGGCACCTCCGACGGGAGCATCATCGCTGCCATCATCGTCAGCCAGATGCCGAGAAACCAGCCGAGTGCCCCGAGATCGGTGCCGGGGCCTGCGTCCATCCCCTGCATGCGCTGCAGCGCCACGATCCACGCGACGAGCGCCGCTCCGAGCAGTGCTGCGACGAGCGCCGCCAGGCGGCGCGGGCTCAACCGCTCAGCGGGAACGCGTGCGCCCAGCGGGTGCGAGGGATCGCTGGTGGTTTCGCCGGCCGACATCTACCGCCGAGGCTAGCCAGACGCCCAAGCCAGTGCAATGGTGGGACCGCCGTAGCGCAGCGACGAGGCCTGCCGTACGTGGCGGGCGCGCTGCCGGCCAGTGGCACGATTCCCGCGCCGCCCTGCTCGTGTATGTTCGCAGCGTGTTCCAGGGCGTCGAGGCTTCCGATCGCTGCCTGCACGGGACTGCTCCCCGCCCGGGCATGCGCGCATGACCGAGCGCACCTCGCCCGCCGACATCACGACCGCGGCCGTGGCCAGCTTCGACGGCTGCGCGGACGCGCGACTCCGCGACATCCTGCAGGCGCTCACACGCCACCTGCACGCGTTCGCGACCGAAGTCGGGCTCGGCCAGGACGAATGGGAGCGCGGCATCGGACTGCTCACGGCCACGGGGCACATCACGGACGAGCGCCGCCAGGAGTTCATCCTCTGGTCGGACGCGCTCGGCCTCTCGATGCTCGTCGACGCGCTCGCCAACCCGCTGCCGCCTGCCGCTACGGAGTCGACGGTACTCGGGCCGTTCTACACCGCCGGCGCGCCGCTGCGCGAGTACGGCGCGAACCTGGCCGAGGAGCCGGCCGGCGATCCCGCCTGGGTCCATGGACGCATCCTCGACACCGACGGGAACCCGATCGCCGGCGCGGAGCTCGACGTCTGGCAGAACGGCGACGACAGGCTGTACTCCGTGCAGCGGCCCGACGCGCCGGAGATGCACCTGCGGGGCACGTTCCGTACGCGCGAGGACGGAAGCTACGCGTTCCTGGCCGTGCGTCCCGTGCCGTACACGATTCCCGCCGATGGGCCGGTCGGCCAGATGCTCGAGGCGGCAGGCCGCCACCCGTGGCGACCGGCGCACATTCACCTGATCGCGCGCGCAGGCGGCTACCGCACGCTTGCGACGCACATCTTCGACGCAGCCAGCGAGTACCTCGAGTCCGATGCCGTCTTCGCCGTCAAGCCTTCGCTGCTGCGCGAGTTCGTACGGCACGAACCGGGAGCGCCCGGGACGCCGGCCGGCATCGACCGGCAGTGGTTCTCCGTGCAGAACGATGTCGTCCTGGCGCGCGACGTGGACGCACGCGAGCCGAGGGACCCCGGCCGCACCGCGTGAGCTCTGAGAAGCTCAGGGCGTCGCGATCCCGAAGCTGCCGGCCGCCAGAAGAACGACGGCAACCGCGACCAGGATCGCCGCGACAAACTGGTTCTCGTGGCGCACGAGGAAGAGGCGCACGCGGTCGTCCCGCCCCCCGTCCTCGGCGTGCGACGCACGCGCGCTGAGCGCGGCGAGAGCGAGCACGGGCGCGAGGTAGAGAATCTGGTAGCCGGCCAGGAGAGCGATCGTGGCGGCGACGCTCGAGTGCGAGCGAATGACAGCGACGACGACGACGAAGTACGGCACGGCAGTCGGAAACTCGGCCAGCGCGATCGTCGCGCCGACAAGCGGGGATGCGCGCCGAAGTCGTTCACCGGTGGGACTCGGCAGATCGGAACGCCGATGCCACAACACGATGCCGGCCACGAGCAGGGCTACTCCGGTGCCGAGCTCGAGCGCACGAGTGAGTTGGGGCCCCGGATCCGGTGCAAGGTGCAGCAGGAACTTGCCGGGCCCGAGTGCGATCGCGACACCCCCGGCGGTGTTGACGACGAACACGCCCGCCGCGAAGCCCGCTACGCGGCGTGCAGCGTCAGGGCCGGCCGCGAAATACAACGCCGGAACGATCATGGTGGGGTCGATCGAGTCGGCCAAACCGACTGAGACGATCAGTGTGAGGAGTGTGAGCATCGCGGTGCGGAGAGGCCGTCAGACGAGTGCACAACGGTGGCAGATCGCCCGGATCCGGCGGCGAGGGCGACGCGGCCGCTCAGCTGCCTGAGATCGGGATTCAGCCCGAATGAGTGATCGGCCGGCCCTGAGCGCTTCACGCCGGCTGGGACGGCTGCTCGTAGCAGTCGTGCTGCTCGGCGCCCTCTATGTCGCGGCCGCCGGCGGTGCGACTGACGACTTGTGCGCTACGCCCGCCGCGGCGTACGCGTCGTACTCGTCGAGCGTCTCGTGCTCGAGCAGCGCCGTTGCCAGTGCGTCGAGGCGAGCGCGGTTCTCCTGCAGCAGGGCCACGACCGCGTCGTGCGCGTCGGCGACGATCCGCCGCACCTCGTCGTCGACCAGCTTCTGTGTTTCCTGCGACACGTCGGAGGCGCCCGGGAGCAGCGGCCCCGATCCGTCGCGCGGCAGCACGGTGATCGGCCCGATCGCGACGCTCATCCCCCAGCGGCCGACCATCTGGCGCGCGAGGTTGGTCAATTGCTCGATGTCGGACTCGGCGCCGGTGCTGATGTCGCCGAACACGACCTCCTCGGCTGAACGGCCGCCGAGCGCGACCTTGACCTTCGCATCGATCTCCGGCTGCAGGTAGTTGAAGCGATCACTGTCGGGCGCGGCGAACGTGACGCCGAGTGAAAGCCCGCGCGGGATGATCGAAACCTTCCGCACCGGGTCGGCGCCTGGGGTGAGCATGCCGACGATGGCGTGGCCGGCTTCGTGATACGCGGTGCGGCGCCGATCCTCGTCACTCAGCATCACCTTCCGCTCCGCGCCGAGCACGATCCGTTCCAGCGCGTCGGTGAAGTCCGCCTCGGCGACGGCATCGTGGTTCCGCCGCGCCGCCGTCAGCGTGGCCTCGTTGACGAGGTTCGCGAGGTCGGCGCCGACCATGCCAGGCGTCGTCGCTGCGATCCGGGCCAGGTCGACATCGGGCCCCAGTGGCACGGCGCGGGAATGCACCTTCAGGATCGCCTCCCGCCCGGCGCGATCGGGCGGCTGTACCGCGACGCGGCGGTCGAACCGCCCGGGGCGAAGCAGCGCCTGGTCGAGCACCTCCGGCCGGTTGGTCGCGGCGACCACGATCACATTGGTGGACGAGTCGAACCCATCCATCTCGGTCAGGATCTGGTTCAGGGTCTGCTCGCGCTCGTCGTTGCCGCCCGAGAACCCGGCAACCGCGCTGGTACGGGAGCGGCCGACGGCGTCCAGCTCGTCCAGGAACACGATCGCCGGGGCGGCCTCCTTGGCTTGCTTGAAGAGGTCGCGCACGCGCGCAGCGCCGACGCCGACGATCGCCTCCACGAACTCGGACGCGGCCAAGGAGAAGAACGGGACGTCCGCCTCGCCCGCGACCGCGCGCGCAAGCAGCGTCTTGCCCGTGCCTGGCGGCCCGGCCAGCAGCACCCCGTGCGGGATCCGGCCACCCAGCTTGCGGTAGCGCTCCGGCTTGCGCAGGAAGTCGACCACCTCGGCGAGCTCGGACTTCGCCTCGTCGATGCCCGCCACGTCGGCAAAGGTGACCTTGTCCCCCGACGCCTGGTAGCGACGGGCGCTCGAGCGGCCGAACTGGCCCAGCGCGTTCTGCAGGTTGCCGGCGCGGCGCGTCAGCGAGACCAGCAGCAGGACGAGCAAGATCGCCGGGCCGAAGCCCAACAACAGGTTCTGCCACAAGGGTGCGCCCGTGTCGAGCGGCTGAGCATTGACCGTCACGTGATGATCCTGCAGCAGCTTCGCGAGCGCGTCGGTGTTGGCGAATGCGGGGATCTCGGTCCGGAAGAGCCGCGTCGGCTTCGAGCCGCCGTACGACTGGGCCACCGTGAACGTGCCCTGGATCGCGGTGCCCTTCGAGGTGATCGACGCGACCCGCCCGACACCCACCTGATGGACGAAGAACGGGCTGTACGGGACCCGCACGCGCGACGTCGGCTGCGTCGCACGCGTCGTGACGAACAGGTTCAAGGCCAACAGAGCGAGGAAGAAGACCACCCAGCGAGGCCCGAGCCGGAATGGCGGCCGCTGCGGGCGGGTCGGCGACGACCCGCTCGGTGCCGGTGGCGGTGTCCTGGGCTCAGCCATGGCCGCCCACGGACGCCGGGGCGTCATCGTGGCGAACGTGCACCCAGTCGATGCCGGAGCACGAGCAACACGCGAGCACCGTCCGAGTGTTTTTCGACTGCGCGATCATCGAACGCGTCCTCTCTCTCCGTGGCGCTCGGGAGAAGGTTCGCGGGCGGCCGGGGCTCGTCGCCTCCGTCGAAGACCCTGGTCTCGTCACTGGTATGGTCGCTGGTGTTTGAGCAGCGCTGCTCGGGAGAATAGGCGAGTGCGTGCGCGCGACCAGCTTCGAGCCGCCACCGACTGCTCGGATGGCAGCGGAGGGATGCTCTTCCGACGTCGCGTGAAGTGCGACGCGCGCTCGAGCAACTCTTGACCGATGCGCTCCCTGGGCTGGCTGGGGAGGAGACCGGGGTCTTCACTGGTGCGACATGCAGACGAGACGTTCACACTTCGTCGAGTCCAACCCACTGGGCCGGGCCAGGTCTTGTGAAAGGAGATTCGACCCCGACGCCGCGGTCGAGCATGGGAAGCCACTGAAACGGTGACACACTTCTTCACCCACCACGGTCTGCCGCTGCTGTTCGCGGTCGTGCTGATCGAGTCGTTCGGGGTCCCACTACCCGGCGAGACGGCCCTGATCTCCTTCGCGGTACTGGCGTCGCAGGGGCACTACAGCATCGCGTGGGTCATCATCGTCAGCGCAGCCGGCGCGATCGTCGGCGACAACCTTGGCTACTGGTTGATCGGCCGCCTCGGCGGCCGGGCGCTCTTCCGCCGCTGGCATTGGCTGAACCGCTACGCGGACCGTGTACTCCCGCGCGCCGAAACGCTCATGGATCGCCACGGCGGCGCGACGGTCTTCTTCGGTCGCTTCGTGTCCGTCCTCCGCTACACCGTGGCATGGGTCGCGGGCCTCTCACGGATGAGTTGGCCGAAATTCCTCTTCTGGAACGCAGCGGGCGGGATCGCCTGGGCGACAACCGTCGCACTGATCGCCTACTACGCTGGCAAAGCGGCGGCGGGAGCCATTCAACGCTATGGCCTGTACGCCGCGGCGGCCTTGGCGTTCACGATCGCCGTCGGCTGGATCACGTTCAGGCGCGTGCGGCGACGTGCCGAAGCCCGGCTCTGAGGCGGGCGATGCAGGCCTTCGCGTGCGGCCTCGGCCGCGCTCGCAGGGGGTTTAGATTGCGGCGCCGCGTCCTACCAGTGTGAATGTCTAGGGGACTCGAGGTAGCGATGGCGAGCAATCCATGGGTTGCTGTTGACGTGAATACGTCGGCGGTCGCTCGTGCCCGCACGTTGCGGCGAAGCTGGGACGACTTCATGGGAAGCGGCCGCCTCGAAGCGGTGCGGCTGCCGATCGCCGATTCCTGGCAGCGATCGAAAGCGGTCGGGTTGGACGAGTCTCGAAGCCGCGCACCAACCATGCTCGGGGATCGCGACGACGTCGCGTTGCGGTGGAAGGCTCATCCACTCCAGGCGGCCGCGCCGTTGATACAGGAGTGCCTGGGGAGCATCGCCGGCGAGAGTGAGCATGTGATCGTCGTCAGCGACGCCGCAGGTCAGCTGTTGTGGATCGACGGCGACGCGAAGGTTCGCTCGGCGGCCGCCGACTCGATGAACTTCGTCGAGGGGGCGCTCTGGAGCGAAGCGGGTGCCGGCACGAACGCGATCGGGACGGCCCTTGCTGCCGACCATCCCGTGCAGGTTCATGCCGCGGAGCATTTCAGCGAGATCGTCCATGGCTGGACCTGTTCCGCGGCACCCGTCCACGATCCCGAGAGCGGCCGGTTGCTCGGAGTCGTCGATCTCACCGGTTTGATGCGAACAGCGCATCCCCACAGCTTCGCTCTCGCTCTCGCTGCGGCGCACGCCGTCGAGGCGGACATGCGCCTTCGCTTGCGAGAGCGGAATGCGCGGCTCCGCAGCCGTTACCTGGCGAGGATCACGTCGGGCCGCGAGCCGGGCGCGCTGGTGAGCCTCGGCGGTCGTGTCATAGCGAATCATCCTGAGGGATTTCTGGGAGCCGAACGGCTCGACCTTCCTCCCGGTGGAGGCGAGGTGGTCCTCCCGTCGGGTCTGCACGCCGTCGCAGAGGAGATCGAGCACGGCGAGGCGTTCGTCGTGCGCGCCCTCCGTGACACGCACAGGCGCCGATCGGTGAGTGCCGCGGCACGAGACGTGGCCGAGCAGCGGCGAACACAACTCGCGCTCGGCCGCCTCGCCGAAGAGCAGGCTGCCTTGCGTCGCGTCGCGATGCTGGTGGCGGGGCAGGCTGCGGCGGACGAGATCTTCGCGGCGGTCGCCGAGGAGGTGGCCCAACTCCTCCGGGCCGACAGGGGCGTCGTCAACCGGTACGAGTCGGATGACTCGATGACCGTCGCGGCGTATTGGAGCGCGGATGGCAGCGCGATTCCCGTCGGTACACGAGTCGCGCTGCACGGCGACAGCGCCACGGTCGCGGTGCGGCGGTTCGGCCGTCCGATCCGGATCGACAGCTACGCAGGCCTCTCCGGTCCGATCATCGACTACACGCGCACGCTTGGTCCACTGCCGCGCTCAACGGTAGGTGCGCCGATCGTCGTCGACACGCGCATCTGGGGAGCGATCTTCGTCAGCTCCATGAAACGCGAGCCGTTTCCGGATGACGCAGAGTCGCGCATCGTGAGCTTCACCGAGCTCGCTGCCACGGCCATCTCGAACGCCGTGGGTCGCGCCGAGCTCGCCGCCTCGAGGGCCCGGATCGTCGCAAGCGCCGACGAAGCCCGCCGCCGCGTCGAGCGCGACTTGCACGACGGAGCGCAGCAGCATCTCGTCTCGCTCATGCTGAACCTGCGCGAGGCGGAGGCCAAGGTTCCTCCGGAGTTGGGCGAGTTGCGCGCTGAATTGTCTCGCACGGCCAGCGGACTGAAGGCCGCGCTCGAGGAATTGCACGAGATCTCTCGAGGGATTCATCCCGCGATCCTCTCGGCGGGCGGCCTCGACCCTGCGCTCCGGACGCTTTGCAGGCGAGCCGGCGTGCCGGTCGAGTTGGATGTCCGCGTGAGCGGGAGATTGCCGGAGTCGGTCGAGGTCGCCGCCTACTACGTCGTGTCGGAAGCCCTTACGAATGTCGCCAAGCACGCGCGCGCCTCGATCGTGCGCGTCGCCGTCGAGATGCAAGGTGGCAGCCTCCGGCTCGCGATTCGCGACGACGGGGCCGGCGGCGCCGATCCGAGCCGAGGGTCCGGTCTCATCGGCCTGCGCGACCGGATCGACGCAATCGGAGGCACGATCGTCGTCGAGAGCCCGGCAGAAGCCGGAACGTCAGTGCTCGTCGCGCTCCCCGTGAAATGATCCCGCACACCTGCGCCGCGCGCTGCCCGCTGCGCTGAGAGTGCGGTGGCCTGATTACCCGGCGGACTCGCACACACAGCCACGTGAGCTCTGTGACGAGCAGGACGTGACGGCGAGTAGAGTCCTTGCCGACGACGAGCGTCGTCGCCGCCGCCCATGTTTTCGCACCCAGCACTACGAGGTCGCGATGCGGAGCTCGCCGTCATCGACGAGGCGCTGGTCCGCGCGCGCGAAGGACAAGGCGCCACGATCTTCGTTGCAGGTCCGAGCGGGTTTGGCAAGACACGTCTACTCGAGCACGCGGCTGCCTCGGCGCGAGCGACCGGCTTCCGCATCGCATCCGGAGTCGTCGAGGCCAATGATCACCTCGTCCCGATGGGCGCGCTGATCGACGCACTGATCGAGAGCGAACCGCCGTTCCTGGACCGAAGCACCCTGCGTGATCTGCACGTGCTCCCGGAGCAGCGATATTGGCTTCTGCAGGACTTGGAGGCCTTGCTCGAGCGAGCCGCGCTCGAGGCGCCCATCCTCATCTGCCTCGATGATCTGCAGTGGGCCGACAACGGGTGCCTCGCGGCCATACGCGCGCTGCCCCAGCGGCTGGCCGGCCTTCCGATCGTCTGGCTGCTCGCGTTCCGCGCCGACGAGGCGCCGCCGGAGCTCCGAAGCGCCGTCGGGCGCCTCGCCGATGCGATCGGAGCACAGAGCCTGCGCCTCGGGCAGCTCGACGATGCAGCCGTCGCGCAGGTGGTCGCGGACGTCGTCGGCGCCGAAGCGGATGCCGCCCTGCTGGAGATCGCCGAGCGAGCTGGGGGCAACCCATTTCTCCTGGTCGAGCTGATCCTCGGGCTCCTGGAGGAAGGTCTCGTTCAGGTCGATTCCGGTGTCGGCGTTCTGCTCGCGGCTCGCCTCCCGGCGCGAGTTCGCGACAGCATGCGCGACCGCCTTGCGCGTATGTCGCCCCAGGCGCGTCAAGTCGCTCGCGTCGCGTCGGTACTCGGGCGGCGATTCACATTCGCCAATCTGGGCGCGATGCTCGAAACGCCGCCTTCGGCCCTGCTCGGAGCAGTCGACGAGCTGCTTCGCCTGGACCTTCTCACCGAGGTGGACGGCGGATTGGCCTTCCGCCACGACCTCATACGCGAGGCAGTGCGCGACACACTGCCGACATCGGCGCAGCGCGCTCTTCAGCGCCAGGCAGTAGAGATGTTGCTGGCCTCGGGCTCCTCCCCGATTCAGGTGGCGCCACAGCTCGCCGAAACCGCAGATGCCGGCGACGAGCTCGCGATCACGACGTTGTTCAGCGCCTCCGCGGTGCTCGGCACGACAGATCCTGGGGCCGCTGCAGACTTGAGCCAACGCGCTCTCGAGCTCGCACCGCCAGAGCATCCGTTGCGCGGTCCGCTGGTGGCTCGCTCGGCAATCCTGCTCCACGCGGCCGGGCGCGGCCGCGAAGCCAAGACGTTTGCCGACATCGCCCTGCACGACGCACTTCCCGCCGAGCAGGAAGCGGAAGTCCTCCTCAGCATCGCGGAGATGTTCGCGCTCTCACCCGATGTGCGGGTGGACGCCGGCCGCCAGGCCCTGGACCTCCCAGACCTCCCCCGCGGCCTGCACGCTCGGCACGTCGCGCGCCTCGTCCACAATCTCCTCGCTGCCGGGCTACTGGAGGAGGCGCGCGCCGAGTTCGGAGAGGCCAGGGCTGCTGTTCGCTCGAGCGGTGAGACCGCGGCCGCGTACAGCCTGCAACTCACCGAGGCTGCCCTCGACTACACGGACGGTCGGTTCGAACGGTCGCTCGATCTGACTGATGCGGCCTTGCGCGCGGGACCGGGCGGCGGCGAGGACACCGTCCAGCGTTTCGCGCAACAGTGGCGCTGCGGAGCGCTGACGGTGCTCGACCGCCTCGACGAGTCACTACGAGCGGCCGCCGACGGAGTCGCCGCCGCTCAACGCGATCGTCAGGCGTGGGCTCTGCATGCGTTCGAGGCCGGGCGAGGCAGGCTGCTCTTGCAGATGGGACGCTTGCAGGACGCAGCGGCGACGCTGGAGGGACAGTTCGGGCCCGCGGATGCCGACGCGATGCCTGCGATCTCGGACGCCGCCGGCGTTGTGGCGCTCGGGCGGGTGGCCCTTCACACCGGCGACCGGAGCCAGACCCGAAGGACCGCGGAGACCGCACGCGCGATGCTCGAGCAGGGGGCTCCCGGAGTACGCCGGCATGCGGCCTGGCTGCTCGCGTTGCAGGCGATGGCAGAAGGCGACGCGTTCGGTGCCCGGGCCTGGCTCTGCGCCCTCGGCGTGGAGCAGCGCACATCGCTGCTGCCGCTGTTCCCGGCGGACATCACCGACGAGGCGCACCTTGTACGCATCGCGGTCGCGGCGGATGATCTCGAGCTTGCCGAAAGCGCCACCGCAGCGGCGGAGCGTCGCGCAGCCATCAATCCGGGGGTGCGGTCGATCCTCGCCACCGCGGCCCATGCGCGCGGCCTTCAGCACGGCGATCGCCGCGCGCTCGAGCAGGCGGTGCAGCTCTTCGAAAGCGGGCCCCGCCCGCTCGCTCTCGCATCTGCGCTCGAGGACCTCGGGGTGGCGAGCGTCGATCGGGGCTCCGAAGAGGAGCGGATCGAGGCGTTCAGCAGGGCACTCGTGCTCTACTCGCACGCCGGCGCCGTGTGGGATGCCGGCCGGGTGCGCGGGCGCCTGCGAGCGCTGGGTGTCCGTCGCCGCCTGGTCACTCCTGCGCGCCCGGCGCGCGGCTGGGCGGGACTGACGGATGCCGAGCTCGCTGTCGTGCGCATCGTGGCGGAAGGCCTCAGCAACCGCGAGGCATCGCAACGCCTGTTCCTCTCTCCTCACACGGTCAGCAGTCACCTGCGCCACGCGTTCAACAAGCTCGGCATCAACTCGCGCGTCGAGCTGACCCGGATGGTGCTTACGCACGATCGCGCCGACTGACGCGACTTCTGAACCTGTTCTTAAGGCATCGCATGAATGTGCGTTGCGTGGGATTGCGGACCGATGGGAGCCTCTCATCGATGGGCGACCGCAGGACGCGCGCCGGAGGTGCCGGGGCATCGGTGCCATGACGGCGATCTTCGTACACGGCGTACCCGAGACCAGCGAGCTCTGGGACGAAGTGCGCGCTGTCCTGAATGCCGGCTCGGTCGCCCTTCGGCTTCCGGGTTTCGGCTGCATGGTCCCGAACGGGTTCACTGCGTCCAAGGACGGCTACGCGAACTGGCTCGCGGACGAGATCCGCCACTTCGAGGCACCGATCGACCTCGTCGGCCATGGCTGGGGAGGCCTGCTCTGCGTGAGGGTGTCAGGCATGCTCGACTCCAAGGTGCGCAGCTGGACGATCGACATGGCGCGGGCGCTTCACCCCGACTATGTGTGGAACCGGGTCGCGAGGACATGGCAGACCCCTGGCGCCGGCGAGGAGTGGATGGAGGCCGCCCTGCGGGCCGGCGCATCGGGTCCGGTGAGCACCGCGCAGCGGCTCAGAGTGCTTGGCATTCCGTCCCAGCAGGCCGAGTCGATGGCCAGTGCGCACGACGAGACGATGAGTCGCTGCATTCTCGGTCTGTACCGCTCCGCGATTCCCAACGTGAGCGCTGACTGGGGAGCTTCCCTGGCGAGACCGACAGGCATGCCCGGGCTCGTGCTTTTCCCCTCCGCCGATCCGTTCGACCACGAAGCCCTCTCCCGCGTGGTGGCAGCTCGGCTTGGCGCGCGAATCGAACGGCTCGAGGGCCTCGGACACTGCTGGATGACGGAAGACCCGGGCCGTTCCGCGGGCGTCCTCAGGCGCTTCTGGTCATCGCTCTCCGATCCGTGACACCGGGGGACGCGCTCGATCGATCTCCGAAGACATCGCGTGTTCATGCGATGCCGGCACGCCCGTCGCGCGGCAGATTGGTCCGGCGTCAAGTCGAAGACTGGCGCGAAGCTGACGCAAGGAGCAGACGAATGACCACACAGACAGCAGAGGTCGGGCAGCTGACCGCCGAGAATCTCTCGATCGACGCCGACAACGGTGTCACGTTCGCCTACCGCCGCTTCGGTACCAGGAGAGCGAGCGAAACCCCGCTGGTGTTTCTGCAGCACTTCCGTGGCAACCTCGACAACTGGGACCCGCTGCTGGTCGACCACATCGCCGCCGAGCGGGAGGTCATCCTCCTCGACAACACCGGCGTCGGCCTCTCCTCCGGGAACGTGCCACGGACGGTGACCCAGATGGCGCGCGACGCAATCGCCTTCCTCGACGCACTCGAACTCGGTGAGGTCGACCTGCTCGGCTATTCGCTCGGCGGCATGGTCGCCCAGGAGATCGCGCTGCTCCGACCGCGCGCCGTCCGCCGGATCGTCCTTGCCGGCACCGGGCCTCGCGGCGGTGGAAAGCAGATGCACGGCTGGATCTACGACATCGAGCAGACCGCTGTCAACTCCCACGGCGCTCTGGAGGATGTGCTTCACATCTTCTTCGACATCACCGAGACGAGCCGGGCGCTGGGCGCCGAGTATGCGCAGCGCGCGTTCAGCCGGCAGGAAGGCCGGGACGCCCAAAACGGCCTCGAAGTCGGGCAGGCGCAGTACGACGCGATCGTCGAGTGGGGGATTCCCGACGCCAGTCAGTTGAATCGCCTGGCCGGAATCCCGCAGCCGGTGCTCGTCACCCAAGGTGACAACGACCGGATGATCCCGGCCGTCAACTCGCAGATCCTCGCCGACCACTTGCCGAACGCGCGCCTGCGGATCTTCCCCGACGCGGCCCACGGCTTTCTCTTCCAATACCCGACCGAGTTCGCGACGCTCGTCAACGGGTTCCTCAACGGCTAGCGCCAACGAGGCACCTCATGCCCATCTACCAACGCGCTGCGCCGCACGGCCTCCTGACCGGCGACATGAAGGCACTCATCGCAACCGCCATCACCGATGCACACGTCGACGCGACCGGAGCGCCGCGCGTCTTCGTGCACGTGTTCTTCAACGAGCTAACCGTGCACGTGTTCTTCAACGAGCTGCCGCCCGGTGTCGCCTACAGCGCTTCGTGGTCCGAGATCACCGGGCAACCGCAGAAGCGGGTCGTCGCGGGTCTCACCGAAATCGACTCGGACGTCACGATGGAGTACGGGCTGGTCCTGCCGCACCCCGGCGACGAGACCGCTTGGTTCGCAGAGAACGCCGACGCTCTCGACGGAATCCAGGGCACAGGCCTGTAGACGTCCGCGACCGCTCGAGCCCCGTCAACAACGACCACTACCGAGAGGAGACATCTCATGCCTCGCGTCACCGTCGGAACCGAGAACGGCAGCCCGATCGAGCTCCACTACGAAGATCACGGCGATGGTCAGCCGATCGTGCTCATCCACGGCTACCCGCTCAACGGTCGCTCGTGGGAGCGACAGGAGCGTGCGCTGCTCGCGTCCGGCTATCGCGCGATCAACTACGACCGGCGCGGATTCGGTCTCTCGAGCCAGCCGACGAGCGGCTACGACTACGACACCTTCGCCGCCGACCTGAACGCGCTGCTCGACCACCTGGCACTCGACGACGTCGTCCTGGCCGGCTTCTCCATGGGCACCGGCGAGGTCACGAGCTACATCGGCACGTACGGGACGAAGCGGGTGCGCAAGGCGGTAATGTTCGGCGTGATCCCGCCGTTCCTGCTCCAGACCGCCGACAATCCGGAAGGCGTCGACGGCCAGGTGTTCGAGGACATCAGGTCGTCGATCGTCAATGACCGCTACGCCTACTTGGCGGACTTCTTCGCCAACTTCTACAACGTCGACAAGCTCGCGCCCGCGAGAATCAGCGAGCAGGCCGTGCAGGCCAGCTTCAACGTCGCCGCCGGCGCATCGCCGCACGCAACCTACGCCTGCGTGGACGCCTGGCTCACGGACTTCCGCGACGACCTGCCGAAGTTCGACGTCCCCACCCTCGTCGTGCACGGCACCGAGGACCGCATCCTGCCGTACGAGGCAACCGCGAAGGGTTGCCCGGCCTGATCGAGGATCTGACGCTCGTCACCATCGAGGGCGGCCCCCACAACATCGGCTGGACGTATCCCGATGAGGTCAACAAGGCGCTGCTCGAGTTCCTGGCCGGCGATCAGCAGGACGCACGCCGCGACCCCGCGCTCGCCTCCGCCAGCCGGCCGGCGTGACCTCCGTGTTCACGCGCACGACGTTTTCGCGGGATTTCGATCCCGTCGCCCAATCGACACGTAACGAGGATTCCCCGTGCCGATGATCGACGTCTACGCCACGGAAGGGACGTTCAAGGAGAAGCACACGCTCGCTCAGGATCTCGCGAAGGCCGTGATGCGCTGGGAGCAGGTCCCGGAGATTGCCCTGTTCCGCGACAACACCGCAGCGTTCGTCCACGACCTGCCTGCTGATGCGATCGCGAACGCAGCCGGCGACAGCAATTGCGTCCGCGTTCAGGTGCTCACCCCGGTCAACGTCCTCGACCGCGACAAGCAACTGGGAGTGGTCAGGGAACTGACTGAGATCGTCGTCGCGGCCGCAGGCGACCCGGGCCTACGTGACCGCACCTGGGTTCTGATCACCGAGTCCCCCGAAGGCGGCTGGGGCATCGATGGCCACGCGAACACCAGCGCCGACATCGTCGCTGCGGCGCGCGCAGCGCTCTCCGAGCCCGGCAGCTGAATGGCGAGACTCCTGTACCGGCTCGGCGCGTTCGCCTATGCCGCTCGGCGGCTCGTCCTGGCGACGTGGCTTGCGGTGCTCGTCGACATCGAAGGCCACGAGCTGGCCCGGCGGCATGGGGTGCCGCGGGTGAAAGATCCCGCCGCCGCTCGACCGCTTCATGTCCAGCACCGTTGACTGGCGCGGGAACGCACCTGATCGTCCTGCCCGGCGGAGGCTACGCCGAGCATGCGGCCCATGAGGCCGCGCCGATCGTCGCCTGGCTGAAGGGGCTGGGCGTCGAAGCCAGCGTGTTCCGCTACCCGCTGTTGGTGCGCCACCCTGAGCCGCTACACGCCTTGCGGGCGGAGATTCGCCGCCTGCGGGACGGCGGTGTGGCCCACATCGGGTTGATCGGCTTCTCGGCCGGTGGGCACCTCGCCGGCCTCGCCGCGCTCGCGCGCGGGGCTGATCCGGACGAAGCAGTTTATTTCGCCATACTCGCCTACGCGATCACGTCGATGGAGACCGAGACGTATAGGCCGTCGCGCGTGATCCTGTTGGGCGAGGACGCCACGCCCGAGTCACGGCGCTCGACGTCGCTGGACGCACTGGTGTCCCCCTCGTCACCGCCGTTCTTCATCTGGCACACAGCCGAGGACATCTACGTTCCGCCCGAACACACGTACCGCCTGGCAGCGTCGCTCGCCTCCCACGGCGTTCCGCATACCGTGCACGTCTATGCCCATGGTCCCCACAGTCTCGGCCTTGCGCAGGGCGCTTGGGACGCGGCAAGGTGGACGCCTCTCGCGGCGTCCTGGATCAACGAACAGACCCACGCGCGCCGCGGCGTCCGACGACCTCGCGCGCCTCGTCCGCTCTAAGGTCGGGAACGACCTCCGGCGAGCCGTCCGCCGCTGACGTGGTTACGAACAGGCGCTCGACCCCACCTTCGCAATCGAGGAGCTCGCCGCCTCTACGAGGAGATCGACGGTGACCCGAGGCCGGGCTAACCGTCGAGCGCCTCGACCATTGCCTCCCACACCATGCGGTGGAACCGCGAGATGGCACTCTCGCTCGCGGGCATCAGGCGCCCGTGGGGAACCATGCGGGAGCGCAGGCCCGGCTGCTGGATCGCCACCGCGACCACGTCCTCCGCGAACGTCTCGTTCCACATCTCAATCCAGTCCTCGATCACCTTCGGGTCGGCCTCGGGGTGCGCGAAGAAGTCGCCCGAGAACAGGCAGGTCTCCGGGCCCGTTGGAGTGAGCACTCCCGTGAAAGCGGTGTAGTCGTCCTGCGCGAGGAACGTCGACGGCCAGACGTAGGTGAAGCGAAACGCCTTCTCGCTGGCGCGCGCATCCGAGGGGTGCCGCTTCGGCTTCGGGTTGTACTGCGTGAACTGGCCCAGCATCTGCCCTCTGTTGACGTACTCGTACACGTCGGCGTCGACCTCGAAGGCGTCGCTGAACGAGGACTTGTGCACCGTCGGGCAGTGGTAGCACTCGGTGCCGTTCTCGACCATAACCTTCCAGTTCGCAGCGATCTCGTACGAGTAGCTCGAGTGGTGCTCGTAGCCGGCGAACGAGAGCCCGCGCTCGGCCAACATCGGCTCGAACTCGGGATGCGTGTCGCGCAGTGAGCGTGCGTCCGGGTCGGGATTTCCGAAGACGAATTCGTCCCACGTATCGACCGAGATCGGGACGAGCCCGAACTCAGATTTGTCGAAGCACGCCTCGCGACCTGCGCGCGGCGCGTTGTGCAGGCTGCCGTCCAGCTTGTACGTCCACCCGTGGTAGAAGCACTGCAACGTCTTGCGATTGCCGTCCGCAGTCGCGACCGGATAGGCACGATGGCGGCAGACGTTGACGAAGCCGCGCAGGTCGCCGTCGAGGCCGCGCGTGACGATCACGGGGACGTGCCCGATGTTCCCCACCATGCAGTCGCCGGGGCGGGACACGCGGTCCAGCGACCCGACGAGCTGCCAGGCGCGCGTGAAGATGCGCTCGAGCTCGAAATCGTAGATCGCCGGGTCGGAGTACCAGCGCGCCGGGAACGTCATGTCCTTCGCCAGCGCGGCTTCGATCGCCTCCGGGTCGATCCCGAGTACCGCCGCCTGCCTGGTCTCCGCGGTCGCCATGGCCTCGTTCCTCCTTGCTCGCGTATTCAGCAAGATCTTAGCGCTTCAACTGCGCAATCGTCAACCAGACGACACGGGTCACCCGCCTGCCAAGTACCCGTACCTGAACTTGTGCACCTCGAACTCGAGGACCGTCTCCGCGTCGAGAATCCCCTCGGTCTTCCCGATCTCGGCCAGGAGACTCTGCAGATCCTCGGTGTCCTTGCACACGATCTGGAGGAGGAGGTTGACACGCCCGGTCGCCGTGCTCAGGTACTGCACCTGCGGCAAGCCCCGAAGCCGCGCGATCGCAGCCGGTAGCGCCGACGGTGTGGCCCGGAGCAGCACCATCGCGAGGATGTCGTAGCCGAGCCGCATCGGGTCGGGCATGGCGACGATGTGAAGCGCGCCCGAGCGAATCAGCCGCGTGGCCCGGAAGCGCACGGTCGACTCGGGCACGCCGAGCGTCCGGGCGATCACCCGGTACGGACGGCGCCCGTCCTCCATGAGCTGGCCGACGATCGCCCGGTCGAGCTCGTCGAGCTGCTCGTTGCGCATTCAGCAATAGCCTAGCGGAGGACGCCCGTCTTCGACCTGCACCCGCTGATGAGGCAGCTCGGGCTTCCGCCGTCCGACCAGCGGCTCCGGCAGATTCCCAACCGCGAGCGGGTGTGCGCCTGCCGTTCGACGTGAGCCGACAGCTCGAGGATCGCCTCGTGGGGAAGATTCGCGACGGCTCAAGCGCGGTCGACGCACTCAGGTCATCCCGCACGCGTCAGGACACACGGCCGCGGACGTGTCCCTCAGCATCAGCGCGTCGCCCCGTGCTGCGGGCGGAGCATTCCTCGAGCTCGGTCAGCTCTTGCAGCTCGGTCAGATCTTGCGATAGCGCGCATCTGCGAGTGAGTACGCACCGAAGACGATGAGCCCCGCCGCAACGACGATCAGGGCCGTCGTGCCGTAGGTGTGGTGCGTCAATCGCACGAGTGCGCCATCGATACCGACCGCATCGCGTGGCGTGTAGTCGATGGCGGCCTTGAGGATGAAGATGCCGATCAGGGCGAAGGCGACGGCGCGCGCGACGAGTCCGGCGACGCCAATCTTCGTGAAGACCTTGAGCACGCTTCTGCTCATCTCACCCGTCTTTGAATACTTCAAGAATTTCTTGCTGAGGCCAAGGTAGGTCTGGTAGACGGCAATGAGGAGGAACAGCACGCCTGCGGCAGCGACCAGCTCACGCCCCGCCGGCCAGTGGAGCACACCGGCGGTGCTGGTCCTGGGCTTTGCGGACGAGTTGCCGGCGGTTCCCCGCAGGACGCTGATTGCGAGGACGCAGAATGCCCCGTACGCGATTCCACTGCCGACGGCGCCGACACGATCCATCGCGCTGTGCTTTCCGTATTCGGGCGTGTGCCCGACGGCGGCTTGGGTCAGACGCCAGACCGCGTAACCGCCCAATCCGATCGCCAGCAACACCAGTAACGCGTGACCGAAGTGCTGGTGGGCGATCTTCTGCATGGCGCCCTGCTGGTTGGGCCGTGCGGTGCCGGTTCCCTGGGCGAGACGAATGGCGAGGAGGCCGATCATGGCGTAGATGACACCTCGCGCGGCGTATCCCGCTCGCGCCAGACCTTCGAAGATCGGTGTCTCGGTGAAGGCCGTCGCGTTCCTGGGTACCGGGTTTGCGTTCATGGCAACAACCCTCCCCGGTTTGCGCGCAGCTCACACCTATGTCGAGTGAGTAGCGGCCACCCGTGCGGCCTCCGGCGTCGTCGCAGGCCGCTCCTGGTTTCTTCAGAAGGGAAATTGGAGAAACACTGCGATGCATCACAGCCCCACGGCCAGCCGAACCATGACCTCGGGAGCGAATGCAGGGCGCGGATCACGTCCTGGCGAGTGCTATCCGACGCCGATCCTGGACGTCCGCGCCGACAGCGTCGCGAGCACTGTCGCCCGGCGAACGGACCGCTCGCCGATCGCCATCTTCCTTCTGGCCACGATTGCCGGGTACATCCTCTTGGCGGCCGTGGCGATCGCCGTCGGGTTCCTGCTGGTGGATGTCCTGCTCCCGGTGCACGTCATCGGGCATACCGATGAGAGCGTGAATGCCTGGTTCGCGCACCACCGGAGCTCATCGTTGAATGACGCAACGTTCATCGGTTCGGCGATCGGGGACATCCCGGCAATTCCGGTTCTCGTCATCCTCACGGCTGTCGGAGCGATGATCGCACGGCGCTGGCGTATCGCTGCGTTCATCGTTGGAGCGATCGTGCTCGAGGTCGCGACCTATCGAGTGACGAGCCTGCTCGTGCACCGCGAACGTCCCGCCGTGCCGCGCCTGGATCACCTGCCGGTCAATCAGAGCTACCCGTCCGGTCACGTCGCTGCATCCGTGGTCGTCTACATCGGCTTGGCGCTGCTCATCTCGTCGCGCATAAGGGCGGGTTGGCCGTTGTATGTCGTGTGGGCGATCGCGATCCTGCTCCCGCTCTTCGTCGCGACGTCACGGATGTATCGCGGCATGCACCATCCTCTGGACGTAACCGCCGGAGCGCTTATCGGAATCTCGTCGATCGCGATCGCCCTCCTGGCGACGCGGGCCGCCGACGGTGCCGCGCATCTCCGCTCATCCACAAACGAGGGATCACGAGGATGAAGCGCATCGCAGTCATCGCCCACAACGGCAAGACACTCGGCGGAGGCCTAGCGGAGCTGCGCAAGATCCTCGAGGAGCAGGGCGTCAAGGACGTGTTCTGGCGCGAGGTCCCCAAGAGCAGGTTCGCCGCCAAGCAGGTCAAGGCGGCGCTCGCCGAGAATATCGACTTGATCTTCGTCTGGGGCGGCGACGGCATGGTGCAGCGTTGCGTCGACGTCGTCACCGGAACCGACGCGAGTCTCGCGATCATTCCGGCCGGAACGGCCAACCTGCTGGCGACCAATCTCGGCATCCCGAAAGACATCAAAGCGGCAGTCGAGATCGGCCTCGCCGGCAACCTGCGCGGGATCGACGTCGGCCGAATCAACGGCGAGCGCTTCGCCGTCATGGCGGGGACGGGCTTCGACGCGCGCATGATCGGCGACGCCGACGGGGGCCTGAAGGATCGCGTCGGCCGCTTGGCGTACATCTGGACCGGAGCCAAGAACATCCGCCAGAAGCCGTTCGGGGTCAAGATCACCGTCGACGGCTCCAAGTGGTTTGACGGCGACGCCAGCTGCATTCTGCTCGGCAACGTCGGCAAGCTCTTCGGCGGCGTCGAGGCATTCGAGGACGCCCATCCCGACGACGGCCTGCTCGAGCTCGGGGTCGTGACAGCCGAAGGCGTTCGGGAATGGGCCGGCACGATGGTGCGCGCAGTCATCGGCACGGCAAGCAAATCTCCGCATGCACAGACCACGAAGGCGCGCTCCGTACGGATCAAGATGGACCGCAAGGTGCCGTACGAGATCGACGGCGGCGACCGCAAGACGGTCAAGAAGCTCAAGGTCGACATCCAGCCCGAGGGCATCCACCTGTGCGTGCCCGTGCCCGGCCCTGCCTGAAGCGCGGAGCTCGGCTTGGGTCGAAAGTCCCGCATGCAGGACGATCACCCGACGACGCCGAGGATAGCGCGACGAGGCGAGCGTTTAGCGTTGCTCGTTCGCCGAGGGCTCGGTGGCGTCAGGAATTGATGACGAGTCCCTGATCACGGGAGCGCGGGAAGGAAGCGGAGCGCCTCGGCGGCGGAAGTGAACGGGCCGCACGAGCGAGACGTACCTGCGGGCCCTGTCGGCCATCTGCTCCGACTCGCGCGCCACGAACACGCACGCGACCGCGAGGGGCACCTCGACGAGCGCCGCGGTAGTGAGCGCGACGAGCTGCTCGCGTCCTGATGAGGACAGCGTGACGTCGAACCAGGCGTCGCAGACGAGTAGCGTCGCCGCCGACGAGGCGACGCTCAGGGTCCACGTCGCATGACGCAGAAGCCCCAGCCCCGTCGCGAGGAGCGAAGTTGCCACGGCGACATCGAATACCGACCAGGCGGCGTCGTAGTGACTACAAATGCCGAGTCGGCAGCGAGACCGCCAGCCACAGCGTCCACGGAACGAGCGCAGCGGCCAGCGCAACGAAGACGGGCGCCGCCCACTTCGG
>DASRQS010000019.1:0-14074 GCA_035696365.1 Gaiellales bacterium | reverse complement strand
CGCGGGAGCGAGACGCGCGACGAGCTCGCGCCAGCGCGCCGCCACCAGCTCCAGCTCGCCGTAGCGGTCGAGCTGGTCGCGGAAGAGGTTGCCGAGCGCGATCGCGCTCGGGGCGAGCTGGTCGGCGATGGCGGGCAGCGCCGCCTCGTCGCACTCGAACAGGCCGAGCTCGGCGGAGGCCGCCTCGCGCACGGCGAGCGCCGAGGCGATGCCCGAGGCGAGGTTGGCGCCGGCGCTGTTGCGGGCCAGTTCGACGCGCCCGCGCAGCACCTCGGCGAGCAGCGCGCAGGTCGTCGTCTTGCCGTTCGTGGCCGAGACGAGGACGCAGCCGCGCGGGAGGCGCCTTGCAAGCTGCCGCGGCGCGCCGGGGGAGAGCGCGGTGAGCACGCGGCCGGGCAGCGTCGTGCCGCCACCCCGGCCGGTTGCCCGCGACGCGAACGCCGTTGCGCGAGCGGCGGCGAGTGCCAGCCTCATCACCGCCGCAGTCCCTCCACAGGGGCAGTCTATGCCGCGGCCCTCCCGCAGTCGCTCGTCCTCGGGTCGCAGCGCGTATACTCGCCCGCGGTTGCACTGCGTCCGTTACGCTCGGCGTGGACAGACGAAGGGACGAAGTGGTGGAGGAGGGCAGCAGGTACTCGCAGATCGCCGGAATCGATCCGGAGCGCCTGGATGCGTTCCGCGCCGGCATCCGCAAGCGCTACAGCGACGAGCAGATCCTCGCAGAGCTGCGCGCCAGCGCCGAGCGCCTCGGCCGCTCGCCCACGATGCGCGAGTTCGCGGCCGATCCGAAGACGACGGTGCATCCGCAGACCGTGATCGGGCACTTCGGCTCCTGGAACGCCGCCAAGCGCCGGGCCGGGCTCGTCCCGCGGCGCTTCGCCACGCGCGAGGAGCTGCTCGCGCGGCTGCGTGAGCTCGGGGAGCAGCTCGGGCGCACGCCGACGGCGCGCGACCTCGAGACGCGCCGCGGCTCGATGCCCTCGAAGTCCCTCTACTGGCACACCTTCGGCTCGCTCACCAACGCGCTGCGCGAGGCCGGTTTCGACGTGCCGGTGGGCGAGGAGCGCCTCGCACGTGCGATCGAGCAGGGCGTCTTCCTGGCCGTGCGCAGCGGGCGCTTGCCGAAGTTCGCCGACTGGGCCGAGGCGCGCCGCTCGGATCCCGCCATGCTGACCGAGTGGCAGGTCTACCGCATGTTCGAGGCGCGGCGCGGGGCCTGGTCGACCTTCCAGTTCCTGGTGCGCGAGCAGCTCGCGAATCAGGGCGTCGAGGTCTCCCCCGACGGCACGCTCAGCAGCGAGCGATAGCCCTCTCTACGCGGCCAGCCGCGCGCGCTCGGCGCACAGCGGGCAGCTGTCGTGCTCGAGCAGCGGCATTTCGCTGAGCTCGGCGGCGAACGCGCCGAAGGCCGCCGGGTCACTGACCATCAGGTGCCGGCTGAGCTCCCGCCAGGCGACGGTCGCGTTCTCGAGCGTCAGGACGATCGCCCAGATGCTGGCCGGACCGCTCGTGAGCTCGTTTGCCGCCTGCTCGGTGGACATGCAGCCCTCCAGCATGCCCGCGCCGCTCTCCATGTCGATGCCGGCCACGAGTGTGACGGAGGCGCCGCGCCCGTCCTCGAGCGTGAAACGGCGCGTGAGGAAGCCGCCGAGGTCGAGCCCGAAGCCACGGTAGTAGCGGTAGCCGCGCCGTACGAGCGCAGGATCTCCGGCGACGTGACCGCAGGCGCTCCGCAGCAGCAGCGGCCCCTGGTCGGCCAGCCGTCGCGAGTTTCCCTGGATCGCGCGCAGCCTCACATCTCGGGCATCGGCAGGCGAAGGCGCCGGCATGAGGACCGTTTCGAGCAGTTTCCGGCTGGCGCGGTCACACCCCGTCTACCTCGTAGAATCGGGCACGAGTGGGCTCCGTGACGTCGTCCGACGAGATCCGCCGCAGCTTCACGGAGTTCTTCGTCGAGCGCGGCCATCTGGCCGTGCCCTCGGCCTCGCTCGTGCCCTCGGCGCTCGACCAGTCGGTGCTGCTGACGACCGCCGGCATGCAGCCGTTCAAGCCCTACTTCCTGGGCCAGGCCGAGCCGCCGGCGAAGCGGATGACATCGATACAGCGCTGCTTCCGCGCCGTCGACATCGACGTCGTGGGCTCGACCGATCGCCACCTCACGTATTTCCAGATGATGGGCAACTTCTCGTTCGGCGACTACTTCAAGCCGGGCGCCGTGGAGATGGCCTACGAGCTCTCGACAGGCGTGTGGGGTCTGGACCCGGAGCGCATCTGGGCGACCGTGTACGAGGGGGACGACCAGCTCGGGCCCGACGACGTCGCGCGCGAGCTCTGGCTCGCGCAGGGCATCCCCGCCAGCCGCGTCGTCGCGCTCGGCGAGGACAACTTCTGGAAGGCCGGCCCGACCGGCCCCTGCGGCCCGTGCTCGGAGCTCTACTACGACCGCGGCGTGCAGTTCGGCTGCGGGCGAGGGGAGTGCGAGCCGGGCTGCGACTGCGATCGCTTCCTGGAGTTCTGGAATCTCGTCTTCATGGAGTTCGATCGCGACGACAACGGCCTGCTTACGCCGCTGCCGACGCAGAACATCGACACCGGCAGCGGAGTCGAGCGCGTCGCCATGCTGCTGCAGGGCGCGGGCAGCCTCTTCGAGACCGACGAGACGTCCCATGTGATCCAGGCGCTGGAGCGCCTCTCCGGCCGCCGCTATGCCGACGGCGGCGACGCCGTGCGCTCGTTCCGCGTGCTCTGCGACCACGCCCGCGGCATGACTGCGATCGCGACCGACGGCGTGACGCCGTCCAACGAGGGGCGCGGCTACGTGCTGCGCCGGATCCTGCGGCGCGCCGTGCTACACGGCACGCGCCTCGGGCTCGAGACGCCGTTCCTCGGCGCCGTGCACGAGGCCGTGATCGAATCGCTGGCCAGTGGGTTCCCCGAGATCCAGCAGCACCGCGACGACGTCCGCCGCCTGCTCGAGGCGGAGGAGGAGCGCTTCTCGCAGACGCTGGCGACGGGGTCGCGGCTGCTCGACGAGCTGATCAGGCGGGCGCGCGAGCAGGAGGCGTCGAGCCTGCACGCGGGCGACGTCTTCGAGCTGCACGACACCCACGGATTCCCCGTCGAGCTGACCGCCGAGGTCGCGCGCGAGGTTGGGCTCGGGATCGACCTCGAGGGCTTCGAGCAGCACATGCAGGCCCAGCGCGAGCGGGCCCGCGCGGCCTCCCGCCGCGGCGACGGCGTGGCAGCCGAGCGCATCGCGCGCTTCGCGCAATCGGCACCGCCCACGGGCTTCGTGGGCTACGGCGAGCTCGGTCTGGAGACGAAGGTGCTGGCGGTCGAGCCCGTTGCCGAGGGTCTCTCGCTCGTGAAGCTGGAGCGCTCGCCGTTCTACCCCGAGGGCGGCGGCCAGGTGTCGGACACGGGCGAGATCTCGGCGCACGCCGTGCGCGGGCAGATCGAGTCGGTCTACCGGCTCGAGGGCGATCAGGTCTTGCTCGTGCACCTGGACGGCGAGCTGCGCCCGGGCGACGTCGTGCACGCGCGCGTCGACCTCGAGCGCCGGCGTCCGACGATGGCAAACCACACCGGCACGCACCTGCTGCAGCGTGCGCTGCGCAACCAGCTCGGCGAGCACGTCCGGCAGGCCGGCTCGGCCGTCCGCCCGGAGGGGCTGCGCTTCGACTTCACGCATCCGTCCCCGGTCACGGCCGAGCAGGTGCGGGCGGTCGAGGACGAGGTCAACCGCGTCGTGCTCGAGGATCGCGACCTGCGCATCTTCGAGACCACCCAGGACGAGGCGCGGGAGCTCGGCGCCACGATGCTCTTCGGCGAGAAGTACGGCGACATCGTGCGCGTCGTCGACATCACCGGCTACTCGATGGAGCTGTGCGGCGGCACCCACGTCCGCTCGACCGCCGCGGTCGGGCCGTTCACGATCGTGCGCGAGTCCTCCGTCGGCCAGGGCGTGCGCCGCATCGAGGCCATCACCGGACCCGAGGCGCTCGCCGCGCTGCGACGAGCCGACCGCGCCGCCAGGGAGGCGGCGGCCGCGCTACGCACCCCGCCGGAGCAGTTGCCGGAGGCCGTGACGTCGCTCAGCGAGCGCGTGCGCGAGCTTGAGAAGGCCGCGCGCTCGAACGGAGGCGGCGGCCAGGCGAGCGGGCCGGACCTGTCCGCCCTGACGGCCGGCGCGGCCGAGCGCGGCCGGCTCAAGGTGCTCGTCGCCGAGGCTCCCGAGGGCACGCTGGGAGATGCGCTGCTCGAACTGGCCGACCGCCTGCGCGGCGCGCTCGGTCCGTCGGCGGTCGTGCTCGGCGTGCGCGACGGCGAGCGCGTGCAGCTGGTGGCGAGCATGACGCCCGAGGCGGTCGAGGACGGGCTCGACGCCTCCGCGGTGATCAAGCAGATCGGCCCGATCGTGGGCGGCGGCGGTGGCGGGCGGCCGTCCATGGCGCGCGCGGGCGGAAAGGACGCGAGCCGGCTGGACGAGGCGCTCGACGCGGCGCGCGCCCTCCTTGCGTGAGACGCGGTGTCCGCGGTGTCTAAGGCGCTCGGGCTGGATTACGGCAGCGCCCGCACGGGCGTCGCGGTCAGCGACCCGAGCGGCACCCTCGCGCGGCCGCTCTGCGTCGTCGAGCGGGTGGGCGGAAAGGGCGGGATGGCCGAGCTGTGTGCGATCATCGACCGCGAGGCGCCCGAGGTGGTCGTCGTCGGGCTACCGCTCACTCTCCGTGGTGAGCGGGGCCCGCAGGCGGTCGAGACCGAAGAGTTCATCGCCCGACTGCGTAGACGATGCAACATCCCGATCCTGACCGAGGACGAGCGGCTGACGACGTCGATAGCGCGACGGATGCCTACGACGTCCCGGCGCCGCACGACGAGCGACGACTCCCAGGCGGCGGCGGTCCTGTTGCAGACCTTCCTGGACCGGCGCGCACGGGAGTGAGGCGCGGTCGGCGGCGCCCGCTCGTGATCGGTGGGCTCGCGCTGCTCGTCATCCTGGCGCTCGCCCTGTTCGCGGTCGATCGCGTGATCTTCGGCGGGCCCTCCGGTCCGCCGGGCCGGGCCGTCGTCGTCAAGATTCCCGAGGGCTCGTCGGTCGAGCACATCGGCGACATCCTCGACAGCGCCGGAGTGGTCTCCAACGGGCGCCAGTGGGCCCTCAACGTGCGGCTGCACGGCGATAGCGGCGGGCTGCGCGCGGGCACGTACACCCTGCGCGAGAACGAGCGCTACGGGATCATCCTGTCGACGCTCAAGGCGGGGCCGGCGGCCGCCCCGACGGTGCGCCTGACCATCCCCGAAGGACACGCATTGCGCGATATCGCGACGATCGACGCGCCGCGTGCAGGCATCTCGCCCGCGGCCTACCGCCGCGCCGCGCATGCGGCGCACCTTCCGGCCGGCTTCCGCCCGACCGGCAAGGAGAAGCTCACTCCGGAGGGCTTTCTGTTCCCGGCGACCTACACGCTGGGCAAGCCCGTCTCGGCCACGCACCTGGTGCAACAGCAGTTGACGGCGTTCCAGCGGGCCACCGCGGGCGTCGACTTCCGCGCCGCGGCGAAGAAGAATCTGACGCGCTTCGACGTGCTGATCATCGCCTCGATGATCGAGCGGGAGGCCGCCTATCCCGCCGACCGCGCCAAGATCGCGGCCGTCATCTACAACCGCCTGCACGCCAACATGCCGCTCGGCATCGACGCGACGATCCAGTACCGCGTGGGTTCCTGGCGCGTGCTCAGGGCGGGTGACCTGCGCATCAGGGGCGGCTACAACACGCGCACCCACCGTGGCCTGCCCCCGACGCCGATCTGCAACCCCGGCCTGGCCTCGCTCCAGGCCGCCGCGCACCCGGCCAAGGTTCCGTACCTGTACTACGTGGCGATCCCCGGCGATCCCAAGCGGCGCCACCACTTCTCGCGCACCTACGCCGACTTCCAGCACTTCCAGGCGACGCATCCGGCCTGAGACGCAGCGCCCGTCAGGGCGAGATCGTCCGCTCCCAGACGCCGCCCTCGGTGCTCAGGATCCCGTTGGAGCCTCCGGGCCGCGCGGCCCGGACGACCGTGTAGACCGGCCGTCCATCGCCCGCACGGTCGATCTGGATCGCGCCGGTGATCCCGCCGGGGTGCGGCCGTCTGAGGCCGGCTTCGCGATCGCCCAGACCACGCGCATAAGCGCAGGCGGAGCGTTCGACGACTGCCACGTAACGCTGCATCTCACGGACGGCACGCTCGCCCTGCGCGGCAAGATCGATTTCGCCAAGGCCGTCAGCATGCTCCAGGTCACGAGTGGCACGGGCGCCTACAGCGGCGCCAAGGGCTCGGTCATCGTCAGGCTCGCGAGCGACACGAAGTCGGTCTTCACGATCCGCCTCGCCTGATCGGAGCGCCGGGCACGACACTAGCCTGTGCGCTGGTGGAGGATGCCTCGAGAGCGGGCCCGGAGATCGGCGGTGCGACCCGCGTCGCCTGTGTGATCGGCGACCCGGTGGAGCACTCCCGGTCTCCGCGCATGCACAACGCCGCCTCGGCAGCCCTCGGGCTCGACCGGATCTACGTCGCGCTGCGGGTGGCGCCGGCCGGCCTCGCCGCGGCGGTGCGCGGCCTGCGTGCGCTCGGCGTCGACGGCGTGAACGTCACGGTGCCGCACAAGGCAGCGGTCGTGGCGCTGTGCGACGAGCTCGGCCCGGAGGCGCGCGACGCGGGCGCCGTCAACACGCTCAGCTTTCCCGCAGAGGGCGTCCTGCGCGGCGAACTGACGGACGGGCTCGGTCTGCTCGCGGCCCTCACCGAGGTGCCCGGGCGGGCGGTCGTCCTGGGCGCGGGCGGCAGTGCGCGCGCCGCCGGTGCGGCGCTGCTGCGAGCGGGCACGCGGAGCCTCACCGTCGTTGCCCGCCGTGTCGAGGCGGCCGACCGCCTGGCCGACACGCTCGCCGCGCTCGTGCCGGACGCCCAGGTCGAGGCGGCCGCAGCCGTACCGGCCGCAGCCGGCGGATTGCTCGTCCACTGCACGCCGGTGGGCGGCATCGTCGCGCTCAAGCAGCTTCCGGTGCCTGCCGATGTGATCGAGCGGATGGATGCCGTGGCCGATTTCGCCTATCGCGCAGATGGCTCGCCGACGCCGCTGGCCGAGGCAGCGCTCGCGGCGGGGTTGCCGCTGGTCGACGGCCTCGAGCTGCTTGTGCGGCAGGGAGCCCTGTCGTTCCGGCGCTGGACGGGCATCGAGCCCCCGCTCGACGTCATGCGCCGCGCGGCGCGCGGCGAGTGAGCGCGATCGTCGCCGCCCTGGCCGCCCTCGGCGGCGGGCTGGGCGCGCTCGCGTGGGAGCCGCTCGAGCCCTGGCTGATCGCGCGCTCAAAGGGCGCCGACGAGCTGCTCGAGCAGCCTGCGTGGACTCGCACGGTGACATCGCGCCCGATGCTCGTGCTGGCGTCGGCGCTGGCCTGCGGCGCGGCCGGGTGGCGCTTCGGGGCGACGCAGGAGCTGATCCCGGCGCTCGTGCTGGCGTTCGGCCTGGTCGGGATCAGCGCGATCGACCTGCGCTACCGCATCATCCCCGATCGCATCTCGCTGCCACTGGCCGTCGCCGGCCTGGTGCTCGCGGCCGCTCTCAGGCCGTCCGACCTGCCCGAGCTCCTGCTCGCGGCCTTCGGTGCCGGCGGGTTCCTGCTGATCGCCGCGTTGCTCTCGCCGGGCGGGATGGGCATCGGCGACGTCAAGCTCGCGTTCGTGCTGGGGCTGTTCCTCGGCCGCTCCGTCGTGATCGCGGTCGTGCTCGGCCTCGTCGGCCCCGCCGTGCCGATGCTGCTGTTGCTGCCCCGCTACGGCCTTCGCGCCCGCAAGCTGCACCTTGCTCTCGGCCCGTTCCTGGCGCTCGGCGGCATGGTGGCTCTGCTCTTCGGCGACGACCTCATCTCCTGGTACACAGGAGGGTGAACGGCATCCCCCGGGGTGCCGCCGTCCCCCGTTCAGGGGATGCGAGCACCGGGGTGTCTGGGCGCATGCTGCGTGTATGGGTGCAGCTCCACGAGAGGCGGTCGGCATGCCCGCTCCGGGCTCCCGCCTCACGCTCGCGACCGTGATCGGTGCGGCCGATGCGAGCGTGGTCGCGAGCGTCGAGGACAACGTCGTGGTGCTGAGCGACGGCTACGGCCTGCACGAAGGGGCGAGCGCGAGTACGCGCATCTACGACGGCGAGCGGGTCTGGCACCTCACGTTCCGCGTACGCGAGCGCCACGAGCTCGCGCCGCAGCAGGCGCGCATCGCACTCACGCTGAGAGAGCGCGTCCTGCTCGGCGAGGAGCGCTCGCTGCCGCGCGTCGCCTGCCGGCTCGCGGCCACCGCCAGGCGCGCGGGGGATTCCGTGGCCTCGGCCTGGGCGAGCGTGACCGACCTCTCCCAGGGCGGCCTCGCCCTGCGCTCGGGCGCGACCTACGGCGCGGGCGAGCTGGTCGACGTCGATCTCGACGACGGCACCGGCGCCGTTATCAGCGCACGGGTGGAGGTCGTCGACCAGACCGGCGGGCTCGCCCGCGGGCGCATCGTGGCCGTCGCCGACGACGGCGCGCAGCGACTGGGCGCGCTGGTCGACCGGTTGCGCAACTCGCCGAGCGACGGCGAGCCGGAGCCGGAGCCGCTCCCCGCGCTGCGCGAGGCGCTCGCGGCTGCTCGACGCCTGAGCACGTAAGACGCTCTACGCTCAGCGCCGTGGAGCTGAGCTACGTCACCTCCGGGGAATCGCACGGACCCGGCATCACCGCGGTCGTCTCGGGCCTGCCCGCCGGGCTGGTGCTCGACCGTGAGGCGATCCGGGCCGATCTCGCACGCCGCCAGGCGGGCTACGGCCGCAGCCCGAGACAGCGCATCGAGCAGGACGACATCGAGATCCTCGGCGGCGTGCGCCACGGCCTGACGCTGGGCGGCCCGCTCGCACTGATCGTGCGCAACCGCGACCACGCCAACTGGGGCGCCGTGATGAGCGCCTGGCCCGTCACCGAGGAGGAGCTCGCGGAGGTCGCAGCGCGCCGCAGCCGCAAGGTGCAGCTGCCGCGCCCGGGCCACGCCGACCTCTCCGGCGTCATGAAGTACGACCTCGACGACGTGCGCAACGTGCTCGAGCGCGCCTCCGCGCGGGAGACCTCGGCGCGCGTTGCCGTGGGCGCGATCACGAAGGGCCTGCTCGGCCTGCTGGGCATCGCCGTGGTCGGTCGTGTCCTGGCGGTGGGGAACGTTGCTGCCGCACCCGACGATGGCGATCAGGCGGCCTTTGCCCGCGCGCTCTCGAGCGAGATCGGCTGCTCCGACCCGGCCGCCGAGAAGCGCATGCTCGCGGCGATCGACGCCGCCGCAGCCGACCGAGACACGCTGGGGGGCATGATCGAGATCCGTGCCTTCGGCTGTCCGCCGGGGCTCGGCTCGCACACCGAGCCGCGGCTCCGGCTGGACGCGCGCCTGGCCGCCGCGGCCATCAGCATCCAGGCCATGAAAGGCGTGGAGATCGGCGATGCCTTCGCCAATTCGCTCCTGCCGGGATCCGCGGTGCACGACGAGCTGCAGTACGACGAGGGGCGGGGCTACTGGCGCGAGAGCAACCGCGCCGGCGGGATCGAGGGCGGCATGTCGAACGGCGAGCCGATCGTCGTGCGCGTGGCGATGAAGCCGCTCCCGACGCTGATGAAGCCCTTGCGCTCGGCGCGCCTGGACACTCACGAGGCCGCCGAGGCCCTGGTCGAGCGCAGCGACACCACCGCGATCGCGGCGGCGGCCGTGGTCGGCGAGGCCGTCGTCGCCTTCGAGCTCGCGCGCTGCGTGCGCGAGAAGTTCGGCGGCGACTCCACGGGTGACCTGCTGGACGCCTACGCGCACTACCTCGAGCGCATCCCGTGGCACCCGCGGTAGATCTGCTGCAGCGGCCGATCGCCGTCGCCGGCTTCATGGGCGTCGGCAAGAGCACCGTGGGCCGCGAGCTCGCGCACCGGCTCGGCCGCCCGTTCGCCGACAGCGATGCCGAGGCCGAGCGGCGCGCCGGGTGCTCGGTGCGCGCGCTGTGGGAGCGGGACGGCGAGGCGGCCTTCCGGGCACTCGAGGAGACGATCGTCCGCGAGCTGCTGCAGCGCGACGACGCGCCCGTGATCGCCCTCGGCGGCGGGGCGCTGGCCTCGGACAGAACGCGCGCGCTCGTGCGGGAGCGCGCGCTGGGCGTCTGGCTGGACGTCCCGCTCGAGGTCTGCTGGAGGCGTGTGGTCGGCGCGCCCGGCGCCCGCCCGCTGGCGAGCGACCCGGATGACTTCGAGCGGCTGCACGCCAAGCGCAAGCCGCTCTACCGCGAGGTCGCGGACGCCATCGTCGCGAGCGACGACTCGCCCGAGGACGTCGCCGGCGCGCTCGCGCAGCAGGTCTGGACACGCCCCGGCATCGCCCGGGTCGCCGTCGGCCAGGGTGCCGTGGTGCTCGCCGACCGCGCGCTGGCGCTCGGGCGCGACGCGACCGTTCCCGTGATCGACGTCGACGGCGGTGAGGAGGCCAAGTCGCCGCCCTCGCTGGAACGGTTGTGGCGGGCCCTGTCCGAACGCGAGCTGGAGCGCAGCGACGTCGTGATCTGCGCCGGCGGCGGCTCGATCACCGACGTCGGGGGCTTCGCCGCGGCGACCTTCCGGCGGGGCGTGCCCTGGCTCGCGGTGCCGTCCACGCTGGTCGGGCAGGTGGACGCGGCCATCGGCGGCAAGACCGCCATCAACGTTGCGGCAAAGAACGACGTCGGCGCCTTCTGGCAGCCGAACGCGGTGCTCTGCGATCCCGCGCTCCTGGAGACGCTGCCGCCGGGCGAATGGGCGAGCGGCATGGCCGAGGTGATCAAGACCGCGCTGCTCGCGGGCGGGCGGCTGTGGGAGATCGCAGACAACTGGGAGCCGGGCCTGGGCGACGTCGCGGCGCGCAGCGAGCTGATCCAGCGCTGCGCCGGCGTCAAGACGCTCGTCGTGGCCGCCGACCCGGAGGACCGCGGGCGGCGCGCGATCCTCAACCTGGGGCACACGATCGGCCACGGGATCGAGAGCGTGGCCGGCTATGGCGGCCTCTCGCACGGGGAGTGCGTGTCGATCGGCCTGGTCGCAGCACTGCGCCTCTCGGAGCGCCTCGCGGGGTTGGCGGCGGGCACGGCCGAGCGCACGGCAGCGCTGCTCGAGCGCCACGGGCTGCCGGTGCGTGCGCCCGGGCTCGATCCCGCGGCCGTGCTCGCGGCCATGCGCCACGACAAGAAGCGCCTCGCGGGCGAGCACCGGATGGTGCTGCTGGAGGCGATCGGGCGCCCGCTGCACGGTGTCTCCGTCGACGAGCAGGTGCTTGCCGAAGCGGTACGCGTGGTCACCGCGCCCGACTAGACTTGATCGGTGCGCGTCACGGTGCTGAACGGCGTGAACCTCGGGATGCTGGGCGCCCGGGAGCCGGAGGTGTACGGCACGCTGACGCACGCGGAGTTGAAGCAGCGCATCCAGGCCTGGGCGGGCGAGCGCGGGCAGCGCGCCGATGTTCGGCAGACGGACTGCGAAGGGGAGTACGTGCGAGCGATTCATGCGGCCTGCGGAGAGGCCGATGCGGTGATCGTCAATCCGGGCGCCTGGACGCATTACTCGTGGGCCATCCGCGACGCGCTCGCCATCCTGCCGGTGCCCGTGGTCGAGGTGCATCTGTCGGAGCCGCTCGAGCGCGAGCCCTGGCGGCACCAGTCGGTGGTCGCCGAGGTGGCCTCGGCGCGCTTCGCCGGCATGGGGGCCGACGGGTACCGCGCGGCACTCGACTGGCTCCAGGAGCGTGCGGCATGAACCGCGCTCCCCGCCGCGAGCGGCTCTCCGCTGCGCTCGCCGAGCGCGACCTGGCCGGGTTCCTGGTCACGACGCCCACGAACGTGCGCTACCTGACCGGCTACACAGGGTCCAACGGGGTCGTCTGTCTCGGCAACGAGGCGCGCTTCTTGACCGACTTCCGCTACGCCACCTCGGTCGCGCCGCTGACGCTCGAATGGCAGGTCGAGATCGTGGAGCAGAACCTGCTGAGCGACGTCGCGGGGCGCATCGGCGAGGTCTTCGGCAGCCAGCGCGTCGGCTTCGAGGCCTCGGGTCTCACGTACGCCGCCTGGCACGCGCTGGACGAGGCCGCCCGCGCCGCAGGCGCGGAGCTCGTGCCCTGCGAGCACCTGATCGAGGACCTGCGCGCGGTCAAGGACGCGGAGGAGGCCGCGCTCATCCGCGCCGGCGGCGAGATCTGCGACGCGCTCTACGCTTGGCTCGCAGAGGAAGGGCTGGCCGGCCGCTCGGAGCGCGAGGTGGCCTGGGCGATCGAGCAGCGCGCCCGCGAGCTGGGCGCCGGGGGCACGTCGTTCCCGCCCGTCGTCGCCTCGGGCGCGAACGGGGCGCAGCCGCACGCCGTGCCGGGGGAGCTCGAGATCGAGCGCTCGGATCTCGTCGTGCTCGACCTGGGCGCGCTCGTCGGCGGCTACTGCTCCGACTGCACGCGCACGTTCGCGACCGGGCCGAGCGATGCCCAGATGATGGACGTCTACGAGACCGTGCTTGCAGCGCAGGAGGCAGCGCTGGCGCTCGTGCGTCCCGGGCAGGACTGCCGCGAGGTGCACGAGACGGCGCGGAAGGTGATCGCCGATGCCGGCTACGGCGAATACTTCAATCACGGCACGGGACATGGCGTCGGCCTCGACATCCACGAGGAGCCGCGCTTCCGCAACGGCTTCGGCGGCGAGCTCGCGGCGGGCAATGTCGTCACGGTCGAGCCGGGGGTGTACCTTCCAGGGCGCTTCGGCGTGCGTATCGAGGATCTCGTGCTGGTCACCGAGGACGGCTACGAGCTGCTCACGCACTTCCCCAAATCACTCCTGTCGGTGTAAGCCATGGCTGAGACGATCAACACCAACCAGTTCAAGAACGGCATGTGCATCGAGCTCGACGGCGTCGTCTGGAAGATCATCGAGTTCCAGCACGTCAAGCCCGGCAAGGGCGGTGCGTTCGTGCGCACGCGGCTCAAGCAGATGGAGGGCGGCAAGGTCGTCGACAAGACCTTCCGCGCCGGAGAGTCGATGCCGCGCGTGCACACCACGGTGCAGGACATGCAGTTCCTGTTCGACGACGGCGCCAACGTCGTGCTCATGAACACGGACACCTACGAGCAGATCGGGCTCCCCCGCGACGGGGTCGCCGACGAGCTCCAGTACCTCAAGGAGGGCGACGTCGTCCAGTTGCTCTCACTGGACGGCCGCGCGGTCTCGCTCCAGCTGCCCGCCGCCGTCGAGCTGGCCGTCGCCTCGACCGAGCCCGGCGTCAAGGGCGACACCGTCTCCAACGTGACCAAGCCGGCCGTGCTCGAGACGGGCGCGACCGTGCAGGTGCCGCTGTTCGTGAACGAGGGCGAGCGCGTGCGCGTCGACACGCGCGACGGTCGCTATCTCGGGCGTGCCTGAGCAGTCATGACGCGTTTCGTCGACACCACGCTGCGTCTGCTGTCCCAGGATCCGCTGGCGCGCACGCTCTCGAGCGCGACCGTCCTGCACCTGGCCGAGCGGCTCGACACCGTGGGCTACAGCGCCCTCGAGGTCACGGGAGGCGGCTGCTTCACGACGGCGGTCGAGCGCGGCCTGGAGAGCCCTTGGGAGCGCATCCGCGCGGTGCGCAGCCGCACCAAGACGCCGCTCGCGATGGCGCTGCGCGGCACGTTCCTGGTCGGCGGCCGGCCCGCCGCCGACGATCTCGTGCGCCGCTTCGTGCTGTGCGCGGCCGAGTCGGGGATCGACATCTTCCGCATGCACGACCCGCTCAACGACATCGACGACCTCGCCGTGCCGGCCGCCGCCGTGCGCGAGGCGGGCGCCCGCCTCTACGCGGGTCTCGTCTACTCCGACGGGCCCGAGGGCCACGACTACCTGCTCCGGCACGCCCGGCGGCTCTCGGAGATGGGCGCCGACCGTATCCTGCTGAGCGACCCCGCGGGCGCTCTCGATCCCGCCGGGGCGGGCGAGCTGATCCACAAGCTGATCAACGCCGCGGGCGTGCCCGTCGGCCTCTACGCGC
>DASRQS010000018.1:0-16823 GCA_035696365.1 Gaiellales bacterium | reverse complement strand
CGCGTGAGGGCCTGCTATGCCGAGCGCGGGATCACGATCGAACGACAACCACCGATCCCACGGCTCGCTCGCAGCCCGACCACCGAACAGCCGCGTCTCGAACGTGTATGTCTACTCCAGTGTCTCGCTCACGATCCAGCTCTTCTACCTGATCGGATTCCAGAACCGGTTCCTCGTCCTCCTGCGCTGGAGCATCACCTACATGACGCGCGGCCGGGTGGCCGGCTGATCCGCGCGCGGGACGCGGAGACGCCGGCCGGCGACGCCGATCCGGCTGCTTGAGACCCCACGGACGCGCGCCCCGCGGCTCGCATAGTCGCTGCGTGGGTGAGCAGCCCCAGCTGAGCACGTTCTGGTTCAGCGACATCGAGGGCTCGACCAAGCTCGTGGCCGAGGTCGGCGATCGCGCGTTCCGCGAGTTGCTGCGCGAGCATCGGAGGATCGTGCGCGCGGCCTTCGCCGAGTACGGTGGCGAGGAGGTCGGGACCGAGGGTGAAGGATGGCAGTTGGGTCCACATCAACGCGACCACTCGCCGAGGGGTGGAAGCAGTTGGTGACCTCCCGTGGCCGTCACCTCCTCGTGCTGCACTCGAGGTGCTGATTCGCGGATACCTCGGTGCGACGCGTCGTGCTGGCCGAACGAAGCTCCCTGCAGGAACACCGTCCGGAGAGGATGAAGATCATGCTCGCCGCGGGATTCTCCGGACCATCGCGAATGCCAGTCGCCGCGCACATCTACGAGCGCGCCGAAGATGAGATCGTCGCGTCGGTGTTCTCCCTTTCGAGTGCTGCACCCCACCTCTTCGGCGAAAGGCGTGTTGCGTGTTGCTTTCGAGACTGACCTGCGCATCCTCCTGGGCGAGACCTCCCCTGAGGGGAAGTTCGCAGAACAGGCGCGGGCCGTCGAACTCGTCGTCTGGCAGCGGAAGTGACGCCCCGCTCATCGGCCGAAGCTAAGACGTTGACGCCTGCTCGAGCAGCGCGCGCAGGCGCGGCCGGCTTAGGTGCAGGCACCATTCGAGCGGCGTGCCGCCGTGGATCTCGTCTCGCAGCGTGAGGTCGCAGCCGCGCTCGACGAGCAGCCTGGCGGTCTCGAGCCGATCTGCCGTGACGGCGAAGTGCAGGCTCGTCATGCCCAGGTACGGCCGCGCATCGACGCTCACTCCGCGCGCGAGCAGTGTTTCGATCACGGCGTCCCGCCCGTTGTGCGCGGCGTGGCACAGTGCCTCACCGAGGATGTCCGCGACGTCGTCGCGCGGCGGCGGCCCGGGAGGCCAGTGGACGTCCGCGAGATTCGGGCGCGGGTCACCGGCATCCGGCCGCAGGGAGCCGTCGGGCGCGAACCAGTCCTCGACTCGGGCGACCAGCCCGCAGCCGGCTGCGAGCCAGATCGGGCCGGCGTGCGCGCCGTGCGCCAGCAGCAGATCGGCGGCTTCGGGCTGGCTGTAGTAGACCGCGGTGGCCAGCGGCGTGAGACCGAGCACCGGATCGGTGACCTCTAGGCGCGCCCCGTGTTCGAGCAGCGACTGCATCAGCACGACGCGGCCGTTGCAGATGGCCAGCCGCAGCGGGCCCTCGAGTTCGCTCCCGGCCTCGACGAGAGCTTCCACGGACATCTCGTCGACGTCGAGTTGCCGCCCGCCCTGCGCACGCCAGGCTGCCGTGAGCTCGCGCGCGCCCGCGACCAGCTCGCGCCACGTGCGGAAGCCGTACTCGCGCGCCACGACCAGGCGGGCGTCGCGGCGCTCGAGCCCGGCCTCGGTGAGCGTCGCGTCTGACAGATCCTGGAGTCGTGGCACGTATGCGCGCACGCGCCGAAGTGCGTCGTCCCGACCGGCGCCGAGCTCCTCCTGCAGGCGTCGCGCCCGCTCGTCGTATCCGCTCTCGTCACCGAGCCCGATGCGGTCGACGGGCCGATCGTCCTCCCTCCGGCCGCGCACGATGGCCTGGAAATCGGGCCACGAGCGGTAACCGTGCTCATGCGCGATCACGTGCTGCGCGTCGGCGAGCAGGAAGCGCTCGGCCACCCGTTCCCCGAGCACCTCCCGCGCGCGCTCCAGCGCCGCGGGATCGAGCGCGGCAACGGCGCCGTGCAGTTGCTTGGCCGCCTTGCGGTACCACGCCAGGTTCGGCCGCGCCGGCAGCGCGTGGTGACGCTCACCCATGACGTCCTCCCATCGGCCCTGTCTGCTCTCGGGCGGAAGACGTCGCGCACGAAACCCGTGCAACCGCTCGAGGTGGGAAGTTCCCTGCCGGCAGACTCGTTGCGCCCCCGCGCGCACTCCGAACCTAGCAGGGCGGCGCGGCAGCGGTCAAGCACCGCGCCCGACTGAGGCAGGCCGTGCATCGCGGAATGCTCCGCAACCGCATGACGCGCTACGAGATGCCGAGCGAGGACGCGATGTTGGTCGAGCGCGGCTGGCGGCGCCTGCTGCAGGAGATCGGCGTCGCGTTCCACCACCCCGAGGCGCTTCAGCACTTCCGCTGCGCGGGTAAGCCCGTTTTGCCTGCTCGGGAGGTCATTTTGGCCACCACACCGGACACCGCAAACCCCTCAACCCGTCACAAGCGGTGGATCGAGGCTAAGACATCTTCAGAAGATGCGGCGGGGCATCCCGCGGGTGCGTGAGTCGCTTGGGTGTTGCACAGCGAGTTGTGCAATGCGTCTACGACGCATGGCTATGCGGTTTCAGCCGGATCTCGAAAACCGTTAACGGCGGCTTCGTCGTTCGAGGGTTCGAATCCCTCCCCCTCCGTTCGGCGTCTCGAAATCCTGCAACAAGCGGTTTCCGTAAGCGCTTGATCGCCTCCCGCGAAACGCCGTAGAACCGCCCAAGACCGCTCCGAACCGCCTGCTTCGGTCGGCAACTGGCGCATTTACTGGCGCATTTGGCGCCGACGCATCCTGGTCAACCAAGCCGGTCCGAGTCACCGCGAGCGACGGCCGCGAGGCTGGATCCTCCGTGACCCCTCTCAGCCGCGTCGCCCGACCTGCCGCCCACCACCGGAACGCTCGGCGCGATTCCGGAGTAGGAGACATCGACGCGCTCTGGCCGCTTTGATCGTGTCGCGTGTGCTCCGAGCCAGCCGACATCCTCAGGAGTGAGGAAGAGCAACCACGGAGGGAGGACGACACCCAGCCCTCAGCGCATCCTCATCCCACACTCCGCCAGCAGCTCAGCCTTCTTCGCGATCGCCCGCCGCCCGACTCAGCAACGCCGAATACCTCACGGCCGGGCCCGACCCGCTCGGCTGGCGTAGGGGGCGCGCCTCGAGCGCGACGCGCGGCTCGTTCGGTCACGCGGACTTTGTGACCCCTCGCGGCGTTGTTGCTCCCGACTTGAGCAGGAGCCGGATCACGTCGTCGACGTAGCCAGTAACTTCATCTACGTCCTCATCCCGGCTGTCGCACCCGCCCAGCGCGTCGCGCCGAAGCGAAGGTATTCGACGTCGAGCATCCTGCGGGGCTCTCGGCCCGAGTCGATGTCTTGTTGTCGCTGGCTGCGGTGTCGAGCCGCGGGCGATGGGAGGAGGTGAAGCGCGGGCACGCCCGGTTGTGTGACGACTTCCTCCGGAAATCGCGAGCGCGCTCAAGCGCCGGATTCTCGCCCTGCGGCGTAGAGGTGCCACTCGTCAGGGACGCCCTTGAGGGCGTGAGTTCCTCGATCGGTGAAGGTGAGGCCGGAGCCGGCGACGAGATCCTTGACGGTCTGGGAGACGAGTACCTCTGAGGGGGCGGCGAGACTGCCGACTCGCGCGCCGATGGCGACTGCGAGTCCTCCGACCTTTGAGTTGATCGTCTCTACCTCGCCGGTGTGGATGCCGGCGCGGATTTCGAGTTCGAGTGGACGCACCGCGTCGATGATCGAGTGGGCACAGCGGACGGCTCGCGCTGGTCCGTCGAAGGATGCGAAGAAGCCGTCGCCGGCGGTGTCGATCTCGAGGCCGCGGTAGCGCGCCAGCAGTGTCCTGACCCTGGTGTGGTGTCGTTCCACGACGTCGCGCCAGCGATGGTCGGTTAAGTCCGCTACGCGCGCGGTCGATCCCACGATGTCGGTGAACATGACCGTCGCCAGCACGCGCTCGAACACGGCCTCCTCGTCGCGCACGTCGCGCAGGAAGCGTTCGATGACTTGCACCAATGCCTCGGAGTCTCCGGCCCAGGGGAGGTGGTCGGCCCCCGGGAGTTCAACGAACTGCGCCCCGGGAACGCTGTCGGCCATGTACCGGCTCTCAGCCGGTGTGTACATTTCGCACCCGCTCTTGCACACGACCAAGGTAGGCACCTGGATCGTCGGCAGCAGGTCGCGAACGTCAGTGTCGCGCTCCATCCTCGCCACGGCGATGGCGGCTGCCGGACTCGATCCCAGGCGCAGAATGCTCGCCCACTGCCGGCGCAGCTCGTGGTCGGAAGCGAGCGACGGGGCGACCAGCCGGAAGTGATCGTCGGCGAACGCCTGACTGCCCCAACGTTGTTCGATGTCCGCGATCCAGCGGTCCCATTCCGCGTCGCTCCAGCCGTGCGGATAGCCCGCTTTCGGCGAGGCGCTGGCACCTGTGTCGTAGAGCACCAGCGCGGCCGTTCGCTCCGGGTGGCTGGCAGCGAACAGGATCGCGAGCGGGCCGGTGTCGCCCCAGCCGAAGATCGCCGCACGCTGGGAACCGACTGCATCCATCACCGCCAGCATGTCGGTCATGCGCACCTCGAGGCTCGGGAGCAACTCGCCCGAGACGGTGTCCGACAGTCCAACTCCTCGTGGATCAAAGGCGATCAAGCGAAACGAGACAGCGAGACGTTGTACAAGTCGTGTGAGCGCAGGGATCTTCTCCATGTGCTCGAGCACGCTGGTGACCGGCTCCGGCCAGATGAGATCGAGCGGCCCGTCGCCGATCAGCTTGTACGCAACATGAACCCCGTCCCGGGTCTTGATGTACGTGGGGTCAGGAATCACGGCTCCACCTCGCTCACCCCGAGCGCCTTCTCGATGCGCTCGAGGTCTCCTCGAAGGTGGCCTGCTCGGGTGCCGCGCCGGGCCGGCCCGCGAGCGCGCTGGCGGGCAGCACCAGATCGCTGGCGACCTGGCAGACGCGCAGCGGCACATCAGCGGCGGTCGCGGGTGCCTGGCTGAGTGTGGACTCGTCGCCTTGCCGGCTGATCGAGGTATCCGGCGCGCTTGAAGCGCGCGTGAGCGCCAGTTCATTCCTCACGGACACCGCTGAGGCGCGCGCAGGAACGCTCTGGGCCTGAGCCGCCGAGGAGCCCTGCCCAGCCTCACGCGCCAACACGGCGACACTCACAGACGTGATTGAGACGGCGCGAAGAGAAACAGATCAGCGGCAAATTCCGCATCAAGATTGATCTCGATGACCTCGTTGATCGCGAATGGACATCCGTCAAGCAAGTTGGCGCTGCGTAGCAGAGATGATGACCCATAAGGCGGTGGGCGCCACGACGCCGACCCAACTCAAGCCGTGCGCTGATAGTTCTCGAGTTGGCCAACACCCCGTGAGGATAACCACAGGCAGGAGACCCCAGCCAACCGTCGGTGGCCATCTCCTCCCGACGGCGGTTTCGTCGTTCGAGGGTTCGAATCCCTCCCCCTCCGTTCGTGCCGGCGAAAGCCTGCAAGGGGCCGCCGTGTCTGTGCGGCGCCCGCGGAGCGGCTTCGCGTCACGGGGCTGTTGACGCACCGGATTCCCACCCTTCGTGGTGCGAGGCGTATGCTCGAAGCATCATGAATGCCGTCCTGCGCAGGATCCACAACCCTCGCGGGCGCACGTGTGCCTGCGACCCCGACTGCTGGTGCAACCGCACAGCAACCGGCCGCGCCGTCAAATGGTGGTTCCCAGGCCGCCGCTTCGGGCTCCCCCACAAGAATCGCGCGCTCGAGCAGTGGAAGCGCGAACACGGTGAAGCCGCAGTCAAGGACTGGAAGCGGCACCAGGAGGAAGAGCGCTAACGCCTCCAGCTAGTATCAGAGGCGACATGTGGAAGGGCCTAGCCGCAATCGTGGCGCTGGAGGTGCTCCTCCTGGCCGCCGTTGTCGGCGCCGTCATCTCCAGCGAGCCCGATAGCTCCTTCCCGGCGCAGCGCATCTCTCCAGGCGGCCCTCGAACCATCCACATCAGGCCCGTGAGTGTGAAGGTCGCGCCCAGGGCGCCGGCGCGAGGCGGCCAGAGCCTGGACATTCTCAACACGAACCCGGACAGCGGGCGGGTCTAGGCGCGAAACGCATCGAGGTCGCCGGGAAAGCGACCTCGATGGTATTGGAGAGTTCTTGATCTCGCCGCCGCGCGCAAGCGGCGAGATCCTCCCTCTCTCGGAGAGCCCGGCCGCTGTCGGTGGAGGGGAACGCTCCACGGCCGGACTGCTCGCTTCTCAACCTAGTCGCAAACCGTACGAGGCGACCCTCAGATGTGGGATCCGTTACGGAAGGTCGCGCACGACCCAATTAGCGTTGGCGCGGCCTTTCCGCGCATCACCACCAACCGGCCTGGCCGAACACCCCTCGCGGTGCCCGGGAGCCCGCGATCAGCCAGGTCTCCCAGGAGCGCCTGACAGCGGAACGGCGCCGTACCGGCGGACGCTCGAACCGGGTCAGCCCGACTCGCGGACGGGGGCCCGCCCCAGCGACGGGCCCCCGCGGCGCGACGGAACCGCTCCGCGCAGCCCCCGTTCGGGCCATGGCGGAAGCGCTATTTAGTGGGATGCCCGATCTGCGCTCGCGTCCGATCTGGAGGAAATGCGGTGGACGCTTCGCGGCCTGGTCGTCAGCCTCGCAATCGTGGCGGTGCCCGGCGTCTGCCAGGCGGGATCCGGCTCCTTCCAGACGAGCAGTGAGCAGCAAGTGCTCCTGCTGCTGAACCAGATCCGCCAGCAGCACCATCTGACCGGCTTCGTGCTGAGCGCGCCGCTGCGCAGTGCCGCCCGTGAGCACACGGCCGACATGTTCCGGAACGCCTACTTCGATCACGACTCGGCGAGCGAGAGCGCCGATGTGCGCATCGGTCGCTATGTCAGGAGCACGCTGGTCGGCGAGGACCTCGCCTGGGGCGTCGGCACGTACGGGAGCCCCGCCGGCCTCGTCAATCAGTGGATGCGCTCTGCTGAGCACCGCGCTGTGATCCTCATGCCCGGGCTGCGCCGCGTGGGGCTCGGCATCGCGCTCGGCACGTTCGGCAGCAAGCGCAACGCCATCGTCGCCACGGCCGACTTCAGCGGTTAGATCCCCCGGCGCGCCGCCCGTCGAGTCGGATCGTCCAGGCGTCGACCGAGTCGACCACGAGGTGCGACTCGTGCCATGGGTCGCACGCGAGCGTGCTGCGAACGGCGTCCTCCGAATCGGCCTGCAGGGCGAGCACCACGCGGTGCTTGTCCGCGAGCGGCCCGCCCAGCACGACGAAGCCCGTTTCGACCAGTTGATCCATGAACGCGGCATGGGCCGGCCATCCAGTCTGCTCCTCCAGGGAGCGCGACGAGTCGTACTCGGGGCCGCACCGGCGGAGCAAAATGAGGAACATGGGCACGCGAGCGTTTCTAGCGCAGGCCTCTCGCGCCGTCAACGAGGCGTCTACGCTCAGCGCGATGACGGACGAAGCCGAATCCCGCCGTGCCATCCGCGAGCTCGTCGAGTCCTGGGCCGTCTGGCGGGACGCGGGCGACTGGGAGCGTCTGCGCGCGGTCTGGCATGACGACGGGCGCATGATGGCCACCTGGTTCCAGGGCTCGGCCGACGGCTTCATCGAGGCCAACCGTCAGGGCTGGGCGAGTGGAGTGCGGATCCTGCATTTCCTGGGCGGAAGCTCCATCGATGTTGCGGGCGAGCGCGCCGTGAGCCAGACGAAGATGACGATCTCGCAGCGCGCGGAGGTCCACGGCGTCGTGTGCGACGTCGTCTGCACGGGGCGCTTCTACGACTTCTTCGAGCGGCGCGGAGAGCGCTGGGGGCTCGTCCTGCGCCAGCCGATCTACGAGAAGGATCGGCTCGACCCGGTCGACCCGTCCGCGGCGATCGAGCTCGACGCGAGTCTGCTGGCCCGCTTCCCCGAGGGCTACCGCCACCTCGCGTACCTCCAGACCCAGGTGGGCTACGACGTCAAGCCGGACATGCCGGGCCTGGAGGGAGCAAAGGTCGAGCAGCTCTACGCACGCGGTGCCGGCTGGCTCCAGGGCGGTCCCGCGGACTGATCGACCGACTCACCCCGCGTGTACGTGGCACGCATGATGGAGCGAGAGGATGGCGTCCTCGAGACCCGCTCCGTCCATGTTCTCCTTGACGAAGTTGAACTGCGCAAAGCCCTGCGGGCGCTTAGCCCGGACGCGGCAACACGGGCATCCGCTCCCTGCTGCTCGGCGCGGCTCAGCGTCCGGACACCGCCTCGCTACGCGCGTCGGTCAGCGGCTGAGACGGGACGATCAGGACCGGCCGCCGCGCGTGGTGCGCGACGCTGTGGGAGACCGAGCCGAGCAGCAGGGAGCGGATGCCCGTGTTGCCGCGCGTCCCCATCACGATCAGCAGGGCGTCTTCGTCGTCCGCGACGTCGACGATCCGCTCCGCCACACCGTGCTGTGCCAGCGCGGCCAGTGGAGTCGCAATCAGGCCGGCGTCGCGTGCGCGGTCGCAGCCGTCCTCCGCGAGCGCCTCCGTTGCCTCGTGCACCAGGGCGTCGTCGACGCGCTGGATGCCCGACAGCAGGGAGTAGTGCTCCCACACCGACAGCACGATCGCCTTGCGGCCGGGAAAGAGCGCGCCGGTGAACTCGATCGCGCGGAAGGCGTCGTCCGATCCGTCGTAGCAGAGGAGGATCGGCTTGTCGTCTGTCGCCTCGGGCATCGGTGCTCCACTCTCGAATGACTGCGGGAAGAGGGCCGGAGATCGGGCCCCGTCACCGATTGTTCCACGGGACCGTGCTCCTCCGGCCCCGCCCGCGCCCGCGCGCGCGAGAAGCAAGAGGGAATCAGTCGCCGATGCGGCCGAGCCAGTCGTCCGTGCTGACGACGTCGGCGAAGAACTGGCCTTGCGCCACCAGCGTCGCGCGGTGCAGCTCCTCGCCGCCCGCGCTCCCGCCGCTGTTCTCCAGAGGGAGCGTGCCGGTGGCGTCGTTGAGGATCTCGACGGCGAGCCCGCGGTGTGCCGCCTGCCGCGAGGTCGTGTCGACGCACATGTGCGTCATGTACCCCGTGATCGCGACCGTGTCGATGCCCGCGTCCTCGAGCACGCTCCCGAGCTCGGTGTCCGTGAAGGAGCCGGGCAGCGTCTTGTCGATCAGGAAGTCGCGCGGGCGCCGCTCGACCTCCGGGTGGAGCTCCCAGGCGTGCGAGCCCTTGAGGAAGATGCCCTCGGAGGCGTCGTCGGTGCCGTGGCGCACCACGATCACGGGCACGCCGGCCGCGCTCGCAGCTTCCATCGCGCGCCCGATGTTGCCGAGGCTCTGCTCGCGCGGCGGGTCCGTGATGGGAAGGGCGCCGTCGAAGTACTCGTTCTGGACGTCGATCACGATCAGAGCGCGCTTCGGCATCGGTCACTCCTGGCGGTCGAGTCGGAATCAGCGGCGCACGAGGTTGCGCGCGACGAACAGCATGTTCGCCGGGCGCTCGGCGAGGCGCCGCATGAGGTAGGGATACCACTGCGGGCCGAACGGCGTTGCGACGAGCACCTTGAAACCGCGCGCCACGAGGTCGAGCTGGAGTCGCGAGCGCACGCCGTAGAGCATCTGGAACTCGAAGCGGTCGCGCGGAATGCCCATCCGCTCGGCGAGCGCGATGGTCTGCTCGATCGCAGCCTCGTCGTGGGTCGCCACGGCGGTGTACGCGCCGCCCGCCAGTGCGGATTCCACCAGGCGGACATAGGCCTCATCGACGTCCGCCTTGCGGGGATAGGCAACCTCGGGCGGTTCGAGGTAGGCGCCCTTGACAAGCCGCAGGTTGGGCTTCGGCTCGAGCGCCAGCAGGGTCTCGAGGTCGCCCGGCGTGCGGTAGAGGTAGGCCTGCAGCACCGTGCCCACGCTCTCGCGGCCGTCTGCGCGGAGGCGCCCGTAGATGCCGAGCGTCTGGTCGACGAGGCCCGAGTGCTCCATGTCGAGGCGGATGAAGTTACCGAGAGACGCGGCGTGGTCGACCAGCCGGGCGACATTCTCGTAGGCCAATTGCTCGTCGAGCAGGAGGCCGAGATGCGTGAGCTTGAGCGCGATGTTGACGCGCAGGCCGCGCTCGGCGATGCCGTCGAGGATCTCGGTGTACTGCGCCGTCACGGACCGCGCCTCCTCGGCCGAGAGGACGTCCTCGCCGAGCAATGTCGTATTGGCGTAGAGGCCGCGCTCGTTGAGCCCCGCCAGCACCGCGGCGGCCTCAGCGAAGGTCTCGCCTGCCACGAAGCGCTGCGCGCCGAGGCGCATGCCGTGCTTGCTCACGACGGCGCCCATGCGCCGGCTGCGCGCGGCGGCGAGGATGCCCTTCCGCAGCGTGGCGTTGACCCGCTGGGCGATCGCGTCGGTGGCCTTCCCGTTGGCCGGTGCGCTCACGCGGGCACCGCGTCGAGCAGCCCGCGCAGCGCCTGGGAGAGCTCGCCGCGCTCGCCCTCGTCGAGCTCGCGCAGGGGCGCGCGCACGGCGGTCTGGATCGCCACCCCGCGCAACGCGCAGACGGTCTTGAGCCCTGCCGGCGCGGCGAAGCGCTCGATCGTCCTGCGCGCCTCCGCCGCTCGCGCGGTCGCCTCGGGCGTGCCGGTGCGCACCGCGGCCGTCACCAGCTCGGGCAAGGCCGACGCGAGTGCCGAGATGGCACCGATCGCGCCGCCGGCGAGGCCGCGATCGATCAGCGCCTCGGGCCCGACGAAGATGTCGAGGCCCTCGATCAGATACGGCTCGAAGCGCTCCCAGGGCGCTTCTGACACCTTGAGGCCGGCCAGGTTGGAGACGCGCTCGCCGAGCCGCTCGATCACCGGCAGCGGAATGGGGTAGCCGCTGCGCGCCGTGAACGCATAGATGTAGAACGGCAGCGGGGCGCAGGCGCCGGCCGCCGCGGCGAGGTGCTCGAGCAGCGCGCGCTCATCGAGCGGGAAGTAGGGGGGCGCGATGACCGAGACGCCGACCGCCCCGGCCTCCGCGGCGTGCGCGGCGAGCGCGGCGGTGTCTGCGGTCGACTGCGCGCCGCAGTGGGCCATGATCGCGAAGCGCGACCCGGCCGCGGCGAGATATGTCTCGACTGCGCGCTTCCGCTCGGAGAGCGTCAGCAGCATGCCCTCGCCGGCCGTGCCGCAGACGAGCGCACCGTCCACGCCGCCCCCGGCCAGGAAGTCGGCCATGTGGCCGATGCCCGGCTCGTCGAGCTCCGTTCCTCCGGTGAGCAGGGGCGTTACCGCTGCCGCAAAGACGCCGCGCAATCCAGTCATGTGCGCCAGCATATGCAGCCACCGTCCACGAGAGACGAGGAGCCATGCCCACGATCCGCGCCAACGGCCTCGACCTTGCCTATCAGGTCGATGGCGACCATCCCGAGACGCTCGTCCTCGTCAACGGCCTGGCCGACGCCAAGGAGTCGTGGGAGGCGCAGATCCCGGCGCTCGCCGAGCGCTACCGCGTGCTGAGCTACGACAACCGCGGCGTGGGGGAGTCGCCGACGCCGCCCGGCCCGTACACGACGCGGCAGATGGCGGACGACCTCGCCGGCCTCGTGGACGGCCTCGGACTCGAGCGCTTCCACCTGCTCGGGCTCTCGATGGGCGGCATGATCGCCCAGGAGTACGCGATCGCCCACCCCGATCGCCTGCTCTCGGCCTCGTTCTGCTGCACCTACTCTTACCCCGGGCCGTTCTGCCTGCGCATGTTCCAGTGCTGGCGCGACCTCGTGCCGACGCTCGGAGTCGGCTTCACGCAGCGCGAGGTCATTCTGTGGGGGTTCACGACCGACTTCTTCGAGCAGCGCGAGGACGAGCTCGTCGAGATCGAGGACTTCATGGCGAACAATCCCCAGCCGCTCGATTCCTACCTCGCACAGCTGAGCTCGATCGAGACGCACGACACCCGCGGGCGCGTGGCCGCCGTGACGTGCCCGTCGATGACGCTGGTTGGGGCCGAGGACATCCTCATCTACCCGAAGCTCTCCCGCCGGCTGCACGAGGAGCTGCCTCGCTCGACCTGGGTCGAGGTGCCGGGCGGCCATGGGTGCCTGTGGGAGCACCCTGGCTCGTTCAACCAGGCCGTGCTGGGGTTTCTGGGCTCCCTGGAGTGAGCAGCCGGCCCAGCAGCTCGCTCTCGAGCTGGGCCAGCAGCGGATCGGTGAGCGAGCGCGGGCGGGAGAGCGGAACCGTGACCTCCGCGACCACGGTGCCCGGGCGCGGGGACAGCACGTAGACGCGGTCGGCCAGGAAGACCGCTTCGCGGACGTCGTGGGTGACCAGCAGCACCGTCCAGCGGAAGTGCGCCCAGACCGACGCCAGCCAGCGCTGCATCTCCGCGCGCGTGAGCGCGTCGAGCGCGCCGAACGGCTCGTCGAGCAACAGCACCTCGCTCTCCTGCACGACCGTGCGCAGCAACGCCGCGCGCTGGCGCATGCCGCCCGAGAGCTGGAACGGGTAGGCGTCCTCGAAGCCGTCCAGCCCGAAGGTCGGCAGGAGCGGGCGGACGCGCTCGCGGGCGGCGCGACGCGGCATTCCGCGCACCTCGAGGCCGAGCGTCGCGTTGTCGAGCACCCGTCGCCAGGGCAGCAGCGCGTCCGACTGCGGCATGTAGGCGAAGGTGCCCGTCGGCATCCCGTCGGCGTGGCCGTCGAGGAGCACCTCACCGCTGCTCGCTTTCGTGCCGCCCGTCAGGATCGAGAACGCCGTCGACTTGCCGCTCCCGCTCGGGCCGAGAATGGCCAAGAACTCACCGCTGCGCGCCTCCAGCGAGAGGTCGCGCAGCACCTCGAGCTCGCCGAAGCGCTTTCCCAGGCCGCGCAGCTCGAGCTTCGGCGCCGCCCGGCTCACCGCTCCCGGCCGCCCTGGCGGGATAGCCGGTACCACGGGATCGCGATCCGCTCGAGCACGTAGGTGAGCGCGAACAGGGAGAGAGTGAGCACGGTCGTGACCAGCACTGCGGCGAGGACGAGGTCCGTGCGGAACGAGTTCTTGGCGTTCTGCATGTAGATCCCGAGGCCCTGGCTGGCGCCCGCGTACTCCGCGAAGATCGCGGCCACCACGGCGTAGGTGATCGCGATGCGCAGCCCGGCGAAGAAGAAGGGCAGCGACGTCGGGAAGCGCACCGAGCGGAAGATGCGCGCCCGCCCGGCGCCCATCGAGCGCAGCAGGGCCTCGGCCTCCGGCTCGCTGGCCGCGAAGCCCTCGGCGAAGGCGACCGTGATCGGGAAGAAGGTGACGAAGGCGACCAGCAGCACCTTCGGCGTGAGGTCGAAGCCGAACCAGATCACCATCAGCGGCGCGAGCGCGATGATCGGCAGCGTCTGCGACGCCACCAGCACCGGCATGAGCGCGCGCCGGAGAATCCCGGATGCGTCGACCAGCACCGCAAGCGTCAGCCCCACGACCAGTGAGAGCGCGAACCCGAGCAGCGTCGCCCGCAGCGTGGGCAGCGTGTTGGCCCAGAGATCGCCGCGGTTCTCCCACGTCACCGAGAGCACGCGCGTGGGTGGCGGCAGGACGTCGTTGCCGATGCCGCTGACGTTCGCGTACACCTGCCAGGCCGCGAGCAGCAGCCCGACGATCGCGAGCGGGGGCAGTGCGGCGAGCGCGCGGCCGCGCATCAGCTTCGGCGCGGCAGGTACGCGTTCGTGAAGTACGAGGCGTAGTCGGGTGCGCGCTTCAGCTTGTGGCCGTCGGCGTCGGTCAGTGCGCCATGGGCGAAGAGGAACCCGGCGTAGCCTTCCCAGACGCCGAGCGTCTGCGTGCCGACCTTCCCGGAGGCGTCCTTGTAGTAGTTGCGGGCCATCAGGTCGGCGCTCTCATACACGAGTTGCGGCTGGGTCAGCACCTGCTTGTTGGCCGCGATCAGGATGCCGGCCGCCGCGCGCGGGTGGTCGGCCGCGTACTGGTAGCCGCGCGCCGTGGCGGCCAGGAAGCGGCGCGCCAGCGCGGGATTGGCCGCGAGGTAGGCGTTGCTCGAGGCGATCAGCGCCGAGTACTCGGGCGGCACGCCGTAGCGGGCCAGCTTGAACGTCTTGAGCGGCTTGCCGGCGAGCCGCGCCTGGATGACCTCCCAGGTCGCCAGCGGCAGCGTGAAGTCCGCCTTGCCACGGTAGACGGCGTCATAGGCGGACGTGTTGAGCGTCACGTCCTTGAACACGCCCGTGCCGCCGGCGTCGCGGATCACGGTCTGCAGCAGCGGCTTCTCGTCGGGCGTGCCGAAGCCCGCGTAGGTCTTGCCGTCGAGATCCTTGGGCGTCTTGATGTCGCCGCGGTCGGCGCGCACGCCGATCTCGAGCGCCGTGTGCTGCAGCACGGCGAAGACCGAGGTCACGTCCGCGCCGGCCGCGCGCGCGAAGGCGACGCCCGCGGAGTACGAGAACCCGAAATCGGCCTTGCGATGGCTGACGAGCGTCTCGGGGGCGGTGCTGGCGTAGGGCAGGATCTTCAGGTCTATGCCCGCGGCCTTGTAGTAGCCCAGCTTCTGCGCCACGTAGATGCCGGTGTGGTTGGTGTTGGGCGTCCAGTCGAGCGCGACGGACACGGTGTCGCGAGCCGGTTGCGCATGCGATGGAACGGCGCTACCGGTCCAGGCCGCGACGCACAGCACCATGGCGAGGATCGAACGTCTCACGAACTACTCCCTCCGCTGGCATTACCCAGATCAGGTTCTTCGGGTCCCGAGCGACGCTCGGTCTCAGCCATGTGGGCACCCCGGTTGCGCGCAGGCTAGCGCTATCGTCGCTGGATGGAAACCTGGGACGCCATCAGGGCACGGCGCAACGTCCGCATCTTCGACCGGCGGCCGCTTGCGGACGCCGATCTCGACCGGATCCTCGAGGCAGGGCGGCGCGCTCCGTCATCGCGCAACTGGCAGCCTTGGGACTTCGTGCTCGTGACCGACCGAGCCGTGCTCCCGGAGCTGGCCAAGGTCTGGCGTGCCGCGGCCCACGTCGCCCACGCGGCTGCGGCGATCGTCTGCCTCGGCCCCGTGCTGGGCGACGAACGCCAGAGGGAGTGGCTGTGGTACGACCACGGGCAGGCGACGCTGAGCATGGCGGTCGAGGCCACCGACCTCGGCATCGGCTCGAGCCACGCCGCAGTGGCCGATCAGGAACTGGCGCGCAAGCTGCTCGGCTTTCCCGAGGATCGCTTCGCGGTCTCGCTGCTCTCGCTGGGCTACCCCGCCGGCCGGCCGCTGGTACCGCTGGAGCGACCCGACCGGCGCCCGTTCCACGAGGTCGTGCACCGCGGCCGCTGGTAGCGCACTGCACATCCGGGGTCAAACCCCTGATGCGGCGGTTACTGCCGGCTCAGCAGGCCGGCGGGTCGCATTCTTCCGCTTCCTCCGCCGCGTCCTTGTCACACTCGAGGGGGCCGGACGCGCCGGCCCGGGCGAGCAGCTCGTTCAGCGTCGACCGCTCCTCGGAGCTGAGCGCGATCAGGATCTCGTCGTCGACCGCCTCGAGTGCGCGGTCGACTTCCAGGAGCATCCGCTCGCCCTCGAGCGAGAGCTCGATGATGCCGCGGCGCCTGTCGGCGCGGTCGCGGCTGCGCAGGATCAGATTGGCGTCCTCGAGCTCGTTCAGGAGCGCCACGAGGTTGGAGGCGTCGAGGCCGAGCACCTCGATCAGCGCCTGCTGTGGCGATGGGCCGTGATCCTTGAGATGCGTGAGCGCGACGAGGTGGAGCGCGCGCAGGCCGAGCGGCTCGACGGCGCTCTCGAACCTGCGCCGCATTGCGCGCGCGAGCCGGGTGATGAGCACCGTCGACCGCGCGACGCCGGGTGCGGCGAGCTGGTCGGGAGGCAGAGGTACCACGGATCTAGTGTACGACGGTGTCATTCGTTGCCTTATTAACGAATTGCGCGAGACAAACGTTCCCGAGCCCGCCTGCCATGCCAGCTCGCGCGGCAGGGCGCCGGAGAGGGAAGGAGTGGTCATGTGCTCACGCGATGGCGGCATTCTGCCGCTGCCGTCGGCCCCGAGCGCGAACTCCCCTCGCTCTCAGGAGCGATCCCGGGCCGCGATCTCAGACGTGTTCTTCACAGCTTGGACCCAGGAAGTGCTGCGCCTGGACTCAGCAGGCCCTGGTTGACTGGGAGATATCGCGGCCTTGCAGGTGAAAGGGAGTGGGATGACCGACGAGCGACGACCGGCCAACCGAACGTTCCGGATGATCATGGGCGTGCTTGCCGTCGTGGCGGTCGTCAGTGGTGGAGCGGCCTACGCCGCCTCTCGGAACGATTCCCCGCAGGCCCGCAGCCAGGCCATCGTCGATGACGCAGCGGGGACGCTCGGCGTCGACCCGAGCAAGCTGAGCGGCGCGCTCAAGCAGGCGCTCGAGAATCAGGTCGATGCCCAGGTCACGGCGGGCAAGCTGACCCAGGCCCAGGCCGACGCGATCAAGAAGCGCATCGAGGACGGTACGCAGCCGATCTTCGGCGGCCCCGGCTTCGGCGGCGGGCCCGGCGGTCACTTCGGCCGGCACGGCGGTGGTGGCCCCGGTTTCGGCTTCGGATTCGGTGCGCCGGCTCTGATGGCGGGCATGGATGACGTCGCCACCTACCTGAACCTCAAGCCTGCCGACCTGGAGACGCAGCTGCACTCGGGCAAGTCGCTCGCAGACGTCGCGAAGGCGCAGGGCAAGACGGTCGAGGGGCTCAAGTCCGCCATCACCGACGCGGCGACGAAGCAGCTCGACGCG
>DASRQS010000017.1:0-61709 GCA_035696365.1 Gaiellales bacterium | reverse complement strand
ATCACCACCCGCACCAGGTTGGACGGCTTGCTCAGCTTGGCCGCGCCCAGCCCGCGCACGATCACGGGGAAGAAGCTGGACGGCGTCGACAGGTAGAAGATGCGGTGGGCGTCGCCGCCGAGGTCGGCGTTCAGCGCGCCGACCGTCTTCGCCAGGGCGTGGAAGTGGCTCGTATCGTCGAACCCGCCGGCGTGGTAGTGCAGCATCGACGCGAACGCCGGCCAGAACCGCTCGTCCATCTCGGTGCGTGAGTGCGCATCGATCGCCGCCTTGGCGAAGCGGCGGAACCCGTCCTCGCCGAACTCGGTGCGTGCGTACCCGACCACGCCGAACCGGGGCGGCAGCAGCCCCCGCTTGGCCAGGTTGTAGAGCGCGGGCAGCAGCTTGCGCTGGGCCAGGTCGCCGGTGGCGCCAAAGATCGTGAATAGCGCGGGCTCGCTGGCGCCTCCCACCCTGAGGCCTTCGCGCAGCGGATTCGTCTCCGGGGTCTTGCGCGGACTCACTCGCGCACCACGGCATGGCCGCCGAACTGGTTGCGCAGCGCTGCGATCGCCTTCATCGAGAACGGGTCGGGATCGCGCGACGTGAACCGCGCCATCAGCGAGATCGCGATGGCCGGCGTGGCAACGCTCTCGTTGATCGCCTCGAAGACGGTCCAGCGGCCCTCGCCGGAGTCGTCGACGTAGCCCTTGATGTGCTCCAGCTTCGGGTCCTCGGCCAGCGCCGCGGCCAGCAGGTCGAGCAGCCAGGAGCGCACCACCGAGCTGTGGCGCCAGACCTCGGAGATGGCGTGCAGGTCAAGGCCGAACTCGCTCTTCTCGAGCACCTCGAACCCCTCGCCGTAGGACTGCATCAGCGCGTACTCGATGCCGTTGTGCACCATCTTGACGAAATGCCCCGCGCCCGCCGGGCCGCAATGCAGCCAGCCATCGGGCGGGGCGAGATCCGTCAGCGCGGGAGCCAGGTGCGCGATCGCCTCGTCGGGGCCGCCGACCATCAGGCAGTAGCCGACCTGGTAGCCCCAGACGCCGCCGGAGGTGCCGGCGTCGACGAACACGATGCCGCGCTTTGCGAGCTCCGCCGAGCGCCGCTTGCCGTCGGTGAAGCGCGAGTTGCCGCCGTCGATGACGATGTCCCCCTCGCGCAGGAGGCCGGCGACGTGGGTGATGGTCTCCTCCGTGACGGCGCCGGAGGGCACCATGACCCACACCGCGCGGCGCCCCTCGCCGAGGTTCGAGACGAGCTCCTCGATCGAGGCCGCCGGCGTTCCGCCCTGGCTCGCGAGTGTCTCGCGCGGGCCCTCCGAGCGGTTCCATGCATGCACCTCGTGGCCGGCGTCCAGGAGCCGGTGCGTCATGCCCGCGCCCATGCGGCCGAGCCCGACGAAGCCGATCTTCATGTGCTGGTCCTCGTTGTCGCGATGTGCTCGAGCGCTCGCTCGATCGCCGCCTCGCAGGCGGCCATGGGAATCCGCGCAACCGGCAGGCCGCGGCTGCGCAGCGCGCCGGCATCGCCAAGCGCCTGCGCGTCTCGCAGCGTGCGGAAGCCGAAGGGCCGCCCCGGGATCGCCTCGTCGTCCTGCTCGCCCGCGAGCAGTTGCACGAACCGCCCGGCCGGCGGGCCTCCCTTGTGGAACTGACCCGTGGAGTGCAGGTAGCGCGGCCCGAAGCCCGCGGTCGCCGCGCAGCCGAGCGCGTCGCGCAGCCGGCCCTGCAGGCGGTCGAGCAGCTCCTGGCGCTCGGGCGTGGGCGCCACGAACGCCTGCAGGCAGACGTAGGAGTGGCCGCGCTCGGCCCGGGCGAGCACGTCGCTCAGCGACCCGGCCTCCTCGACCGGAAGCTTGCCGTCGCGCGCGAAGCCGTCGAGGATCGCAACCGTGCGGTCCTTGGCCTCCTGCACGTTGGGCTGGTCGAAGGGGTTGATGTGCAGCAGCGCGCCGACGAGCGCGGTCGCCACCTCCCACTGCACGAACAGCGCGCCCAGATCGGCCGGCCCGTCGAGGAGCTGCAGGGTGAAGACGGGATGGCCCGCCTCGCGCAGCGCGTCAAGGGCAGCGTCCTGCTCGTCGTGGCCCGTGCTCGGGCGGAGGTGGATGAAGAGGCGGTCGTCCCCGTAGGCCGAGGGATCGCCCAGCGGCTCACCGGCCACGGGCAGGACGCCCGTGCCCTGCTTGCCGGTCGACTCGGCGATCAGCTGCTCGAGCCACAGCCCGATGCCGGCGATCGCCGGCGGCATCGCGAAGGTCAGCTTGTCGCGGCCCTTGGCATGCGCGTTGCCGATCACGTGGGCGAGCGTCGCGCCCGGGTTGACCCCGAGCTCGTCGCGGCACTGCGCGAGCATGTTGGACGCGCGCTCGAGCATGAGCTCGACGTCGATGCCGGCGAGCACGGCCGGCACGAGACCGAACGCCGTCAGGGCCGAGTAGCGGCCGCCGACGTCCGGGCGGCCGTGGGCGACACGCGCCCAGCCGTCCTTGCGCGCGCGCTCCTCCAGCGCCGAGCCCGGGTCGGTGACGGCGACGAAGCGCGAGCCGTCGCGGTCGGTCTTGCCCCAGAAGGCGTCGGCGAAGCAGTTGGGCTCCAGGGTCGAGCCCGACTTGGACGCGATGACGAAGAGCGAGCCTTCGACCGGCACGGCGCGCACGGCATCGGGGTCGGTCGAATCGAGCACCTGCAGCTTGTCGCTGCCGTAGAGATCGCCGATCACGAGCGGCGCGAGGCTCGAGCCGCCCATGCCGCACAGCACGATGCGCTCGAAGCGCTCACCGAGCGGGCCGGCCCAGGCCTTGAGCTCTGGCAGGCCGGCACGCGACTCCTCGACGGTGTCGATCCAGCCGAGCCATTCGTCCTCGCCGGAGTTCGTCCAGAGCGAGCCGTCGCGCGCAAACAGCCGCGCGACCTCTGCGGCCGTGCTCATGCCGGCGCCAGTGCGCGCGCCTTCTCGTCGATCGTCGCGATCAGCGAGTCGAACGACTTGGCGAACGACTCGACGCCTTCGTCCACGAGCTCGTGCAGCAGGATCCGGTCGAGGTCGACGCCGACGCGCGCGAGCTCCTGCATGTGCGCCTCCGCCAGATCGACCTTGGTGTCGATGGTGCGCTTGGCGACGCCGTGATTGCGCACGGACTCGATCGTCTGCTCCGGCATCGTGTTGACGGTGTCCGGGCCGATCAGCGTGTCGACGTAGAGCGTGTCGGGGTAGGACGGGTTCTTGACCGAGGTCGAGGCCCAGAGCGGGCGCTGCACGTGTGCGCCCTTGGCCACCAGGGCGTCCCAGCGCGGGCCCGAGAAGATGTGCTGGAAGGAGCGGTAGGCGAGCTTGGCGTTGGCGACGGCGGCCATGCCCTGCAGGTCCTGCCTGCCGAGCTCCTCGAGCCGGGCGTCGACCTTCGTGTCCACGCGCGAGACGAAGAAGCTCGCGACCGAGGCCATCCGGTCGATCGGCTGGCCGGCCGCGACGCGGCGCTCGAGGCCGTCGATCCAGGCGTTCGCGATCTCCTCGTAGCGCTGCACCGCGAACAGCAGCGTCACGTTCACGGAGACGCCGGCCGCGGTCAGCTCGCGGAACGCGTCGACACCCTCGGCGGTCGCGGGCACCTTGATGAGCACGTTCACGCGGTCGATCTCGTCGCGGAAGCGCTGGCCCGCCTCGATCGAGCCCTCGACGTCGCGGGCGAGCTCGGGCGGCAGCTCGAACGAGATGTTCCCGTCCTGGCCGCCGGCCTCCTCGTAGGCGGGGCGCAGCAGGTCGGCGCCGTCCCGGATGTCGGCGTAGGCGAGCCGGAAGAAGACCCGGCGCGCGTCGAGCCCGTCGCGGGCGGCCGCGATCAGGCCGCGGTCGTACAGGTCGGAGTGGCCGATGGCCTTCTCGAAGATCGTCGGGTTCGAGGTCACGCCGCTGATGCCGTCTTCGGCGATCAGGTGCGCGAGCTTGCCGGAATCGAGCAGTTCCCGGCTGATGTTGTCGAGCCAGATGGACTGGCCCAGCGCGCGAATGGCGAGCAGCGGGTTGCTCATGTCGTGGTTCTCCCTGGTTGAGTCTCGGCTGCATCGTACCCAGCAATGCAAAGCCCGAACGTCGTAATCTGGAGAAGATGAGTGACGTCGCCGGCCGCCGCAGCGAGTACGAGAGTGCCGGCCTCGACGTACCCGATCTCGATCCCGATCCCCTGCGCCTGTGGCAGCGCTGGTACGACGAGGCGGTCGCAGCCGGCGTGACGGAGCCGAACGCCATGGCGCTCTCGACGGCCGGCGCCGACGGCTCGCCGGACGTGCGCTTCGTGCTCGTGCGCGGCGTGGACGAGCGCGGCCTCGCGTTCTACACCAACCTGACCAGCGCGAAGGCACTGCAGTTGCACGCCAACCCGGTCGCTGCGGCCGTCTTCGGCTGGCTCGAGCTGCACCGTCAGGTGCGCGTGCGGGGGAGCGTCGAGCGCGTCGCCGACAGCGAGGCCGACGCCTATTTCGCCTCGCGTCCGCGTGGCTCGCGGATCGGCGCGTGGGCCTCGCCGCAGAGCCGCGTGATTGCCGACCGCGAGGAACTCGACGCGCTCGTGAGCGAGATCGACGCGCGCTTCCCGGGCGACGACGTCCCCCGGCCCGACGACTGGGGCGGCTACCGCATCGCGCCCACGGAGATCGAGTTCTGGCAGGGCCGGCCGAGCCGGCTCCACGATCGCCTGCGCTATCGCCGCGAAGGCGACGCCTGGACGATCGCGCGCCTGGCGCCCTGACCCGCGCACAAACCGGGGCGGGACCCCAGCTTGCGCACGCCCGGGCGCCGGCGGTTTCGGCGGCGCCCGGGCGTGGGGTCGGACTGACTACACCTTGCCGAGATTCAGCACGGTGCCCTTGCCGGCGCTGGTGCCGTAATTGGTCACGTACACCGTGCCGTCGTGCGCGATCGCGACGCCGGTCGGGTTGTTGAGACCCGTGCTCGCGACGGTCGTCTTGTTGCCGTTCGGCCAGACGCGGATCAGCGCGCCGGCGGGATCACCGGAGAGCAGGCCGTTGCTGGCGATCTCGACCACGTAGAGCGAGCCCTTCGGGCCCCACGCGATGTCCACGATGTTCGTGAAGCCGGTCGCGTACAGGAACGTCGAGCCGTCGGGCCTGACGCCCCACACGTTCGCCGCGCCGGGCGGGAACGGGAATCCCGTCAGCTGGCCGACGTAGACGTTCGGGTCCCTCGGGCGCACGGCCACGGTCGTGGGGACCGCCTGCATCGGGATCTTCGTGCCCGCGGGCAGACCGAGGAACGGCGGCGCGTCCACCTGGACGTCCGGGAAGACGGCCAGCGTCGAGATCTGCTTCTTGAAGTTCACGCCGAGCACGTCGTTGCCGGCCGCGTCCGCGACGACGAAGCCGCCATGAACCTCAGCGAGACCGTACGAGTCGGAGTCGATGTCGCCCTTGTCCGGGTTGTTGTCCGTCTCGTACGCCGCGAAGTCGGCAAACACCTTGACCGTGCCCTTCCACGGATCAATCTTGAGCATCGTGTCGAACAACCCGGCTGCGGGGCCTGCAGCCGCCACGAGGGCTGCGCGCTCGTCCCGGCCGCCGCCGCCGCCGACCAGGCCGGTGACATGGCTGCCGTTGACGACGATGTCACTGGCGCCGATCGCGGCGTCGCCCGTGCCCTCGTCGCCGAACGACGGGAGCCCGGTCACCACACGCTTCTGCACGCCGTTGTGGACGAGCGTGTACGCGCCGGAAGCCCCGAAGCAGGAGGCGGGCGAGCCCGCCTCATTGCCTGGCTGGCACGGACCTGCGCCGCCCCTCCCGGCCTCGGCGACCCAGATGTCACCGTTCTTGGCGACGGCCAGGCCGCGCGGGTTGTCGAGCCCGCTCGCGACCGTCTTCCAGGCCGGCGCGCTCGGGGCCGTCTTCGGCGAATGCGCCTGTGCGCTCGGGACGGCGGCGATTGCAGCGATAGCCGCGACTGCCAACAGTGTCTTCCTTCGCATCCTTGTTTCCTCCGTAGTTGGTTGGGCGGCGGCCACCCATGTTCACCCGAGGAATCTCCCAAACCTGTGCAATCAGTCCTCTGACTACCCGCAGACACCCCAGGGAGGGGTGACTAGCCCTGCATCAGCCCGCGCGCGGCCGTGACCACCCGCTCGGGCGTGATCCCGAGGTGCTGCGCGATCACGGGCGCCGGCGCCGAGGCGCCGAAGCGGTCGAGCCCGATGGAAGTCCCGCGCTCGCCGACGAGTGCCGACCATCCGAACGTCGCGCCGGCCTCGAGCGAGACGCGGCGCCAGACCTCGGGCGGCAGCACCTCCTCGCGGTAGCTCCGTGGCTGCGCCATGAAGAGATCCCAGTCGGGCAGCGACACCACGCGGGCCCCGACGCCCTCGGCGCTCAGCGTCTCGCGGGCGGCCAGGAGGTCGTGCACCTCCGAGCCGGATCCGATCAGGATCACGTCGGGCGTCCCGGAGGCGTCGGCAAGCACGTAACCGCCCTTGCGCACGCCGCTCGCCGGCGCGAGGACGCTGCGGTCGAAGACGGGCAGCTTCTGGCGCGAGAGCGCGAGCCCCACGGGCCCGTCGCCGTCGTTGCGCTCGAGCGCGAGCCGCCAGGCCTCGGCCGTCTCGGTGGCGTCGGCGGGGCGGATCACGTGCATGAACGGCATGGCGCGCAGCGAGGCGAGGTGCTCGATGGGCTGGTGCGTCGGGCCGTCTTCGCCCAGCCCGATCGAATCGTGCGTCCACACGTAGATCACGGGCAGGCGCATGATGCTGGCCAGCCGTACGGACGGCCGCATGTAGTCGGAGAAGACGAAGAACGTCGCGCCGAAGGCGCGGAAGCCGCCGTGCACGGTGAAGCCGTTGAGGATCGCGCCCATGCCGTGCTCGCGGATGCCGAAGTGGAACGTGCGGCCACCGAGACGGCCCGGTAGCACCGAGTCGGCCTGGGCGTTCTCCTTGTTGGAGAGCGGCGCTCCCGGGACGGCCTCGGCACCCTTGATGGTCGTCGTCGTGGAGGGCGCGAGGTCGGCCGAGCCGCCCACGAGCTCGGGGATGACGGCCGCCAGCGCATTGATACAGGCGCCCGAGCTCTGGCGCGTGGCCTGCGCGGGTGCGCCGGTGAAGTCCGGCAGTGCGTCCTCCCAGCCCTCGGGCAGCTTGCCGGAGAGCACGCGGTCGAACCCCTCGACCGTGTCCTTGGGCGCGGAGTCGTGCACGGCGTTCCAGGCGGCGCGAACGGCGGCGCCGCGCTCGCGCTGGTCCATGTGCGCATAGACCCCGTCGGGAACGTAGAAGTGCTTGTCGGGATCCCAGCCGTACGCCTGTTTCGTCAGGCGCACCTCCTCCTCGCCGAGCGGAGCGCCGTGGGCCTCCGGAGTGTCCTGGGCATGCGGGGCGCCGATCGCGATGTGCGTGCGCACGATGATCAGCGAGGGCCGCGCCGTCTCGGCCTCGGCGGCATCGAGCGCGGCGCGCAGATCGTCCGTCGTCCAGCCGTCGTCCAGCCGCTGGACGTGGAAGCCGTAGGCCTCGTAGCGCAGCCCGACGTCCTCGCCGAAGGCCAGGCCGGTCGAGCCCTCGATCGTGATGTGGTTGTCGTCGTAGATCAGGCAGAGCTTGGCCAGGCCGAGGAAGCCGGCGATCGAGCTCGCCTCTCCCGAGACGCCTTCCATGACGTCGCCGTCGGAGCAGATGGCGTACGTCCGGTGGTCGACCAGCGGGCTGCCGTCGCTGTTGTAGCGCACCGCGAGCATGGCCTCGGCCAGCGCCATGCCGACGGCGTTGCCGACGCCCTGGCCGAGCGGGCCGGTCGTGATCTCGACGCCCGGCGTCGGGTGCTCTCGATCCAGCTCGGGATGCCCGGGCGTCCTGGAGCCCCACTGCCGGAACTGCTTGAGGTCGTCCATCGCGAGGTCGTACCCCGTGAGGTGCAAGGCCGCGTACTGCAGGATGCACGCGTGCCCGGCCGAGAGCACGAAGCGGTCACGGTTCGGCCAGTGCGGATCCGCCGGATCGTGGCGCATGCGCTCGCGGTAGAGGACGTAGGCGACGGGTGCGAGCGCCATGGCGGTGCCGGGATGGCCGGCGTTGGCCTTCTGCACCGCGTCCATGGCGAGGCAGCGGATGGTGTCGATCGAGAGTTTCTCGAGGTCGGCGGGCATGTGGCTCCTCGGCAATTGCAGGTGCGGGAACCGTAGCGCCCGCGCGCGGCTCCCGGATCGAGGGAGACTCAGCCTTCCAGCAGCTGCCGGATGCGCTCCTTGGGCCGCCCCACGATCGCGCGGTCGCCGCGCACGACCACCGGGCGCTGGAGCAGCGCCGGGCGCTCAAGCAGCAGCTCGACCACAGGTTCACGGTCGACGTAGTCGGCTGCGTCGAGGCCGAGCTTCCTGAACAGCGAGTCCTTGCGCACGAGGTCCGCGACGGGATCCTCGAGCCGGTCGGCGATGCCCTCGAGCGTCGCCCGGTCGGGCTTCTGCTTCAGGTAGAGGACGACGTCGTAGGCGATGCCCAGCTCGTCGGCGATCGTGATCGCGTTCTGCGAGGCGTGGCAGTGCGGGTTGTGCTAGATCGTCACGTCCGGCATGCGGCGGACGCTATCGGCCTCTGGTAGACAACGCGCCGTGAATGGACTCAGCTATGGCGCGCAGGGAATGACGGGGCGTCTGCGCCGCGTCCTGGTCAACCGCCCCGGCCAGCGCTTCGGCGCGGCGCACGAGACCGAGGGCGCCTTGTACGAGGAAGCCGTCGACCTGCCGCGGGCGCAGGCCCAGCACGACGCCCTGGTGGCCGTGCTCGAGGGCTCGGGGGCAGTCGTCGAGCGGCTCGGCAGCGAGGCCGGGCCGGACTCGATCTACACCTACGACCCCGCGCTCGTGTGCGACGGCGGCGCGCTGCTCCTGCGCTCGGGCAAGCCGATCCGGCAGCCCGAGGCGTCCGCGATGGGCGAGTGGTTCGAGCGCAACGGGATCCCCGTGCTCGCGCGGCTCGAGGCACCGGCGCTCGCGGACGGCGGGGATCTGCTCTGGCTCGACTCCCGCACGCTCGTCGTCGGGCGTGGCTTTCGCACCAACGACGCGGGTGCTCGCGCAATCAAGCAGGCGCTCGATCCCTACGTCGACGCCGTGCATGTCGTCGACCTGCCGATCGACCGCGGCGCCGACTACTGCCTGCATACGCTCAGCCTGATCTCCATGCTCGATCGCGACCTGGCGGTGGTCTCGCTCCCGCTCATGCCGGTGCACCTCTACCAGTTGCTGCACGAGCGCGGCGTGGAGCTGATCGAGATCGCCGAGGAGGAGTGGGCTTCGCTCGCGCCCAACGTCCTCGCCCTCGCGCCTCGCGAGGTGGTCATGCTCGCGGGCAACCCGCGTACCTCGAAAAGGTTATGCTCGGCCGGCTGCCGGGTAACGGAGATCGAGGGATCGGACGTCGCGGTCAAGGGCTCCGGAGGACCAACGTGTCTGACTTTGCCCCTGCAACGAGATACGTTCTGAGCATATCGCGGGCAGGAAGCGTAAGGTTCCCTCAGAATGGGTACCGATAAGTAGTGATCTGCCGCGCGCCCGCGGCGTTCGTCTTCGTCTGGGGGAGTCCTTCTTCATGTTCAGCAAACGCCTCGCCGCCATACCGATCATCGCGATGATCGCGCTCGCGATGCCGAGTGTGGCGTCGGCGAACACCGGCTCGGTGAAGTGCGACAGCACCGGCGTCGTGTTCAGCTACAACGCGAACTTCGGCCGGACCAAGGTCTCGACCGAGACGGTGAACGGTGTCACCCAGCAGTTCACGGTTCCCGCCCACACCGCGGTCACGCACACATGGCCCGGCCTCTTCGGCACGCTCACGGTGGGCGCGACCTGGAGCGGCGGCTCGATCCCGACGGTCACGCTGGTGTGCCCGGCTCCGACCCCTCCGCCGCCGCCGCCCGTTGCGCCTCCGGTGACCCCGCCCGCGCCGCCGCCCGCGCCCCCGGTGGCACCCCCCGCCGCGGTGACCCCGCCCGCGCCGCCCGCGGTCACGCCGGCGACGCCATCCGCGCCCGCGCCCAAGCCGCAGATCGTGCTCGAGAAGCGCGCGCTCGCGAAGGTCGTCGCCGCCGGCTCGACCGTGAAGTACAAGCTGATCGTGACCGCCAAGGGCGGGACCGCGCACAACGTCGTCGTCTGCGACAAGCTGCCCTCCAACATGACCTACGCCTCGCTCGGCACCGCCACGATGCAGAACGGCCAGGCCTGCTGGACGGTCGGTGACCTGACCGGCTCGCTGACGCTCTCGCTGAGAGCGAAGGTGGACTCGGGTGCCCCGGCCGGATCGCTCACGAACAACTCGACAGCCACGTCGAGCAACGCCGGGCGCGCCACGGCGCACGCCACGATCAACGTGCCCGCCAAGCACGGCGTCAAGGGCAAGCTCAAGCGCACCGCCGGCGTCACCGGTTAGGTTCGCGGTGAGGGGCGGGAAGCGCGCTGCGGTGCGCTCCCGCCCCTTCTGCCGCGCTACCGTCCGACGGCATGGGGCGCCGTGCCGACTTCTCGCTGACCGCATCGCCGGGGTCGCTGCTCGAGGTGGCCGCGCGGGCCAGCGGTGCACGGATCGTCGACGAGGACGGCCGCAGCTATCTCGACGCCTGCGGCGGCGCGATGGTCATGTCGCTCGGGCACTGCCACCCGAGGCTCGTCGAGGTCGTGCGGCGGCAGGTCGCGGAGCTCTCGTTCACCTATCGCTTCTCGTTCCGCAACGGCCCGATGCTGGAGCTCGCCGAGGAGCTTCGCTCCGTCTCGCCGCTGACGGACACCTGGTGCTTCTTCAACTCGTCCGGGTCGGAGTCGGTCGAGTCGGCGATCCAGCTCGCCCGCCGCTACTGGCAGCTGCGCGGCCGCCCGGCCAAGACCGACCTGATCTCGCGCTGGCCGTCCTTCCACGGCTCGACGCAGGGAGCGCTCTCGCTGTCGGGCTCGAAGTGGCGGGCGTTCTACGAGGCGGTGCTCGACAAGCATCCCGTCGCGCCGGTGCCGAACGCCGACATCCGCCGCCGCCGGCCGCCGGCCGAGGAGGCCGCCTGGGCCGCGCGCGAGCTGGAGGATGCGCTCGTGCGGCGCGGTGCCGGCAACGTCGCGGCGATCGTGATCGAGCCCGTCACGGGCGCCTCGGGAGCAGCCATCGCACCGCCGCCCGGCTACATGGCCGAGCTGCGGCGCCTGTGCGATCGCCACGACGTCCTGCTCGTGTTCGACGAGACGATCACCGCCTTCGGGCGCACGGGAGAGTGGTTCGCCGCCTGCCACTGGCCCGACGCGACGCCGGACATCATCACGTTCGCCAAGGGCGTGACGAGCGGCATCGTGCCGTTCTCGGGCGTACTGGTGAGCGGTGCCGTGGCCGAGCCCTTCGAGCATTCGAGCGACGGCTTCCCCTACGGTCACACGTTCTCGGGGTATCCGCTCGGCTGCGCCGTCGCGGCCGAGGCCATCCGCGTGATCCGGGACGAGGATCTCGTCACGGAGTCGAGGCGCAAGGGCGCGCTGCTGCGCGAGCGCCTCGACGCGCTGGCCGAGAGCTCGCCGCGCATCGGCGACGTGCGCGGACTCGGGCTGCTGCAGGGCCTGGAGCTCGTGGCGGATCGCGAGTCCCTCGCTCCTCCGCCCGGCGCCGCCTCGAAGCTGGTCGCCGCCTGCCGTCAGCGCGGCCTGATGATCTACTCCTGTCCGACGCCCATCGGCGTGACGACGATCGAGGCGGTCATGCTCGCGCCACCGCTGACGATCGCGGACTCCGAGCTTGACGAGGTGGTCACGATCCTCGGCGACGCGCTCGCCGCGACGGCCTGAACGGCTTCTAACGGCCGCGATCCCGGCGCGCCTCCTGCACCGCAACGCGTGCGCCGCTCAGCCACGTCGCCCACGCGCCTCCGCTGCGAATCTCGTCCTGCGTCAGCTCGCCGTGGACGACGCGCGTGTACTGGTTGCGCCAGCTCACGCCCTCGAACAGGAAAGCCCGGCGGTACTCGTCATCGTCCTCGGCGAAGGCCAGCGCCTCCATCTCGCCGACGAGCGTACGAGCCGCACGGGCGCGTCTCTCGGCGCGGAGATCCCGGAAGCCGAGCTTCCGCCGGCAGCCACACGAGCACCTCACAGCGACCGGAGTTTACGCCCTGCCTGGTGTCAGCGCTGCGAGCGCTCGAAGCCGAGGTACTCGCGCACGCTGCGCGCGTCCCGGCCCGTTGCGATCAGCTCGTACACCGGCTGCGGGCTCTTGAGCGTCTTGCGCACCTCGAGCTTGCCGATCGTGATCGCGTGCCGGCGCGCGAATGTGAGCAGCCGGTCGCGGTCGGCGGACAGGAGCCGCCACACCTCTTCCTGGCGCTGTGAGTCGAAGTCGGCGTAGAACCCGATCCGCCCGTTGAGGGCGGCGTCCATCGCCTGCTTGTAATCGCCTCGGTAGTCGTCGCCGGTATCGGACATCAGTCTGACCCTAGCACGGGGTCGAGCGCCTTCCGGCGGCTTGTCTGAGGGGAGGATTGCTCATCGGAACGGGAGGCCCGGTGCCACCGGAGGAGGGAACGGCTGCTTGGCGGCTCCGGGCCTGCCCGCCCGATTGTCGAGGCGCCTATCGGCGCATTCCGGGTATCGATCCGCACGCCCTCCACGTGGATCCCCCGCCCGGGGGAGCGCACGGCTACGCTGGCGCGGCATGCGCCGGGCCGTCGTCGTCAAGCTGGGATCGTCGACGCTCGTGGACGGCCGCAGGCGCCTGCGGCGGGCACGCCTCTCCCGGCTCGCGTCCGAGCTCGTCGCCCTCCAGCTGACGGGCACGCCGGTGTGCGTCGTGTCGAGCGGCGCGATCGCGCTCGGCCTGGGCGCGCTGGATCGCGAGGTGCGTCCGGGCGACGTGCCGAGCCTGCAGGCCGCCTCCGCGGTGGGTCAGGGGCTGCTGGCGGGCGCCTGGCAGCGGGCGCTCGCGTCGGCGGGCGGCCGTGCGGCCCAGGTGCTGCTCACGGCCGACGACGTGCGCCGCCGTACGAGCTACCTCAACGCCCGCGCGACGCTCGAGGCGCTGCTGGCGTGGGACGTCGTGCCCATCGTGAACGAGAACGACTCGACCGCGACCGACGAGATCACCTTCGGCGACAACGACGCGCTGGCAGCGCAGGTCGCGCTGCTATTGCGCGCCCGCCTGCTGGTGTTGCTGACCGACGCCGAGGGCCTCTACACCCGCGACCCGCGCGCGGCGGGTGCCGAGCTCGTGCGCGAGGTGCACGACCGAGCGCTGCTCGACGAGCTCGACCTCGACGCGGCCTCGCCGAGCGGCCTCGGCTCGGGCGGTATGCGCTCCAAGGTCGTGGCCGCCTCGATGGCGGCGGGCGGCGGCGTCGCGTGCGTGATCGCATCGGGCGCGCAGCCCGGCACGATCGCCCGCGCCGTGGCGGGCCGGGCGGTCGGCACGCGCTTCACGGCGGCCCGCCGGCCGGTCTCGGCCTGGAAGCTGTGGCTGCGCTACGGCAAGCCCCCGGCCGGAAGGGTGTTCGTCGACGCCGGCGCGCGCACGGCGCTGCTGGCGCGCGGCGCGAGCCTGCTGCCCGTCGGCGTCAAGCGCGTCGAGGGGAACTTCCGCGCGGGCGATGCGGTTCGCGTCTGCACGCTCGAGGGCGAGGCGTTCGCGACCGGTGTCGTGGCCATGGGCAGCGCAGAGCTGCGCCGCGCAGCCGGCCAGCACACGACGGTCGCCGGGGTGCCCGAGGCCATTCATCGCGATAACCTGGTCCTGCACGATGGCCGTGACGACTGAATCCGCGAGCGCCCGGGCCCGCGCCGCCGCGCGGGTGCTGGCGACGCTCGGCCGCGGTGCGAAGGACGCGGCGCTCGAGCAGATCGCGCTCGCGATCGAGCGCGACTCGGCCGCCATCGTCGAGGCCAACGCCTCCGATCTCGCAGAGGCACGCGCCTCGGGGCAGTCGAGCGCGTTGCTCGATCGGCTCACGCTCGACAGCGAGCGCGTGCCGGCGCTGTGCGACGCCGTGCGCGCCGTGGCCGCGCTCGACGACCCGGTGGGAGAGGTGGTCACCGGCTGGCGCCTTCCCAATGGCCTCGACGTGCAGAAGGTGCGCGTGCCACTGGGCGTGCTGCTCGTCGTCTACGAGGCGCGCCCGAACGTGACCGTCGACGTCGCAAGCCTGTGCCTCAAGAGCGGCAACGCCTGCCTGCTGCGCGGCTCCACCAGCGCCCGGGCCACCAACGCCGCGCTGCTGCGCTGCGTGCGCGACGGCCTGCGGACCGCAGGGCTGCCGGAGGACGCGGTCGTCCCGCTCGAGGCGTCGCGCGAGGAGCTGGCTGCGCTCGTGGCCGATCCGGCGGCCTGCGACGTCGTGATCCCCCGTGGCGGGGAGGCGCTCAAGAAGTTCCTGCTGGAGCACGCGCGCGTGCCCGTGCTCGTCGCCGCCGGCGGCAACTGCCACGTCTACCTGCACGCGGACGCCGATCCGGCCAAGGCCCTTCCGATCGTGATCAACGCCAAGACGCAGCGGCCAGGTGTCTGCAACGCCTGTGAGACGCTGCTCGTGCACCGCACTGCGCTGCCGCTGCTCGGCCCGATCGGCGTGGAGCTCGCCGAGGCCGGCGTCGAGCTGCGCGCCGACGAGGAGGCGGCTGCGGCGCTCGGCGTCGCGAGCGTCCCGGCCGACGAGGACGACTGGGCGACCGAGTTCCTCGATCTCGTCCTGGCGGTGCGCACCGTCGGCTCGGTGGAAGAGGCGATCGAGCACGTCGAGCGCTACTCGACCGGCCACTCCGAGGCCATCGTGACCGAGAGCATCGCCGCCGCCGACGCCTTCGTGCTGGGCATCTCCAGCGCCTGTGTGTACGTCAACGCCTCCACCCGCTTTACCGACGGGGGCGAGTTCGGCTTCGGCGCCGAGATCGGCAATTCGACCGCCCGCCTGCACGCTCGCGGCCCGGTGGGCCTGGCCGACATCACGACGACGAAGTACGTCGTGCGCGGCGCCGGCCAGATCCGCGCCTGATCAGCCCTGGTAGCGGCGGAGCACGACGCAGCCGTTGTGGCCGCCGAGGCCCATGGAGTTCGAGAGGGCATACTCGAGCTTGACCTCACGTGCACCCTCGGTCACGTAGTCGAGGTCGCACTCGGGCTCGGGATCGCGGTAGTTGAGCGTCGGCGGCACGATCTGGTCGCGCAGCGCGAGCGCGCAGACGGCGACCTCGAAGGAACCGGCGCCGCCGAACTGGTGACCCGTGGCCGACTTCGTCGACGACAGGCACATGTCGTACGCGTGCTCGCCGAAGACGAGCTTGATCGCCTTCGTCTCCGCGGCGTCGCCCTGCGGCGTGGAGGTGCCGTGCGGGTTGATGTAGCCGATCTCGGTGGGGTCGATTCCTGCCTTCTCGAGCGCCAGGCGCATCATCGTGACGACGCCCAGCGAGTCGGGGCGCGGTGTGACCGCGTGGTAGGCGTCGTTCGTGTTGCCGCCCGAGACGACCTCGGCGTGGATGCGCGCTCCGCGTGCCTCGGCGCGCGCGACCGACTCCAGGACGAGCACGGTCGCTCCCTCGGCACAGACGAACCCGTCGCGCGTCGCGTCGAACGGGCGCGAGGCGGTTTCCGGCCCCTCGCCCGGCCGCGGCGCCCCGAGGCCCTTCATGGTGGTGAAGCCCGCGATGATGAGGGGGTGGATGCAGGCCTCGCCACCGCCGGCCAGCACGACGTCGGCGTCCCCGCGCCGGATCAGTTCGGCCGCCTCCATCACGGCGTGCGCGCCGGTGGAGCAGGCCGAGATGGGAGCGAGGTTGTGGCCGCGCAGGTCGAGCAGCGCGGCGATCGCACCGCTCGCGACGTCGGGCAGGCATTGGGGCAGGAACCACGGCGCGACGCGATCCCAGCCGCGGTCGCGCAGGATCTCGTGCTGCTCCATCATCGTGTGGAAGCCGCCGATGGCGGTGCCGAAGAGCACGCCTGCGCGCGTCGGGTCCTCCACGACCAGCGCGGCGTCCTCCGCGGCCTGCTTGGCGGCGGCGAGGGCGAGCAGGACATTGCGGTCCATGCGGCGCGCCTCCTTGGCTCCCGCGACCGCAACGGGGTCGAAGCCCTTGACCTCGCCGGCCACGCGGATGGGCATGTCGCTCGCGTCGAACTGCGTGATCTCGGCGATCCCCGAGCCCCCCGCGAGCAGTGTCGACCAGGCCTCGTCCGTTGAGAGCCCGACCGGCGAGACGCTGCCGATGCCCGTGATCGCGATCCGTTCCATGCCACGGGCGATGGTACCCGGTGCCGCCTGCGCAGCCGCACGTGGAGCGTTCCACTATCTTTCGGCGCATGACGGAGGAGGGCATCGACGCGCGGGCGCGCGTCCTGCTGGAGAGCTTGCTGCGCGCAATCGGCCCCTCGAGCTACGAGCGGCCGGCAGCAGAGATCTGGCGGAACGCGGCGCGCGAGTTCGCAGAGGTGCGCGGCGACGCGCTCGGCAGCTCCTTCGCGACCGTCAATCCGGGTGGCAGTCCGCGCGTCGCCCTCGTCGGCCACATCGACGAGATCGGCCTGGTCGTCAAGCACGTCGACGCCTCGGGGGTGCTCTTCGTCGGCGAGATCGGCGCCTGGGATCCGGCCGTGCTGGTCGGCCAGCGCGTCACGGTGCGGACCTGCTCGGGCCCGATCCCGGGCGTCATGGGCAAGGCCGCGCGTCACCTCCTGAGCGAGGAGGAGCGCAAGCGCGTGCCGCTCGTGCACGACCTCTGGGTCGACATCGGCGCCAGCGATCAGGCCGACGCCCAGAGCGCGGTGCAGATCGGCGATCCGATCGTCATGGCCGTCGAGCCGGTCGAGCTGCGCGGGCGGCGCCTCGCCTCGCGCGCGCTCGACAACCGCCTCGGGGCGCTCGTGGTGCTCGAGGCGGCTCGCCGTGCCGCGGCTGCCGGCGACCTCAAGGCCGAGGTCATCGCAGTCGCCTCCGTGCGCGAGGAGACCTCCTACGCCGGCGCGCGCACGGCCACCTTCGCCGCCGAGCCGGACCTGGCGATCACGCTCGACGTGACGCATACCGACGACTATCCCAACGCCGACCAGGCGCGGGTCACCGGCTCGCGCTCGCTCGGCTCCGGTCCCTCGATCTCGCGTGGAGCGGCACAGCACGAGGGCGTCGCCCAGCGCATGATCGCGGTCGCGCGCGAGGCGGCCATTCCGCATACGCTGGAGGCTGACGGCAGCGTCTCGTGGACCGACAGCGAGGCAGTGCAGGAAGTGGGGGCCGGCGTGCCGTGTGGCCTCGTGGGCATCCCGCTGCGCTACATGCACTCGCCCTCGGAGACGTGCGATCTGCGTGACGTGGATCTCGCAATCGAGCTGGTTGCGCGCTTCTGCCGCAGTCTCGAACCCGGAGAGGACTGGAACCAATGACGAGCTACTCCGCACCCGAGCAGGTGCTCGAAGAAGGCAAGCGCTACGCGCTCGACCTCGACACGTCCCACGGCCCCATCAGCGCCGTGCTCGATCCCGATCTCGGCGGCCCGATCCCCAACTCGATCGCCTTCCTCGCCAAGGAGGGCTTCTACGACGGCCTCTCGTTCCACCGCGTCGTGCCGGGCTTCGTGCTGCAGGGCGGCTGCCCCAGCGGCACGGGCAGCGGCGGGCCGGGCTACGAGGTCGTCGGCACCCCGCCGCGCTTCTACGAGTACAAGGTCGGCGACCTCGCCATGGCCAAGACGGCGGTCGCGCCGTCCGGTGCGTCCGGCTCCCAGTTCTTCGTCATCTCGGGCAAGAGCGGCGAGGGCCTGCCCGCCGAGTACGGCATCCTCGGCCATGCCCGCGACGATGACTCGCTCGCGACCATCGCGGCGATCGATGCCCTCGGCCGCGGCGACGGCCCACCCAGCGAGCCCGTGCGCATCAACTCGATGACGGTGCGTGAGCTCTAGATACGGGTTCTCCGCCGAGAACGTCTAACGTTCGGGGACGGTCAGCGGCTTGAGGAGAACGTGATGGAAGGCGGATTCCCGTTCGGGATGTTCGGCGACCCCGGCGACATGCAGAAGCACCTGCAGGAGATGGCAGAGCAGATGCAGGCCGCTCAGAAGGTCGGCTGGGCCGACAACGCGATCAACCTCGCGGTGCAGATGACCGTCGCCTGCATCAACCGGCTCGACCTGGCGGGTAAGCCCGAGGAGCAGGCGGCGCAGGTTCGCGATGCGATTCGCGTGCTCTTCCCCGAGGCCGTGATGCTCGTGCGCGAGGCGCGCGAGGGTCTCACCTAGAACTGCCCGGCTCAGAGCGACGTTCTCGTCGCGCCGGGCGCCCTGGCCCGGGTGAGATTCGGCCGTGCGCGCCGCCTGCCGACCTAGGCTTGGGGCATGAGCACACCCGCGTATCCCGTCCGCCTCGTCGAAGGCCAGGATCTCGAGCGCTCGCGCTTGACCGTGTTCTTCAGGCTTTTCCTGCTGATCCCGCACGTGATCGTGCTGTGGCTGTACGGAATCGCGGCCGGCGTCGTGGTCATCATCGCCTGGTTCGCAGGCGTCTTCACGGGACGTATCCCGGACGGACTGCACGACTTCATCGTCGGCTACCTGCGCTACTCCACCCGCGTGACGGCCTATGGCACGATCCTCGCCGACCCCTTTCCACCCTTCGGGGCGGGCGGATCGTACGCGGTGGACCTCGAGATCGACGCGCCCGTCACGCAGAGCCGTCTCACCATCTTCTTCCGGACCATCCTGGTGATCCCGTGCTACGTGCTGGTGGCCTATGCGCTGCAGCCGCTGCTCGGGCTGATCGCGATCGGCAACTGGTTCGTCGCCCTGTTCACCGGGCGCGTGCCCGAGGGCCTGCAGCGGCTCGGCCTGTTCTGCCTCCGCTTCAACACCCGCACGCTCGCCTACTTCTTCCTGGTCAATCCGCGCTACCCGGCATTCGGCGACACGCCCGCCTCGCTGCCCGCGAATCAGCGTGCGCTCCCGCCGCTTCCGTAGACCTGTCGGCCGCGAGCGCGTCGACGAGCGCCGCGCAGGCCGCGCGCATGTCGTCGGGCGACACGACGCCTCGATGCAGCACGACGTGGGTGGCCAGGCCGTCGGCCGCGGCCGCATAGCCGCGCGCGAAGGCCTCGGGGTCGGCATCGCAGCGAAACGCGCCCGCGCGCTGCCCGTCGCGCACCGCGTCGGCGATCTCGCGGCGCCAGCCGTCGTAGAGCCGCACGGTGAGCCCCGCGAGCGCCGGATCGCGCGCGGCGCGCGCCCAGAAGTCGATCCACAGCGCGTGCGCCTTCACGGCCTCCTCGTCGTCGGGCGTCGCGGCCTCGGCCAGCGCGAGCAGCCGTGCGCCGGGCGTCTCGGCGTCGTCGCGCGCACTCTCGAGCCGTGCACGGAAGGCGCGCGAGGCGGCGCGCAGGACATGCGCGAAGAGATCGTCCTTGCCCTCGAAGTAGTAGGCGATCACGCCCGTCGAGACGCCGGCCTCCCGCGCGACGTCGCGCACGGTCGCGGCGTCGTAGCCGCTGCGAGCGATCACGCGCGCGGCCGCCGCGATCAGCTGCTCGCGCCGCTCCTGCTCGACCGACGGGCGCATCGGCCGTTCACACCGGCCAGGCCGTGACGGCCGCCGGGCCTCGCTTGCGCAGCTCGTTGACGATCACCATGCGCTGGATCTCGCTCGTGCCCTCCCAGATGCGGTCGACACGCAGGTCGCGATAGAGCCGCTCGCAGGGGTTCTCGCGCATGTAGCCGCGACCGCCGAGCACCTGGACGCAGCGGTCGACGACCCGGCCCGCCATCTCGCTCGCGTAGAGCTTGACCTGCGAGGCCTTGGCGTGGATCGTCTTGCGGTCGAGCCCGGTGCCGCACTCCCAGGCCACCTGGTAGGTCAGCGCGCGCGTGGCGGCGATCTCCACCGCGCAATCGGCGAGCGGGAAGGACACGCCCTGGTTGTCGATGATCGGGCCGCCGAACTGCACCCGCTCCTGCGCGTAGGCGAGCGCCGTCTCGAGCGCCCGCTCCGCGCCGCCGAGGCAGCGCGCGGCGATCATCAACCGCTCGTCCGTGAACCAGTCCTTGGAGAGATCGTTGCCCTGCCCCGGCGCGCCCAGCACCTGGTCGTCGGGGACGAAGCACTCCTCGAAGACGTACTCCGGGTGCTCGAACGCGAAGGTGTGCATGTAGCGCGGTCGCCGCGTCTCGCGCACGCCGGCCGCGTCGCTGTCGACCAGGAAGCAGGTCTGGCCATCGCCCTCGGCCTCGGCCACGACGATCAGGTAGTCCGCGATGTCGGCGTCGGTCACGAACCACTTCTCGCCGCTGATGCTCCAGCCGCCGGCGACTCGGCGCGCGACGGTCTGGAGGCGCGCGACGTCGGAGCCCGCGTTCGGCTCGGTGATGGCGTAGGCGTAACGGCGTTCACCGCGGCATTCGGGCTCGAGGAAGCGCGCGCGCTGCTCGGGCGTGCAGTGCTCGAGCACCTGTGCAGGCCGCCAGACGCAGGCCCAGAGGGCGTTCGTCACGCGCCCGAGTTGCTCCAGCGCGACGACCTGCTGCAGGATGGAGAAGCCCTGACCGCCCCATTCCGCCGGCATGTTCATGGCGTTCAGGCGCGCGTCGAGAACGGCCTGCCGGATGCGTGCGTAGCTCTCCATGGAGAGCGAGCCGGCCTCCTCGGTCTCGGTCTCGAACGGGATGAGCCACTCGTCGCAGAAGCGGCGCGAGCGCTCGCGGATCTCGATCAGGTCGGGTGTCAGGCGCAGGTCCACGGTGACCTCATTCGGTGGGCTTGGAAACCAGGGCGAGCCGCGCGTCCAGCGCGATCGCCCCGCGCGGCGTCACGAGCAGGGGATTGACTTCGAGCTCGGCGATCTCGGGATGCGCCGCCATGGCGGCGCCGAGGGCGACGACGGCGCGGGCGGCCGCGCCTACGTCCACCGCGGGCCGGCCGCGTACGCCGTCCAGCACGGCTGCGGCGCGCAGCGAGCGCAGCAGGTGCTCGGCGGCCTGCGCATCCAGCGGGGCCAAGGCCAGAGCGGTGTCGCGCAGCGTCTCGACGAAAATCCCGCCGAGGCCGACGAGGACGACTGCCCCGAAGCGCGGATCGCGGGTGGCGCCGATCACGAACTCGACGCCGTCGCGCACATCGGCCGTGCGCTCGACGAACAGCAGCGCGGGCGAAAGGCGCTCGCTGATGGCGGTGGCCGCCGCCTGCAGCTCGTCGGCGTCGGCGAGCCCGACGCGCACCCCGCCGGAATCCGACTTGTGCACGAGGCGCGCGTCGACCGCCTTGAGCGTGACCGGATAGAGCGTGAGCCGGTCGGCCAGGGCCACCGCCTCGGCCGCATCGCGAGCGGGGGCGCCGTCGCCGTAGGCGATGCCGGACGCCAGCAGCAGGGCGCGCGCCTCGACGTAGCCGGGTGCGCCGTCCAGGGGGAGAGCGGGCGCGGGCATCGCGACCGGGGGAGAGGGCGGCGGCGTGGTCAGGGCGGTGAGCGCCCGCACGGCCTGCTCGGTGCGCTCGTAGGTGGCCAGGCCCTGCGCGCGCAGGTCGGTGCCCTGACCGACGGCGTCGGCGAAGATCGAGTGCACGACGACCGGGCGGCCGAGCTCGGTCTGCAGAGCCGCCATCGCGCGCGCCTCGCGCGGCTCGTCCTGCCCGTACTCGTCGCTGTAGAGGGCGTAGCCGCCGTAGTAGCCGGTGACGAGTGCCGCGTCGACCTCGCCCGATTCCAGGCACGAACGCACGATCCCGGTGAACGACGCCAGCCCGTCGGCGCCGTCGATGATGTCGATGGGGTTGCTGATACTGCCGGCACGCTCGAGCTGGGGCTCGATACGGGCCATGAGCGCCGCCGAGAACGCCGGAACCTCGAACCCCGCGGCCGAGATCAGATCGGCCGCGACCGAGCCGTGGCCGCCCCCGTCCGCGATCACCGCGACGCGGCGCCCGCTCGCCCGCGGCGCGCGCACGAGCGCCTGGCAGGCGTCGACGAGCTCCCCCGGCGAGTCGACGCGCACGATGCCGGCCTGGCGGCAGGCGGCGGCGATCACGGCATCGCTCGACACGAGCGCGCCCGTGTGCGAAGCCGCGCCGCGCGCGCCCGCGGCCGAGCGGCCGCTGTTGAGCAGGATCACGGGCTTCCGGCGCGTGGCCGCGCGCGCGGCCTCGACGAAGGCCCGTCCGTCGGAGACGTCCTCGGCGTAGATCGCGATCGCTCGCGTCGGCTCGTGCCCGGCCAGGTGCTCGACCATCTCCGGCAGGCGCACGTCGGCCTGGTTGCCGATCGAGGCGAAGCGCGACAGCCCGAGGCCGCAGCGCTCGAGCAGCATGCCGAGCTCCAGCGAGAGGTTGCCGGACTGGGAGATCAGCCCGATGGGGCCGCCGGGATAGTCGTTCGAGGAGATGTGGAAATCCGACTCGGCGTCGAAGACGCCGATGCAGTTCGGGCCGAGCATGACCGCGCCCGCCGCGCGTACGCGCTCCACGAGCGCCTGTTCCCGGACGCGGCCCGCCTCGCTCGTCTCGGCCAGGCCGGCCGTGATGACGATCAGCGCGCGAGCGCCCTGTGCAAGCGCCTCCTCGACTGCCTGCTCGAGCCCCGACTCGGGAACGCCGATCACGACCGTCTCGACCGAGCCGCCGGCCTCGGCGAGGCTCGCGAGCAGCGGGTGGCCGTCGATCTCGCCGCCGCGCCGGTTGATCAGGTGCACGGGGCGCCGGTGCTCGCCGCGCAGCGCGGTGCGCGCCAGCCAGCCGCCCCACTTGTTCGGGTCGGTCGAGGCGCCCAGCACCGCGACCGAGCGCGGTGCGAACAACGGCTCGAGGTCGCGAGCCGTCACAGCTCGCCCCGCGCGATCGCCCGCGAGATGATCAGGCGCTGGATGTCCGAGCTGCCCTCCCAGATCTCCTCGAGCTTCGCGTCGCGGAACCACTTCTCCACGGGGTATTCACGCGAATAGCCCCAGCCGCCGAGCGTCTGCACCGCCGCCCAGGTGGCGAACATGCAGGCCTCCGAGGCGTACAGCTTGGCCATGGAAGCGTGCGCCGTGACGTTCTCGCCGCGATCGAAGGCCTCGGCGGCCCGCCAGGTCAGGAGCCTCGCGGCGTCGATGCGCATGGCCACGTCGGCCAGCCGGAAGCCGACCGCCTGGTGCTCGATGATCGGCTTCCCGAACTGCACGCGCTCACGCGCGTACTGCGCGGCGTACTCGTAGGCCGCGCGGGCGATCCCCACGCACCCTGAGGCCAGCACGATGCGCGACTTGTCGAACGTGCGCATGAGGCCGACGAAGCCCTGGCCCTCCTCGCCGATGCGGTTGGCGTCCGGCACGAAGACGTCGTCGAGGAACAGCTCGGCGTTGACGATCCCGCGGTCGCCGAGCTTGCGCATGGGCTCTCCGAACGCGACGCCCTCGTCGCCGAGGCCGATCACGAAGGCGGTGATGCCGCGCGAGCGCGAGCCCGGCTCGGTCTGGGCGAACACGATGTAGTGCTCGGCGATGCCGCCGTTGGAGACCCACGTCTTCTGCCCGCGCAGGCGGTAGCCGCCCTCGGCGCGGGTCGCGAGCGTGGTCATGCCGGCCGCGTCGGAGCCGTGGTCGGGCTCGGTCGTGGCGAGCGCGGTGAGCGGCGGCCGCGGGCCGCACAGCGGCGCGAGCAGCCGCGCCTTCTGCTCCTCGCTGCCGATCTCGAGGATCGGATCGGCGAAGAACCCGCCGGAGGTGACGAGCGCGCCGAGGCCACCGTCGCCCCACGAGAGCTCCTCGACGATCAGGCAATCGGTCACGAGGCTGTCGATGCCCCCGCCGCCGTAGGCCTCGGGGAGCATGTAGGCCGTGAGCCCGAGCTCGGCGGCCTTGTGCACGAGCTCGATCTGCGGCTCGACATCGGCCTCGTCGACCGCCCGGGCAATCGGGCGCAACTCCCGCTCGGCGAACTGGTGCGCAAGCGCCGCGAGATCGCGCTGCTCGTCGCTGATGCTGAAACTGATGGTCAAGGCGAGCCTCGCTTCGGTGAAATCTGAACGCTCGTTCAGTTTAGCCTGAAGCGCAACACTCGGGGTCTGACCCTTGATGTCCCGCACTGTGGATGAGTACTTCTGCGAGGGTTTGCCGCAGTGAGCGCTGGTGCGCGCGGTTACACGCGGTGGGACACTTGGGGTCGGGACACTTGGGGTCTGGCCCTTGACGTTGCGGGACTGGCCCTTGACGTTGCGGGACACTCGGGGTCTGACCCTTGATGTCCCGCGGGACGCTCGGGGTCTGACCCTTGATGTCCCGCACTGTGGATGAGTACTTCTGCGACGGTTTACCGCAGTGCGCTGGTGCGCGCGGTTACACGCGGGTCTGACCCCTGGCACGCCGGGTTCGGGCTGCGCAACCGACTCCGCGTGTGCAAAGCGCCCCGTTCGCCGAACGCTTTAAGCTGGCGGGATGGCGATTGCGAGCGTGCGCACCGCGGAGGCAGGCGGCGGGCTGGAGGATGCGGCTGCGCTGGGGCTCGATCGCGAGGCGCTCGTGCGGATCCTGCACTCGCTCGTGCTCACGCGCCGGCTCGACGAGCGCGGGCACGTGCTCTTCAAGCAGGGCAAGCTGCCGGGCTCGTTCTACACCTGCAAAGGCAACGAGGCGGCGTCGGTGGGCGTCGCCGCCGCCATGGCGCCCGAGGACGTCGCCGCGCCGCTGCATCGCAATCTCGGCCTGCATCTCTATCGCGGGGTCGAGCCGTGGCGCGTGCTCTGCCAGTACATGGGACGCGTCGGCGGCACGACCAACGGCCGCGACTCCAACCTGCGCACGCAGGACGTGACGCCGGGCATCGGCATCTTCGCCGGCGCGTCGCACCTCCCCTCGATCCTGCCCGTGGCCGTCGGCGCAGCGCTCGCGTTCCGCGTCCGCGGCGAGCCCCGCGTGGCGCTTGGCTGGCTGGGCGACGGCTCCTCCGCCCACGGTACGGCGCACGAGTCCATGAACTTCGCCGGCGTGCGCCGGCTCCCCGTCGTGTTCGTCATCGACAACAACCAGTTCGCCTACTCGACGCCGACCCACCTCAACTTCGCCTCCTCCTCGCTGGCCGCGCGGGGGCCCGCCTACGGCTTCGAGGGCGTCGTCGTGGACGGCACCGACGTGCTCGCGGTCTATCGCGAGGCGCGGGCTGCGATCGAGCGCGCGCGCTCGGGCGGCGGGCCGACCGCGCTCGAGCTGATGACGCTCCGGATGGAGGGCCACGCGGTGCATGACGACGCGGCCTATGTGCCGGCCGGCATGCACGATCGCTGGGCCGCCTCCGATCCCGTGCGACGCTTCGAGGCCTGGATGCGCGAGCACGCCGAGCTCGGAGACGACGAGTTCCGCGCGCTCGAGCACAGCGTCGAGGACGCGATCGCCGACGCCGTCATACGGGCCGAGGAGAGCGCCTGGCCGGATCCCGACACCCTCGAGGATGGCGTCTACGCCGGCTGAGGAGGAGGGCGGCCAGAAACCGCTCTCGCTCCCGCGCTACCGCCCGTGGTTCTACGACCTCGTGCGGATCGCGAGCGCCACGTTCCTGCTCCCCTTCCGGCTGACCGCCTCGGGCATCGAGAACGTGCCCACCGAAGGCGGCGTCGTGCTCGCGCCGATGCACCGCTCGTACGTCGACTCGCTCGCCGTGGGCGTTCCGCTCAAGCAACGGCAGTTCCGCGCCATGGCCAAGTACGAGCTCTTCCTCGTGCCCGTGGTCGGGCGCGCGATCGCCCTCGGCGGCGGGTTCCCGGTGCGCCGCGGCGTGCAGGACATGGAGGCCTACGAGGCCGCCCTGGCCCTGCTGCGCGGCGGCGACATGCTGCTGGTCTTCCCCGAGGGCACGCGCAACCGCGACGGCTCGGCGCGTCCGCAGCTGGGCGCGGCCCGGCTCGCGCTGGAGGCGGCGGTGGCGCTCGTGCCCGTCTCGATCAGCGGCAGCGACCGCATCAAGCTCCTGCCGCCGCGCTTCCCGAGGATCCACGTGCACTACGGCGAGCCGATCCCGCTCGACGACCTGCCGCTGGACGACCTGCGGCGCTCCTCGTACACGGCCACCAAGCGCTGGTCGGCAGCGATCGATGCGGGCCTGACGGCCTCGCCCAGCTGACGCAGGCGGCCCTGGCTCAGGCGGCGCGCTGGTCGATCAGGCGCTGGCGGTGCTCGTGCAGCCAGGCCTGGTGCCAGGCGCGCACGCGGGCTGCCTGGTCGGCGCCGGCGATCTCGAACGTGAAGCCGACCTGGCGGGCACCGAAGGGCAGCGCGACGATGCGCGCGACCCGTGCAGAGACCCAGCCCGGCTCGTCCTCGCCCTGCCAGTCACCGACCTCCCAGGCCACGTCGACGGCATCGCCGACGAGCGGCGTCCGTCCCGGCCAGCTGGCGCGGCAGCCGCTGTCGGAGATGTCGAGGCAGACGGCGTGGACGCGACGACCCTTGGCGAGCACCGTCGAGCTGACGATCTTGACGAGCATCGGGGAGTTGTCCACCGGCGCGCGCAGCGAACGGCGCACCTGGGCGGGCTCCCACTCCGTCGACGGCGCCAGCTCGCAGCTCGCGCTCGTATCGTCGAGCGCTGCGAGCTTGGAGATCGCCTGCCAGGCCGTGTCGCCGTCGAACCAGCGCACGTGCGCCTCGTCGGGGACCGTGACCGGGCGATCGAAACGCAGCACGTACGGCCCGTCGGAGGCGCTCTCGACGACCGCGGTCACGCGGTGGCCGGAGAGCCGATCGACGACTTCGACCACATCGCCCGCGGCGGGAGCGGCTGGCGTGATGGGATTCTCGCTCACGTTTGGTTGTATCGGCGGCTCGGCGGATGAGTTGAGCACTTTTTTCCGCGCTGCTTCAGAATCCCCGGAGATGGCCAAGCGAACGCTGATTCTCGGCTGTGCGACTGGGATTGGAAACGCGGGCGCGAGACTGCTCGCCGCCCGCGGCGACCGGCTTGCGCTGGGCGATATCGACGCTCCGGGCGTGGATGCTCTGGCAGCGGAGCTCGGCGCTTCGGCCTTTCAGGTCGATGCCGCGGATCCTGCCGCTTTGCAGGCATTCGTCGAGGCCGGCGTGGATGCGCTGGGCGGCCTCGACTACGTGTGGTCGAACGTGGGGGTGCAGATCGGCGGCTCGGTCGAGCAGGCGACACCCGCCGACTTCGATCGCTCATTCGCGATCAACGTGCGCGCGCACGCCGTGGTGTGCGGCGCCGCGGTGCCGCACCTGCGCGCCTCGGGCGGCGGTGCGATCTGCATCACGGCGTCCAACTCCGCGCTGCTCTCCGAACCGCAGCTGGCTCCGTATGCGGTGACGAAGGCGGCCGCGCTGGCGCTCGCGCGCCAGGTCGCACGCGATTACAGCGGCGAGGGAATCCGCGTCAACGCTCTCTGCCCGGGGTGGATCGACACGCCCTTCAACACGCCGGCCTGGGAGAACTTCGGCGGTCGTGAGCGCTTCCTGGCCGAGGTGCCGCGGCTTGTGCCGCTGGGCCGCATCGGCACGCCGGAGGAGGCGGGCAAGCTGGCCTGCTTCCTGCTCTCGGACGACGCCGCGTACATGACCGGCCACGCGCTCGTCGCCGACGGCGGCGAGTGCCTGCCAGGCTGATCGCGCCCTGCGCTGCTACGCGCACGACGGCTTCGTCTACCCGCTGCCGGAGGGGCATCGCTTCCCGCTGGGCAAATACGCGCTCCTGCGGGCCCGCGCTGCGAAGGAGCCGCGCCTCGCTGTCTGCGACGCCAGGGCGGCGACGCGCGAGGAGCTGCTGCTGGCGCACACGGCCGACTGGGTCGAGCGCGCCGAGCGCGGCGATCTGACCCGTGACGAGGAGCGCTCGCTCGGGCTGCCCTGGTCGCCCGAGCTGGCCGAGCGCGCACGGCGCTCGGTCGGTGCCACGCTCGAGGCCGCGGACGCCGCGCTGGCCGACGGCGCGGCCGCCAACCTCGGCGGCGGCACGCACCACGCCTTTCCAGGCGCCGGCCGCGGCTTCTGCGTCTTCAACGACGTCGTCACGGCGATCCGCTCGCTGCGGGCGCGCCAGCGCCTGCGGCGCGTGCTCGTGGTCGATCTCGACGTGCACCAGGGCGACGGGACTCATGCTGCGCTGAAGGGGGACGACGATGCCTTCACGCTCTCCCTCAACGGCCTCCGCAACTATCCGTTCCGTCGCGTCGCGGGCGATCTGGAGCGCGACCTGCCCGACGGCACCGGCGACGACGCCTACCTCGACGCGCTCGCCGCGCTGCTGCCGGAGGCGCTCCTGCGGGCGCGCGCCGAGCTGTGCTTCTACCTGGCGGGCGCCGATCCGTTCGAGGGCGATCGCCTGGGCCGGCTGGCGCTCACGCGCGCCGGACTCACCGGCCGCGACCAGCTGGTGCGCACCTCCCTCCTGCGCGCGGGCATTCCCGTCTGCGTGACGCTGGCCGGCGGCTACGCCGAGCGCATCGAGGACACGGTGGAGATCAACCTGGCGACGTTACGGGCGTTCGCGTGACGAAGGCGGAGAGTCCCGGCAGGTGGCGCGCGTGCAGGGCGGGCAGGCCGGCGTGCTCGACCTCGTACGTGATGCAGGGCACGCCGTTCTCGCCCAGCCAGTCGCGCAGCGCGCCCGGGACGGGGGATCCGAGCTCGTCCGTGAGCTCCAGGCCGGCCGCCTCCGCCAGCTCGCGCGCGACGTCGCCGGGCACGAGCGGCGTTGTCAGCACGAGCTCGAGCGGCGCGTGCAGATCGAGCACCAGTACGGGCCCGAGGCGCTCGATCAGCGCCGCGAGCGCCGCGCTCTCCGGTTCCGAGAGTGGGCTCTCGCCGGTCGAGGAGACGTTCGTGCGGTTGGCGGGCACGCGGCGGGCCGGGTCGATGCCGGCGGGGTAGCTCGGCGTGGTGCCCGGCCGCCAGCTGGAGGCCGGGAAGTTGCGGTTGAGATCGACGCCGCGCGCGTTCTGCCGCATGCCGTCGGCGGCGCCGTCCGGGTTGGCGCAGAGCACGATCGCGCAGGTCGCCGAGGCGGCATCGACGCGGTCGAGAATGCCGCGCGCGAGCTGCACCGTCTCGGGCTCCTCGCCGTGCAGCCCGGCGACGAGCAGGTGCCGGGGCTGCCGCGGCAGATGGACGCGCAGCTCCGCCCCGCGCACGGAGCGTCCGTAGCCCTCGACCCTCCAGGCGCTTGCCATAGCGCCCGATGGTACCCTCGCGCCAATGGCGCTCCCCCTCGACGCGCTGCGCGATCTGGTCGGGCCGCAGCACGTGCTGACGAGCGATCACGAGCTCGCCGCCTACTCGACGGACGCCACGCCGCTCCAGAAGGCGCTGCCCGAGGCGGTCGTGCTGGCCGGCAGCCGGGAGGAGATCGCAGGCGTCCTGCGGCTCGCCGAGGAGCACCGCTTCCCCGTCACTCCGCGCGCCTCGGGCACGAACCTCTCGGGCGGGGCGGTGCCGCTGCAGGGCGGCGTCGTGCTCTCGTGCGCGCGCATGCGCAGCTTGATCGAGATCGACGAGCAGAACCTCACGGCCACGTGCGAGCCCGGGCTCCAGAACGCCCTGCTGCAGGAGGCCGTGGCCGCGAAGGGCCTGTTCTACCCGCCCGATCCGGGATCCCAGGTGATCTCCACGATCGGCGGCAATGTGATGGAGTGCTCGGGCGGCCTGCGCGGTCTCAAGTACGGCATCACGCGCGACTACGTGCTCGGGATGGAGGCCGTGCTGATCGGCGGCCGCTTCCTGCGCGTGGGGGGCAAGCTGACCAAGGACGTGGCCGGTTACGACCTCGTCCGCCTGCTGGTCGGATCCGAGGGGACGCTGGCCGTGCTCACCGAGATCACGCTCAAGCTCCTGCCCGCTCCCGAGGCCAAGGCCACGGGCGCCGCCTACTTTCGCGATCTCGAGGCGTCGGCCCGCTCGGTCAGCCGCATCATCGAGAACCGCATCCTGCCCGCGACGCTGGAGTTCCTCGACCAGGCGACGATGCGCGTCGTCGACGAGAGCGCCGACCTGGGGCTGCCCGCCGACGCGGGCGCGATGTTGATCTTCGGGCAGGACGGGGCATCCACGGTCGTGGAGCGCGACACCGCGAGGATGGCCGAGATCTGCCGCGAGGAAGGCGCGCTCAGCGTGGAGGTCGCGGCCGACGATGACGCGGCCAACAAGCTGCTCGCCGCCCGGCGCGGCGCGATCCCCGCGCTCGCGCGCCTCGCGCCCACGTTGATCCTCGAAGACGCGACGGTGCCGCGCTCCGAGCTCGCCGCAATGGTGCGCGACGTGCAGCGCATCGCGCACGAGGAGGGCCTGCTGATCGCGGTCTTCGGCCACGCCGGCGACGGCAATCTCCACCCGACCTGCTGCATCGACGAGCGCGACCCGGATCAGGTCGCGCGCGTGCACCGGGCCTTCGAGCGCATCTTCGACGCCGCGCTCGCCCGCGGCGGCACGATCACCGGCGAGCACGGCATCGGCATCACCAAGCTGCAGTACCTCGAACGGCGGCTCGGGCCGGTCGGCATCGACCTCTTGCGCGGCATCAAGCGCGCGTTCGACCCGCTGGGGCTGCTGAATCCCGGCAAGGCGGTGCCGTGAGCGCGCCGGAGGCCGCGGCGGCCGGCCGAGGGCTGTTCCCCGACGACCTGCTGCGCACGTGCATCTCGTGCGGGTTCTGCCTCTCGGCCTGCCCGACCTATCAGGACACGCGCAACGAGGCCTCCTCGCCACGCGGCCGCATCAACCTGATGCGAGCGCTGGAGGCGGGGACGCTCGGGGAAGACGACGTGCGCGAGGAGCTGTCGTTCTGCCTCGGCTGCCGCGCCTGCGAGCCCGTCTGCCCGGCGGGCGTGCGCTACGGGACACTGCTCGAGCACGGCCGCGATGCGGTCGGCCCGGCCCGCGACCCCAAGTTGCGAGGCCTCCTGCTGGCGGTCGGCACGCCGCGCCGCACCCGCCTCGCCGGCCGCATGATGCGCATGGGCCAGCTGCTCGGGCTGCATCGCATCGCCCCCTCGCGCGCGTTGCGGGCGGCGGGCAAGGCGGCGCCGATGGTCGCCGCACCCGCCTCCTGGCGGCTGCGCCGTACCGTGGGCGACAAGGACGGCGAGCCGGCGGCGCTGTTCCTCGGCTGCGTCGGCCACCTCATGTTCTCGAACGCCGCGCACGCCGCCTGCGGCACGCTCGCGACGGGCGGCTACCGGGTCACGACGCCGCCCGGTCAGGGGTGCTGCGGCGCGTTGCACGCGCACAACGGCGATCTCGCCGGTGCGCGCAAGCTCGCCGATTGGACGGTGCGCTCGTTTGCCGGCAGCGAGGGCCCGATCGTCACCACGGCCGGCGGCTGCGGGGCGTTCATGGCCGACTACGGCACGCTGCTCGCCACCCCCGAGGCGGAGGCCTTCGGAGCGCGAGTACGCGACTACTCGACGCTGCTGGCCGGGCGCGAGCTGCCGGCGCTGCACGGCGCGCCGATACGCGTCGCCTACCAGGACTCCTGCCACCTGCGCAACGGCCAGAGGGTGACGCTCGAGCCGCGGGCGCTGCTCGCCGCACTGCCCGGCGTCGAGGTCGTCGACCTGCCGAGCGCCGGCCGCTGCTGCGGGGCGGCGGGCACCTATGCGCTGATGCGACCCGACGACTCGCTGCGCTTCCTGGACGTGAAGATGCGCGAGATCGCCGAGGCGGGCGTGGACGCGATCGTGAGCGGCAATCCCGGCTGCCTTCTGCAGTTCCGCCAGGGCGTGCAGCGCGCCAGACTGAAGGGCGTGCGGGTGCTGCACACCTCGGAGCTCGTGGCAGAGCGGATGCAGCGGTAGCGCGCAGCCGCGGGTACCCTTCCAGAGTGAGCACCGGGCGTCCTTGCGTGTGCCATCGCGGGCTCGAGCAATGCGACTCCTCCTGCAGTCGCGACCTGGTCGAGACGCCGTTCTTCATGACCTGCCTGAATCTGCGCGGGCGTCGCTGCCTCGTCGTCGGTGCCGGTCCGGTGGGTCTCGAGAAGGTCGAGGGGCTGCTCGCCGCCGAGGCCGACGTGCAGGTCGTCGCTCTGCGCGCGTTGCCCGAGATCGAGGAACTGGCGCGCGAGGGCTCGCTGCGGCTGGAGCTGCGCGAGTACCGCAGCGAGGATCTCGAGGGGGCGTTCCTGGTCTTCGCCGCCACCGCCGACACCGAGCTCAACGTGCGCGTGTTCCAGGAAGCGGAGGCTCGCACGATGCTCGTCAACGTCGTCGATGTGCCGCCGCTCTGTAACTTCATCATGCCGGCGATCGCGCGCGTGGGGTCGATCTCGATCGCCGTCTCGACGCGGGGCGCGAGCCCGGCCCTGGCCAAGCGCCTGCGCAGCGAGATCGCCGAGCGCTACGGCGAGCCCTACGCGCAGCTCGCCGAGATGCTCAACGACATCCGCGGCTGGGCGCGCGACACGCTGCCGACCTACCAGGATCGCAAGGTCTTCTTCGAGGCCATCGTGCACGCCCAGCCCGATCCGATCGAGCTCCTGCGCGCAGGCGACGGCCAGGCCGTGCGCGATCTCATCGCGGCGCACGTGCGCGCCGCCGAGAGCGCCGCCGCTCCTGCCTGAGCAGGACGGCTTCGGCGGATTCGTCGAGCGCGTCGCCGAGCGCTCCTTCGGCGCAGCCTTTGCCATGTTCCGCGAGTCCGATCCGGCCCTCGAGCGAGGCGAGGGCCCCGCACTCCGCCGCGCCAACGCGGCTGCCTACCTGGACGCGCGCGCCGGCCGCGCGCCCCTGCTGCTCGTGGGCGAGGCGATGGGCTACGCGGGCGGGCGCTTCTCCGGCATCGCGTTCACGGCCGAGCGCACGCTGCTCGGCTGGGGCGAGCCGTTCGAGGCCACGAGCCTGCGTCCCGAAGGCTGGGCCGAGCAATCGGGCACGATCGTGCACGGCACGCTCGCGTCGCTCGGCATCGCCGGCGAGACGGTGCTCTGGAACGTGGTGCCCGCGCATCCGCATCGTCCGGGGGAGCCGCTCTCGAACCGCACCCCGTCGGTCGCGGAGCTGCGCGCCGGCGCGCAGGTGCTGGGCGAGCTGATCGAGCGGCTCGCCCCGAGGGCGACCGTCGCCGTGGGGCGCAGCGCCGAGCGCGCGCTGGGCGAGCTCGGACTGCCCTGCCACGCCAGCGTCCGCCACCCGGCCAACGGCGGCGCGACGGCCTTCCGCACCGGGCTGGCAAGCCTGAGGTTCTAGACCTTGTTCGCGCTGTCGGCCCGCTGCGTGTGGCGCGCGTGGCCGATCGCGGAGCGCAGCGAAAACGTGCGCAGCATGAGCACGAGCGCGATGCCGCCGATGAGGGCGTTCGAGATCATGACCGCTGCCTGCGCGCCCACGGAGTACGAGAGCAGCTGACTGTCGGTCGCCGCGCCGCCGAGCACGACGACGATCAGCGCCTGCTGCGTACCGACGCCGCCCGGGGTGACCGGAAGCAGGGTCGTCAGCGATCCGACGACCATCACGAGCAGCGCGTTGCGCAGCGTGCCGGGGATGCCGAAGGCCTCGAGGAAAGCCGCCGCCGCTCCCACGCGGCAGGCCCAGCCGACGAGCTGGGGGAACGCGACCTTGAGGGCGTACTTGCGCGGCGTCCGGAGGATCGTGAAGCCCTGGCGCACGCGTGCGGCGAACGCCTTGCCGGCGATGTGGAGCCGTCGCGCCGTGACGATGGCGGCGAGCAGGATGAGCGTTGCGATGATGGCGGTGACGGTCGGGTTCGCGACCGCCCACGACCACTCGAACGCGGGCAGCGAGGGCAACTCGGGCACGCGTGGCAGCACGTGCTGCGTCAGCGCGAAGATGAGGATGACGACGCCGAGCACGGCGTCGATCAGGGTCTCGACGAGCAGGGAGGCCAGAATCGTCGGCGTCGTCGAGCCCTCCAGGCGCGTGCGCGTGAGGAAGATCTTGACGAGGTCGCCGCCGCGCGCCGGTGCAATCGCGTTCACGCCGACGCCGGCCAGATAGGCGCCCGCGCAGGAGCGGTAGCGGTACTTGACGCCCGGATAGGCGGCTCGCAGGATCGAGTACCACGCGCCGGTGCGCAACAGCAGGTTGATCGTGTGCAGCAGCAGGGCGACCGCCAGCGGGCCGAGTTTGACGTCGGCGAGGTGGTTCGCGAAGACGCGCGCCGCGTCTGCGAATGCGGAGATGTCTTTCACTGCGTGTGGCTCGGCGCCGTGCCCGCCGGGGTGGCGCTCGCACGAGGCTGTGGCAGGGGCGCCGCCGAGGATGCGAGCGTGCGGAGGGGCATCAGATGCCACCCCAGTGTACGCGGCGTCCTTCTGCACCCCCCCATCTACGATCCTGCTCGTGGCTGCGCTGATCCCGCTCTGGCAGGACGACCCCTACGATGAGCGCGCCCCGCTCGACGGCGATTGCGAGACGGATGTCCTCGTGATCGGCGCCGGGATCGCGGGTCTCTCCTGCGCCTGGCACCTGGCCGAGCGCGGCGTCGGCTGCACGGTGGTCGAGGCGAGGACGGCGGCCAGCGGGGCGAGCGGCCGCAACGGCGGCTTCCTCGTCGCCGGGGCCGCGCCGGCGCACCAGGATGCCGTCCGCCTGTTCGGGCACGACGTCGCGGTCGGCATCTACCGCGCCACGCTGGCCTCGGAGCAGCGGATCTACGAGATCGCCGAGGAGATCGGTGCGGCGGAGCATTTCGCGCGCGTCGGCTGCCTGCGAGTCACGTGGGACCCGGAGGAGCACGAGCACGCACGGAGCCAGTTCGAGGCGATGCGGGCCGACGACCTTCCGGTCGAATGGGTCGACGAGGCCGATCTGCCGGCGATCGTGCGCCGGCCCGGGAGTGTCGGCGTCTTCTCCCCGCCCGACGCCACGATGCAGCCGGCGCGCTGGGTGCGGGCGTTCTCGCGCGCGATCGAGCAGCGGGGCGTGCGCATCTTCGAGCGCAGCCCCGTGCCGGAGCCGCTCGAGGCCGCGCGCAACGGCGGCTTCGAAGTGCGCGCCGGCGGCGGCGCCGTGCACGCGCAGCGCGTCGTGGTGGCTGCGGACGGCGCCCTGCCGCAACTCGTGCCGCAGTACGCGCCCGCCATCCGCACGACGCGGCTGCACATGATTGCCACGGCTCCGCTCGCCGAGCGCCTCGTGCCGTGCGCGATCGGCCTCCGTCACGGCTACGAGTACCTCCAGCAGCGGCCCGACGGCCGCATCGCCATCGGCGGCTTCCGGGATCACGACGGCGAGGGGGCGGCCGACGCCTACACCACGGCCGAGGAGCCGTCGCCCGCCATCCATGCGCGCATCGAGCGCTTCCTGCGCGACGATCTCGGCGTCGAGGCGCCCGTGACGCACCGCTGGGTCGGGCTCGTCGGATATTCGCGCGACCAGCGGCCCGTCGCCGGGCCCGTGCCGGAGCACGACGGGCTCTTCGCGGCCGGCGGCTACAACGGCACGGGCAACCTCAACGGCTTCACCGCCGGGCGGGTCCTGAGTGAGTTGCTGGCGACGGGGTCGAGCACCGACGCGCGGCTCTACGACTCGGCTCGCCCGCTCGTCACCGCCTGAGGCGAATTCGCAGCGGACTCACACCTACGGGCCTTTCCCGGGCGCGAAAGCAGTGCTACTTTGGGGATGTGAGGCGCGCCGCGCTACTGACAGCGCTTGCGCTCGCCTTAATCCCGACAGCGAGCGCGGCTGCCGCTCGCCCGCGCGTCCTGCAGGTGCGCGACCTTCCGGGGATGAAGGTGTCGTTCGCGGCAACGCGACCGCTGACCTCCATCAAGCGCTTCCTGGCCGTCTACAGCGACGAGCGCAGCCGCAAGCGCGATCGCGTCGAGTTGCGCCAGTGCGGCTTCCGCCGCGGCACGGCGGTCGCGCTCTTCCAGAGCACGGCCAGCTCGGACGCGACCAAGCCGATCGCGGTCTGGACGGCCGTCGTGGAGTGCAAGACGGCCGCGCTGGCTCGGCGCTTCTCGCGCGAGGAGCGCCGGGACGTCAATCGCGAATGGACGAAGCCGCCCAACTCGGCCAAGATCCACCGCCAGGCGGCCAGCAAGCTGCCGCGCGGCGCGCTCGCCGCCGTGGCCGCCACGGCACCTGCCGCGACCGGCGGCGAGAAGGCCGCGCTCACGATCGTGCTCGTGCCGGCGGGCCAGCGCGTGGCGATCCTCACGCTGACGACGCACGCCGGCTTCAATCCCTATCCGCAGGCGCGCAACCTCATGCGCCGCATGCTCGGCCTCAGGCAGATCGCGGTGAAGAAGAAGTTGCCGCCGCCCATGGGCGTGCCGGTCGAGACGGCTCGTTTCGTGCGCGGCTAGCGCCGCATCACGCGCGTTACGACTTCTTCGAGGCCTTCTTGGAGGCCTTGAGCGGGTTCAGCATCTTCTGCTGGACGTCCGCGGAAGCCTCGGAGAGCGGGGTCACGGCCTTGCCGCAGTAGGGCTTGATGCGGCCCTGGCGGTGATGGCAGGTCTCGGGCGTCGAGGTCAGCGCGAGCGTGCGATGACCGTCGGGGCAGACGTAGACGGAGACGGTTTGCGGCGTCGCGACAGAAGCTTCCATGCCCACAGGGTATCCGACGTCAGCGAATTGCTTCGCCGATGCGATCCCAGAGCTCGGCCGGGCTGGCACTCTTGACGATGTAGACGCCGCCGACGGGGACGCGCTCGCCCTCCAGCGAGATCACACGCCCGCGCTTGGGGCTCGTGGCGTCGACGTACTCGTCGAGGTCCACGAGCTCGGCGCCTGGCTCCGCGAGCGGCACCGCCGCAACGTCCTCGTCGCTCAGCTTGTCCATCCAGCGGAACTGCGTCCGCCGCTCTTCGACACTCGTAGGCATGCCGAGGATCCTAACCATCTAGCCTGCCCGGCATGAAGATTGCATGGATCGGTCTCGGCACGATGGGCGAGGCGATGGCGGGTCACCTGCTCGACGCCGGGCACGAGCTGACGGTGCACAACCGCACGCGCGAGCGTGAGGAGGGCCTCGCCGCGCGGGGAGCGAGCAGGGCCGCGTCGCCGCGCGAAGCCGCGCAGGGAGCCGAGCTCGTGGGCTTGTGCGTGTCGGACTCGCCCGATGTCGAGGCCATCGTCCTCGGACCAGACGGTGTACTGGAGGGAATCCAGCTCGGCGCGGTCGTGCTGGACTGCTCGACGATCGCGCCGAACACCTCGCGCCGCGTCGCCGCCGAGCTGTCCGGGCGCGGCGCCGGCGCCGTGGACGCGCCCGTCTCGGGAGGCTCGGAGGGCGCGCGCAAGGGCCAGCTCACGGCCTTCGTCGGCGGGGAGGACGCGCACGTCGCGGTCGCGCGCCCGGCGCTCGAGACGTTCTGCAAGTCGATCACGCACCTGGGCGGGCCGGGCGCGGGCCAGGCCGGCAAGGCCGTCAACCAGGTGCTGATCTCCGGCACCTATGCCGCACTCGGCGAAGGTCTCGCACTCGGCGAGCGCGAGGGATTGCCCCTGGAGGCGCTGGTCGAGGCGCTGGGCGGCGGCGCCGCGGGCTCGTGGATCCTTCAGAACCGCTCCGCCAACGTGATCAACGGCAGCTATCCGCTCGGCTTCCGCATGGAGCTCCATCTCAAGGATCTGCGCATCGCGCTGGCCGAGGGCGACCGCCTCGGGCTGCCGATGGAGGTGACGCGCCTGGTCGCGGAGCAGGCGCAGCGGCTGGTCGACGCGGGCTACGGCGGCGAGGACTCCTCGTCGCTCGCGCGCGTCGCGCGCGGCGAGATCCCTTCGTGAACCTCCCCTCGTGATCGAGCGCTATCTCCAGATCCGGGCGGCCACCGTCGCGGGGCACCTGCCGTCCGGCGAGCTCGGCTACCTGGCCGACGTCACCGGGCTCCTGCAGCTCTGGCGCGTCGCGCCCGACGGCATCCACGAGCAGGTCACGTTCGCAGGCGAGCGCGTCACCGCCGCGCTTGCCTCGCCCACGGAGGAACGCTGGGTGATCGCCCGCGACGCCGGCGGCAACGAGCGCCATGCGCTCTTCTCGATCGACGCGGCGGGAGCCTCGGAGCTCGCGCTCTCGGACGATCCGGATGCGATCCACGTGCCCGGCGCGTTCTCGCCCGACGGCCGCTACGTCGCCTTCACGCACACGGGCCGCAACGGAGTCGACTTCGACGTCGCGGTGGTGGCCGTCTCGGGCGGCGAGCGACGCGAGCTGGCGCAGCCGCGCGGCTGGTCGCACGTCGTCGACTGGTCGAACCGCGGCATTCTCGTCCAGCGCGCCAACACGCCCTTCGACCACGACCTCTTCCTCGTCGATCCCGGCAGGGGCGAGCTCACGGAGCTCACTCCGCACGAGGGCGAGGTCGCGTTCGACTCGGCGCGCCTGCTGCCGGATGGCTCGGTCCTGTGCGCCTGCGACGCGGGCAGCGAGTTCGCCCGCCTCGCCGTGCTCCGGCCGGGCGAGGCTCCCGAGCTGCTGACGCCCGACGACGGCGACGTCGAGATCGTGGCGCTCGATGACGAGCGCACCCAGCGCTCGTGGACGGTCAACCGCGGCGGCGAGAGCGAGGTGTGGCTCGACGGTCGGCGCCTCGAGGGCTTGCCGGGCGGTGTCGTCTCGGCGCTCACGTTCGCGCCGGACGGCTCGCTCACAATCACCGCCGGCCCGCCGGACGACTCGACGGACGTGTGGACGGCGGCGCCCGCCGTCGGCCGGCGGACGCGCTCGGCCGTGGGCGGGCTCGACCGCGACGGATTCGTGCGGCCGGTGCTCGAGCAGGTCGAGAGCTTCGACGGCCGTCTGATCCCGTACCTGCGCTTCGGCGCGGCGGGGCGTCCCGCGCTGTGCTGGGTGCACGGCGGCCCGGAATCGCAATTCAGGCCGCAGATGGCTCCGGTGATCCAGTACCTGTGCGCACAGGGCATCACGGTCGCCGCCCCCAACGTGCGCGGCTCGACCGGCTACGGCCGGACCTTCCACCACCTCGACGACGTGCAGCGGCGGCTCGACTCCGTCGCTGACCTGGCTGCGTTGGCGCGCGCGCTCGGCGCCGCCGGCGGCACGCCGGTGGGCGTGATGGGCGGTTCCTACGGCGGTTACATGACGATGGCCGCGATCACGGAGCACCCCGAGCTGTGGCAGTGCGCGGTGAACATCGTGGGCATCGTCAACTTCGTCACCTTCCTCGAGCGCACCGGCGCCTACCGACGGGCGCTGCGCGAGGCCGAGTACGGCTCGCTGGAGCGCGACCGCGCCTTCCTGGAGTCGATCTCGCCGATCCGCAAGGTCGACCGCATCGCCTGCCCGCTGATGGTGATCCACGGCGCCAACGATCCGCGCGTGCCGGTGAGCGAGGCCGAGCAGGTCGTCGAGGCGCTGCGCGCCCGCAGCGCTCCCGTCGAGTACCTGCGCTACGAGGACGAGGGCCACGGCATCACACGTCTGCCGAACCGCCTGGACTGCTATCCGCGCGTCGCCGCGTTCCTGCAGCAGCACCTGCTGGCGGGAGTCTGACGATGCGCTTCGAGGCCGATCTGGAGGCCGCGAGGGCGCGCATCGCGGACGGCGTGCTGCGCACTCCGGTCTGGCGCAGCGACGAGCTCGACGAGGTCCTCGGCCGCCAGGTGTGGCTCAAGTGCGAGCCGCTGCAGCGCACGGGCTCCTTCAAGCTGCGCGGCGCGACCAACGCGATCCGCGCCCTGCCCGCGGGCACCCGCGGCGTCGTCGCCGTGTCCAGCGGCAACCACGCCCAGGCGGTCGCCTACGCGGGGCGATCGGCCGGATTGCCCGTCACGGTGGTGATGAACGCCGACGCGAATCCGGCCAAGCGCGAGGCGACGCGCGCTCACGGCGCGACGATCGTCTCCGAGGGCGTCGATCCCACCAACCGCGAGGAGATCGCCCGCGAGCTGGCCGAGCGCGACGGGCTCGCGCTCGTCCATCCGTTCGACGACTGGAACGTGATCGCCGGCCAGGGCACGGCGACGCTCGAGCTGCTCGAGGAGGTGCCCGGCCTGGAGGCGGTGATCACGCCCGTGGGCGGCGGCGGGCTGCTCTCGGGCGCAGCGCTCGCCTGTCAGCTCGCCTCGCCGGCGACGCGCGCCTACGGTGCCGAGCCCGCCGCCTCTCCCGACGCGCAGCGCTCGCTGGCGGCCGGACGGCGCGTACGCCTGGAGCACGCGCCCATGACGATCGCGGACGGCGCGCGCACCGTTCAGATCGGCGAGCGCACCTTCGCCGTCCTTCGTGAGCTCTGCTCCGGCATCTCGCTGGTCGACGACGACGCCACGCGTCGCGCGCTGGCGCTCGTTTGGCGGACGACTCGCCTCCTGATCGAGCCCACCTCGGCCCTGCCGATCGCGGCCATCGCGGCCGGCGCAGTGCCCGCGCAGCGCATCGGCGTCGTACTCTCGGGCGGCAACGTCGACGCCGGGTCGCTGGCCGAGACGATCCGCGTCGAGGAGACGACATGACCGAGGAACGCCGGGTGGAGGAACGCCGCGTCGGGCGCGTCACGACCAAGGGACCCGCCGAGGACCGCATGCGGTCGGCCGACGAGGGCCTGCTGCAGCGGCAGGAGGACCCCGGCTTCGTCCACACCGATCCCTGGCGCGTGCTGCGCATCATGGGCGAGTTCGTCGACGGCTTCGACGTGCTCGCCCGCATCGGGCTCGCAGTGACCGTCTTCGGCTCGGCGCGCGTCAAGCCCGACTCGCCCTACTACGCCGCCGCGCGCGAGGTGGGCGCGGGCATCGCCAAGCGCGGCTTCGCGGTGATCACGGGCGGCGGTCCGGGAATCATGGAGGCCGCCAACCGCGGCGCCAACGAGGCAGGCGGGCTCTCCATCGGCTGCAACATCGAGTTGCCGCACGAGCAGTCGCCGAACCCCTACGCGAATCTCTCGATCGACTTCCGCTACTTCTTCGTGCGCAAGACGATGTTCGTCAAGTACTCCGAGGCGTTCGTCGTCTTCCCGGGCGGCTTCGGCACGATGGACGAGTTGTTCGAGGCGCTGACCCTGATCCAGACCGCCAAGGTCAAGCGCTTCCCCGTGGTGCTCTACGGCTCGGAGTACTGGAGCGGCCTGCTCGACTGGGTCCGCGAGACCCTGGCCGTGGAGGGCATGGTCTCCGCCGACGATCTCGCGCTCGTCCAGGTCGTCGACACGACCGACGAGGTGTGCGCGATCGCCACCGGCGGCGCGCGCCGGTGAGCGGCCCGCTCGCGCTTCGCTTCCTCCGCGAGGGTGGACAGTCGGTCTCCGAGATCGCAGGCTCGTTGGCGTCGTTCCTCGCTTCGGCCCGGCGCGACGTCGCGATCGCGATCTACGACTTCCACTTCGAGCACGAGGACGGGCAGGTCATCGCCCGCACCCTGCAGGGCCTGCGCGACCGCGGCGTGCGCGTGCGCATCGTCGATCACGACGAGCGCGAGAGCGTCCGCGAGGTGGCCGACAACGTGCCGCGCCCCGCCGCGCCGATCGAGTACGTCGACTCGCTCGGGCTCGACGTACAACCGGTGATCGGCTTCGGCACGCTGATGCACCACAAGTACGCCGTGATCGACGGCGAGCGCGTGTGGACGGGCTCGATGAACTGGACCGAGGACTCGTTCACGCTGCAGGAGAACTGCGTCGTCACGCTCGAGAGCGCGCTCGTCGCGGCGGCCTACCTGCGGGACTTCGAGAGCCTGTGGGAACGCCCGCGCCACCTGGAGAAGAGCGGCCGCTTCGACGTCGAGTGGTCGGATGCGACCTTCGAGGGTCAGCCGGTGCGCGTGCGCCCGAGCTTCTGCCCCGGGCGCGGCCCTGAGCTCGCAGCGCTGATCGGCACGCGCATCGGGACGGCGCGCGAGCGCGTGCTCATCTGCTCGCCGGTGCTCACCTCCGGGCCCATCCTGGGAGCGCTGTCGGATGTCGTCGGGCGCGGCGTCGTACCGGTCACGGGCGTGATCGACCGCACGCAGATGCAGGACGTCCTGCGCCAGTGGGGCTCGCTGCCGAAGGCGTCGTGGAAGCCTGCGGCTTTCCGCTTCGTCGCCTCGCACGCGCACTTCGGCGGCAAGCGCAGCATCCCGTGGGGGCCGGAGACCGTGCACGACTTCCTGCACGCGAAGCTCGTGGTGTGCGACGACTGGGCCTTCATCGGCTCCTACAACCACTCGCGCGCGGGCGAGGAGAACGCCGAGAACGTGCTGGCGATCGACGGCAAGGCAGTAGCCGACCTGGTGGCCGAGGAGATCCGCGGGTTCGCCGAGACCTACGCGCCCGCGCCCGGCGACTCCTGGCTGTCCGCTCCTGCCTGACGCGTCAGCTCGACGGTCGACGACCACAGCTCGCGGCCGAGCTGCTCGAGCAGGGCGCGCCGCACCTCGGGCACGTGCACGGGGAGCGTCAGCGCTCGCGCGCTCAGGGCCGTGAGCAGTCGCGAGCGCTCGATCACCTGCTCGAGGCCGATGCGGTCGCCGGCCAGGACGAACTCGTCGAAGCGCTCGGCCGCGGGCGCGAGCACCTCCTCGGCCAGCGCGCAGGCGCGGTCGTATGCGTCGCGCGCCTGCTCGCCGCGGCGGCGGCGGAAGCGATTCGAAGACGACCCGCCCTTCTTGTTGCGGTTCTTGACGAAGCGCACGCCGTGCTTGCCGCTGACGAGCTTCTCGTCCTCGTAGACGCCGGCGCCGTAGCCACCGAGGCGGACGACCAGCAGGCCGACGCGCCGGGGGGCGTTGAGGTGCGCCCGCAGCGGCGTCGTGTCGATGCGCTCGGCGCTCTCCCAGTGCTCGAACGGGAACGGCGGCGTGATCTCCACCCGCTCCTCCGCGGTCTCGAAGCGCGCCTTGCCTTCCGCGTAGAGCGTTCGGCCGGGCGTGCGCTCGAGACGGTCGCAGAGAGCGAGCACGCCGGCGCGCGCGACGCGCCGGACGTGAGGGGGGACGGCGGCCACGGGCTGCAGCGTCACACATCCGGCACGCGCCGCGTCTGCGCCGTCACACAGGCCCCCGCCAGGCTCCCGGTATGCCTTCCCGAACCCACCGCTCGCGCGCCGTCGCCCTCCTCGCCCTTGTGCTCGCGCTGCTCGCTCCCGGCCTCGCGCGTGCCGCCGACACGATCGTCGTCGGTCTGCGGCCGGGCGCGCTCGCAGCGACCGCGCTGGACGCCGCCGACGCCGTGCAGGTGGGCGCGGTCCCGCGGCTGCGCGCCGTGGTCGTGCACGTCGCCCCGGGCCGGCGCAGTGCGGCCCTGCGAGCGCTGCGCCGCTCGCGCGCCGTGCGCTATGCCGAACCGCTGCGCCGCCTGCAGGCGCTGGCCGATCCCCTGCCCGACCCCGGCCGCGTGCAGCAGTGGGGCCTCGACGCCATCGGCGCCGATCTGGCCTGGACGGTCACCCGCGGCGCGGGTGTCGTCGTCGCCGTCGTCGACACCGGTGTCGCCCCGGCGCCCGATCTCGAGGGCCGCCTGCTGCCCGGCTGGAACGTCCTCGCGCGCAGCGACGATGCCATGGACGACAACGGGCATGGCACGCATGTCGCCGGCACGGTTGCGGAAGTCGCCGGCAACGGGCTGGCCGAGTCCGGCGTCGCGCCCGAGGCCTCGATCCTGCCGGTCAAGGTGCTCGACTCCACGGGCTCGGGCAGCGATGCCGACGTCGCCGCCGGCATCGTCTGGGCGGCCGACCACGCCGCGCGCATCGTCAACCTCAGCCTGGGCGGCAGCGAGCCCTCGACCGTGCTGGCCGACGGTGTCGCCTACGCGCGGGGGAAGGGAGTGCTGATCGTCGCCGCCGCCGGCAACGACGGCGGCGCGGTCGGCGTGCCGGCGCGGCTCGCGGGCGTGCTGGCGGTGGGCGCCGTGGACGCCAGTCGCGTGCGCGCCCCCTTCAGCGCAGGCGGCCGGGCGCTCGACCTCGTTGCACCTGGCGTCGGCATCCTGCAGCAGACGCTCGACGGCGCCGGCGGCTACGCCGACCGCTCCTGGTCGGGCACCTCGATGGCCACGCCGCACGTCGCGGGCGTCGCGGCGCTCGTGCTCGCGGCCGGCCGCGCGAAGACGGCGGCCGGGGTGACGCGCCTGCTCACGCGGACGGCGCTCGATCTGGGCGTGGCAGGGCGCGATCCCGCCTACGGCGCCGGGCTCGTGCGCGCGGACGCGGCGGTCGGCCAGGCGGTACCCTGAAGCCATGTCGAGTCGTGCGCCATCCCGCGTTCAGATTGCGCGCGCGCAGTGGCTGCTCGGGCTCGACGCCCCGGCGACCACGGACGAGATCCGCGCGGCCTGGAAGGAGCGCGTCGCGCGCACCCACCCCGATCGCAACGCCGAGCGGGCGGGCGCCGCCACGCGCGTCACGGCGGCCTTCAACCAGGCGCGCGAGCTGTGCGAATGGTGGCTCGACGCGGGGGAGCCTTGGCCCAAGCCGATGCCGCCGGAGGCGCTGCGCGCGCCGGAGCCCGAGCGGGTCGTGCGCCCGCCTGCGCGCACACCCGAGCAGAATCGTTCCTCGTTCCGTGCCGGCGACCTCGTGGTCAGGCTGAAGCCCGGGCGCGATCCGGCCGATGAGCCCGTGCTCGCGGTGCGCGCGAGTGGCCCGGGCGAGGACGGGAGGGTCGAGCTCGAGGACGTTTCGTCGGCGGCGCCGGCCGAGCTCCTCCCCGTGGCCTACGGCTGCCCGGTGTGCGGCAAATGCAGCGGCCCGCTGGTCGAGCGGCCCGCATTGCGGCCCTGCCCGGAGTGCCTCGAGGAGCTCGTCCGGCTCGAGCGCTCGGAGCGCGCCGTCGAGCCGGCCCTGCGCGGCATCCGCTCGCGGGCGCGTGCCGGCCGTGCGACGGCCGCGGAGCTCGGGGACTCGGGTCTCGAGGAGCTCGCACGCGAGCGCTTCCGCTGGGCCGAGTCCGTCGGCCGTCGCCCGCGCGAGGAGCGCCGCGGCCGCATCCTGGCGGCCTACGCACATGCCTACGCGCTCTGGGCGGCAGGCTCGACCGCGCGTGACGCCGACAACGTGCGCGCCGCCTCGAGCTGAGGAGCGGGTCAGCCGCCGTAGTTGCCGGGCAACGAGGCGGCGATCGCCAGCACCTCGTTGACGTACCAGTTTGCGTGGTTGTAAGCGAAGACCGCACGGCGAATGTCGCCGCCACGGCGCGCGGCGTCGAGGTAGCGGGCGGCGCTGAAGATCGCGTCCTGGGGGTCGTACGGATCGGCGATCCCGTCGCCGGAGGCATCGACGCCCCAGCGTCGCCAGGTCGAGGGCAGGAACTGCATCCAGCCCACGGCTCCCGCGCTCGACACGTGCGTGTTGCGGCCGAAGTTCGTCTCCACGCGATTGATGGCGGCGAGGACGCGCCAGTCGATGCCGTACTTCTCGCCCGCGGTGCGGTAGATCGAGACGAGCGTTCGCAGTTGCCCCGGCTTCGCGGGCGGCGGGCCCGCGAGGTCGATGCGATCGGTAGCGACGGGCTCGAGCAGCAGCCGCTTGGGCCGCTGTTGTACGGGCATGGAAGGAATGCGCCGCAGCGCCGCGCGCGTCATCCAGAGTGTCGTCTCCTGGGCGCGGATGTGCCGGCCATCGAGGGTGAGCACGAGCAGCGGGCCGCCCGTGTGCGGGAACGCCGCGAGCAGTCGCAGCGCGCCGGCCGAGGCCGACCCGCGCTTGACGCTGCGCCTGGCCGCCGGCGAGAGCGCGAGGCTCTTCAGGTGCAGGACGCGTCGCCGCAGCGCCGCGCTCGCCTTGCCGCCGGTGCGCGACTGCAGCAGCAGCATCGGCGGCAGCGCCCAGGGCGAGTCGACCGGAAGCGTGACGTGCGGAATCTGCCGGACGACCGCAGCCCTCGCGCCGCGCGCAGGCGGAGGTGGGGCGATACGGGCGACTGGCGCGGCGACCTGCCTGGCGCCGGCGGACTCGAGCGCCGTGTCACCGCCGTGCATGAGCATGACCGTCGCCACGGTGAGCGCCGCGGCACTCAGGGCCAGCAGCGGGGCGACGCGGGTGGTCATCATGCGCTAGCCATCGTCCCCCAGGCGCGCACTCTCCCTCCCTCGTCAGGGTGACGGGTGTCGCTGTATGCTCTGAAGCGGTGCGCAAGCGCCGTCCGGGGGCGTAGTTCAGTCGGTTAGAACGCCGGCCTGTCACGCCGGAGGTCGCGGGTTCGAGTCCCGTCGCTCCCGTTCACGTTTCTTCCTGAATAGGGCGCAGAACTCGAATGCGCCTACTGCGTGCCGGTTTCTCCGCCACGCCCATGCAACGCCCAAACGTCGAGCCGCTCTCGAGGGTACGACGTCGTGCTTTCCCTCGCGCGTGTGCATGCATATGCTCGCGAGATACTCGAGGCCGACGGTGTTCTCACCGAGATCGGCGCGGAGTGGATCTACGGAAGCGTGCACGAGGCCGTTCACGCAGCGATCCCGCACGGTTCAAGCGTGAGTCAAGCGAGGGGACACGAGTCATGAGCGCGCCAACGCCCGCCGCCGACGCAGTGCCGTTGACTCAGAGGCGGGATTTCTGGGTGCTCATGGCGTACGCGGTCGCGCTCGGAGTCTTCGGCGCTCTGGTCGGTCTGCTGTTCATTGGAGTGATCGGGGTCGGAGACAACTGGTTCACGAGTTCCGATTTCGGGTGGTTCGGCGGCGACTGGTGGTGGGTCGCGGTGACGGCGGTTGCGGGCCTCGTGGTCGGGGTGTTGCACCATCTCACGCGACTGCCGGAGCAGACCCCAGGGCTGATCGCCGACCTGCAGGAGGAGTACGTCGACCCGCGGCTCGTACCGGGGATCGTGGTCGTCTCGGCTGTCTCTTTGATCGGGGGCGCGAGCCTCGGCCCGGAGAAGGCACTCGGCGTATTGGGCGGCGGGGCCGCAAGTTGGAGCTCTAAACGCCGTGGGCTGGACGCCGAGGACCAGGCGGCGAGCACCCTCTCAGGCTTTGCCGGGGCGTACGGCGGGCTGTTCTCGAGCACCGTGATCGTGGTGATGATGATTCTGGAGATCGCACGCCCGGGCGGAGCGAAACTGACCAAGGCGCTCGTCGGAGCGATCGTTGCGTCCAGCATCTCCTTCGGCATCTACTTCGCGATCGCAGGCTCCTTCTTTCTGGATGCCTACCAGGTGCCGTCATTCAAGTACGAGGACTGGCAACTGCTGGCCGGCGTCGGATTCGGCCTGCTCGCCGCGATCATCGTGACGCTCCTGGCAGTGTTCGTGAAGCTGGCGATGGTGCTATTCGCCAGGGTCAAGCCGATCGTCCTCCGTGCGACCATCGGCGGCGTGGTGTTCGGCCTCGTCGGCGTGGCGCTGCCGCTCACGATGTTCACGGGGAGCGAGCAGCTCAAGGGCGTTGTGAGTGGCGCCGGGACTCTCGGCGTGGGCCTGCTCGTGGCGCTGGTGATCGGGAAGATCATCACGTTCGCCGTGTGTCAGGCGAGCGGCTTCGTGGGCGGGCCGATCTTCCCGGCGCTGTTCATCGGCGGAACGGCCGGCGTCGGCGTGCACGAAGTGTTCAACAGCGTGCCGCTGGGCTTGGCCTTCACCTGCCTGTTCGCCGCCGTCCCCGGAGCCGTCGTAGCGGCGCCCTTCTCGATGGTGCTGGTTGCCGCGTTCATGACGCAGGTTGGTGCGCTCCAGACTGCGCCCATCCTGATCGCCGTTATCACCGCGTACCTCGTGATTGAGGGCGTGAAGTACTTCCTCACAGGCCGCAAAAAAGAGGCGGCAGCAGCAGCAAAGGGTTGGCGGCCACGGAGCGATGACCGTCAGGGAGTCTAGGGACTGGAACGATCCACGCCGGCGGTGTCGTCGCCCGACACCTCGCCGGCCGCCTCTTCCTTCTCCTTCTTGAAGCGGATCAGGGACTTCGTATCCTTGCAGCCGATGGTGCGGGCCAGGAGCGTGAGTCCGAAGACGGCGTTCCAGGCGGTGGTGATGATCGCCTGGCCGATCGCGTAGGCGCTGATGGTCGCAGAGGGCGCGACCCCTTTCAGGACCACGGACGCGAGCGCCGTCTGCGCGCCGACGGCGCCGGGGGCGACCGCGACGGTCGAGGAGATCGAGGATGCGGCCACGATCAGGAAGACGTTCGTGATCGAGACGGGGATGTCGTAGGCGTACATGAACGTCGCGTTGACGCCCATACGCGCGATGTACGATGCGGTCTCGACGCCGACGACCTGGATCAGGAACTTGCGCGGCTGCGGGAGGATGGCACCGCCTTCCTTGGCGTTCTCCCACTGCGCCTCGATCTTGTGCCAGAGGATGCGCACGACGAGCACGATGAGCGCGCCCCCGGCGCTCGATGATGATCAGCGTGGCCGGAATGTGGTCTGCGAACCAGCCGAAGTGCACGTCGAACGAGCCGGCGACACCCAGGAACAGCCACAGGTAGATCAGCGCCGCCACGACGGCGAAGAAGATGTTCTCGACGGCCGTCGCGCCAAGCAGTCCTGAGACCGTCGCGCCGGCGATGCTCGTCCGGAACAGCCCGAGCATTGCGACCGTGCCCGCGGAGGCCGGCAGGATGGCGTTCAGGCCGTTGCCGCCGGCGTAGTAGCCGAGGGTCTGCCGGCAGTTCACGCCGCCCTCGGGGTAGGCGGCGCGCAGGATGTTGCGCCAGGCGAGGGCGACGAGCACCGTCTGAGCGGTCTGGAACCCGAGGCCGAGGATCAACAGCGGGAGCGAGACTGCGGTGACGTTGTCCCACAGTTGATGGAGCAAGCCTCCATTCCTATTCTCGCGACTCTATCTGATGAGGAAAACCTGCTCTACCTCGACGATCTCGGCGGCCGACGCGGCGCGAACGGCACCCGAAAATGCCGCCCTTGTCATGCCTGCTCGGCGGCGTGGTAGGCCTCCCGTGCTGCTTCGATCCCTTCGTAGTAGTGATCGGTGCCGATACGCGCGGTGACGCCGAAGCGATCGAGTTCGGCGCGCAGCTGCGGGCTGGCTTCGGCGATCGCCAGGACGATCTTCCGCGCGGCCAGTTGATCGGCGATCTCCGCGAGGGTCTGGCCGCCCGTGTAATCGACGTCGTCGATCGCGATGGCGTCGAGGACGAACCAGCGGGGCGGCTCCGGTCCGCTGACCAGGCCCAGGATCTCGTCGGAGAAGCGTTCGGCGTTCGCGTAGAAGAGCCCGACGGAGAAGCGGTAGATCACGAGGCCGGGTTCCGACACCGTGCCGGGGGTTGGCGGGCGCATCTCGACTGTGCCGGCCGAGTCCCAGCCGACAACGCGGTCGTGCGGCATGTAGTGACGTCGGACGTGCAGGATCACGGACAGGACGATCGCGAGGATGATGCCCTGCTCGACGCCCACGACGACGACGACGGTTGCGGTCAGAGCGGCGATCGCGAACTCGTCCTTGCGTAGGCGCCAGATCTTGCGCATGTTGGCGATGTCGACGAGCTTGAGCCCGATCAGGAACACGACGGCCGCGAGCACGGCGTTCGGCAGGTACTGGAGCGGCTTTGTGAGGAACAGGAGCACGATCGCGACCACGGCCGCTGTCGTCAGTTGCGCCGCCTGGGTATGGCTCTTGGCCTCGTCGACCATCTCCGTCTTGGTCGGGCTGCCGTTGACGACGAACGTTCCGCTGAAGCCGGCGACCAGGTTCGCGGCACTGAGGCCGACCAGGTCGTCGTTCTCGACGAAGCGCTCCTGGTACTTGACGGCATAGGCTCGCGAGGTCGCTGCGCTCTGGGCCAGGATCACGAGGAACATCGACACCGCCGTTCCCAGCAGCGCGGTCCCGTTCGACCACGTGACCCCGTCCGGGAAGCCGATGTGCGGCAGGCCGCTTGGCACGGGCCCGAGGACCGACACCCCGTGGGAGCTGAGGTCGGCCGCGTAGCTGACGACAATCGCCCCGACGACCGCGACGAGTCCACCGGGCACCACCTTGATCCAGCGCCCGAACACGATCAGGATGGCGATCACGGAGAGCGAGACCGCGAGTGTCGCTCCGGACGTGTCACCGATGTCTGTCAGGGTGTCCCAGAACTTGATCACGGTTCCGCTCGTGCGGTTGAGCGACACCTTCGGCGATGGAATGCCGAACAGCCCGGCGAACTGGCCCATGGCGACTTGGATGCCGACGCCGGTGAGGAAGCCGATCAAGACCGTGCGGGAGATGAAGTTCGCGAGGAAGCCGAGCCGCGCGATCCGGGCGAGGAGCAGCAGACCTGCGGCCAGCAGGGCGCTCAGGCTGGCCAGAGCCAGCCATTGCGACGATCCCGGCTGAAGCCCGGAGATTCCGAGTCCGGCGATGCCGGCGAACAGGATCGCCGCGGTGGCGGAGTCGCCGCCGACCACGAGGTGACGCGACGATCCGAACACCGCGAAGGCCAGGATCGGCAGCAGGATCGTGTACAGCCCGGTGATCACCGGCGTGCCGGCGATCTTCGTGTAACCCATGACTTCCGGGATCGCGAGCGCTGCGAGCGTGATGCCTGCGACGACGTCTTGCGACAGCCACGCACGCTGGTACGGCCGGATGCTCCCGAACAGGGAATCGAGCGGAGATGGCGCCACTCTAGGGCCCGACCGCAGCGAGGTGCAGCTGTCCTAGCGCCAACACGAAAGCCTGTCCCGCCGGTTGGCGTACCGCCCTCTCACAGGCCGGTCGTGGCCTCGAGGCGTCCCGACTTGACGGCATCGACCAGCAGGCTGTAGTCCCGCTCGTTCTGGTCGGCGTAGGCCTCGGAGAACGCGGCGATGGCCTGATGGAAGCGGTGCCCGGCACCGACGTAGGAGGCGATCGCGATGCTGTCGCCCGAGCGCGCGTGCGCCCGCGCCAGCGTCCAGGCACAGAGCCTGCCGTACGCAACCATCCCGCGGTAACGCATGACGTCGATCTCGGCGCTGCCCTTCCAGTCGCTCAACTGGCGCACGTAGAAGTCCCGCTGGCGTCCGTCAAGGCCCTTCTCCCGGCGAAGCCAGCCCAGGAACAGGTCACTCGCCGTTTGCATCAGCCGCTGGCCGGCGACCACCCGCTGCCCGCAGTTGTCGTATGCGCTGGATCCGAGGAACGGCTCGAGCACGGAGGGCTGGGCCTCCTTGATCTGTAAGAAGACAGGATCTGAAGCGTCCCGGCCAATCAGGAGCGCGATCCAGGCGCGGGTGCCAACGCTCCCGACGCCCACCACCTTGCGCGCGACGTGCGCGAGCTGGTACCGCTCCAGGAGCTGCCGGCGGTCGCTCTCGAGCGTGATCCGATAGTCGCGAAAATCGCTGCGTAACTCATTCTCGACGCCTTGCCAGTCGCTCCCCATGAGCTCGTCGATCGGCACGATCAGCGGAGGGTCGCTGATGATCCGAGACTTGCCGTCGACCACCTCGGTCAGCTTGGAGAACGACCGCAGTCGGTCCTTCGTCCGCGCCTTGGCGAGGGCAGCGTCGCCCCTCGCGAGTTGCCGAGCGCTGAGCTGACGCCGGAACCCCGCGATCGCCGACTCGATGTCCACGCGCGCATACCAGACTTCGAGGTTCGACTTGCCGGCGAACCCGCGCATCGCCGTCCCGTACTCCTCCGCCGCCGCCAGCACGATCTCGCCGCGCTGCGCAGCGGAGTAGCCCCGGTCGCGGCCAGCTACGACCAGGCTTGCGGTGAGCCGCTTGAGATCCCACTCCCACGGGCCGGGATAGGTTTCGTCGAAGTCGTTGATATCGAACACGAGGTTCCGCTCCGGCGTACCGAAGACCCCGAAGTTCGAGAGGTGCGCATCGCCGCAGAGCTGCACGTGCAACCCCGAGCGGGGCGTGGCAGCGAGATCGGAGGCCATGATCAGCGCGCCGCCGCGGTAAAAGGTGAACGGCGAGACGAGCATCCGCCCGTACCGGATCGGCACCAGCTCCGGCACGCGGGTGGCGGCCTGCTGCTCCAGCAGCTCGATTGGATCAGGCCGCCCGGGTGCGGGCGCCCACTCGCCATGGGTCCCGCGAGGCACCTCCGCACGCGCCGCCTTGCCCCGCGCCGCCCGCTCGGCCGGGGAAAGTTGCACGGCGGGGGCAACGGCCGCTGCTCCCTCGGTCTCCGCCGTCGCGTCCCTCACGGCCCGGACCGGCTTTGCTTCCTGGCGCGCCACGAGCTCGTACCTCCCCACGATGCAGGTGTGCGATCTCGAGCGCGATCCTACCCGCGCCCAACCGAATCTCATCGCGCTCGCGGTGGCCCGACCTCACCCACGGCGGGTGATCTCGTGAGCAGTCCGCTCCGGCACAATTCACCCCTGTGGTCGCTGCATGAGCGATTCGACAGAAGGCGACCGCCGCGCACACGGCGACCAAGGGAGTTCGAATGAGCACCAGCACGGTGGAGGTCTTCGTTGCGATGTACGGCAGCGAGGGCGGGGCTGCCGAGGCAGTTAAGGATTTCAAGGCGGCGCAGCGGGATGGTGCGATCGATTTGATCGACGCAGCTGTGATCGTCCACACGGCTGACGGCAAGGTCAAGTTCGACGAGACGGCTGATCCGAGTGGCAAGAAGTGGGCAAAGAGAGGGGCGATCGCCGGTGGCGTGGTCGGCCTGATTTTCCCGCCCAGCATCATCCTTTCCGCGGCGGTGGGCGGGGGCGCCGCCGGTGTGTGGGGAAAGGTCCGCGACAAGGGCTTCAAGGATGCGGATCTGAAGGAGATCGGCAACAGCCTGCCGCCAGGCTCGTCGGCCATCATCGCGGTCGCCGAGGACAGGATGGTTGAGCAACTGGAGCGCTCGCTCTCGGGCTACCAGAAGATCGCGAAGCACGCGGTCTCAGCCGAGGCCGCAGTCGCCATCGTTGCCGAGATCGACGACCAAGCCGAGTAGATGCCCGCGCGGGTGGTGGGCTCGCTCGCCGATTCGTAGCCGCACCTCACGTGAGATGGTGCGTGCCGTCCACTCGCGCGGTTCGCTCGCCGGCCCGTCCTCGGTGCTGTTCGCCCGTCCAGCCACAAAGCACTGCCTACGAGAGCACCGGCTACGGCAAGTGTGGCAGTTGACCATGTTCACGTCGAGCGCGGCATCGTGCTCGGAGCGCCGCTGCTCGCTCCTCGTGCTTTACTGGGAGCGGATGAGCATCTCTGCCTGGCGTTCGAGGTCGACGTAGGGCTCTCCGGAGACGTCGACGACGACGCGGCTGATCGTGCCGCCGGTGAAGACGTATGGAGGTTGGCCCGGGTAGTCGTCGGTCACAGGTTCTCCGCTGTGCCGTCCGACGGAGAGGCCCGAGCCGGCAATCGCGAACGCCCCGAGTTGGGTCTTGATCTTGCCCTCGCCGACCTTGGTGTCTCCGTGGTAGAGAGACAGCGTGCCGGTGGCGCAGGTCGGCTCCATGCCTTCCTTCTCGAACGACGCCGAGAGGATCAGATTCTTGCCCGTGGGGATGCCTTCGGAGCCCACGACCATCTGCTCCTCGGCGCCAACGAAGTTGTTGACGTAGCGGAGGCGGTTGTCCTTGACATAGAGCGCATGGCCGCCGAAGCGGGAGCCGATCGCGAAGAGCACGCCGTTGGCCCCGGGGGCCGGGATGTCGACGAGTGCGCCGATCACGAACGAGCGGTTCTTGGTGTTGACCGCCTGCCACTCGCTGACCGGCGCTGTGCCTGGGTAGTACACGTAGCGATCGCGGGGGGCGCTGAGCTGCGGGCGGGGCTCGGTCAGGATCTCGACCGGGGTGCGGTCGTCGAGCGGGAAGGCGCCGTTGCGGCCGGCCTCTGAGAACCAGATGTTGACCATCTCGCGGAGCTTGTCCGGCTGCTCCGCTGCGAGGTTGTTCAGCTCGGCCCGGTCGACGTCTACGTGGTAGAGCTCCCAGTCGTCGTCGTTGAAGTTGCCCCAGCCGGCGATGGTGGGATGGGTGGTGACTGCTTTCCAGCCTTCGTGCCAGATCGAGCGGGAGCCGAGCATCGCGTAGAACTGCGTCTTGCGCTTCGACTCGGCGGAGTCGTCGTCGAGACTCGTGCGCATGCTGACGCCGTCGAAGGGCGACTGCGTGTGACCCTTGATCGTCTGCGGCGGCTCGACACCGAGGGCGTCGAGGATCGTCGGCACGAGGTCGATCGCATGGTGATACTGGCCGCGGATCTCGCCGCGCGCCTTCGTTCCGGCTGGCCAGGAGATGATGCACGGGTCGCTTGTGCCGCCGTTGAACTCGTAGCGCTTCCACATCTTGAAGGGCGTGTTGAACGCCATCGCCCAGCCGTTCGGGTAGTGGTTGTACGTCTTCGTGCCGCCGAGGTCGTCGATCATCGCGAGGTTCTGGGCCAGGTCGTCGGGGACGCCGTTGGCGAACTTCATCTCATTCACCGAGCCGTTCGATCCGCCCTCGCCGCTGGCGCCGTTGTCAGAGACGACCACGATCAGCGTGTTCTCGAGCAAGTCATTCTGCTCGAGGTAGTCGAGCAGCCGCCCGATGTGATGATCGGCGTGCCCGAGGAACCCCGCGTACACCTCTGCCATGCGGGAGAACAACCGCTTCTCCTCGTCCTTCAGCGAATCCCAGGGGCGCGTGACATCCATCAGCGGGAACGGCTTTCCGTCCGGTCCCTTGCGCGTCTCGTCCCCGATCGGGTTGAGCGGCGGCAGCTCGGTGTCTGCCGGGACGATGCCGAGCTTCTTCTGGTTGGCGAGCGTCTGCTCGCGCATCGCCTCGTAGCCCATGTCGAAGCGGCCCTTGAACTTCTCGATCCACTCCTTCGGCGCGTGGTGCGGCGCGTGGCAGGCTCCCGGCGCGTAGTAGAGGAAGAACGGTTTCTCGGGTGCAACGGCATTCGCGTCGCGGATGAATTCCAGCGCCTTGTCGGTGAGGTCGTCGGTGAGGTGATAGCCGTCGTCCGGTGTACGTGGCTGGTCGACCGGATGGTTGTCGTACACCAAGTCGGGATACCACTGGTTCGTCTCAGCGCCAAGGAAGCCGTACCAGCGCTCGAAGCCCCGCCCGCTCGGCCAGTTGCGCCGCGTCGCGGCCAGGTTCATCTCGTCGGTCGGGCAGAGATGCCACTTGCCCACCATGAACGTGTTCCAGCCGCGCTCCCCGAGAATCTCCGAAAGCATCCCGTTTTCCGGCGGGATCGTCCCGCTCGCGTTCGGGAAGCCGATCGCCGCCTCCGTGATGCAAGCCATGCTGTTACGCGTGTGGTTCCGACCTGTCAGCAGGCACGAGCGGGTAGGCGAGCACAACGCGGTCGTGTGGAACTGCGTGTAGCGCACCCCGGCCGAGACGATCCGATCGATGTTCGGCGTCTCGATCGGACCGCCGTAACAGCTCATGGCAGAGAAACCGACGTCGTCGAGAACGATGTACAAGATGTTCGGCGAGCCGTCGGGCGCCTTCGGCGGCTCGAACGGAGACCAGTCCGGCTCCGAGTCGCGAATGTCGACGTTGATCGTTCCCTTGAATGGCATCGCCATCACAGCACCCCCGTATGTCAATCGCGGCAGCGAAATCTCCACGCTACGGCGCGTCCGGCACCCCCATCTCACCCCTCGCGGGTGAATGATCGATCACCGCAACCGATCACCACCAACGGACTCGTCAGCCGGAGCCGCCGGCGGCGTGAGGAAGTGGGCGACGTTGACGAGTGTGCGGGCGCTGTTGCTGCGCCGGCCCCGTGAGTCAAATGCCGAGCGCGTTAGTCTCGGCCGATGGAAGCATCCGGGGAAGCGCGCTTTGATTTGAGCGCCGCGAAGGCGACCGCGGTGGAAGCTGCGCGGCTGTGGGGGCTCGAGCTTGGGGAGCCCTTTGCGCTTTCGAACGTCTCCTACGTGGCGCCGGCTGGCCCTGCCGTGCTCAAGGTCGCATGGGAAGGGGACGAGGAGGCCCTGCATGAGGCGGACGCGCTCGAGCTCTGGGATGGCGACGGCGCGGTGCGACTCTTGCGACGATCGGGACGCGCGCTCCTCGAGGAACGCGCTGTGCCGGGTGACGATCTGTCCGCGCTGCGCGAAGTCGACGCGACGGCGATTGCCGTGAACGTTGCGTCGCGCTTGTGGCGACGCGCGGGATCGCCGTTTCGGCCGGTTGCGCCGGAGGTCGTGCGCTGGCTGGAGGAAGCGGAACGCGAAGGCAGTGAACTCGTTCCGCTCGCGCGCGAGCTGTTCGCGGAGCTCCGTCCGGGTGCGGAGTGGCTCGTGCACGGCGACTTCCATCACCACAACATCCTCCGGCACGCCGAGCAGTTCGTCGCGATCGATCCGAAGCCGTACCTCGCCGATCGCGAGTACGACCTGCCCTCGTTCCTCTGGAATCCGCTGGATAACCGGATGGATGATCGAGGGCAGACAGAGCGGCGCATCGCAGCATTCGTCGCGGCGGGTCTGGATGACTTCCGGATCCGAGCGTGGACCGTGATCAGAGGTGCGTACCTTCGTCCCGATCTCGCCGACTCGATCAGGGAACTTCTCTAACGGGCAGGTCCGCCTTGCAGTCCGCCGCGCTACCGTTGCCTTTGTGACCAGCCAGCGAGTGCCCGGTGGCGTAGTGCACAAGCTGCCCGCAGACCTGCGCGAGGCGCTGATCGCCAACACCACGGCGCTCGATGCTTGGAAGGACATCACACCTCTGGCGCGCAACGAGTTCATCTGCTGGGTCGAGGATGCCAAGCAGAAGACGACCCGGGAGCGTCGCATTCGCAGGACCCGGGAGGAGCTGGAAGATGGCCGGCGCCGGCCCTGCTGCTGGCCGGGGTGCAAGCACCGGGAGCGCACCGGCAGGTAGCGGCTCGTCAGCGGGGTGGCGCGTGTGGTTGGTTGGTGGTGATGGCGCGTCCGGCTTGGTCGGTGAAGACGGGATGTTCGCCGTGGCCGCCGGTGCGAATGTGGTGGTCGTGGAGGAGTTTGTGGTGGCGGGGGCAGAGCAGGATGAGGTTGGCGAGCTCGGTTCTGCCGCCACACTCGACGGCGATGACGTGGTGGGCTTCGAGTTCGCGCTCAGCGGTGCAGCCGGGGTACTGGCAATGGCCTGAGCTGGCCCATGGCCTCGGCGGCGAGGCAGAGCAGTGCAAGCAGAGGCAGCGTTGCCGGCGGTTGATCTCCACCAGGCGTCCAGGAGGTGGCCCAGCCGGCGTGCGGGGCGAGCTGCGAACCCCCGCCGAGACGTAACGTCGCTTGCGCAGCGCGCGCTGCTGTGCGTAGGACGCACCGCGGCGCACGCGCTCGTCCTCACGACGCGAGCGAGTTCCTGCCGCGCGTCGCCCTCACATCCGACCGCGCGGGCGATGCCCGCCAGCACTTCCGGCTCGAGATCGTGCCGTCCGCAATGGACGCGAGCGGTAGCGCCTCCTCCGCCAAAGGCACCAGGCCTGGGGACGCAGCCGTGAGGTTGTGAGCAGCAAGTATCGAGTCGATTCGGTCGCGTGCTCGAACTCCAGCTCCGCAACCCTCGATGCCGGCGCACCAAGCGTCAAAGCCAGCTGCGCGCGCGAAGCCCGACCTCGTCCGCTCAGCAGGAGCCGCTGACCTGCAATCTGACGAGGAGGTCGCGGCGCTCTTAGCCGCCTATGTGGTGGGCCGGCGAGTGGATGCAGGGGCGCCGGCGCACTCTGCCGTCCCGGTGCGCAGGGCCAGTTCGGTCCCAAATCGATCAGAGACCTCGGACGCTTCCGATCGCCGCTCTGCAGACGTGCCCGTGCCCGTTGAGTACCGGCGTTGGGGGGATGCGATCGCCGAAGTGGTCTTTTCGCCGAGCGTTGCCAACCGTCCGGTGCGGCCTGTCACGCCGGAGGTCGCGGGTTCGAGTCCCGTCGCTCCCGCTCAAGGAACCAACCTGCAAATGGCGCAGAACTCGAATGCGCCCGGTTCGTATGGCTCTCGGCGTCACGCCCATTCAACGCCAAACGTCGAGCCGCTGACGCGCCAGTTGCTCGCAGCTTCCCAAGCTGAGGGTCGCGAATTCGAGCCTCGTCGTCCGCTCTGGCTCAAGCGGGCGCAATCCCCCCACGCATCCCTTGCAGGATCGAGCGGATTGGCACTAAGATCGCCTCCAGTCTAGGGCGCTCTCGGCGGGTCGAGCCGGGGCGGGATAGTGGGGGAGGATCGATATGCGCGTCCGTCTGACGCTGGCCGTGCTCGTCGTCGTGCTCACGGCGATCGGGGGTGCTCTGCCAATTCAGGCGTCCGATGGACCGCAGAACGGTCGCATCACGTTCGGCAAGAAGGACCCGGCGCTCGGTGACACCAGCATCTGGGCGGCCAATCCCGACGGCAGCGATCAGCAGCGCCTGACCAACGTCGTCAGTTTCTTCTCGGACTGGTCGCCCGACGGGCGGCGCATCGCCTTCGACTTCGTCGACGATGTAGGAGTGCACCTCGCGGCGATGACCCCCGAGGGCGGGAATGTGCGCCAGCTGACCTTCGGAGCCGGCATCCAGGAGATTCCCAAATGGTCGCCGGACGGGCGCTGGATCACCTTCGACGCCTCGACCCTCTTCCCCGATGATCCCGCTTTCACCACGTCCATCTGGGTCATGCGCGCCGATGGTTCCAAAGCCAGGCAGGTGACGCACGACGGGTTCGACGTCGAGCCGGTGTTCTCGCCCGACGGGTCGCAGATTGCCTTCGCGCGCATCACCGGCGTCACCGCCCAGAACTCCCAGCTGTCAGGCATCTGGGTGGTGAACGTAGACGGCACGGGGCTGCACGAGGTGCTGGCGCCCCTCGCAGGCCTGGAACACCCCGACTGGTCTCCCGACGGCCGCTGGCTCTCGTTCAACATCGATCCCCAAGTCCCGGATGGCCTCGCACCGGGCGCAATTATGGTCGTCCATCCGAACGGGCGTGGCCTGCGCGTGCTCCGCAAGGCCAGCAGCCAGTTCGTGTTCTTCAAGCCGGTCTGGTCCCCAGACGGCCGTCAGCTGCTGACCGGTTGCCATGACCTTCAAGCCCAGATCGACAAGCTCTGCGTCGTGGACGCCCGCGGCCGCAGGCTCAAGGTCGTCATCTCCACACCCGAGCCGGTCAACTACCCGGCATGGGGATCCCACTCGCCTACGGGCTGACTCGCCGTGAGCCAGCTCCCGATCTGATCACGCACACGGACAGGTCGAAGGACGAACTTGCTTCCCAAGCTGAGGGTCGCGAGTTCGAACCTCGTCGTCCGCTCTCGTCACAGAGGCAGGCTGTAGCCGCTGGCCGCGTTGAGCGTCGCCGCGACCGTGAGGTCCATGAGCCACGCGCCCGTGACGAGACGTGAGAAGCCCATCGCTCGCTCTCCGAAGAGGTTTAGGTGCGTCGGCCTTGCGCCGGTTCGCGATCGCGGGACCATGAACATCGACGCGAGAAATTCGCTGACGTACACGCACATGAGGCCGACGAAGCGCAGCCCGGCGGACTGTCTGCTCCCAATCATGCGACGAACCGATCCTCAACCATTAGGTTGACAATCGATCGCATGGGCCAGTACATTCAACCTTATGGTTGAGGATCCCAGCGGCATCGATGACGTCTTTCACGCGCTGGCGCACGAGGCGCGACGCGAGATGCTGGGGAGGCTCGCGGTCGGTGAGCGCACCGTGGGCGAGCTCGCCGCACCGCTGACGATGTCGCTGGCCGCTGCTTCCAAGCACGTGAAGGTGCTGGAGGGGGCGGGTCTGGTCAGCCGTAGGGTCGATGGCCGTCGTCACGTATGCCGTCTCGAGCCGGGACCGCTCGCCTCTGCCTTCGACTGGCTGCGGTTCTACGAGCGTTACTGGAATGAGCGCCTCGACGCCCTCGATGCGCTTTTCCGAGTCGATCCCGCCCCTGAACAGGAGGGCTGATGTCCCCGATGACCACCGAGCATCCGATCGTCAAGCTCGAGCGCACCATCCCCGCCCCGTCCGGACGGGTCTATCGCGCGTGGCTCGAGCCCGAGCTCCTGCGCCGGTGGCTCGCGCCCGGTGGCCTCGAGGTCACGCGCACGGAGGTCGACGAGCGCGTCGGCGGACGCTATCGCATCTGGCAGGGAGCAGCCGGCCGCGAAGCCGGTGGGTTCGAGTGCGAGCTGATCGAGCTCGTGCCCGATCGGCGCATCGTGTTCCGCTGGGGGTTCGTGGGCCCCGAACGCGACGCCGGCCCTGTCTACGACTCGCTTCTGACCATCACGCTGGACGACGCACCTGACGGCGCCACGAGGCTCACGCTCGTGCATGAGCGCCTCGAGTCGCTGTGCGCCGCCATGCCGGACGTGGCCGACAAGGTCGAGACCGGATGGCAGATGGTGCTCGAACAGCTCACCGCGACCTGCGCCGACGCGATCTGATGCGTGCGCAGATCCCCACGCTGTTCGTCTGCCATGGCGATGACGGTGGCCCGCGGTTCCATCCGTGTCGACGCGTACAGGAGGCGCTCCGCGCAGCCGGTATCGACTACGACAAGGTGATCGCGGGCCATGGCAGCCCCATCCCGTTCCTGCGCAAGGGCTCGCGCGCTGAGCTGCTCGAAGCGACCGGGACGACGAAGCTGCCGACGCTCAAGCTGCCCGACGGCACAGTCCTCAGCAGCTCCCGCGCCATCCTCTCCTGGGTCAGGCCGCAGGCGTGACGGCCTGGTCGCGGCGGACGCGTGCGGTGAAGACCACGATGGCGAGGCTCAGGAGCAGATAGCCGACGAAGACCCCGTAGCCGTTGCTTCCGACGAACGACGTGGTCGGGACGACGCGGGCGCCCACGTGCACGAGGTGCATTCTCAGGGAGTCGTCGGAGCCGAGCACCCAGGGCACCGCCAGCAGCAGCCAGCGCCGGTCGAGGCGGGGAGCTGCGAGCGCGATCGGGACGAGGAAGTAGACGAGGTAGTGCCCCCAGAACACCGGCGCCGCAGCGACGAGAGCGCCGATCGCGCAGGCGAACGACGCACGGTCGCCCTCGGGCCGTCGAGCGAGCCGCCACGCCCAGGTGAGCAGTGCCGCCGCTGCGGCGAGGCGCAGCGAGGTTGCGAGCAGCCCGGGCGCCCCGAGCTTGAGCGCGAATGCGCTGACCGACACGCCGCAAGCGCCGTAGGCTCGATCCCAGGCCTGCAGCAGGGCGGGGTACGCGCGCAGGCCTGCGAATCCGATGACCGCCCAGCTCGCGAGTGTGACGGCGCCCGCGACTGCCAGGCTCGCGCCGAGCGCGCGAACGCGCCGTGTGATCAGTAGCCACGCGAGCAGCGGGAACATGAGCGGCTTGATGGCGAGGCCCAGGCCGAGGGCCAGGGCAGCGAGCAGCCAGGTGTCGCGGTAGCGCCAGAGAAGCGCGGTCGCGAGCACGAGCAATATCTCGACCTGGCCGAGCTCGAGCGCCACGAAGACGGGGAGCGAGAGGATCGCCGCAGCGAAGATCCTCCAGTCACGTACCCCGACGGCGCGCAGCGTGAGGGCCAGTGTGCACATGAGCAGGGCTGACCAGATGACCGAGGCCACAGCGAATGGCAACAGGCCGAGCGGGAGCGCCATCACTGCGATGAAGGGCGGATAGATGGATGGCGTGCCGTCCTGGCTGCGCCACGTGTCCGCGGGTGGATACGGCGTGCGCGAGTGGGCGATGTCGAACGCGGGCTGCCAGACGCCGGTGCGGAAGTCAATCGATCCGTCAGGTGCCTTGTAGAGCAGCACCCCGCAGGCGACGGCTGCGGCAACGCCGAGCAGGATGCTCGCGATGCGAACCGCTGCGAGGCGCGCGCCTCGCGACCCATTGCGCGCTCGAATCGTGGCGGAGACGACTTCCGCGCCCATACTCGAGCCATCGGCAGCGCACCGCTGGTCCTTGAATCGGCATACGCTGAGGCGCGCGCGGCTTCCACGCCGGTGACGTCGCTCCGGAGGAAACGTTGGCGGGACTCCAGTCCCCCGTTCTCGGCGCCGATAGGTGGTGTGAGGAGGGCGAGGGTCGGGGGGGCGGGTCTGTTGGTGGATGAGCGGGTGCTGATCGATGCGCGTGATGTTGCGCATGCGCTGTGGGAGGAGATTCGCAACG
>DASRQS010000016.1:0-9567 GCA_035696365.1 Gaiellales bacterium | reverse complement strand
CGAGCAGCTCGCCCACGAGCTCGGCCGCGACCGGCGCGTCGGTGAACGCCTTGAGCGTGCGACGCTCGCGAATGGCCTCTTCAACCTGCATGAGGGCAGCCTAAGGGCACGTCTCGGTCTCGCGCGGCGCCACGCGGCGTCGGGCCGCCGTCCGAAGCCTGCTCAGCGGTCGAGCTTCTCGCGCTGCTTCGGGTCGAGCCGCCGGAGCTGGCCGAGCAGGAGCGCGACGTGCTGCTTGCGCTCGTCGAGGATGCGAGCCACCGTCTCGCGCGTCTCCTCGTCGGTGATCGTGAAGGTCTGCTGCTCGTAGCGGTTGATCGCGAGCAGCTCGTCCGCGATGTCGGTCCGCAGTGCCTCGAGGTCGGACGCCAGCTCGGTCAGTCGCATGAACGCACCCTCTGTCGCTTTGTCACCACGCTCAGACGAGCGTGAGCTGGCCATCCACCGCGACCTGCGCGTTCCAGTCGCGCCAGCGCTGGTCGATCACGCCGGGGTCGTCGCCGCGATCCTCGAGCCGCACATGCCCGCCGTGCTCGGCCTCGACGCGGTACTGGTACCACGAGATCTCCCAGGCCACCGTGACGATCGCGTCGGGCCGGTTGCCCGAGAGCACGACGACCGAGGCGCGCGGCACGCCGAGGCTCTTCGCGATGCTCGCGAGCGTGCGGCGGTAGGCGCTCGCATTGAAGGCGTCGACGACGCGCTCGAGCGCGCGGGCGGCCGGCACCGGCAGCGAGCGACCGGATGGCGGCTCCGGCTCCTCGACGGCAGTCGGCGCGCGCCGCCGGCGCAGCCAGCCGTGCCGCTCGCCCTCGTCCGGCACGTCCTCCTCCACCGGGGGCGGAGCCGGAGCGCCGACGAGCAGCCAGCCGCGCGCCGCGGCCTCGGAGAGGCACAGCGCGCAGACCGACACGCTGCGCGCGCCGTTCGTGAACTCCTCGACCTGCTCGCCCAGCAGGAGCGTGCGACCACACACGCCGCACTGGCGCGTGATGCCGATCTTGCCGATCTGGGTCACGCCTTGGCCGCTTCGCGCTCCCGTTGCAGGTCGGCGATGAGGCGCTGCGAGACATGCGCCGGAACCTCGTCGTAGCGTGCCAGCGTCATCGCGTAGTCGCCCCGCCCGCCCGTCAGCGAGGTCAGGTCGGGAGCGTAGGAGAGCATCTCGGACATCGGCACCTCGGCCCGAATCACGGTGTTCTCGCCGGCGGGATCCATACCGAGTGGGCGCCCGCGGCGCGAGTTGAGGTCGCCGATGACGTCACCCACAACGTCGGAGGGCGAGGTGATCTCGACGGACATGATGGGTTCCAGGAGAACGGGATCAGCCTCAGAGTAGGCCTTCTTGAAGGCCATGGAGCCCGCGATGCGGAATGCCATCTCCGAGGAGTCGACCGAGTGGTAGGAGCCGTCGACCAGGGTGACGCGCACGCCGATGACCGGATAGCCCGCGAGATCGCCCGTGTGCATCGTCTCCTGGATGCCCTTGTCGACGGCCGGCCGGAAGCCCTGCGGGATCACGCCGCCCACGATCTTGTCGATGAACTCGTAGCCCTCGTGCGCCGGCAGCGGCTCGACCTCGATGTGGCAATCGCCGAACTGGCCGCGGCCGCCCGTCTGCTTCTTGTAGCGCGCGTGGGCGCGCGTCTTCTTGCGGATCGCCTCGAAGTACGGCACGCGCGGCGGGTGCGTGACGATCTCGACGCCGAAGCGCCGCTTGACGCGCTCGACGGTCACCTCGACGTGCATCTGCGAGAGGCCGCTGACGAGCAGCTCGCTGGTGCGCTCGTCGCGACTCACGCGCAGCGTCGGATCCTCCTCGGCCAGCCGGCGCAGCGCCGTCACCATCTTCTCGTCCTCGCCGCGCACCTTCGGCTCCACGGCGACCGACACGATGGGCGCCGGCAGCGGCGCGCCCTGCACGATCATGGGGCGCTCGGCGAGCACGTCGCCGGCGATCACGTCCTTGAGCTTGGGGACGGCTCCGATGTCGCCCGGGCCGAGCTCGCTCACGGGGTGATGCTCCTTGCCCTGCACCTCGAGCACCTGGCCGATCCGCTCCTTGGTGCCCGTGCGGCCGTTGACGAGCTGCACGTCGGCGTGCAGCGTCCCGGAGAACACGCGCACGAAGTTGATGCGGCCGACGTGGGCGTCGGCGACGGTCTTGAAGGCGTACACGGCCGTGGAGCTCTCGTTCGACGACAGCACGACGTCGTCGTCGCCCGAGCGCGCCGCGATGAAATTCTCCGAGGGCGCCGGGACGCCCTCGACGATCAGGTCGAGCAGCGCGTGCGTGCCCTCGTTCTTCGTCGCGCAACCACAGGCGACAGGAAACAGCTCGCCGCGCAGCACCTCGGCGTGCAGGGCCTCGCGGAGCTCGTCGGCGCTGATCTCCTCGCCGTCGAGGTACTTGGCCGTGAGGTCGTCGGAGACCTCGACGACGGCCTCCACGAGGCGCTCACGCCAGGTCGCCGCCTCGTCCACCATGTCGGCCGGGATCGGTCCCGGCTCCGCCTCGCGCGACCCGTCCCCGGCGTCCTCGTAGGCGACCATGTGGAGCACGTCGATCACCCCGCGGAAGTCCTTCTCGCTGCCGATCGGGATCGCGATCGCAACGCAGCGGGGCGAGAGCTGCTCCTGGATCGATGTGAGTGCGGCCCCGAAATCGGCGCGATCGCGGTCGAGGTGGTTGATGAACACGACCCGGGACTGCTCGAGCTCATCGCAGCGGCGCCACAGCCGCGAGGTCATCACCTCGACGCCCGCGACGCCCGAGACGGTGAAGAGTGCGCCTTCGACGACCCGCAGCGCGCTCAGCGCGTCCGCCACGAAGCTGGGGTCGCCGGGCGCGTCGAAGATGTTGAGCTTGTGGCCCTCGTGCTCGGCGTGCAGCAACGAGCCCGAGATGGACATCGTGCGCCGCTTCTCGTCGTCGTCGTGGTCCGAGACCGTGCTGCCGTCACTGACGGAGCCCAGGCGGGTGACCGCGCCCGCCTGGAAGAGCAGCGCCTCCGCGAGCGACGTCTTGCCGCTTCCGCGGTGGCCGACGAACGCGACGTTGCGGATCTTCTCGGGCGCGAACGGCATGCGGTGCCTCCTGCCGGGTGTACGGGGTCTGGCGATGATATCGCGCTCCCGCGAATCGCCGGGCCCGGCTTGAGGTCGCCGCACTCGTTCCGTGCGAATCTCCTGGGATCGCCGGGCCATGCGACGCCCGGTCAGGCTGGTGGCCGCCGGCCTCGCGCTCGCGCTGGCGGCGCCCCGCGCCGCGCTGCGGGCGGCCGGTACCGGCGGGGGAGGTCGGTCAGGCGGCGTGGTCGAGCGAGCCCTGCAAGCGCACGCGCAGGCGCAGGATGGCCTTCGTATGCAGCTGGGACACGCGCGACTCCGTGACGCTCAGCACCTCGCCGATCTCGCGCAGAGTGAGCTCCTCGTAGTAGTAGAGCGTCACCACGAGCCGCTCGCGATCCGGGAGCCGTGTGATCGCCTGGGCGAGCGCCTGGCGCATCTCGCCCTGCAGCAGCTCGCGCGTGGGGTCGGGCGCGTGCGGGTCCTCGATCGTGTCGATCAGCGCCGTGCTCTCGCCACCGGCGCCGCTCCCCGACCACAACTCGTCGAGCGCGACGACCGAGGAGCGCGCGATCTGCGTGAGGCTCTCCTCGAACTCGCCGACCGAGATACCGAGCTCGCCGGCGACCTCCTCGTCGCTGGGCGTGCGCTTGTGGCGGTTCTCGAGCTCGGCCATCGCCCGCTCGATCTCGCGGGCGCGGTTGCGCACCGAGCGCGGCACCCAGTCCAGCGAGCGCAGCTCGTCGATCATGGCGCCGCGGATGCGCGAGATGGCGTAGGTCTCGAACTTGATCTCGCGGTCTGGCTCGAAACGCTCGATCGCCCCGATCAGGCCCAGCAGGCCGTAGGAGATGAGGTCACCCTCCTCGACGTGGGGCGGCAGCCACGAGCCGAGCTTGCCCGCCACGTACTTCACGAGGGGCGCGTAGGTGAGGATCAATCGGTCGCGCAGGGCGCGGTCGCCCGACACCTTGTACTGGCGCCAGATCTCACCAAGCTCTTCGCGGGGGACGTGCTCGGTCGCTTCGGTGGTTTCGACAGCCATCAGCCTCGGGGGTGGTGGTCGGCGTGCTCGCGCACGAGATGGGGGACGGCGACGTGGGCGTAGATCTGCGTGGTGGCGGCCGACACGTGGCCGAGCAGTTCCTGGATCTCGCGCAGACCCGCGCCCCCCTCCAACAGATGTGTAGCGTACGCGTGCCGCAGCGCGTGGGGCGAGCGGGCGCTCACACCCGCGACTCGAGCGCGGCGCTCGAGCGTTCTGCGGATGTCCGACGGCGAGAGCGCTCGGCCGCGCACGCTCAGCAGCAGCGCGCTGCAGGCACGCGCGACGCGCGGCCTTCCGCTGCGCAGCCACTCGTCGAGAGCCTCGCGTGCAGGTTCGCCGACCGGGATCAGGCGCTCGCGGTCGCCCTTGCCCACGACGCGCAGGCGGCCGGCGACCGCGTCATAGGAAGAGAGCTCGAGCGCGCACACCTCGGAGGCGCGCAGCCCGCAGCCGTACAGCAGCTCGAGTACCGCGCGATCGCGCAGGCTGCGGAGGTCGTCGTTCCAGTCGCCGTCGAGCAGGAGGGAGCAATCGGCGGCGGTGACGGGATCGGGAAGGCGTCGACGACGGCGCGGGCCGACGAGCACGAGCGAGGGATCGTCCGGGCGCTCGCCGCGTCGCAAGAGATCCCCGAACAGCGCGCGCGCCGACGAGAGACGGCGGGCGATCGTGGCGGGTGCGAGGCGGCGCGCGGCCAGTCGTGCCTGCCAGCGGCGCAGCGGCTCGCTACCGCAGGTCTCGGGAGTCATCCCCTGCTGCGCGAGGAAGCCGCACAGCTCGTCCAGGTCGCCGCGCAGCGCGCGCAGGGTGTGGGGCGAGTCGCCGTGCGCGACACGCGCTGCGATCAGGCGGTCGACCGCGGGCTCGCTGAGGATGAGGGGGGTCTCGTCTCGCATAGGGCCAGGGGGCATTCGGCCTCCGCGCCTGCGCCCCTTTGAACACTAGTGGAGGTCTATGCCCCGGGTGAGGGATGAATCTACCGAATCCTCGGACCGTTTCCGGAGCGTTTTCTGGGGGGCACGACCAGGCGCACGACGAGGCCCGCCATCCACACCGCGAGCACGGCGGCAGCCACCGCCGCGACGTGCGCTCCCCCGCCCCACGCGCTCACCGCGATGACCGTCAGGCCGGCCGCCAGCACCGTGAAGAGCGCGGCGATCGGCGGCGGCCGTCTCATCGCCCGGCGCCCGCCTCGGCGGGCCGCTCGCCGGGCCCGAGTTGCAGCACGGCGGGATCCAGGTCGAGCTGCTCGATCACGACCCCGAGGCTCGCCAGATTTCCGAGCAGCTCCTCGTAGGCCACGCGCTCGACCTCGCCGGCCGGCGCCCAGGGGTTGAGGTAGACGACGCGCTCCACCCCGGCCTGGCGCAGCTCCTTGAGGCACCCGAAGCAGGGGCGCAGCGTCGTGTAGCAGTGCCCGCCATCCAGCGAGTAGCCGAGGCGCGCCGCCTGCAGCACCGCGTTCTGCTCGGCGTGCACGCAGATGCACACGTCGTAGGCCGATCCGCTCGGGTACTGGTCGCGGTGGGCGCAGCGATGGCAGCCCTGCTCCTTCTCGTTGCAGCGCAGGAAGCCGCGCGGCGTCCCGTTGTAGCCGGTGGCGACGATGCGTCCCTCGCGCACGAGCACGGCGCCGACGTGGCGCCCGATGCACTCCGCGCGCTCGCGCGTGGCGACCGCGATGAGCATGAAGTACTCGTCCCAGTCGGGCCGGCGGCGCCCGCGGCGCAGGTCGGGCTCACGCGGATCGCTGCTCACCGGGTCAGCATAGGCGGCGACCGGCATACCTATGATGGCGCGGTGCACGCGCCGAATCCCGGGGCCCTCGCCTACGACGGTCTGGACGCGGGCGCGCGCGAGGAGCTGCGGGCCCTGCGCGCGTTCGTCCCGCGGGCTGACCGGCGCTGGGAGGACGAACGCGATGGGACGTGAGATCCACGCGCGCGAGACGCGCTTCGGCCGCTACTTCGAGGAGTTCGAGCTTGGCGACGTCTACCACCACTGGCCCGGCAAGACGATCACCGAAGCTGACGACCACCTCTTCTGCATGATCACGATGAACCACCACCCGCTGCACACCGACGCGCACTACGCGGAGACCGAGACGCAGTTCGGGCGCAACGTCGTGGTCGGCAACCTCGTCTATTCGCTCGTGCTCGGGATGAGCGTCCCGGACGTCTCCGGCAAGGCGATCGCCAACCTCGAGATCGAGTCGCTGCGCCATGCGCGTCCGACCTTCCACGGCGACACGATCTACGCGCGCACGACGGTGCTCGACAAGCGCGAGTCGCAGAGCAAGCCCGACCGCGGCATCGTCACGGTCGAGACCGTCGGCTGGAACCAGCGCGAGGAGACGGTGTGCGAGTTCCGGCGGCGCGTCTTGGTACCCAAGCGCCCGCTGCCGGCCGGTTAGCGGATCCCCCATCTGGCGGGCGGCGTCACCCCTCCGAGGGAGTTTGAGCTCGTCGCGGGGGCATACCACATCGCATATCCCCCGCTCAGGGGTCGAGCCGGTACCGAAATCCGTCCGATCCGGCTCGTGTGCGAAGGATCGCCCTTACCGCCGTGCTGCTCACGGCCGGCCTGCTGCTCCTTCCCGTCGGGACGAGCGCGCGCTCGCAATCCTCGTTCCGCGGCAGCACCGAGCGCGTCGTGTTCAAGCTTCTGAACGAGATCCGGCGCGAGCACAAGCTGCCGCAGTTCACCTACAGCGCTGCGCTGCGCTCGGCCGCGCGCGAGCACTCGGCCGACATGCTGGCGCGCCACTACTTCGAGCACGACTCGCCCAGCGAGACGTTCGACCACCGCATCCGCCGGCACCTCGACAGCGAGCTCGTGGGTGAGAACATCGCCTGGGGGACCGGCCGCTTCGCGACGCCCGAGGGTCTCGTGAAGCTCTGGATGCACTCGCCGACCCACCGGCACATCATCCTGTTGCGTAGTCTCCACCGCATCGGTCTTGGCGTCGCCATCGGCACGTTCGAGGGCAGCACGGACGCCGCGATGGCGACCGCCGACTTCGCCGCCTGATCACACCGCGCGCGCGAGGCGCGCCATCAGCTCGGCGACCTCTGCGTCGTCGAGGCCGCCCCGCCGCGCCAGCGAGCGCCAGGTGTCGAAGTCGATGGCGTGGCCGATGACGGCATGCAGGCGCTCACGCCGCTCGCCTCGCGCCTCCCAGCCGCGTTCCAGCGCGACCTTCGCCGCCTCCCAGTAGGCCACCATCGGCGCCGCGACCTCCTGCAGCACGGGGAGCTCCGGGAGGTCGCGCCGCACGTTGGCGGTCATGTTCTCGGTCGCCCGGAAGTAGGCGTAGATCTCGCCCAGAGCGAGCTGCAGCCGCTCGGCCGGATCCTCGATCGCAGCCCAAGGGGCGGGATCGGGTCTGGGGTGCTCGACCGTCCAGTGGCCGCTGCAGGCCTGATACAGCGCGCGCTCGTCCGGGAAGTGCCGGTAGACCGTCAGGCGCTGCACGCCGGCGCGCTCGGCGATCGCGCTGATCGTGGTTCGCGCCGGCCCCAGCTCGTTGTGGAGCGCGACCGTCGCCTCGACGATCCGCGCCCGCGTCTCAGCCTGGCTGCGGGCCCGTTGCTTGAGCTCGTATTTCCTCGGCATGAATCAGTGAACAGTAATGTTCGCTCGATTTGACAGCGCGCAGGCTGATTGGTAGCGTCCTCCCGCATTACGCTGAACACTATTGTATATCTAAATTAGGAGGAGAGCATCGTGCAAACCACCAGCATCACGGTACCGGTGGACGGCGGCGAGCACGTCGACCTCGGCGGTATCGGCGTGACCTGGAAGATCGAGGGCGCACACACCGGTGAGCGCTTCTCGGTCGTCCACCATCCGCTCGCGCCGCGGGCCCTCGCGGCTCCGCTCCACCGGCACAACCGCGAGGACGAATACTCCTACGTCCTGGAGGGAACGCTCGGCGCCCTGCTGGGCGACGAAGTCCTCACGGCCGGCCCCGGGACCTGGGTGCACAAGCCGCGCGACCAGTGGCACACCTTCTGGAACGCCGGCGAGACGCCCTGCGAGATCATCGAGATCATCTCCCCCGCCGGCTTCGAGAACTTCTTCCGCGAGCTGGCCGAGGTCTTCGCAAGCGGCGATCTCTCCCGCATGGGCGCCCTCTGCGCCGGCTACGGCCTCGACATGGATCCCAGCAGCGTCCCCGGCCTGTGCGAGCGCTTCGGCCTGACGCATCCCCTCGCCTGAGGCGGCGCGCATTCACCCAACAGGCGAACGCGGTAAACCCGGCGAGCCAGTAACCGAGTGAGGGCCCTATCCGAAACCCGCGAAAGGCACGAGCGCTCACGCGACGGCGGATAGGCCACCGGGTGCGGGACAGGTATCGCGGGGGCAGACCTCGTGGCACGCAACGAACGACCGCCTAGGAAGGAAGATAGGTCTGACCCCTGCGCCAGCGTCCGCAGCCAAGGCGAGAAGGGGCAACGATTTTCGCGGGCGGCCGCGCGCACTGCGCTTCGGCGTCCCATGCGGGACATCAAGGGCCAGACCCCAACCGTCCCGCTTCGCGCCCCGGACGCGCCGGGGCCGTTCGTCAGGCCGACTCTTCCAGCGTTTCGCTGCCGCCCTGCGTGACGAGGGTCGGGCGCAGACCGCGCTCGATCGTCTCGCGGGTCAGCACGCACTTGTCGACGTCGGTGCGCGAGGGCAGCTCGAACATCACGTCGAGCAGCGCGCTCTCGATGATCGAGCGCAGGCCGCGCGCGCCGGTCTCGCGCTCCAGCGCGGAGTCGGCGATCGCCCACAGGGCGTCGTCCGTGAAGACGAGCTCCACGTTGTCGTGCTTGAGCAGGCGCTGGTACTGGCGGACGAGCGCGTTGCGCGGCTCGACCAGGATGCGCACGAGGTCCTCGCGCTGCAGCTGGCGCACCGTCGAGAGCACCGGCAGGCGCCCGATGAACTCGGGAATGATTCCGAAGGAGACGAGATCCTCGGGCATGACCTGCGTGAACAGGCCCTGCGTGTCGCGATTGCGCTTGGAGTCGATCTGGCCCGAGAAGCCGACGCCGTTGGCGCCGATGCGGCGCTCGATGATCGACTCCAGGCCGGCGAACGCGCCACCGCAGATGAAGAGGATGTTCGTCGTGTCGATCGACAGGAACTCCTGGTGCGGGTGCTTGCGCCCGCCCTGCGGCGGAACCGACGCGATGGTGCCCTCGAGGATCTTCAGGAGCGCCTGCTGCACGCCCTCGCCGGAGACGTCGCGCGTGATCGACGGGTTGTCCGCCTTGCGCGCGATCTTGTCGACCTCGTCGATGTAGATGATCCCGGTCTCGGCCTTCTTGACGTCGAAGTCGGCGGCCTGGATCAGCTTGAGCAGGATGTTCTCGACGTCCTCGCCCACGTAACCGGCTTCGGTCAGCGCGGTCGCGTCGGCGATCGCGAACGGGACGTTGAGGATGCGCGCGAGCGTCTGC